>NZ_CABVPR010000013.1 GCF_902499135.1 Burkholderia dolosa
GTCCGACCGCGCGCGGACGGGCGCGGCGAAGCCCGCGCCCCAGCCCGCTGCCGAAAAGCCGGCCGCGGCGCGCCCTGCGGTGCAGGTGCCCACGCCGCGCGCTGCGGCCCGTGCGCCGCAAGCCGGCGACACGCGTCAGGCGCCGCCGCCGTGGGAAGACATTCCGCCCGACGAGTACGTGCCGCTGAGCGCCGACGAGATGTTCGGCGGCCCGGCCGACGACGGCTTCGTGCCGATGTTCGACAGCGGCCCCGACGACGTGCGCGTCGCGTCGAAGCCGGCCGAGTTGCGCGCGCCCGTGCCGGTCGATACGCGCCCGCTGCCGCCCGCGATCGCGCTCGATCCGATCGGCTTCGACGGCGAATGGCCGACGCTCGCCGCGCAGTTGCCGCTCAAGGGCGTCGCGTATCAGCTCGCGTTCAACAGCGAACTGACCGCGGTCGACGCGACGACGTTGAAACTCTCGGTGCCGGTGCCGCAGTACGCGGACGCCGCACAGGTCGCGAAGTTGAAGGCCGCGCTGGCCGACGCGCTAGGCAAGCCGGTCGAGGTCGCGGTCGAGGTCGGTCCCGCGCGCCGCACCGCCGCGGCGCTCGACGCAGCCGCGCGCGCCGCGCGCCAGCGCGAGGCCGAGCAGGAGATTCACGCGGATCCGTTCGTGCAGCAGCTGATGCGCGATTTCGACGCGCGCATCGTCGACGGTTCGGTGCGGCCGCTCGCCGACCCGCCGTCGGACGGCACGTCGCCGACGCTGCATTGAACGGATCGCCGCGCAACAGGCACAATCACGCCCGCACATATCGACCGGCACGCATCGCGTGCCGGTTTTCACACGATCGACAAGGAGTATTCCCATGCTGAAAGGCAACCTCGCCGGACTGATGAAGCAAGCGCAGCAAATGCAGGAAAACATGAAGAAGATGCAGGAGCAGCTTGCGCAGATCGAAGTCGAAGGGCAGTCGGGCGCCGGCCTCGTCAAGGTGACGATGACGTGTCGCAACGAAGTGCGCCGCGTGTCGATCGACCCGAGCCTGCTCGCGGACGACAAGGACATGCTCGAAGATCTCGTCGCCGCCGCGTTCAACGACGCCGTGCGCAAGGCCGAAGCGACGTCGCAGGAAAAGATGAGCGGCATGACGTCGGGTCTGCCGCTGCCCCCAGGCTTCAAGCTGCCGTTCTGAACGCAGTGCCCGTTCCGCTTTTTGCCGCCGTATGAAACAGCCGTCCGCCCTGTCCGCGCTCGTCGAAGCGCTGCGCGTGCTGCCCGGCGTCGGGCCGAAATCCGCGCAGCGCATGGCGTACCACCTGATGCAGCACGATCGGGAGGGCGCGGAGCGGCTCGGCCGGTCGCTGCTGTTCGCCACCGAGCATCTGCAGCACTGCGAGAAGTGCAATACGTTCACCGAAGCGCCGATCTGCGAGCTCTGCAGCGACGACGAGCGTGATCCGACGCTGCTGTGCGTCGTCGAGACGCCGGCCGATCAGATCATGCTCGAGCAGACGATGACGTACCGCGGGCTGTATTTCGTGCTGATGGGGCGATTGAGTCCGCTCGACGGGATCGGCCCGAAGGAAATCCATTTCGATCGCCTCGTGCGGCGCGCGTCCGACGGGATCGTCAAGGAAGTCGTGCTGGCGACCAACTTCACGAACGAAGGCGAAGCCACCGCGCATTACCTCGGCCAGACGCTGAAGGCGCGCGGCCTCGCCGTCACGCGGCTCGCGCGCGGCGTGCCGGTCGGCGGCGAACTCGAATACGTCGACGCGGGCACCATCGCGCGCGCGATGCTCGATCGCCGCACGATGTAAGCCGGGCGTCACGCGCACGCGGCGCCTTCGTCATGTCAGGGAGACACATGAGCACCAGCCAGGGCCCGCTTGCGGGCGTCAAAGTGCTCGAATTCGGAACGCTGATCGCGGGGCCGTTCGCGTCGCGGCTGTTCGCCGAATTCGGCGCGGAAGTGATCAAGATCGAGGATCCGAAAGGCGGCGATCCGCTGCGCAAGTGGCGCAAGCTGTATCCGGAGCAGGGCGGCACGTCGCTGTGGTGGTCGGTGCAGGCGCGCAACAAGAAATCGGTCACGCTGAACCTGAAGTCCGACGCCGGCAAGACGATCGCGCGCCAGCTCGCGAGCGAGGCCGACATCGTGATCGAGAACTTCCGCCCGGGCCTGCTCGAGAAGCTCGGGCTCGGTTACGACGTGCTGTCCGCCGACAACCCGGGGCTCGTGATGGTGCGCCTGTCCGGCTACGGGCAGACCGGCCCGTATCGCGACCGGCCCGGCTTCGGCGCGATCGCCGAATCGATGGGCGGGCTGCGCCACATCACCGGCTATCCGGAGTTGCCGCCGCCGCGCATCGGCATCTCGATCGGCGATTCGATCGCCGCGCTGCACGGCGTGATCGGTGCGCTGATGGCGCTGCATCACCGGAACGTGAACGGCGGCGCCGGGCAGGTCGTCGACGTCGCACTATATGAAGCCGTGTTCAACATGATGGAAAGCGTCGTGCCCGAATACGGCGTGTACGGGATGGTGCGCGAGCGCACCGGTGCGTCGCTGCCGGGCATCGTGCCGTCGAACACGTATGCGTGCCGCGACGGCAGCATCGTGATCGGCGGCAACAGCGATCCGATCTTCAAGCGGCTGATGAAGGCGATCGAGCGCGACGATCTCGCCGACGATCCGGCTCTCGCCCAGAACGACGGGCGCGTGCCGCGCACGCAGGAAATCGACGATGCGATTGCCGCGTGGCTCGCGCCGCGCACGATCGACGACGCGCTCGCCGTGCTGAACGCGGCCGATGTGCCGGCCGGACGCATCTATAGCGTCGCGGACATGTTCACCGATCCGCAGTTCGTCGCGCGGCAGATGATCCAGCGCTTCAAGCTCGCGGACGGCACCGACATTCCGTTGCCGAACATCACGCCGAAGCTGTCGGACACGCCCGGCGAAACGCGCTGGCTCGGCCCCGAGCTCGGCGAGCATACCGACGACGTGTTGCGCGGCCTCGGCTACGACGCACAGGCGATTGCCACACTGCGCGAAGCGGGCGCGATCTGATCGAGGAACGCCGCCGCGCGATGCGGCGGCGCACCGTGCACGCCCGCATGCGTCCACGCCCGGGCGCTGCCGGACTGTCGCTCTCGCGCCATCTTTCCTCGGTTACAATCGCCGCATGCGAATCCTACTCAGCAACGACGACGGCTATCTCGCCCCCGGTCTCGCCGCGCTCGGCGAGGCGCTGCAGCCGCTGGCCGAACTCACGGTGATCGCACCCGAGCAGAACTGCAGCGGCGCGTCGAATTCCCTGACGCTGTGGCGGCCGCTGTCGGTGCAGCGTGCAGCGGGTACGGGTTTCTTCTACGTGAACGGCACGCCGACCGATTCGGTGCACGTCGCGTTGACGGGTATGGTCGACACGAAGCCGGACCTCGTCGTGTCCGGTATCAACAACGGCCAGAACATGGGCGAAGACACGCTCTATTCGGGGACAGTTGCAGCGGCCACCGAAGGCATCATGTTCGGCGTGCCGGCCATCGCGTTCTCGCTCGCCGACAAGGGCTGGGCGCATCTCGCGGACGCCGCACGCGTCGCAGCGGAAATCGTCGAACACTATCTCGCGCATCCGCTGCCCGGTCATCCGCTGCTGAACGTCAATATTCCGAACCTGCCGTACGACGCGCTGAAGGGCTGGAAGGTCACGCGCCTCGGCAAGCGTCATCCGTCGCAACCAGTGATTCGCCAGACCGACCCGCGCGGCGAGCCCGTCTACTGGATCGGCGCGGCCGGCGCAGCGCTCGACGCGAGCGAGGGCACCGACTTCCACGCAGTCGCAAACGGTTTCGTGTCGATCACGCCGCTGCAACTCGACCTGACGCACACGCAGATGCTGCCCGCGACGCGCGAATGGGTGCGCGCCGGAGGGCGGGCTTCATGAGCGGCGAGCGCGCGAAGCGGTTCCCGCTCGCGCTCGAAGATCTCAAGCGAGCGCCACGCAAATCCGAAGGCAGAGCCGGCGAACGCCATGCGACGCCGAAGGCTGCCGACAAACCCGCCGTCGTGCTGAAGCCGGTCGCCGCGAAACCGGGCGCGCCCCGTGCGGCGTCGTCCGGGCCGGCCGGCGCGAAACCGGCAACCGCACCGAAGCCGACCGCGCTGAAACCCGCGCTGCCGAAGCCGGCGGTGCCGAGTGTCGCATCGCCCGGCGCGTTCGCGCTCACGTCGGAACGCGTGCGCGAGCGCATGGTCGAACGGCTGCGCGCGAACGGCGTGACCGACGCCCGCGTGCTGAACGCGATGGCTGCCGTGCCGCGCCACATGTTCGTGGATCCCGGCCTCGCGACGCAGGCGTACGAGGATTCGGCGTTGCCCATCGGTCACCAGCAGACGATTTCAAAGCCGTCGGTAGTCGCGCGCATGATCGAGCTCGCGATGGCCGGCCGCTCCGTCGAGCGCGTACTCGAAATCGGCACCGGCTGCGGCTATCAGGCCGCCGTGCTGAGCCACGTCGCGCGCGACGTCTATTCGATTGAACGCATCAAGCCGCTCTACGAGCGCGCGAAGCTGAACCTGCGGCCGCTACGCGTGCCGAACATCCGTTTGCATTACGGCGACGGGCGTATCGGGCTGCCTTCCGCTGCGCCGTTCGACGCAATCGTCATTGCAGCGGCGGGACTCGACGTGCCGCAGGCGCTGCTCGAACAGCTTGCGATCGGCGGGCGGCTCGTCGCGCCGGTCGGCGCACAGAGCGGGCAGCCTCAGGTGCTCACGCTCATCGAGCGCGTCGCACACGCGCAATGGCGAGAGTCGCGGCTTGATCGCGTTTTCTTTGTCCCTTTAAAATCCGGAGTGATTTGAAACCGATGAGTATGTTGCGCGCGATGCAAAACAACCGTTCCAGGGAACCGCTCACGTTCGCCCAGCGCGCGATCTGTGTGGCTGCATTCTCCACGCTGCTGGCCGCCTGTGCGACGCGGCTCGACAACGCGCCCGTCGTCGACCGCTCCGGTTCGTTCGGCACGACCGCCGCCGCACAACCCGCCGTACCGCTCGGCCCGCCGCCGCCGGGCTACTATCGCGTGAAGCCGGGCGACACGCTGTATCGGATCGCGCTCGAGAACGGGCAGAACTATCGCGACATCGCCGCGTGGAACAATCTCGCGAACCCGAACCAGATCGAAGTCGATCAACTGCTGCGTGTCGCGCCGCCGGGCGGCACTGCGACAGCCGGCGCACCGGTTGCCGCGCCGATCGGCGGTGCGGCCGTCGCGACGGCACCGCTCAGCAGCGGGCCCGCGACGCCGGCTGCCGGCACGTCGTCCGCCGCCGCGACGCCGCCTGCGGCCGCGTCGAGCGATACGGCCGCCGCACCGAGCGGCCCCGTGACGTTCGCATGGCCGGTGCGCGGCCCGGTGCTGAACGGCTTCGACGACGCGAAGAACAAGGGCGTCAATATCGGCGGGACGGCCGGCGAAGCGGTGAAGGCGGCGGCCGACGGCCGCGTCGTCTACGCGGGCAACGGGCTGCGCGGCTACGGCAACCTCATTATCATCAAGCACGACGCAACTTACCTCACGGCGTATGCACACAATCGCGCTTTGATGGTAAAAGAGGGGGACGCGGTCACGAAAGGGCAGAAGATCGCCGAGATGGGTAACAGCGATGCCGACCGCGTGATGCTGCATTTCGAGGTTCGCCGGCAGGGCAAGCCTGTCGATCCGCTGAAGTATTTGCCGCCTCAATAACCGAGACGACCATGCCGAAATCGAAGCGCCACGAGCCGCAAGCCGAGTCTGAGAAGATCAGTCGAGCCACGCAAGCATCGGTGGAGCGAGCTGGCGCTTCGACGGACGACGAAGACGACGTCGTCGAAAACGAACGCGATCTCGAGGCGCGCGACGCCGAATCCGACGGCGACGACGAACGCGAAGATCGCCCCGACGCCGCGCCCGATGTCGACGATTTCCGCGCGCTGCTGCAGGCCGAGCTCACGGCCGACACGATCCAGCATTACCTGAACCGCATCAGCGTGAAGCCGCTGCTGACCGTCGAGGAAGAGCAGCGCTATTCGCGTCTCGCGAAAGCCGGCGAGTTCGAGGCGCGGCAGGTGATGATCGAGCGCAACCTGCGTCTCGTCGTCAGCATCGCAAAGGGATATCTGAACCGCGGCGTGCCGCTGCTCGATCTGATCGAGGAAGGCAATCTCGGGCTGATGCACGCGATCGAAAAGTTCGATCCGACGCGCGGCTTCCGTTTCTCGACGTATGCGACCTGGTGGATTCGGCAGAGCATCGAGCGGGCGATCATGAACCAGGCGCGCACGGTGCGCCTGCCGGTGCACGTGATCCGCGAGCTGAATCAGGTGCTGCGCGCGAAGCGCCACCTCGAAAAGAATTCGATGTCGACTGGCGACGCGGCCGAGCGCCGCGAGGCCAGCATCGACGACATCGCCTATCTCACCGGCAAGACCGCCGAGGAAGTCACCGACATCCTCGCGCTCAACGAACATACCGCGTCGCTCGACGCGCCGCTCGACCTCGATCCCGCGAGCAGCCTGCTCGACCTGCTGCCCGACGATCAAAGTCAGTCGCCCGACGCCGAAGTGCAGCATCGCGAACTCGAGACGCTCACGCGCGCGTGGCTGTCGCGCCTGTCCGACAAGCATCGGCACGTGATCGAGCGCCGCTTCGGCCTGAACCACATCGAACCGGCGACGCTCGAGGAACTGGCCGACGAGATGGGACTCACGCGCGAGCGCGTGCGGCAGATCCAGCAGGAAGCGCTGGTGCGCCTCAAGCGGTTCTTCGCCTCCAACGGCGTACGCAAGGACGCCGTTCTGTAACTGATGACACCGATTCTCGTTTTTGACATCGAGACGATTCCCGATGTCGACGGCATTCGCCGTCTGGAAGACCTGCCCGCGACGCTCGACGATGCCGCGGTGGCCGAACATGCGTTCGCCGCGCGCCGCGAAAAGACCGGCAGCGATTTCCTGCCGCACCACCTGCAGCGCGTTGCGGCGATCTCGTGCGTGTTCCGCGACAACAACGGTTTTCGCGTTCGCTCGCTCGGCACACCGCAGGACAACGAAGCGACGCTGATCCAGTCGTTCTACCGCGTGATCGAGAAATACACGCCGCAGCTCGTGTCGTGGAACGGCGGCGGCTTCGATCTGCCGGTGCTCCATTATCGTGCGCTCGTGCACGGGATTGCCGCGCCGCGCTACTGGGATCTCGGCGAGGACGACCGCGACTTCAAGTGGAACAATTACATCTCGCGCTATCACTCGCGGCATACGGATCTGATGGACGTGCTCGCGATGTATCAGGCGCGCGCGAATGCGCCGCTCGACGCGCTCGCGAAGCTGTGCGGCTTTCCCGGCAAGCTCGGGATGGATGGCAGTCAGGTGTGGTTGGCGTTCCAGGAAGGGCGGCTCGACGAAATCCGCAACTATTGCGAAACCGACGTCGTGAACACCTATCTGCTGTATTGCCGGTTTCAGCTGATGCGCGGCGGCCTGACCGCGAACGAGTATGCGGATGAGATCCTGCTCGTGAAGAACGCGCTCGCACAGGAGCCGGCCCCGCATTGGGCCGAATACCTGGCCGCATTCGACGCGTGACGCGGCGCGCGCGCAACTGCAGCGCGCGGGCGTCAGTCGAGTTCGAGCACGATCGGCTGATGATCGGACGCGCGCACGTCGCCGTCGATCTCGCATCGCTTCACGCGCGACAACAGTGTGTCGGTCACGAACACGAAGTCGCACGCGAGCGGCCCGTCCGACCATTGCGCCGTGTCGTAGACGCCGGCCGTCGGCGGCGGCGTATGTCCCGCATGGCACGCGACCCACGCATCGACGAAGCGCGGCGCGTCGGCGATCGGTTCAAGGAAGCGTCGATAGGCGTCGCTGCCGAATGCGCTGTTGAAGTCGCCGCATACGATCGCATCGCGCGGCTGACCGGTTGCGATGAACGGTCCGTCCGCATTTTCGGCGGGCGCCGGTCGTGCCGCATGCGCGCAAGCTTCGCGGTGCCGTTCACGTAGCGTGTCGACTTGCGCAATGCGCTGACGAGCCGAATAGAACTCGAGATGCGTAGTCACGACCCTTAGCGGACCCGACGCGGTATGCAACTCGACGTCGAGCGCCACGCGCGGCATCGACGGCGTATCGGCGTCGGCCGGCCACGGCAGCAATTGACGCAGCACGCGCGCAACCGGCAGCCGGGTTGCGATTGCATTGCCGAACTGGCGTCGCGGGGCGCCGGGCTCCGCACCCGGCAGATCGGCGCCGATCGCGTCGATGATTGTATAGCCGGGAAGCAGCGCGGCCAGTTCCGCGAACTGATCCGCGCCCGGCCCGCCGGGTAGCGAGCCGAAGCCGCGTGTGACTTCCTGCAGGCACAGCACGTCGAAGTCGCCGAGGCGGCGCGCGTCGGCGACGGTCCGGGAGAGGTCGACGATGCCGTCGGCGTCCCGACCCCATTGAATGTTCCAGTCGATCAGTCGCATGGTGGGCCCTCCTGTCATGCGGATTGTGCACGTCGATATCCGCTCTGTCCGCGTGCGCGAACGTGATGCGGTCGCATCGACGCCGCCGCGTCGCGCGCATCCGCCCGCTCCGCGTTCGGGCAAAGCACGCGATCGGGTTCCCGGTCGTCTACAATCTCGCCTTCTTCAACGTTTGTCAGGAAAAGCTGGTGTCCGAAGCCGTCCCCACTTCTGCGCGCAAATCGAAAAGCGCGCCTGCCGCGCCCGGTAACGCGCCGGTTCTCGAGATCGAATCGCTCGACATGGAAGCGCGCGGTGTCGGCCGCATGACGACCGATGACGGCGAGCCGGGCAAGGTCGTGTTCGTCGAGGGTGCGCTGCCCGGCGAGCGCGTCACGTATTCGAGCTACCGCCGCAAGCCGAGCTACGAGCAGGCGACCGTCGTCGATATCCTGCGTCCGAGCGTGATGCGCACGCAGCCGAAATGCACGTTCTTCGGCACGTGCGGCGGTTGCTCGATGCAGCATCTCGACATGCGCGCGCAAGTCGCGATCAAGCAGCGTGTGCTGGAAGACAACCTGTGGCATCTGGCCAAGCTGCGCGCGGAAACGATGTTCGCGCCGATCCACGGTCCGTCATGGGGTTATCGTTACCGCGCGCGCCTGACCGTACGCAATGTCGTGAAGAAGGGCGGCGTGCTGGTCGGCTTCCACGAAAAGAAGAGCAGCTATGTCGCCGACATGACGAGCTGCGAAGTGCTGCCGCCGCACGTGTCGGCGATGCTGGTGCCGCTGCGCCGGCTCGTCGAGGCGCTGTCGATCCGCGATCGCATGCCGCAAATCGAACTGGCGGTCGGTTCATCGGTCACGGCGCTCGTGCTGCGCGTGCTGGAGCCGATCAACGCGGCGGACGAAGCGCTGCTGCGTGCGTTCGCGGACGAGCATCAGGTGCAATTCTGGCTGCAGCCGAAGGGCCCGGACACGGTGACGCCGTTCTATCCGCTCGACGTATCGCTCGACTATACGCTGCCGGAGTTCGGCATTCGCATGCCGTTCAAGCCGACCGACTTCACGCAGGTCAACCATCAGATCAACCGCGTGCTGGTGGGCCGCGCGCTGCGTCTGCTTGCACCGTCGCGCGACGATCGCGTGCTCGATCTGTTCTGCGGAATCGGCAACTTCACGCTGCCGCTCGCGCGGCTGGCGCGCGAAGTGATGGGCATCGAAGGCAGCGAGACGCTGACCACGCGCGCACTGGCGAACGCGCGCGAGAACGGTGTCGACGGTCACACGACGTTTGCGTGCCGGAACCTGTTCGAAGTGACCGCCGACGACATTCGCGCGCTCGGCGCTTTCGACAAATTCCTGATCGATCCGCCGCGCGAGGGCGCGCTCGCGGTGTCGAAGGCGCTGGCCGAGATTGCGCAGAGCGGCGAAGGACCGCTGCCGATGCGCATCGTCTACGTGTCGTGCAATCCGTCGACGCTCGCGCGCGACGCGGGCCTGCTCGTGCACGAGGCCGGCTATCGGCTGAAGGGCGCGGGCGTTGTGAACATGTTTCCGCATACGTCGCACGTCGAATCGATCGCACTGTTCGAGCGCGACTGAATGCCCGTGCGACGCGCATGAAAAAACCGGCCCGAGGGCCGGTTTTTCGTGGGGTGCGACGAACGTCAGTTGCGGTTGCCGCCGAAGATGCCGAGCAGCGCGAGCAGGTTCGTAAACACGTTGTACAGATCGAGGTAGATCGCGAGCGTGGCGGTGATGTAGTTCGTCTCGCCGCCGTTCACGACACGCTGCACGTCGAACAGCATGTACGCCGAGAAGATCGCGATCGCGAGCACCGACACGGTCAGCATCAGCGCCGGCAGCTGCAGGAAGATGTTGGCGACCGACGCGAGCAGGATCACGATCACGCCCATGAACAGCCACTTGCCGAGGCCCGAAAAATCGCGCTTGCTGACGGTGGCGATCGTCGCCATCGCGGCGAAGATGATCCCGGTGCCGCCGAACGCGAGCATGATCAGCGACGGACCGTTCGAGAAGCCGAGGATGAAGCTCAGCAGACGCGACAGCATCAGGCCCATGAAGAACGTGAAGCCGAGCAGCACGAACACGCCGGCTGCGCTGTTTTTCGTGCGCTCGATCGCGAACATGAAGCCGAACGCGATCGCGAAGAATGCGATGAGGCTCATCATCGGGCTCGTGGCCGCGAACAGCGAGAAGCCCGTCGCGACACCGACCCACGCTCCGAGCACCGTCGGCACCATCGACAGCGCGAGCAGCCAGTACGTGTTCCGCAGCACGCGGTTGCGAACCTCGGCGGTGCTGACGGAGCCGCCGCGGCCGAAATTGTACGGATAGTCGTTCATGGTTTCTCCTAACATTGAACGCAAGGGCGTCCGGGCCCGGTTCGGCGCACGCGGTGTGCGGCGCAGCAAACCGGAGCAGCTATGGCTAAGATACGTTCCGCGCCCGGAGGTTTCAATGGGCCGGGCCGCGCAAAACATATCGATTTGGAACCTTTCACTCGTGTAAGGGTTCAATCGCAATGATACACGGGATCATGCTACAATAGCGGATTCATTTGAACTTGTAACTTCTTAATTTTTTGGAGTTTTTATGGCAATCGAGCGCACCCTGTCGATCATCAAGCCGGATGCGGTGGCAAAGAACGTGATCGGCCAGATCTACAGCCGTTTCGAAGGCGCCGGCCTGAAGATCGTCGCAGCGCGCATGGCGCACCTGTCGCGTGCCGACGCCGAGAAGTTCTACGCGGTGCACGCTTCGCGCCCGTTCTTCAAGGACCTCGTCGATTTCATGATCTCGGGCCCGGTGATGATCCAGGTTCTCGAAGGCGAAGGCGCGATCCTGAAGAACCGCGACCTGATGGGTGCAACGGATCCGAAGAAGGCTGAAAAAGGCACGATCCGCGCCGACTTCGCCGACAGCATCGACGCGAACGCCGTGCACGGCTCCGACGCTCCGGAAACGGCACGCGTGGAAATCGCGTTCTTCTTCCCGGAAATGAACGTCTACTCGCGCTAGTCCGGGCTCGCAGCAAACAGGCAGGGTTCAGCGCACGCGGCAAGGCAGCACATCATGACGAGCGAAACTTCCGTCAATCTTCTCGACTTCGACGCCGAGGGGCTTGTCGCATATTGCGGCAGCCTCGGCGAGAAGCCGTTCCGCGCCAAGCAGTTGCAGCGCTGGATCCACCAGTACAACGCCAGCGATTTCGACGGCATGACCGATCTCGCGAAATCCTTGAGGGAGAAGCTCAAGGGTCGAGCGTCGATCGCGATGCCCGATATCGTCAGCGATCACGTTTCCGCGGACGGCACGCGCAAGTGGCTGATCGACGTCGGAAACGGCAATGCGGTCGAAACCGTGTTCATCCCGGAAGGGACGCGCGGCACGCTGTGCGTGTCGTCGCAGGCCGGGTGCGCGGTGAACTGCCGCTTCTGCTCGACGGGCAAGCAGGGGTTCTCCCGCAATCTGTCGACCGGTGAAATCATCGGTCAGCTCCGGATGGCCGAGTTTGCGCTGCGCGCGTCGCTCGGCCGCGCGCCGGGCCCGAACGGCAAGGCCGAGCGGGTCGTCACCAACGTGGTGATGATGGGCATGGGCGAGCCGCTGCTCAATTACAACGCGGTCGTGCCCGCAATGCGGCTGATGCTCGACGACAACGCGTACGGGCTGTCGCGCCGTCGCGTCACGCTGTCCACTTCGGGCGTGGTGCCGATGATGGACCGTCTCGGTGCCGAGCTGCCGGTGGCGCTCGCCGTCTCGCTGCATGCGCCGAACGATGCGCTGCGCGACGAGCTGGTGCCGCTGAATAAGAAGCATCCGCTTCGCGAACTGATGGCGGCATGTCAGCGCTATCTGAAAGTCGCGCCGCGTGATTTCATCACTTTCGAATACTGCATGCTCGACGGCGTCAACGACACCGAAGCGCATGCGCGCGAACTGCTGGCCGTCACGCGTGACGTGCCGTGCAAGTTCAATCTGATTCCGTTCAATCCGTTTCCGGAGTCGGGCCTCATCCGCTCGAAGCCGGAGCAGATCAAGCGCTTTGCGCAAATCCTCATCGATGCGGGTATCGTCACGACCGTGCGCAAGACGCGCGGCGACGACATCGATGCCGCCTGCGGTCAGCTGGCCGGCGCGGTGAAGGATCGCACGCGGCTTGCGGAGCGAACGGGTGCAGCAGGAAAAATCATCGAAGTTCGGGCGGTTTGAACGGGGCGCCGAGCCGGGGATGCTCGAACCTCCTGGCGGTACAACACGCGAATAGCGATCGGTCGCGGCGCCTCGGCGTCGCGCATGGCATGGAAAGTTGCGGGGGCTGGCCGGCAGGAGCCGGCGGCGTCCGCCAGTGAAGAAGAATCGACGCGAGGACAAGGATGAGTGAGCCGCAGCCGTCAAACGGCGCAGAGACGAATGCCGCAAAGCCGGCATCGGCCGGACTGGAATCGCTGGCGGCGGTAGGCAGCCGGCTGGCGCAGCTCCGGGAAGCGAAGGGTTGGACGGTCGACGACGTATCGGCGCGGCTGAAGGTCGCACCGCAGAAGCTGCGGGCGCTCGAGGGCGGCGACATCAGCCATTTGCCCGGTGTGACGTTTGCGCTCGGCGTCGTGCGCAGCTACGCGAAAATGCTCGGCGTCGATCCGGAGCCGTTTGCACAGGCGATGCGTCGCGAGCGCGGCGTGCCGGAGGTCGACCTGTCGATGCCCGCATCGTCGGGGACGGATCTGCCGCGCGGTCGCGTGTCGATTCCGCTCGGCGGTTCGTCGCATCATCATCCATGGCTGTGGGGAACGGCGATCGTCGTCATCGCGGTGATCGCGGCGCTCATGTGGCACACTGGCGGCGATTCGTCGAGCTGGCTCGCGCGTTTCAAGGGCGCGGACACCGGCCATGCGTCGGCTGCGAGCGCAGCACCGGCCGCTTCGGCCGTCGAAGAGGCCGCGGCGAGCGGCACGTCGGCCGACGCCGGCAATGACGTCTCGGCTTCGGCTGCCGCGTCCGCCGTGGCGCCGCAAGCAGTTGCGGCGACTCCGCCTGCGCCAGCGGCTTCGGGCGCGCCGTCGACGGCATCGCAGTCGGTCGCGGCGGCGGCCGCTGCGAGCGCGGCTGCACCGGCCGAGCCTGCGAGCGTCGTCGTTGCGGCGGGCCAGTCGATGATCGAACTGAAAGTCAAACAGGACTGCTGGTTCAGCGTGCGTGACAAGAATGGCAAGGAGCTGTTCTCCGCGCTGGTGCGGGCCGGCGAGACGAAGCAGGTCGCCGGCGACGGGCCGTTCAAGGTCACGATCGGCAACAAGGCCGGCCTCGACGCGATCGCGTTCGACGGAAAACCCGTCGATCCGGCAAAATATTCGGCAGCGCGGGGCAATGTGGCGCGGTTCACGTTGCCCTGACGTCAAGCGCCGTGGGGCGTCCTTGCCGTCGATCCGTTCGGGGTCGGCGGTTCGTGGCAACACGGCGCTTTTTCAATTCGTGCGCCGCTTCGCGGCGCATTCCGCGTAAATGGATCTATCGATGCAATCCGAAGCTCAATCCCCACGCAGCAGTCAGATTTGTTCAACCGAGCCGGTGTTCGGCGGGCATGCGCCGCGCCGTGCGTCGCATGCGGTGGATGTCCGTTGGGGCGGGCAGCTCGTGACGATCGGCGGCGATGCGCCGGTGCGCGTGCAGTCGATGACGAATACCGATACGGCCGACGCGATCGGCACCGCGATCCAGATCAAGGAACTCGCGAATGCGGGCTCCGAACTGGTGCGCATCACGGTCAACACGCCGGAGGCCGCGGCCGCCGTGCCGGCGATCCGCGAGCAACTCGACCGCATGGGTGTGACCGTGCCGCTCGTCGGCGATTTCCATTACAACGGCCACTTGTTGCTGCGCGACTATCCGGCTTGTGCGGAGGCGCTGTCGAAGTACCGGATCAATCCGGGCAACGTCGGTCAAGGCGCGAAGCGCGATACGCAGTTCGCGCAGATGATCGAGGCGGCGATCAAGTACGACAAGCCCGTGCGCATCGGCGTGAACTGGGGCAGCCTCGACCAGGATCTGCTCGCACGGATGATGGACGAGAACGCCGCGCGCTCGCAGCCGTGGGATGCGCAGAGCGTGATGTACGAAGCGCTGATTCAGTCGGCGATCGGCTCGGCCGAGCGCGCGGTCGAACTGGGCCTGGGCCGCAACCGCATTGTGCTGTCGTGCAAGGTCAGCGGCGTGCAGGACCTGATCGCGGTGTATCGCGAGCTCGCGCGCCGTTGCGGCTTCGCGCTGCACCTCGGTCTGACCGAGGCCGGGATGGGATCGAAGGGCATCGTCGCGTCGACGGCCGCGCTCGGCGTGCTGCTGCAGGAAGGGATCGGCGACACGATCCGCATTTCGCTCACGCCCGAGCCCGGTGCACCGCGTACCGGCGAAGTGGTGGTCGGCCAGGAGATCCTGCAGACGATGGGCCTGCGTTCGTTCGCGCCGATGGTGATTGCATGCCCGGGCTGCGGCCGCACGACGAGCACGCTGTTCCAGGAACTCGCGATGCAGATCCAGACGTATCTGCGCGAGCAGATGCCGGTGTGGCGCAAGGAATATCCGGGCGTCGAGAAGATGAACGTGGCCGTGATGGGCTGCATCGTCAACGGGCCGGGCGAGTCGAAGCACGCGAACATCGGCATCAGTCTGCCGGGTTCGGGCGAAAACCCGGCGGCACCCGTCTTCATCGACGGAGAGAAGGTCAGGACGCTGCGCGGCGAGCGGATCGCCGAGGAATTCCAGCAGATCGTCAGCGACTACGTCGCACGCAACTACGGCCGCGCGACGGCCGCGAATTAATTCGTCCAGATACACGATGACTGAACAGAAACGCAAGATCGAGAAGCTCACGGGCGTCAAGGGCATGAACGACATCCTGCCGCAGGATGCCGCGCTGTGGGAGTTCTTCGAAGCCACCGTGAAGTCGCTGCTGCGCGCGTACGGTTACCAGAACATCCGTACGCCGATCGTCGAGCATACACAGCTGTTTACGCGCGGAATCGGCGAAGTGACCGACATCGTCGAGAAGGAGATGTACAGCTTCACCGATGCGCTGAACGGCGAGCACCTGACGATGCGTCCGGAGAACACCGCGGCGGTCGTGCGCGCGGCGATCGAGCACAACATGCTGTACGACGGCCCGAAGCGTCTGTGGTACATCGGTCCGATGTTCCGTCACGAGCGTCCGCAGCGCGGGCGCTATCGCCAGTTCCACCAGGTCGGCGTCGAGGCGCTCGGCTTCGCCGGCCCGGATGCGGACGCCGAGATCATCATGATGTGTCAGCGCCTGTGGGACGATCTCGGCCTGACCGGCATCAAGCTCGAGATCAACTCGTTGGGCCTCGCGGAGGAACGCGCCGCGCACCGCGTCGAACTGATCAAGTACCTCGAGCAGCACGTCGACGTGCTCGACGAGGACGCGAAGCGTCGTCTGTATACGAACCCGCTGCGCGTGCTCGACACGAAGAATCCCGCGTTGCAGGAGATCGCGCAGAACGCGCCGAAGCTGATCGATTTTCTCGGCGATCAATCGCGCGCGCACTTCGAAGGACTGCAGCGCCTGCTGCTCGCGAACAACGTTCCGTTCAAGATCAATCCGCGTCTCGTGCGCGGCCTCGACTACTACAACCTGACCGTGTTCGAGTGGGTGACGGACAAGCTCGGCGCGCAGGGCACCGTCGCGGCCGGCGGCCGCTACGATCCGCTGATCGAGCAGCTCGGCGGCAAGCCGACTGCCGCGTGCGGCTGGGCGATGGGAATCGAGCGGATCCTCGAGCTGCTGAAGGAAGAGGATCTCGCGCCCGAGCAGGAAGGCGTCGACGTGTACGTGGTGCACCAGGGCGAAGCGGCACGCGAACAGGCGTTCATCGCAGCCGAGCGCCTGCGCGACACGGGCCTCGATGTGATCTTCCACTGCAGCGCCGACGGCGCGCCGGCGAGCTTCAAGTCGCAGATGAAGCGGGCCGATGCAAGCGGCGCCGCGTTCGCGGTGATCTTCGGCGAAGAAGAGGTCGCGAACGGCACGGCAGGCGTGAAAGCGCTGCGCGGAACCGGCGACGAAGGGGAAAAGAACGTTCAGCAGACCGTACCGGTCGAAAGCTTGACCGAATTCCTAATCAATGCGATGGTTGCATCCGCCGAAGACGGCGACGACTGATCGCGCTGGCATTCGCTCGACAAGAAAAGCCTGAAAAGGAAGGAATCGCTCGCCGATGAGTTATCACGACGAACAAGAATCGATTGAAAGTCTCAAGGCGTGGTGGGCGCGCTGGGGCAACCTCACCACGTGGATCGTGCTCGCGGCGCTCGTCGTCGCGGCCGGTTTCAACGGCTGGAACTATTGGCAGCGCCGTCAGGCCGCGGAGGCGTCCGGGCTGTACGAGCAGGTCCAGAAGGCTGCGGCCGCGAACGACAAGACGACGATGGCCCGCGCGGCCGCCGACATGGAAGACAAGTACGGCAGCACCGCGTATGCGCAGATGACGGCGCTTGCGGCCGCGAAGGTGCTGTATGCGGCCGGCGATTCCGCCGGCGCGAAGGCGCAGCTGCAATGGGCCGTCGACCACGCGAAGGACGACGAGTACAAGCAGATCGCGAAGCTGCGCCTTGCGTCGCTGCTGCTCGACGAGAAGGCGTACGACGCGGGTCTCGCGCTGCTGTCCGGCACGCCGGTCGACGCATTCAAGGGCCTCGTCGCCGATCGCCGCGGCGACCTGCTTGCCGCGCAAGGCAAGACCGACGATGCGCGCGCCGCGTACAAGCTCGCGCTCGACGGCCTGCCGAAGGACGACCAGTCCGCGCGCCAGCTCGTGCAGTTCAAGCTGGACGCGCTCGGCGGCTGAATCCCGGCCCCCTCAACCTCTTAACTCTGCTTCGCTAACCGATGAATTTGCTGAAACGTTACGCTGTGCCCGTTGCCTGCGCGGCGGCTGTCCTCGCATTGGCGGCCTGCTCGTCGTCGAAGGACGCGCGCCGCGTGCCGACGCCGCTCACCGAGTTCAAGCCCGTGATGGACGTGCAACAGGTCTGGAAGGCGAGCGTCGGCAAGGGCGGACGCTATCTGTTCTCGCCGGTGGCCGTGGGCGACGCCGTCTATGCGGCCGGCGAGAACGGGACGGTCGAGAAGATCGACGCGAAGACGGGCCAGACGGTCTGGCGCACGAAGGTCGGCTCCGATCTGTCCGCCGGTGTCGGCAGCGACGGCAACCTGACCGCGGTCGGCGCGCTGAAGGGCGGCGTGTTCGTGCTCGGCCCGGATGGCAAGCAATTGTGGAAGACGACCGTGCAGGGCGAAATCTTCTCGCCGCCGCTCGTCGGCAACGGCCTCGTGATCGTCCGCACGATCGACGGACAGGTGATCGCGTTCAACGCGCAGACGGGCGAGCAGAAGTGGAACTATCGCAATCGCGCGGTCCCGCTGAATCTGCGCGTATCGGCCGGCATGACGTTCGCAGGCGACGCGGCGGTGCTGGCCGGCTTCCCCGGCGGCGGGCTCGTCGCGATCAACCTGCAGACGGGCGAGCCGTTCTGGCAGACGCCCGTGTCGTTCCCGAAGGGCGTGACGGAAGTCGAGCGCATCAACGACGTCAGCGGTCCGCCGACGCTCGTCGGCGCGGAAACCTGCGCGGTGACGTTCCAGGGTCAGCTCGGGTGCTTCGATGCGAACTCCGGCCGTCCGTTGTGGGAAAAACCGTTCTCGAGCCGCAGCGGTCTCGCACAGGACGATTCGGTCGTGACCGGCGGCGATGACTGGTCGATCGTGACCGCGTACGACGCGGCCACCGGCAATCAGCTGTGGCGCAACGACAAGCTGAAGAGCCGCGACGTCGGCGTGCCGTACCTGCTCGGCCATGCGGTCGTGATGGGCGACTACCAGGGCTACGTGCACTTCCTGTCGCGCGAAGACGGCAGCTTCATCGCACGGATGAAGACCGACGGCAGCGCGATCACCGCGGCGCCGGTTCTGGCCGGCAATACGCTCGTCGTGCAGACGAAGGACGGCGGCCTGTACGGCTTCCGTCCGCGCTGACGCGCAATCGACAGGCGCGGCAACGGCGCGAGCGGGTTCGTCCCGCGCGCCGCGGCCGCACGAAACGAAGCGGCCGGTGTATCCGGCCGCTCGGTATTTGAAACGCAGTACGAGACGAAAGACGACGGCGTGCAACGCGCGCCCGGCGCGCGCGTCAGGCGCGGCGCGAATTCGTGATATTTTCATTCAGCGCAGCCGCCCGCAGCAGCGGGCCTCCCGCTGCTGCGCCTCACCGTAGAAAACACAGATGAAACCGGTCATTGCCCTCGTTGGGCGCCCCAATGTGGGGAAATCCACGCTGTTCAACCGGCTCACGCGCTCGCGCGATGCGCTGGTGGCCGACTTGCCCGGCCTGACGCGCGATCGCCATTACGGCGAAGGACGGGTCGGCGCGCGGCCGTACCTCGTCGTCGACACCGGCGGTTTCGAGCCGGTCGCGAAGGACGGCATCCTTCACGAGATGGCACGCCAGACGCGGCAAGCCGTCGAGGAAGCCGACGTCGTCGTGTTCATCGTCGACGGCCGCAACGGGCTCGCGCCGCAGGACAAGTCGATCGCCGACTATCTGCGCAAGACGGGCCGGCCGATTTTCCTCGTCGTCAACAAGGCCGAGGGGATGAAGTACACGGCGGTCGCAACCGATTTCTACGAACTCGGGCTCGGCGATCCGCGCGCGATCTCGGCCGCGCACGGCGACGGCGTGACCGACATGATCAACGAGGCGCTGGAAGTCGCGTATGCGGACCAGCCGGAGGAAGAGGACGACAACGATCCGTCGCGCGGCGTCAAGATCGCGATCGTCGGCCGGCCGAACGTCGGCAAGTCGACGCTCGTGAACGCGCTGATCGGCGAGGATCGCGTGATCGCGTTCGACATGCCCGGCACGACACGCGATTCGATCTACGTCGACTTCGAGCGCAACGGCAAGAAGTACACGTTGATCGATACCGCGGGCCTGCGGCGGCGCGGCAAGGTGTTCGAAGCCATCGAAAAGTTCTCGGTCGTGAAGACGCTGCAGTCGATCGCCGATGCGAACGTCGTCATTCTTCTGCTGGATGCGCAGCAGGACATTTCCGATCAGGACGCGCATATCGCCGGCTTCGTCGTCGAGCAGGGCCGCGCGCTCGTGATCGGCGTGAACAAGTGGGACGGGCTCGACGAGCATGCGCGCGAACGCGCGAAAGCGGATTTGACCCGCAAGCTGAAGTTCCTCGACTTCGCGAAGTCGCACTTCATTTCGGCGGCGAAGAAGACGGGCATCGGCGCGCTGATGCGCTCGGTCGACGACGCGTACGCGGCCGCGATGGCGAAGCTGCCGACACCGAAGCTCACGCGCGCGCTGATCGAGGCGGTCGAGTTCCAGCAGCCGCGCCGCCGCGGTCCGGTGCGTCCGAAGCTGCGCTACGCGCATCAGGGCGGACAAAATCCGCCGATCATCGTGATCCACGGCAACGCGCTCGACGCGGTGACGGAAACGTACAAGCGTTACCTGGAAAACCGATTCCGCGAAACTTTCTCCCTGACCGGGACTCCATTGCGCATAGAGTTCCGTTCGTCGAACAATCCGTACGCGGACAAGGGCTGAAGCCCGTCGCGCAACGGCCTGCCGCATGGCCTATGGCCGGGCGAGGCAGGCAAAATCGGCTATAGTGTAGCGATTGGCGGCGGATCTCTTTTTCTTCGTCGCCAATCCAGATCAACCTGCAAAAAAAGATGGAGTACGCCATGAGCAACAAAGGGCAATTGTTACAAGACCCGTTTTTGAACGCACTGCGCAAGGAGCACGTTCCCGTTTCGATCTACCTCGTGAACGGCATCAAGCTCCAAGGGAACATCGAATCGTTCGACCAGTACGTCGTGTTGCTCCGTAATACGGTGACCCAGATGGTTTACAAGCACGCCATCTCGACGGTCGTGCCGGCGCGCCCGGTGAATTTCCATCCGGACGCGGAAGCCTCGTCCTAACCCATTGCTGCGGCCGGCATCCGGTCGCCGCGAGCGACCGATGCCAGCCGCCTTATCTTGACACCCGATAATTTGATCAACGCAGCGCTCGTCGGCATCGATTTCGGCAAGACCGATTTCGAAGCCAGTCTCGAAGAACTCAGTCTTCTCGCCTCCAGCGCGGGGGCTCATCCCGCCGTCACTCTCACGGGCCGCCGTTCCAGTCCCGATGCCGCGATGTTCATCGGCAGCGGCAAAGCCGACGAACTGCGGCTTGCGTGCGACGCGCACAACGTCGAAATCGTCATCTTCAACCACGCGCTTGCGCCGGCCCAGCAACGCAATCTGGAGCGTGCGCTTAACAGGCGCGTGGTCGATCGCACGAGCCTGATCCTCGATATCTTCGCGCAACGCGCGCGCAGCCATGAAGGCAAGCTGCAGGTCGAGCTCGCGCAGCTGCAATATCTGTCGACTCGGCTGATCCGCGCGTGGACTCACCTCGAACGGCAAAAGGGCGGTATCGGTCTGCGCGGCCCCGGCGAAACGCAGCTGGAAACCGACCGTCGGCTGATCGGCGAGCGCATCAAGATGCTGAAGTCGCGGCTCGATCGGCTGCGTCGTCAGCACAGCACGCAACGCCGGCAGCGTGCGCGCAGCGGCACGATGTCGGTGTCGCTCGTCGGCTATACGAACGCCGGCAAGTCGACGCTGTTCAATGCGCTGACGAAAGCGCAGGCCTACGCGGCCGACCAGTTGTTCGCGACGCTCGATACGACGTCGCGGCGCGTGTATCTCGGCGACGAAGTCGGGCAGATCGTCGTGTCGGACACGGTCGGATTCATCCGCGAGCTGCCTCACCAACTGGTCGCCGCGTTTCGCGCGACCCTCGAGGAAACGATCCACGCGGATCTGCTGCTGCATGTGGTCGATGCGTCGAGCGCAGTGCGGCTCGAGCAGATCGAGCAGGTCAACGGCGTGCTGCACGAGATCGGCGCGGACACGATCCGCCAGGTGCTGGTGTTCAACAAGATCGATGCGGTACCTGAGCTGGCGGCCCGCGGCGACGCGGTCGAGCGGGACGAGTATGGTAATATTTCGCGCGTCTTTTTGAGCGCGCGCACCGGTCAGGGACTCGACGCGTTGCGTGCCGCCATTGCCGAGATCGCCTCCGCGGAACATCTTTCCGGCGCGACGTTACCGAACGGTGCGCTCGACGGCGCGTCCACTGAACCACACGAAGACCGCACGATTTCCGAACACGGGCGCTAACCGGTCCCGGCCGGTTAGCCGGCGTCCAATCTGGTGAACAAACTCTGGTGAACGAATACAACGAGCGGAGTACCTGGCGACGGATGCGCGCCTTGCTGTCGATCAACGATCCCCGCTGGGGACGCGGCGAAGGCAATGGCGGTTCCCGTCCCCGTGTAAACGAATCGAAGCGTCCGCCCGGCGGCGACGGTGACGGTCCGCCCGATCTCGACGAGATGTGGCGCAATTTCAACCGGCGTCTGAGCGGCCTGTTCGGCGGCCGAGGCGGCAACGGGCTGCGGCCCGACAACGGCCGCGCGGCGCGGGTCGGCGTCGGTATCGTGATCGGTGTGCTCGTCGCGATCTACGCGGGCAGCGGGCTGTTCGTCGTGCAGGAGGGCCAGACCGGCGTCGTGCTGCAGCTCGGCAAGCTCGCGGGCACGGTCGGCCAGGGCGTGCACTGGCGTCCGCCGTATCCGTTCGCATCGCACGAGATCGTCGATACGTCGCAGGTCCGTTCGATCGAAGTCGGCCGCAACAACGTCGTGCGTCTCGCAAACGTGAAAGAAGCCGCGATGCTCACGCGTGACGCCGACATCGTCGACGTGCGCTTCATCGTTCGCTACCGGATCCGTTCCGCCACCGACTACCTGTTCCGCAGCGTCGATCCCGAGCGCAGCGTGTCGCAGGCCGCGCAGGCGGCCGTGCGCGCGATCGTCGGCACGCGCAGCGCAGCCGATATCCTGAGCCAGGACCGCGACGCGCTGCGCGAGCAGATTTCCGCGGCAATCCAGCGCGATCTCGATCGCTATCGGTCGGGGCTCGAAGTGACGGCCGTCACGATGCAGAGCATCGCGGCGCCCGAGCAGACGCAAGCGGCATATGCCGAAGTCGCGAAGGCGCGCGACGAACGCGAGGCCGCGAAACGCGCCGCCCAGGCGTATGCGAACGACCTGCTGCCGAAGGCGCAGGGCGACGCCGCGAAACTCGTCGACGAAGCGAAGGCATACGCCGATCGCGTGGTGACGGAGGCCGAAGGCGACGCCGATCGTTTCAAACAGGTGTACGCGCAGTATTCGAAAGCGCCGGCCGTGATCCGCGAGCGCATGTACCTGCAGACGATGCAGGAAATCTATTCGAAGGCGACGAAGGTGTTCGTCGGCAGCAACGGCGGCAGCAACGTCGTGTATCTGCCGCTCGACAAGCTCGTCGAGCAGGGGCGGCAAAGTGCGGCGGCGGCCGGCGCGTCGGCGCCCGACGCGGCGTCGGCGGCAACGGCCGGTGCGGCAGCGAGCGCACCGGCGAGCGCGGCATCGGCCGCAGCGACGCCGGCACCGGGCAGCGACGTGCTGCGATCGCGCGAAGCGTTCCGCAGCCGGTCGCGCGAAGACGATACGAAGTAACGGAGAGCGCCGAACATGAACCGAATCATTGCGCTCGTCGTCGCAATCGTGATCGTCGCGTTTGCGGCATCGTCGACGATCCTGTCCGTCGATCCGCGGCATACGGCCGTGCTGTCCGGTCGCGACGGCGGCCAGCCCGAACTCGCGGGCCCCGGCATCCATTTCAAGCTGCCGCCGCCGTTGCAGACGGCCACGCTGATCGATACGCGCGTGCAGTCGTTCGAGTCGCCCGATCCGCTGCAACTGGCGACCGAAGACAAACACGATCTGCTCGTCGCGTACGCGGCCAAGTACCGCGTCAGCGACCCGATGAAGTACTTCACGGCAACGGGCGGCGATCCGGCTGCGGCTGCCGATCGTCTCGCCGGTGCGCTGAAAGCCGCGCTCGGCGATGCGTTCGCCAAGCGTGCACTCGACGATGCGCTCGGCGGCCAACGCGAGATTGCCGATGCGGCCCGCGCCGCGGCACAGGCGCAGGCGTCCGCGTTCGGCGTCGAGCTGGTCGACGTACAGCTGACGCGCGTCGACTTGCCGGCCGCGCAGACCGATGCCGTCTACCAACGGATGATTGCCGCACTGCGCGATCAGGCCGCGCAGGTACGCGCCGAAAGCGCGGCCGACGTCGAGCGGATCAAGGCCGATGCCGAGCGCGAGCAGCAGGCGATCCTCGCGAACGCGTACAAGTCCGCGCAGACGATCAAGGGCGAGGGCGACGCGAAGGCCGCGACGATCGCCGCCGATGCGTACGGCCGCGACCCGCAGTTCTATCAGTTCTACGCGAGCCTGCAGGCCTACCGGAATACCTTCAAGCGCAACGACATCATCGTCGTCGACCCCGACAGCGAGTTCTTCCGCTTCATGCGCAGCCCGACGGGCGGCGCCGCACCGACGGCGCCCGCTCCCCGCAAACACTGACCTTGGGGCGCCGCGTCCGGCGGCGCCGTCGCTCGCATGGACCTGGCTGGCTCGTTGTTGCTCGCAGTAGCGCTGATGCTGATCATCGAGGGAGCGTTTCCCTTCGTGTTTCCCGTCGCCTGGCGCGACACGTTTCGTAGAATAGCGGAGCGGCCGCCGCATCATATCCGGGTCGGCGGGCTGATCGTGATGGCGCTCGGGCTCGTGCTGCTGCTGCTCGCCACTTGATCCGGACGGCGCACCGGCCGTTCGTCCCGCCCGATTCCGATTTCCGATTCATTCGCGGCGCGCGTGTCGCGCGCCGTTTTCCGTCGTAGGACCGTACCGATGTCGACCTGGTTACTTCCCGAGAATATCGCCGACGTACTGCCGTCGGAAGCGCGCAAGATCGAGGAGCTGCGCCGCAGGCTGCTCGACCGCTTCCGTTCGTACGGCTACGAAATGGTGATGCCGCCGCTGCTCGAGTATCTCGAGTCACTGCTGACGAGCGGCGGTGCCGATCTGCGCCTGCGCACGTTCAAGCTGGTCGACCAGCTGTCGGGCCGCACGCTCGGCCTGCGCGCGGACATCACGCCGCAGGTCGCGCGGATCGATGCACATCTGCTGAACCGGCAGGGCGTCACGCGTCTCTGCTATGCGGGCCACGTGATGCATACGCGTCCGCGCGGGTTGCACGCGACGCGCGAGCAGATCCAGATCGGCGCCGAAATCTACGGGCATGCGGGGCTGGAAGCCGATCTCGAGATCCAGCAGCTGATGCTCGACGCGCTGAGGCTCGCGGGCCTGTCGCGCGTCCGCCTGGATCTCTGCCACGCCGGCGTGCTGGCTGCGTTGCTCGCGCGCGATGCGCAGGCCGCGGAGCGCGGCGAGGCGCTGTACGACGCGCTGTCGGGCAAGGACGTGCCGCTGCTGAACGAGCTGACCGACGATCTCGGTGCGGACACGCGCGCTGCGTTGCGCGCGCTGCCGCAACTGTACGGCGACGCGAGCGTGCTCGACGACGCGCGTGCGCGGCTGCCGGTGCTGCCCGAAATCACGCGCGCCCTGGACGATCTCGCGCAGCTGGCCGCGCAGGCCGAAGGCGCCGAAGTGGCGATCGATCTCGCCGATCTGCGTGGTTACGCGTATCACAGCGGCGCGATGTTCACCGCGTACATTGACGGCGTGCCGAACGCGATCGCACGCGGCGGCCGTTACGACCACGTCGGCCAGGCATACGGCCGCGCGCGCCCGGCGACCGGTTTCTCGCTGGATCTGCGCGAGCTCGCCCGGATTTCGCCGGTCGAGGCGCGCGGCACCGCGATTCTCGCGCCGTGGGCGCAGGACGGCGCGCTGCGCGCGGCGGTCGCCGCGCTGCGCGATGCGGGCGAGGTCGTGATCCAGGCGCTGCCCGGGCATGACCACGTGCTGGACGAATTCGCGTGCGACCGTTCGCTTGTCGAGCGCAACGGCGCGTGGGTGGTCGAGCCCCGTTAAACAGGCGTTCGCGGTGCGTGCTTCGGCATGCATATCGTTGAAGCGAAACGGAAAAATTCGGAATCGCCCGCGAACATAGGTAAAATACGTTTTTAACCAGCTAACGAATCAACATGTCTGCCAGCGCAGTGAACGTGACTCCCGGGCGCAACGTCGTCGTCGTGGGGACTCAATGGGGTGATGAAGGCAAGGGCAAGATCGTCGACTGGCTGACGGACCACGCTCAGGGCGTCGTGCGTTTCCAGGGCGGTCACAACGCCGGCCACACCCTCATCATCGGCGGCAAGAAGACGATCTTGCGCCTCATTCCGTCGGGCATCATGCGTGAAGGCGTCGCCTGCTACATCGGCAACGGCGTCGTGCTGTCCCCGGAGGCACTGTTCAAGGAAATCGGCGAACTCGAAGAAGCCGGCGTGAACGTGCGTGACCGGCTGTTCATTTCCGAAGCGACGACGCTGATCCTGCCGTACCACATCGCGATCGACCAGGCGCGCGAAGCGCGCAAGGGCGCCGGCAAGATCGGCACGACGGGCCGCGGCATCGGCCCTGCATACGAAGACAAGGTCGGCCGCCGCGCGCTGCGCGTGCAGGACCTGTTCGATGCGAAGACGTTCGCCGACCGCCTGCGCGAAAACCTCGATTTCCACAATTTCGTGCTGACCCAGTACCTGGGCGGCGCAGCCGTCGATTTCCAGGCGACGCTCGATACGATGCTCGGCTATGCCGATCGCCTGAAGCCGATGGTGGCCGACGTGTCGCGTCGTCTGTACGACGCGAACAACGCGGGCCAGAACCTGCTGTTCGAAGGCGCGCAAGGCACGCTGCTCGACATCGACCACGGCACCTATCCATTCGTCACGTCGAGCAACTGCGTCGCCGGTGCGGCAGCGGCCGGCGCGGGCGTCGGTCCGCAGAAGCTGAACTACATTCTCGGCATCACGAAGGCATACTGCACGCGCGTCGGCTCGGGCCCGTTCCCGAGCGAGCTGTACGATGCGGACAACCCGAAGCGTCAGGATCAGGTGGGCGTCACGCTCGCGAACGTCGGCAAGGAGTTCGGTTCGGTCACGGGCCGTCCGCGCCGCACCGGCTGGCTCGATGCGGCCGCGTTGCGCCGCTCGATCCAGATCAACGGCGTGTCGGGCCTGTGCATGACGAAGCTCGACGTGCTGGACGGCCTCGACGAAGTGAAGCTGTGCGTCGGCTACAAGATCGACGGCAAGGACGTCGACATCCTGCCGCGCGGCGCAGCCGACGTGGCCCGTTGCGAACCGGTGTACGAGACGTTCGGCGGCTGGAAGGAAAGCACGGTCGGCATCAAGACATGGGACGGGCTGCCGGCGAACGCGCAGGCCTATCTGAGCCGCGTGCAGGAAGTGGCCGGCGTGCCGATCGACATGGTGTCGACCGGTCCGGACCGCGACGAAACGATCCTGCTCCGCCATCCGTTCAAGGTGTAATGTCGATGACGCAGCAAATCACGATGACGGCGGCAGACCTGATGACCGATCCGCGCAACGACGACAAGAACCTGTGGGTGGGCTGGGACGAATACCACCGCCTGATCGAACTGCTCGCGCTGCAGGTGCATGCGTCGGGCTGGAAGTTCGACCAGATCCTGTGCCTCGCGCGCGGCGGCCTGCGGGTCGGCGACCAGCTGTCGCGCATCTACGACGTGCCGCTCGCGATCCTCGCGACGAGTTCGTACCGGGAAGCTGCCGGCCGCGAACAGGGCGAGCTCGACATCGCGCAGTACATCACGATGACGCGCGGCAATCTCGCGGGCAACGTGCTGCTCGTCGACGATCTCGTCGACTCGGGCGTCACGCTCGCGCGCGTGCAGGAGCACCTGAAGGAGCGTTATCCGGCCGTCACGGCCGTGCGCTCGGCCGTGCTCTGGTACAAGGCCTGCTCGAAGGTCAAGCCCGACTATCACACGCAGTTCCTGCCGACGAACCCGTGGATTCATCAGCCGTTCGAGGAGTGGGACACCGTACGTCCGCACAACCTCGAGGCGTGGATCAAGCGCGGTCGCGCGCAGCGCGACGGCTCGGGCGCGTAAGCGGCCGGCCGATCGACGGAAAGCCTGCTACGGCGCCGCTTGCGGCGCCGTTTTTCGTTGGTGCGCCGGCTTGCTCGGCGCGATGGCCGGTGTGCCCGTAGGCAGCCGGCCCGGCCCCGGCTATGATGGCCCTGCCACAGCTCGCGGCGGATTGCATGTGCAGCGTGGATCACGTGGCTTCACGGCAACAGCGCAGGGCGGTGTTTCACGGGTGCGCGAGTAGAATAGCGCTCGTTTTGTCCGAATCCGGACCCGATTATTACGCTTTATATGAACGACACGATCCACGCGACCGACGCCGCCCACGCGCATTCGACGCACCAACATTCGATGCGCTCGCTCGCGATAGCGGCTATCGGCGTCGTGTTCGGCGACATCGGCACGAGCCCGCTGTATTCGCTGAAGGAGGCATTCAGTCCCGCGCACGGCATTCCGCTCACCGAAAGCTCGATTCTCGGCGTGATCTCGCTGCTGTTCTGGGCGATCATCCTGGTGGTCGGCGTCAAGTACCTGCTGTTCGTGATGCGCGCGGACAACAACGGCGAAGGCGGCGTGCTCGCGCTGATGGCGCTGTCGCTGCGCCCGCTCGATTCGAAGACCCGCCTCACCGGCGCGCTGATGGCGCTCGGCATATTCGGCGCGTGCATGTTCTACGGGGACGCGGTGATCACGCCCGCGATCTCGGTGATGTCGGCCGTCGAAGGTCTCGAAATCGCGACGCCGCATCTGTCCCATCTCGTATTGCCGATCACGATCGTGATCCTGATCGCACTGTTCTGGATCCAGCGTCACGGCACCGCGACCGTCGGCAAGCTGTTCGGGCCGATCATGGTGCTGTGGTTCGTCGCGATCGCGGCGCTCGGCGTCTATCACATCGTGCGCGTGCCCGGCATCATTGCGGCGATCAATCCCTATTACGCAGCGTCGTTCATGTCCGAGCACCTGCTGCAGGCGTACGTCGTACTCGGTTCGGTCGTGCTGGTGCTGACCGGTGCGGAAGCGCTGTACGCGGACATGGGGCACTTCGGCGCGAAGCCGATCCGGTTTGCTGCGTACACCTTGGTGATGCCGTCGCTGGTGCTGAACTACTTCGGTCAGGGCGCGCTGCTGATCCAGAACCCGAAGGCGATCGAAAACCCGTTCTTCCTGTTGGCGCCCGAATGGGCGCTGCTGCCGCTCGTCGTGCTGTCGACGGTCGCGACCGTGATCGCGTCGCAGGCGGTGATCTCCGGCGCGTATTCGCTGACGTCGCAGGCGATCCAGCTCGGCTACGTGCCGCGCATGAAGGTGCTGCACACGTCCGAGCTCGCGATCGGTCAGATCTACGTGCCGGTCGTGAACTGGCTGCTGCTGTTCGTGATTCTCTGCATCGTGATCGGCTTCAAGAGCTCCGACAATCTCGCCGCCGCGTACGGGATCGCCGTGACCGCGACGATGGTGATCACGACGGTGCTCGCGTGCGTCGTGATGGTGAACGTATGGAACTGGAACCGGCTGCTGGTCGGCGCGATAATCACGGTGTTCCTCGCGATCGACCTCGGCTTCTTCGGCGCGAACCTGCTGAAGGTCGCGCAGGGCGGCTGGCTGCCGCTCGGCATCGGCGCGCTGCTGTTCTTCCTGCTGATGACCTGGTACAAGGGGCGGCACATCGTCAAGGAGCGCACGGCCGCCGACGGCATTCCGCTCGAGCCGTTCCTGCAGGGCTTGCTTGCGCATCCGCCGCATCGCGTGTCGGGCACCGCGATCTATCTGACCGGCAACGACAAGCTGGTGCCCGTCAGCCTGCTGCACAACCTGAAGCACAACAAGGTGCTGCACGAACGGACGATCTTCCTGACGTTCGTCACGCGCGACATCCCGTATGTGCGCGACGACAAGCGCCTGAGCGCACGCGACGCGGGCGGCGGGCTGTACATCGCCAAGGCCGAGTACGGCTTCAACGAGACGCCGGACGTCAAAGCGGTGCTCGAGGAATTCGGCCGCACGCACGACATGACGTTCGAGCTGATGGATACGTCGTTCTTCCTTGCGCGCGAGACGGTCGTGCCGACGCATCTGCCCGGCATGTCGATCTGGCGCGAACGCGTGTTCGCGTGGATGCATCAGAACGCCGCGAAGCCGACCGACTTCTTTGCGATTCCGGCGAACCGCGTCGTCGAACTCGGCACGAAGATCGAGATTTGACGACGACCGCAACGAAGACGGCGCGCTGCGCCGCTCTGCGCCGCGACGTCGAACGGCGTCGTCGAAATGAAAAAAGCCCGCCGTCAGGCGGGCTTTTTCCTGTCGCGAAGACGCGAACGACCGTCGCGCTCAGCGCTGCTTGAGCTTCGCGAACGCGGCGGCCATCGCGCCGGCCGGTTCCGGCTCGCGCGAGCGCTGCGGACGCGCGGCGCCGCGGCCGGCATTGCCGCGGTCCTGGCCGCCGCGTTGCGACACGCCGGGCGCCGCTTCGTCGTCGAGCCGCATCGTTAGCGAAATGCGCTGCCGCTTCACGTCGACGTCGAGCACCTTCACCTTGACGACTTGCCCGGCCTTCACGACCTCGTGCGGATCCTTGATGAACTTCGTCGACATCGCGGACACGTGCACGAGCCCGTCCTGATGCACGCCGATGTCGACGAACGCGCCGAACGCGGCAACGTTCGTCACGACGCCTTCGAGCAGCATGCCGGGCACGAGGTCGGACACCTTCTCGACGCCTTCACGGAACGTCGCGGTCTTGAACTCGGGACGCGGATCGCGGCCCGGCTTCTCGAGCTCGGCCAGAATGTCGCGCACGGTCGGCAAGCCGAAACGTTCGTCGACGAATTCGGCCGGTGACAGCCCGGCCAGCGCGTCGCGATTGCCGAGCACGTCGTCGATGCGCTTGCTGATCTTCGCGAGGATCCGTTCGACGACCGGATACGCTTCCGGGTGCACCGACGACCGATCGAGCGGATTCTCGCCGCCGTTGATGCGCAGGAAGCCGGCCGCCTGCTCGAACGTCTTGTCGCCGAGGCGCGGCACCTTGCGCAGATGCTCGCGGGACGGGAACGGACCGTTCGCGTCCCGATAGTCGACGATGTTGCGCGCGAGCGTCGCGTTCAGGCCCGACACGCGCGCGAGCAGCGCGACCGATGCGGTATTCGCGTCGACGCCGACCGCGTTCACGCAGTCTTCGACGACCGCATCGAGCGAGCGCGCGAGTTCGCGCTGGTTCACGTCATGTTGGTACTGGCCGACACCGATCGCCTTCGGCTCGATCTTCACGAGTTCCGCGAGCGGATCCTGCAGACGACGCGCGATCGACACGGCGCCGCGCAGCGACACGTCGAGTTCCGGGAATTCCTTCGCGGCGAGCTCGGACGCCGAGTAGACCGACGCGCCGGCCTCCGACACGACGATCTTCTGCAGGCGCAGCTCCGGATGCTTCGCGATCAGCTCGCTCGCGAGCTTGTCGGTCTCGCGCGACGCGGTGCCGTTGCCGATGCTGATCAGCTCGGCCTGCGTCTGCGCGGCGAGGCGCGCGAGCTTCGCGATCGAACCGTCCCAGTCGCGCCGCGGCTCGTGCGGGTAGATCGTGTCGGTTGCGAGCAGCTTGCCGGTGCGATCGACGACCGCGACCTTCACGCCGGTGCGCAGCCCCGGATCGAGGCCGATCACGGCTTTCGGGCCGGCCGGCGCCGCGAGCAGCAGATCCTTCAGATTGCGCGCGAACACGCGGATCGCCTCGGCTTCGGCCGTGTCGCGCAGTTGCGTGAGCAGTTCGTTCTCGATGTGCGGCTGCACCTTCACGCGCCAGCACCAGCGACACACGTCGGACAGCCACTTGTCGGCCGGCCGGTTCTGGTTCGAGATGCCGAAATGGCGCGCGATCATCGCCTCGCCGGGATGCGGCACCTGTGCATCGAGCTCGTCGCCGAGCCCGAGCCGGATCGTCAGCACGCCGGCGTTGCGGCCGCGGAACAGCGCGAGCGCGCGGTGCGACGGCACGGTCTTGATCGTTTCCGCGTAATCGTAATAGTCGCGGAATTTCTCGCCTTCCTCGCTTTCCTTGCCGTCGACGACCGCCGACGACACGACGCCCTGGTTGTACAGATAGTCGCGCAGCTTGCCGAGCAGCTCGGCGGTTTCGCCGAATTGCTCGGACAGGATGTCGCGCGCGCCGTCGAGTGCGGCCTTCACGTCGGCGACGCCCTTGTCGGCGTCGACGTATGCGGCGGCTTCGGCTTGCGGGTCGAGCAGCGGATTCGCGAGCAGCGCATGCGCGAGCGGTTCGAGCCCGGCTTCGCGCGCGATCTGCGCGCGCGTGCGGCGCTTCGGCTTGTACGGCAGGTAAAGGTCTTCGAGCACCTGTTTGCTGTCGGCCGCATCGATCGCGGCGCGCAGTTCGTCGGTCAGCTTGCCCTGTTCGTCGATGCTCGCGACGATCGCCGCGCGGCGATCCTCGAGCTCGCGCAGATACAGGAGACGTTCCTCGAGCTGGCGCAGCTGCGTGTCGTCCAGGTTGCCAGTCGCTTCCTTGCGGTATCGGGCAATGAACGGAACGGTCGAGCCTTCGTCGAGAAGTTGCACTGCCGCCGCGACCTGGCGCGGCTGGACGGACAGTTCGGTGGCGATGCGCTGTACGATCTTGAGTGCTACGGTTTCCGTCATGTCGTGGATGATCTGCCTGCTGAAATCGCGGCGCGGGCGCGAGGCCCGCAGCGGCGGGCCGCGCGACGGGCCCGCGCAAGCCGATGCCGCGGGTGAGTGAAGCGGGGCATTTTGCCATAAATGGCGGAGCGTCCAGCCGGGGGGTGATAGAATTTGACGCATGTCCCGCAGCTTTCCTACGACGTTGCAAACTTCCCGCATTTCTCTCGTCGCGCTTGGCGCAGCGCTTGCCGCCGTTTTGTCCGTCGCGCCTTCCGGCGCGTACGCGCAGGCGTCGGCGGCCGCCGTGCCGGATGCTGCCGACGCGGCGCCGGTGGCCGCTTCCGCCGCACTCGATTTCGATGCCCGTCAAAAAGTGCTCAATCAACGCTCCGCGGAAAACGATTATCGTTATGCGGTGGCCGAACACGATTGCTACAGCAAGTTCTTCGTCAATCACTGTCTCGGCAAGGCGCGCGACCGGATGCGCGAAGAGCGGGCGAGCATTCGCCAGGAGCAGCTGGCGCTCGACGATGAGCAGCGTGCGGTGCGCGCGCAGCAGCGCGACCGGCAGATCGCGTTGAAGCAGGCGCAGAACGAGGCCGAAGCGCCGCAGCGCGCGGCGAACGAGGCGGCGAACGCCGCAGCGTTCCGCGACAAGCAGGAGCAGAATGCACTGAAGCAGGCGCAGCGCGGTGCGGAGGGCCCGCAGCGCGCGGCCAACAAGCAGGCATACGACCAGAAGCAGGCCGACTTCCAGCGCAAGCTCGACGAAGCGCACCGCGAGGCTGCGCAAAAGGCGCAGGAGCGCGCGGAAAACGCCGCGCGCTACGAGCAGAAGCAACGGGAGGCGGCGCAGCACAAGGCCGATGTCGAGCGGCGTCAGCAGGAAGCGGCCGAGAAGGCCAGGCAGCAACAGCAGCAGGGGCAGTAACGTGTTCGATTGATCCGGAAAGCAGTCGTGCGCGTCGGCACGCCAGCCGGCGCGCTGCTTCGATGAGGAGGCGAATATGCAAAACCGTCACGCGGCACAGCAGCAGGAATTGCACAACCGTTTGGCTGCATTGCAGGAACAGCACCAGCAACTCGCTCGGGAGATCGAGCTGAAAGAAGGGCATTCCGATATCGACGACCTCGCGCTGCAAAGGCTGAAGAAGGAAAAGCTGCTCGCCAAAGACAAGATCATCATGCTGCAATCGCAGCTGGAACCGGATAAGCGCGCCTGAGCGCGGCCTGGCAAGCGCCGGGCGCCGCCCGGGTGCTGGAACAGGAACGCTTGCCTTGAATTCACCGCTTGAAGACAACCTCGCTGCCCGGCGCGACGCATCGTCCGCCGGGAGCGCCCGCGCGCCCGAACGCACGTTCGAGCTGAGTCGCAAGCGCGTCGACGAGCTCGACACGATCTTCGGCGAAGGCGGGCTGCTTGCGCGCGCGCTCGACGGCTACCGTCCGCGCGCGTCGCAGATCGAGATGGCGCGCGCGGTCGCGTCCGCGATGGAGGCGTCCGCACGCCGGATGCCGGACCCCGAGATATTCGAAACCCGCAAGCGGCCCGCGCGGCGCCTGGGCGATGGCGACAAGGCGGCCGAAACCAGCGCGGATGCCGCGGCGTCGGCCGACGCCGATCCGGACGCCGGCGACAACACGTTGATCGTCGAGGCTGGCACGGGCACCGGCAAGACCTATGCGTATCTCGTGCCGGCGATGCTGTGGGGCGGCAAGGTGATCGTGTCGACCGGCACGAAGCACCTGCAGGATCAGCTGTTCCTGCGCGACATCCCGACCGTGCGCAACGCGCTCGCCGTGCCGGTGACCGTCGCGATGCTGAAGGGGCGCGCGAACTATCTGTGCCACTACTATCTGCAGCGTACGGCGGACAACGGCCGACTGCCGTCGCGGCAGGACACGGCGTACCTGCAGGAGATCGTCCGTTTCGCGAAGATCACGAAGAGCGGCGACAAGGCCGAGCTCGCGAGCGTGCCGGAGACGGCGCCGGTGTGGTCGATGGTCACGTCGACGCGCGACAACTGCCTCGGCCAGGAATGCCCGCACTACAAGGAATGCTTCGTGATGCAGGCGCGACGCGAAGCGCAGCAGGCCGACATCGTCGTCGTGAACCACCACCTGTTCTTCGCGGACATCATGCTGCGCGACACCGGGATGGCCGAGCTGCTGCCGAACGCGAACACGGTGATCTTCGACGAAGCGCATCAGCTTCCCGAGACCGCGACGCTGTTCTTCGGCGAGACGCTCTCCACCACGCAGATTCTCGAACTCGCGCGCGACACGGTCGCCGAAGGCTTGAGCCACGCGCGCGACGCAGTCGAGTGGGTGAAGCTCGGCGGTGCGCTCGAGCGTGCTGCGCGCGACGTGCGACTCGCGTTCGCGGACGATCAGACCGTGCGCATGTCGCTCGCGCAGCTCGGCGACGATCATCCGCTGTTCGGCGCGCTGGACGCGCTCGAAGGCGCGCTCGATGCGCTGGCGTCGGCGCTCGCCAGCCAGGCGGAGCGCGCGGAATCGCTCGGTGCGTGTCTGCGCCGCGCGCGCGAACTGCAGGATCTGCTGGCCGGCTGGGTCGCGCTCGGCGCGGCCGAAGCGGCGCGGCAAGCGGACGCCGAGGCGTCCGGCGACCAGCCGGCGTCCGACGACGCGAACGAGAAAGTACGCTGGGTCGAGGTGTTCGCACACACGGTTCAACTGCACGAGACGCCGCTGTCGGTCGCGCCGATCTTCGCGAAGCAGCGCGCAGGCGTGCCGCGCGCATGGGTGTTTACGTCGGCGACGCTGTCGGTGCGCGGCGATTTCACGCACTACGCGGCGCAGATGGGGCTCAGTTCGCGCCGCTCGATGACGCTCGCCAGTCCGTTCGACTATCAGACGCAAGGGCTGCTGTACGTGCCGCGCAACCTGCCGCAGCCGTCGTCGCCGGCGTTTACCGATGCGGTGTTCGAAGCCGCGCTGCCGGCGATCGAGGCATCGGGCGGCGGCGTGTTCATGCTGTGCACGACGCTGCGCGCGGTCGACCGGATCGCATCGAAGCTGCGCGACGTGATCGAGTCGCGCGGCTGGAACACGCCGCTGCTCGTGCAGGGCGATGCGAGCCGCACCGAACTGCTGGATCGCTTCCGCGCGTACGGCAACGCGATCCTGGTCGGCAGCCAGAGTTTCTGGGAGGGCGTCGACGTGCGCGGCGACGCGCTGTCGCTCGTCGTGATCGACAAGCTGCCGTTCGCGCCGCCCGACGATCCGGTGCTGGCCGCGCGCCTCGACGCGCTGGCGAAGAAGGGGCTGAGCCCGTTCGCCGTCCATCAGCTGCCGCAGGCGGTGATCACGCTGAAGCAGGGCGCCGGACGGCTGATCCGCGCGGAGACGGATCGCGGCGTGCTGATGATCTGCGACACGCGGCTCGTCGACAAGCCTTACGGGCGGCGGATCTGGCAGAGCCTGCCGCCGTTCAAGCGCACGCGCGAGATCGCGGTCGTGCAGGATTTCTTCGACGAACATCGAGCGGCAAAGCGCGCATGACCGCGAGTGCGGCTCGCGCCGCACGACTGCACGCGGTGCTCGCCGGTTGCGGCGTCGACAAAAAACCCGGCTCGATGGCCGGGTTTTTTTTCATTGGTGCGCGGACGCGTCGTTCAGAACTGCCACCACGACTTCTTCGTGCCCGGACGCGCGTGCCCGGTGATGTACGGGCTGTCGGGGAACGTGCCTGCCAGCACGCGCTTCGTGTCTTCGGCGAGCTGCGGCTGATTCAGCTTGCCGTACGACAGGACCATGATGTGCAGCGCATCCTCGATCGCGGGCGCGCCCTTGTAGTCCTTGATCGCGAGCTGCGCGCGGTTGATCGCTGCGACATATGCGCCGCGCCGATAGTAGTAGTCGGCCGCATGCACTTCGTGCGATGCGAGCGCGTTCACGATGTAGCGCATCCGCGCTGCGGCGTCGGGCGCGTACTTGCTCTTCGGGTAGCGGTCGACCACGACCTTGAACGCGTCGTACGACTCGCGCAGCGCCTGCGGATCGCGCTCGCTCATGTCCTGGCCGGAGAAGCGGCCGAACAGGCCGAGATCGTCGTTGAAGTGGATCATCCCCTTCAGGTAGTACGCGTATGCGATATCGGGATGATCGGGGTGAAGCTGGATGAAGCGGTCGACGGCCTGATCGGCGGCGGCGATCTCGTTGTCCTTCCAGTTGCAGTACGCGACGTTGATCTGCGCCTGCTGCGCGAAGTGGCCGAACGGATCGCGGCCCTGCAGCGCTTCGAAATATTTCGCGCACTTGCCCCAGTCGCCGCCGGACAGGGCGTCCTGGGCCTCTGAGTATAATTTGTTGTTCGACCAGGTAGCCGTCTCGTCCTGCTTCTGCGGCAAGCCGTGGCAGCCGGCGATGAGGGCCGCGGCCGCTACCGCCGCAGCCCGGGCGGCGACGGTTCTGGCCGTACGTGTGGTCGAATTCATCATGCTCGCATGTCCTAGCTTCAAGTCTCGGTGACCCAGTCTAAATGACCCGTTCAAGTTCGCAGAATGCCCAGCCGGGCAAGTCAAATCGCGAAGATTATAGCCCAAGCGATCGGCCCGCCGACGCTGCCCCCGGGGATTCCCTCGACGACGATCTCACTGCCGACGCGTTGCAGCCGCCCGCGAAGCCGGCCGCGGGCGACGACGCGCCGCGCATCGTCGCCGTACCTGCCTCGCTCGCCGGCGAGCGCCTCGACAAGGCGCTCGCGCAACTCTTTCCCGAATTTTCCCGCAGTCGTCTGCAGAGCTGGATCGACGCGCAGCGCGTGCGCATCGACGGCGCGCCGGCGAAGATCCGCCAGCCGGTGCCGCTCGGTGCGACGATCGAGCTCGTGCCCGACTTGCTGCCCGAACAGCTCGCGTTCACGCCGGAGCCGGTGCCGCTCGACGTCGTGTACGAGGACGACGCGCTCGTCGTGATCAACAAGCCGGCCGGCGTCGTCGTGCATCCGGCGGCCGGCAACTGGAGCGGCACGATCCTCAACGGGCTGCTGCATCGCTACGGCGACGCGGCAGCCGGGCTGCCGCGCGCGGGGATCGTCCATCGGCTCGACAAGGAGACGTCGGGGCTGATGGTCGTCGCGCGCACGCTCGCCGCGCAGACCGATCTCGTGCGGCAGCTGCAGGCGCGCACCGTGAAGCGCCGCTATTTCGCGCTCGTGTGGGGCACGATGCCCGAAGCGGGGACGATCGATGCGCCGATCGGCCGCGATCCGCGCGAGCGTACGCGCATGGCCGTCGTCACGGGGGCGTCGGGCAAGCCCGCGCGTACGCACTTCCGCACCGTCGACACATGCGTGTGGCAACGTCAGCCGGTGTCGGCGATCCAGTGCGATCTCGAAACGGGCCGCACGCACCAGATCCGCGTGCACTGTTCGCATGTCGGCCATCCGTTGCTCGGCGATCCCGTGTACGGGCGTGCGCGCGGCAAGCGTTCGGTCACGCCGCTGCCGGACGGGTTCGCTCGGCAGGCGCTGCACGCATGGCGGCTCGGGCTGGTCCATCCGGTCACCGGCAAGGCGATGCAGTGGCGCTGCCCGCTGCCGGACGACATGAATGCGCTCGTCGCGGCGCTCGGCTTCGGGCAGGGCGACGATGAATTCGACGACGAGGACGATGTCTACGACGATGACGATTTCGGCGGCGACTATCACGATGCGCAGTACCTGGATGACGAGGAGGAGTAAGTGTCGATGACGAATCCGGCGCCATTGAGCTGGCACGACTGCGTGCGGCCCGACTGGCACGTGTCGCCGCGCGTGCGCGCGCTCGTGACGACGCGCAACGGCGGCGTGAGCGAAGGGCCGTACGGACGCTGGCACGACGGCGAGACGCTGCCTGGCGGGATGAACCTCGGCCTGCATACCGGCGACGATCCCGCACACGTGGCCGAGAACCGCGCGCGATTGCTTGCGCTCGCGGGGCAGCGAAGCGCGGCGTGGCTCGAGCAGGTTCACGGCGCGCACATCGTGCGCGCGGACGAAGTCATTGCGGCGGCGCCCGCCGCCACCGGGCCGGTGCGGGCCGACGCGAGCGTCACGGATCGGGCCGGCGCCGTTTGCGTCGTGATGGTCGCCGACTGCATGCCTGTGCTGCTGTGCGATGCGCACGGTCGCGCGGTCGGCGCTGCGCATGCGGGCTGGCGCGGGCTCGCGGCCGGCATCGTCGAGCAGACGGCGGCGCGCGTCGCCGCGCTCGCCGGTGCGGCGACGACGGAGCTGCGTGCGTTCCTCGGGCCGGCGATCGGCCCGACGGCGTTCGAGGTCGGCGCCGACGTGCTGGACGCGTTCCTCGACACGGCCGAACAGTCGGAGCATGATGACACGCGGCGCGCGTTCGTCGCGGTCGACGGCGCGCCCGGCAAGTTTTTCGCCGATCTCGCTGCGCTCGCGCGCCTGCGTCTCGCGCGTGCGGGCGTCACGCACATCCGCGGCGGCGATGCGTGCACGGTCAGCGACCCGGCGCGTTTCTACTCGTACCGGCGCGACCGCGTGACAGGCCGGATGGCGGCGGCGATCTGGCTCGCCGACTGATGCCGCGTGCATGCCGACGCGGTTTGCTGTCCTGCAAAATCGAGTTATCCCGATATTCGGACGGCAATGCCGCGCGGTATGCGCATTCGAATGAAATATTGCGAAGTCAAGCTGATCGAAATGTTTTATGTTTCGCCGAAAGCCTTGTCCCGCCTGTCGCGCGCCGATTATTGCCGCGTCGAAATGATCAGGCGTTTGACGCTGCGCTTCACATGGGGAAAACGATAATGATAAAAATACCGCACTGCGGCAGAATCTGGAGACGCTTCTCCAGAGCATGACGGCCCGGCTCGCTGCCGGCATGCCGCGCCGCGAGCAGGATTTCACGATTGACGCTCAGGAATCACCGGTAAGGCAGGTAATGACAGCATCGAAAAATTCGTCGACGTCCGCTCAGGCGGGCACTTCCGCGGGCAGTGCCGGATCCGGTCCCGCTGCCCAGCCGATGCAGCAATTGCAGCAGATGTTCGACGCATGGCTGAACGCGTGGCGCGGTTTCGCGGACCCGGCGCGCGCCGCGACTGCGCCGGCTGCGGTGAATCCATTCGCGACGTTCCAGTTTCCGCAGTCGTTTCCGTTTCAGATGCCGGCGATGCCGGACTTCGGCGGCGTCGCGTCGCCGTTCGCCGGGCTGAAGCTGCCCGTCGCCGCGATTCCGCCCGAACGGCTTCAAGCGCTGCAGGCCGACTATGCGCGCGACTGCATCGCGCTGATGCAGCAGGCCACCGCCGCGAAGCTCGAATCTCCCGAACTGAAGGACCGCCGTTTCAGCGGCGACGCGTGGAAGTCGTCGCCCGCGCACGCATTCGCGGCCGCGTGGTATCTGCTGAACGCGCGCTATCTCCAGGAACTGGCCGACGCGCTCGAAACCGATCCGAAGACGCGCGAGCGGATCCGTTTCACGGTGCAGCAATGGACGGCCGCGGCCGCGCCGAGCAACTTCCTCGCACTCAATCCGGACGCGCAGAAATCGATTCTCGACACGCAGGGCGAAAGCCTGCGTCAGGGGATGATGAACCTGCTCGGCGATCTGCAGCGCGGCAAGATTTCGCAGACCGACGAATCGCAGTTCGTCGTCGGCAAGAATCTCGGCTGTACCGAAGGCGCGGTGGTCTACGAGAACGACCTGATCCAGCTGATCCAGTACGCGCCGAAGACGGACAAGGTGTTCGAGCGGCCGCTGCTGATCGTGCCGCCGTGCATCAACAAGTTCTACATCCTCGATCTGCAGCCGGAAAACTCGCTCGTCGCGCATGCGCTGTCGAACGGTCATCAGGTGTTCCTCGTGTCGTGGCGCAACGCGGACGCATCGGTCGCGCACAAGACGTGGGACGACTACATGAACGAAGGGCTGCTCGCCGCGATCGACGCGGTACAGCAGATCAGCGGCCGCGAGCAGATCAACACGCTCGGCTTCTGCGTCGGCGGCACGATGCTCGCGACCGCGCTCGCGGTGCTGGCCGCGCGCGGCGAGCATCCGGCCGCATCGATGACGCTGCTCACCGCGATGCTCGATTTCTCGGATACGGGGATTCTCGACGTGTTCGTCGACGAGGCGCACGTGCAGATGCGCGAGCAGACGATCGGCGGCAAGAACGGCTCGCCGCCGGGGCTGATGCGCGGCGTCGAGTTCGCGAACACGTTCTCGTTCCTGCGGCCGAACGATCTCGTGTGGAACTACGTCGTCGACAACTACCTGAAGGGCCGCACGCCTGCGCCGTTCGATCTGCTGTACTGGAACAGCGACTCGACGAGCCTGCCGGGGCCGATGTACGCGTGGTATCTGCGCAATACGTATCTCGAGAACAAGCTGCGCGAGCCGGGCGCGCTGACCGTGTGCGGCGAGCCGGTCGACCTGTCGCGCATCGACGTGCCGACCTTCATCTACGGCTCGCGCGAGGATCACATCGTGCCGTGGCAGACGGCTTACGCGTCGACGTCGATCCTGACGGGCCCGCTGAAGTTCGTGCTCGGCGCGTCGGGCCACATCGCGGGCGTGATCAATCCGCCCGCGAAGAAGAAGCGCAGCTACTGGGTCAACGAGAACGATCTGCCCGAATCGGCGGACGACTGGTTCGCGGGCGCAACCGAGCAGCCGGGCAGCTGGTGGCCGACGTGGGTCGAGTGGCTCGACCAGTACGGCGGCCGCAAGGTCGCGCCGCCGGCGCAGCCGGGTTCCGCGCAGTTCCCGGTGATCGAGCCGGCGCCGGGCCGCTACGTGTTGCAGCGCGATTGACGAAAACCGGACAGCGGCGCACGCTGTCCGCCGCACCGCAGTTTTTTTAACAGGGCCGGTAACGGCGCGCCGTGTCGTGCGGGCCCGGAGGAAACGGAAATGACGGATGTAGTGATCGTATCGGCCGCGCGGACCGCGGTCGGCAAATTCGGCGGCTCGCTCGCGAAGATCGCGGCGCCCGAGCTTGGCGCGACGGTGATCCGCGCGGTGCTGGAGCGTGCGGGCGTGCAGCCCGATCAGGTCAGCGAAGTGATCATGGGGCAGGTGCTGACGGCCGGCTCAGGGCAGAACCCGGCGCGCCAGTCGCTGATCAAGGCCGGGCTGCCGAGCGCGGTGCCGGGGATGACGATCAACAAGGTGTGCGGCTCGGGGCTCAAGGCGGTGATGCTGGCGGCCAACGCGATCGTCGCGGGCGACGCGGAGATCGTCGTGGCCGGCGGCCAGGAGAACATGAGCGCGACGCCGCACGTGCTGCCGGGCTCGCGCGACGGGTTCCGGATGGGCGACGCGAAGCTGGTCGACACGATGATCGTCGACGGGCTGTGGGACGTGTACAACCAGTACCACATGGGGATCACCGCGGAGAACGTCGCGAAGGAATACGGAATTACGCGCGAAGAGCAGGACGCGTTCGCGGCGCTGTCGCAGAACAAGGCGGAAGCCGCACAGAAGGCGGGCCGCTTCGCCGACGAAATCGTGCCGGTGTCGATTCCGCAGCGCAAGGGCGAGCCGGTGCAGTTCGCGACCGACGAGTTCGTGCGTCACGGCGTGACGGCCGAGTCGCTCGCGGGGCTGAAGCCGGCGTTCGCGAAGGACGGCACGGTGACGGCGGCGAACGCGTCGGGGATCAACGACGGTGCGGCGGCGGTGCTGGTGATGTCGGCGCAGAAGGCCGCGGCGCTCGGGCTCACGCCGCTTGCGCGGATCAAGGCGTACGCGAACGCGGGCGTGGATCCGAGCGTGATGGGCATGGGTCCGGTGCCGGCGTCGCGGCGCTGTCTGGAGCGCGCGGGCTGGACGCCGGGCGATCTGGACCTGATGGAGATCAACGAGGCGTTCGCCGCGCAGGCGCTGGCGGTGCACAAGCAGATGGGCTGGGACACGTCGAAGGTGAACGTGAACGGCGGCGCGATCGCGATCGGTCATCCGATCGGCGCGTCGGGCTGCCGGATTTTGGTGACGCTGCTGCACGAGATGGCCAGGCGCGATGCGAAGCGCGGGCTGGCGTCGCTGTGCATCGGCGGCGGGATGGGCGTCGCGCTGGCGGTCGAGCGTCCGTAAGCGACGCTCGACCGTCGCCGAAGCACGATCCGGCGCCGGCCGATGGCGGCTTCGGCCGGCGCGCGTGAAGTCGGAGGGCTGCCGGTAGCCCTCGAAATCAAAAATGGAGTGAGATTTATGTCTCAGCGAATTGCGTACGTAACGGGCGGGATGGGCGGCATCGGCACCAGCATCTGCCAGCGTCTGTCGAAAGACGGCTTCAAGGTGGTCGCAGGCTGCGGCCCGAACTCGCCGCGCCGCGCGAAATGGCTCGAGGAGCAGAAAGCGCTCGGGTACGACTTCATCGCGTCTGAAGGCAACGTCGGCGACTGGGACTCGACCAAGGCAGCCTTCGACAAGGTCAAGGCCGAAGTCGGCGAGATCGACGTGCTGGTCAACAACGCGGGCATCACGCGCGACGTCGTGTTCCGCAAGATGACGCACGAGGACTGGACCGCCGTGATCGACACCAACCTGACGAGCCTGTTCAACGTGACGAAGCAGGTGATCGACGGAATGGTGGAGCGCGGCTGGGGCCGAATCATCAACATTTCGTCGGTGAACGGCCAGAAAGGCCAGTTCGGCCAGACCAACTACTCGACCGCGAAGGCCGGCATCCACGGCTTCACGATGGCGCTCGCGCAGGAAGTCGCGACGAAGGGCGTGACGGTCAATACCGTGTCGCCGGGCTACATCGGCACGGACATGGTGAAGGCGATCCGTCCGGACGTGCTCGAGAAGATCGTCGCGACGATTCCGGTGCGACGTCTCGGCACGCCGGAAGAAATCGGCTCGATCGTCGCATGGCTCGCATCGAACGATTCGGGCTTCGCGACGGGTGCCGACTTCTCGCTGAACGGCGGCCTGCACATGGGCTGAACGCCGGGCTGCGCGGGCCTCGCGGCCCGCACGGCCGGGCGTGTCCGAAGGCCCCCGCCGCCCGGAGCCGGGCGGCGGGGTTCGTCACTTGCGCTACGCTGCACTCAAAGGCGTTACATGACTACTACAAAGAAGACGGCCGAACGGCTCATCAAGAAGTACCCGAACCGCCGGCTCTACGATACCGAGACGAGCACGTACATTACGCTGACCGACGTAAAGCAGCTCGTGCTGGAACAGGAGGACTTCAAGGTCGTCGATGCGAAATCCAACGAAGACCTGACGCGCAGCATTCTCCTGCAGATCATTCTCGAAGAGGAAAGCGGCGGCGTGCCGATGTTCTCGTCGTCGATGCTGTCGCAGATCATCCGTTTCTACGGTCATGCGATGCAGGGGATGATGGGCACGTATCTGGAAAAGAACATCCAGGCGTTCATCGACATCCAGAACAAGCTCGCGGATCAATCGAAGAACCTGTACGAGAACAATGCGATGAATCCGGAGATCTGGTCGCAGTTCATGAACATGCAGGCGCCGATGATGCAAGGGATGATGACGAGCTACATCGAGCAATCGAAGAACATGTTCGTGCAGATGCAGGAGCAGATGCAGAACCAGGCGAAGTCGATGTTCAGCACGTTCCCGTTCAAGCAGCCGGGCGCGTCGTCGGAGCCCGAGAAGAAGTAACCGTCTTGCGGCGGGCCGGCCGTCGCGGGCTGCGACGCCGGCCGAGCGCCGCCGCGACGCGCATGCAATGCGATGCGGCCGGCCGTGCGTTCGAGCACGGTGCGTGCGGCCGCGACTTGTCCGAAACCGTCGGCTCAAGATCGTTCATGATCATCGGCGTCGAGCGTCGCGACGCTCGACAATGCGGGCGACGCGTCGCCCGAGCGTTCGATATCCGCTCCACGTACGAACGAAGTGCGGCACATATCGCGCGTGCCGCCCCGCACGCGGCGGGTTCGTGTCAGCCGCGTTTCCCCTTTCACGGTTCCGAGCTGATGTCCTGCGGATAATCGTCCGGAGGCGGCAGGTCAAGGACGAGCTTGACCGCGCTGTAGTTCGCCTTCAGCGAAAACACGCGGCCGATCACGAGAAACGTCTGACGCGCATTCTCGAGCTCGACGAAGTCGCCGGGCTGCGGCACGTGCGCGCCCTGGTCGTACGAAAAGCTCGTACTGGTTTGCTCGTCGATGACTTCTGCAGCGTGCTCGGTGAACTCGATCGTGATGTGGGTGGTCATGCGGGCCCCGTCGAATGGATGGAAGAGAAGAGTGCAGGCGTCGATTCTCGCATAGCGGCCGCCCGCGTCATCGTGATTCCCGCTCGCGGGATTGCGTCAGGCGAGCGGCGCCGTCGTCGCGAAAGCGGGGCGGCTGCAGATTTCGTCGCCGGACGGCTAAGGTTCGCGGATCCGCTGCCGTTATCGCCTGAGGACAGACCTCGTGCCTCGACTGTCTGGCGTTCGTGCCCGCTCGCGTTCTGCGCGAGCGGGCTATTTTCGTTTCGGGGCGGGATCGTCGGGCCTTTTCGTTCGCGCGCAGCGTGTATACGGGGCCGGGCTGAAGCAGTCCGTTTGATCCGGCCGAATGACGGTGTGGGTGTGCCGCGTGAGCGTACATGTCGGCGGACGTGACGGCAGCCCGGACGGCCGCGGCTTGCCGTGTCCGTGCGCGGGCAACACGGGAAGCGTCGCGCTCCGGTCACGGAGCATATGCGGCGGGCGCTCATCACGCCGCGTCCGCACGGCGGCGTCAGCCGTTTTTTGCCTCCCCGACCCATAAATGGCTGTAAACTCACGCTTTTGCTGCCACGCCCCCCATTCCCGATGTCCCAATCCCCGAAAGTAGGGTTCGTTTCGCTCGGTTGCCCGAAAGCGCTCGTCGACTCCGAACAGATCATCACCCAGCTGCGCGCCGAAGGTTATGAAATTTCCGGCACCTACGACGGCGCCGACCTCGTCGTCGTCAACACCTGCGGCTTCATCGACGAGGCCGTACAGGAGAGCCTCGATGCGATCGGCGAAGCGCTGACCGAAAACGGCAAGGTGATCGTCACCGGCTGTCTCGGCGCGAAGAAGAGTGCGAGCGGCTCGGGCCTGATCGAGGAAGTGCATCCGAAGGTGCTCGCGGTTACCGGCCCGCATGCGGTCGGCGAAGTGATGCAGGCGGTGCACTCGCATCTGCCGAAGCCGCACGATCCGTTCGTCGACCTCGTGCCGGCCGCCGGCATCAAGCTCACGCCGCGCCACTACGCGTACCTGAAAATCTCCGAAGGCTGCAACCACCGCTGCACGTTCTGCATCATCCCGTCGATGCGCGGCGATCTCGTGTCGCGTCCGGTCGCCGAAGTGATGCTCGAAGCCGAGAACCTGTTCAAGTCGGGCGTGAAGGAACTGCTCGTGATCTCGCAGGACACGAGCGCGTACGGCGTCGACGTGAAGTACCGCACGGGTTTCTGGAACGGCAAGCCGATCAAGACGCGCATGACGGACCTGGTCGCCGCGCTCGGCGAGCTGGCCGCGCAGTACGGCGCGTGGGTGCGCCTGCACTACGTGTATCCGTATCCGAGCGTGGACGAAGTCATCCCGCTGATGGCGGAAGGCCCGTTCAAGGGCCACGTACTGCCGTATCTCGACGTGCCGTTCCAGCACGCGCATCCCGAAGTGCTGAAGCGGATGAAGCGTCCGGCGAACGCCGAGAAGGTGCTCGAGCGCGTGCAGAAGTGGCGCGAGATCTGTCCGGACCTGACGATCCGCAGCACGTTCATCGCCGGCTTCCCGGGCGAAACGGAAGCGCAGTTCGACACGCTGCTCGACTTCATCCGCGAAGCGGAACTCGATCGCGTCGGCTGCTTCGCGTACTCGCCGGTCGAAGGCGCAACCGCGAACGAGCTGGACGGCGCGCTGCCGGACGAGGTTCGCGAAGCGCGACGCGCACGCTTCATGGAAGTAGCCGAGGAAGTGTCGGCGAAGCGCATCCAGCGCAAGGTCGGCAAGACGCTGAAGGTGCTGATCGACGAGGTCGGCGACGAAGGCGGCATCGGGCGCACGGCGGCGGACGCGCCGGAAATCGACGGCGTCGTCTACGTCGAGCCGGCGGCCAAGGCGTCGAAGCGCTACAAGGTCGGCGATTTCGTGTCGGTGAAGATCACCGGCGCCGACGGCCACGATCTGTGGGGCGAGGTCTAAGCGATGCGTGCAGCCTTTCCGGACATCCTCGCGCTCGGCGAGGCGATGATCGAGTTCAATCAGTCGCAGCCGGGCCGTCCGGAATTCCTGCAGGGCTTCGGCGGCGACACGTCGAACTTCTGCATCGCCGCTGCGCGTCAGGGCGCGGCGACCGGCTTCGTGTCGGCGATCGGCGACGATCCGTTCGGCCGGCTGCTGATCGACATGTGGACCGCCGAACGCGTCGACACGACCTACGTGCGGATCGACCGCTGCGCGCCGACCGGCGTGTATTTCGTCACGCACGGTCCGCAGGGTCATCAGTTCGACTATCTGCGCGCCGGTTCCGCGGCGAGCCGCTATTCGACGGCCGACCTGCCGCTCGACGCGCTGGCCGCTGCGAAGGCCGTGCATCTATCGGGCATCAGCGTCGCGATCAGCACGGCTGCATGCGATGCCGCGTTCGCGGCGATCGATCACGCGCGCCGCCACGGCGCGAAGGTCACGTTCGATACGAACCTGCGGCTCAAGCTGTGGCCGCTGCCGCGCGCGCGAGCCGTGATGCGCGAAGCGCTGCGCCAGACCGACATCTGCCTGCCGAGCTGGGACGACGTGACGGCGCTCACCGGCGCGAACGATCGCGATGCGATCGTCGACGCGATGCTCGAACACGGGCCGCAGATCGTCGCACTGAAGCTCGGCAAGGAAGGCGCGTACGTCGCGACGCCGAACGAGCGGCGCGTCGTGCCGGGCTTCGCGGTCGAGGCCGTCGACGCGACGGGTGCCGGCGACTGTTTCGGCGGCGCGTTCGTCGCGCGGATCGTCGCCGGAGACGATCCGTTCACGGCCGCGCGTTATGCGAACGCGGCCGCCGCATTGTCGACGACCGGCTACGGTGCGGTCGCGCCGATTCCGCACCGCGATGCGGTCGAGCGGTTGTTGCGCGGCTGACGCGGACGCGTGCGAATCGTGTCGCCGCGTGTCGCTGCACACTCGACGGCGTCGGTCCGGCGTACGTTGTAGCTGCGGCGCATCGGTTACGACGCGCGACGCGCAAGCGAGCAGGGCCGACGAGTCGCTGTCGGCGTGAAGAAGCGTTCATTGGCCGCGCACCGGGCGCGGCATCGCAGGAACCCGGCGCGGCCCGACAACGCGAACCCGCACGGCGGCGACGTTTCGGTCGACCGACCGGTCGACGCGACATGAGCGGCGCGCCGATCGCGGTCGACGCGTCGCCCGCACCGCAGCGCGTCGGCCGCGCGTTATGCACGCGTCATGCGCGCGTGACGATATGCATCCGCGGCGGTCGACGCATCGTTCGCCGCGATTGTCGGAACGGATCTGAAGCAAGGAGCAATGCACGTGGGTCGATATTCGGAATGGCAGCGCGCGCTGGTCGTCGGATGCGCGCTGACGGCGGGCATCGCGATGCCGCGCGCGGTCGTCGCGCAGCCGGCGGCAGGTGTGCAGCAGGAAGACGAACCGGCGCCCGCGCGGCCGCTGCGCCCGAATCCGGAATTCGCGCAGCTGCCGCGTTACGAAGGCACGCTCGGCGATCGGCCGATCGTCGTGCATCTCGGTCCAAAAACCGACGAAGAAGGCGTGCACGGCGAATACCAGTTCGCGGATACCGGCGAAGTGGTGCTGCTCGCCGGCGATCGCGACGGCGACACGCTCGAGATCGAGGAATCGAACGACGGGACCAACATCACCGGCGTGTGGATCGGCCGCTTCGACGCAACGGGCGACCTGAAGGCGGACCGGATGAACGCGGACGAGTCGGATCCGCAGCCCGTCGTGCTGCGCGTCGCGCCGGGCACGCGCGCGGCGCTGCAGGTGCGCGACGGCCGCGTGCAGGAGATCGAGACGGTCGGCGGCATCGTGAATCTGCGTACCGAAAATTGAGCGCGTGCTGGCTCGGTGTGCGCGGCGCGCATTGTACCGGGCCACACGCGCCGAATTTGGCTAATCTACCGACATATTCCGCAACCGTACGGCCTTTCCTGTCATGACTGCATCCCGTTCCAAGCGCGCACTGCAAACCCGCATTGTTCAACCCGACGACGCGATTCCGGAAGGCTTTCGCTCGTTCGTGCCGCCGGTCGCGCGCGCGTCGACGGTCGTGTTCCCCGATCTCGCGACGATGCGCCGGCTCGACTGGCGCAACGACAACCAGTGGCGCTACGGGCTGCACGCGACGCCGACGTCGCTCGCGCTCGCGCAGCGGCTCGCCGACATCGAGGGCGGCACGCACGCGCTGCTGCAGCCGTCGGGCCTCGCGGCGATCATGAACGTGTACTTCGGCGTCGTGAAAGCGGGCGACGACGTGCTGATTCCGCACAACGTCTACGGACCGAACGCCGATTTCGGCAACTGGCTCGCGAAGGATTTCGGCATCACCGCGCGTTTCTACGATCCGCTCGTCGGCGCGGACATCGACGCGCTGATCCAGCCGAATACGCGATTGATCTGGCTCGAGGCGCCCGGCTCGGTCACGATGGAAGTGCCCGACGTGCGTGCGATCACGGCGGCCGCGCGTGCGCGCGGGATCGTCACGGCGATCGACAATACGTATTCGGCCGGGCTCGCGTTCAAGCCGTTCGAGCATGGCGTCGACATCTCGGTACAGGCGCTGACCAAATACCAGTCCGGCGGCAGCGATCTGCTGATGGGCGCGACGATCACCGCGAACGCCGATCTGCATGCGCAACTGAAGCTCGCGCGGATGCGTTGCGGGATCGGCGTGTCGGTCGACGATTGCTCGCTCGTGCTGCGCAGCCTGCCGACCATGCAGGTGCGCTTCGACGCGCACAGCAAGAGCGCACTCGCACTCGCGCAATGGTTGAAGACGCGGCCCGAAATCGCGGCGGTGCTGCATCCGCAGCTGCCCGATTGTCCGGGGCACGCGTCGTTCGTCCGCGACTTCACCGGCGCGGGCGGGCTGTTCTCGGTGGTGTTCGACGCGCGCTACAGCGCGGAGCAGGTCGACCGCTTCGTCGAGGCGCTCGAACTGTTCGCGATCGGCTGGAGCTGGGGCGGCGCATGCAGTCTCGCGATGCCTTACGACGTTGCGTCGATGCGTCCGAACTGGCCGCATCGCGGCACGCTGGTGCGCTTCTACGTCGGTCTCGAGGACGAAGCCGACCTGCGCGCGGACATCGAACGCGCGATGCAGGCGGCGCTCGGCTGATCGCTCAGGCGGAACGCATTCCCGAAAAAACGAAACGCCGGCGCGATGCGGATCGCGCCGGCGTTTTTTCGTGCGCGGCTCGTGCGTTCGTCCTGCGCGTCAGAACAGCCGCAGCAGCCCGTCGAGGCCGACGTGGTCGAACGCGACCGTCGCGCCGTCGCGCACGACGGGCTTCGCGTGATAGGCGACCGACAATCCGGCTTGCGCCATCATCTTCAGATCGTTCGAGCCGTCGCCCATCGCGATCGCGCGGTTCGGCGCGATGCCGAGCGATGCGCACGTGTCGCGCAGCAGCCGCGCCTTCACGTCGCCGTTGACGATTTCGCCGAGTACGCGGCCGGTCAGCTTGCCGTCGACGATTTCAAGCGTATTGGCATGCGCGTAGTCGAGCCCGAGGCGCGCCTTCAGCCGCTCGGCGAAGAACGTGAAGCCGCCCGACACGAGCAGCGTTTTCAGCCCGGCAGCTTTCACGGCGGCGAGCATCGTCTCCGCGCCCGGCGACAGCTGCAGCCGCTCGTCGTACACGCGCTCGAGCGCCTGCGCATCGAGGCCGGCGAGCAGCGCGACGCGGCGCGTGAGGCTCTCGTTGAAGTCGCGGATTTCGCCGCGCATCGCGGCTTCGGTGATCTCGGCGACCTGCGTCTTCAGCCCGCAGAAGTCCGCGATTTCGTCGATGCACTCGATCGTGATCAGTGTCGAATCCATGTCCATGACGACGAGTCCGAAGTCGCCGAGCGTGAGGCCGGCGTCGACGAACCCGAAATCGAGCGCATGCGTGCCGCAGTAGGCGTCGATGTCGGCGCGCTGTGCCGGGTTCGCGTTCTCGATGCGCAGCGCGTGCGCGTCGGTCTGCACGATACGGGTGCCGCGCGACAGCGCGAGCAGCGGTTTGTGATGCGCGTCCGACAGCGGCGCGAGGCTCTGGATGACGAGGTTCTGGGTCATGACGGGATGGCTGGAAGCGAATGAAACGCATGGGCGGCGGCATGCGGCCGCCTGCGCGCGCGGGCCCGGTGCGGCGTCGGGCCCGCGCGTCGCGAACGCGCCATTGTAGCCGGTCGGCCGCGTGCGGCGGGCAGCGGCGGTACGAAACGGCAAGCCGACTCGGCGCTCGCCGTTGCCGGCGACGCGCGCTAGCGGCCGTCCGTGCGATCCCAATACGGCGGATCGCCGAAGTGTTCGGCCAGAAACGAGATGAACGCGAGCGTCTTCAGCGGCACGTGCGCGCGGCTCGGATAGACGGCCCAGATCGCGACGTCGTCCGCGAGCGGATAGTCGGCGAGCACCGGGACGAGCTCGCCGGTCGCGAGCAGCGGACCGACGTCCCACGTCGACTTGATCGCGATGCCGAAGCCGTCGACGAGCGCTTCGCGGATCGCCTCGCCGTTGCTCGCGACGAGCCGGCCGCCGACGCGTATCGTCAGCGGCCCTTGCGGCGTCACGAACGACCAGTCGCGCTGATCGCCGAGGATCACGCATTCGTGCTGCGCGAGATCGGCCGGATGGCGCGGCGCGCCGTGTTTCGCGAGATACGCGGGCGAGCAGCAGACGACGCGGCGGTTGGCCGCGAGCTTGCGCGCGACGAGCGTCGAGTCCTTCAGCGCGCCGAGGCGGATCGCGACGTCGTAGCCTTCGTCGACGAGATCGACGATCTCGTCGGACAGCCGCAGATCGAGCGACACGGACGGATACCGGCGCAGGAACGCGGGAATCACGGGCGCGACGTGCTGGCGGCCGAACGACGACGACATCGACACCTTCAGCTTGCCGTACGGCTCCGTGCGTCCATGACCGACCGATGCGCGCGCGGCGTCCGCGGCGGACAGCAGCGCTTCGGCGCGCGCGATGAACACTTCGCCGTCCTGCGTGAGGCTGATGCGGCGGGTGGTGCGGTGCAGCAGCCGCGCACCGAGCTGGCGCTCGAGCTGCGCGATGCGCGCGCTCGCGACCGCGGCCGATACGCCGAATTCGCGCCCGGCCGCGCTGACGTTCGCGAGCAGCGCCGCGCGGACGAACAGCGCGACGTCGAGCAAATCGAGCGGCTTGTCGGGAGCCGGATCGGAGCGCATTGTTTGGGAATTCCTGAAAATGTTTCAGGAAATATAGCGGTTTTCTGAAAAGATCGGGCGACCTACGATGACGTTCGCAGGGCCGCGCCGCGGCCCGCCGATTTCCAGTAAGGAGTGTGACGATGAAAGCCGTTGGATTGACCCGCTATCTGCCGATCGACGATCCGCAAGCGTTGCTCGACGTGGACCTGCCGCAGCCGGTGCCGGGCCCGCACGATCTGCTCGTGAAGGTCGAGGCGATTTCCGTGAATCCGGTCGACACGAAAGTGCGCGCGCCGAAGCCGCAGGTCGAGGACACGCCGCGTGTGCTCGGCTGGGATGCGGCCGGCACGGTCGTCGCGGTCGGCGCCGAGGTCACGCTGTTCCGGCCCGGCGACGAAGTGTTCTACGCGGGCAGCATCACGCGCCCGGGCGCGAACAGCGAATTCCATACGGTCGACGAGCGCATCGCCGCGCTGAAGCCGCGTACGCTCGACTTCGCCGCATCGGCCGCGCTGCCGCTGACCGCGCTGACCGCATGGGAAGCGCTGTTCGACCGGCTGCGCGTGTCGCCGCAGGGCGCGGACGCCGGCAAGTCGGTGCTGATCATCGGCGGTGCGGGCGGCGTCGGCTCGATCGCGATCCAGCTCGCGAAGACGCTCGGCAAGCTGCACGTGATCGCGACCGCGTCGCGTCCGGCGTCGGCGGAATGGGTGCGCTCGCTCGGCGCGGACCAGGTGGTCGACCATTTCGGCGATCTGCCTGCGCAGCTGCGCGACGCCGGCCATGCGAACGTCGACTACGTGCTGATCTTCAACGACACCGACCATCATTTCCCGGCGGCAGCCGAAGTGATCCGGCCGCAGGGCGGCATCTGCACGATCGTCGAGAATGCGAAGCCGGTGCCCGTCGAACTGCTGAAGGCGAAGAGCGCGGCGTTTCACTGGGAATTCATGTTCACGCGTGCAATGTTCGAGACGCTCGACATGATCGAGCAGCACCGGATTCTGACGGAGGTCGCACGGCTCGTCGACGGCGGCACGCTGCGCACGACGGTCGGCGAGCAGCTCGGCACGATCAACGCCGCGAACGTGCGGCGTGCGCACCAACTGCTCGAAGGCGGCCGTGCGATCGGCAAGCTGGTGCTGAGCGGCTTCTGAGCCGGCCCGCGTCGCGCGTAACGGCCGCGGCATCGCGAGCGCAAGCGGGGTAACACCCGATGCGTTCGCGACGCATTGCGTGCCGCTTGGCGGTAGACTGGCAGCGCATCATGCATCGAAAACCGCGCGGCATGCGCGTGCCGCCGCATACAAGGAGGTCAGCATGAGCCAACGCAGTCTGTCAGTCGCCGTATCGTGGTCGGCCGTGTTCGCGGCGGCATGCATCAGTGCCGGCGCATTCGCGGCGCCGCCGGTCAAGGGGAGCCTGAAGGGCGGCGGCACGGGGCAGCTCGAATACACGGTCAAGGTCGATTCGAAGACCTTCGGCGCCATGCAGGAAACCCGCAAGATCCGCTCGGGCGAGACGGACGACTTCAACTGGAAGTCGGTGCCGCCGAGCGGCGCGATCGCGATGCCGGACGGCTGCCCGAACGCCGACAACCTGCCGCGCGACGCGAACGGCGCGATGGTGCGTCAGACGCAGGTGCGGCTCGCGCCGTCCGTCGACGCGAAAGGCACTGCGAACGTGCAGATGAGCTTCCAGGCGGCCGCGCCGAAAGGCGCGCGCAGCGTGACGGCCGGCGGCAAGACGCTGCAATGCCCGGACGTCGTGTCCGTGAGCCAGGTGAAGTGGGTATCGATTCCGACCAACGGCGGATCGAAGTCCGTCACGATGAGCGACGGCACGAAGGTCACGGTATCGATCAAGCACTGAACGCTGCGCGCGCCCGCACGCCGTCCGGTGCGTGCGCAACGGATTGCTCGCGTGGCGCGGCGGCGCGAATTCGCGTCGCCTGCCCGAAACACGTGCGGCGGGGCGCGCCGCGTTCATCGCGCTTTTTCCGAAGCCCGATCGCCGTCGCCGCGCAGCCGCATTGCAGCCGCGAGCGCATCGCAAGCGTGCGGCATTGCGCGTGACGTCGTGCCGACGTCACGCTATCCTCTCCGACATCGTCCACCTTCCCGGAAAGACATCCCGATGAAACATCGACTGCGCGCGTTGCTGTTGGCCGCTGCGTTCGTCGCCGCGCACGCACAGGCGGCCGACGACTGCAGCTTCGTGAAGAAAGTCGATCTGCCGTCGCGGCGCCAGGCGATCGTCGTGTCGAGCGGCGCGCTCGAACCGTGTTCGATCGGCAGCTATGCGGTGCGCATGTACTCGACGGCGGACACCGGCCCAGGCTTCGATACGGACGATTACGTGACCGGCGTACTGCATGCGCGCGACGGCACCGTGAGCGATGCGTTCGTCGCCGACCTCGGCCCGCGCGCGTCGCAGGCGCTCGTCGTGACGACGCGCTCGGCCGGCAGCGGCGGCTATGTCGGCGCGCAGGCGTACGTGACGACGCCGCGCGCCGTGACGCTCGTCGCGTCCGTCGACGGGCTCGCGCCCGACGCGGACGTCGTCGCCGCGCTGCGGCAGGCGATCGTCAAGCGTCGCACGGCCCGCTGATTGCGCGCGACCGGTTCGCGCACGCGCACGGCGCGCGTCAACGCGCGCGCTCTTCGAGCCGCGACGCGAGAAAGCGGTGATCGGCGGAGAACAGTCGCCGATAGGTCATCAGCACCGCACCGACGGTGCCGAGCGCGGACGCCGCCGCGATCAGGAACATGATCACGATCTGGTAGCGCACGGCCTGCAGCGGCGACTGCCCGGCCAGCACCTGACCGGTCATCATGCCCGGCAGGCTGACGACGCCGACGACCGCCATCTGGTTCAGCGTCGGCACCATGCCCGCGCGCACGGCCTGGCGCGCGGCATCCTGCGCGGCTTCCCAGCGCGTCGCGCCGAGCGCGAGCGCCGTCTCGACGCGGTCGCGGCGCGCGGTGAGTTCCTCCATCATCCGCTCGACGCCGAGCGACACGCCGGTCAGCGTATTGCCGAGAATCATCCCGAGAATCGGGATCGCATACTGCGGCTCGAACCACGGATGAATGCGGATCACGACGAACAGGCCGATCGCCGCGACGACCCAGCTGCTGAACCAGATCGACGCGATGCTGTCGACCCGCTGCCCGCGGTACGTGCGCTTGCCGCGCGCCGCGCCTGCGAAGCCGGCGATCAGCGTCATCAGCGCGGTGAGCGGCAGCACGACATACCAGTGCGGATGACCGAACACCCAGCCGAGCACGTAGCCGATCGCGAGCAGCTGAACGACGGTCCGTGCGGCCGCGAGCGCGAGCTTGCGGCCGAGACCGAGCGACAACGCGGCCGAGATCGCGCCGTTGATCGCGACGAGCGCGGCGGCGATGCCGACGTCGACGAGGCTCAGGTCCTGCAGTGCGGGGCTCATTGCACGGTCTCCGCCGGGCCGGCCGCGCGCAGCACGCCGGCCTGCATGACGAACCGCGTCGTCGAAATGCGCGCCGCCTGTTCCGGGTCGTGCGAGATCCACATGTACGCGCGTGCGTCCGGCGCCGCATCGAACCATGCGTCGACGAGCGCTTCGATCGCGCGCGTCGACTCGGGGTCGAGCGCGGACGTCGGCTCGTCGAGCAGCAGCACGTCCGGATCGAGCTGCAGCACGCGCAACAGCGCGGCGATCTGCGCTTCGCCGCCCGACAGCTCGCTCGCACGCTTGTCGAGAAAATCGGTGCCGCGGCCCGCGCGTGCGGCGAGCGTTTCCGCGCGTGCGCGATCGAACGCGACGTCGCGATAGACGGCCAGCGAATACGGATAGCGCAGCTGCGCTTCGACGGTGCCGTCCATCTGCGCGGGCCGCTGACGCACGTACGCGACGCTGCGCCGGTAGCGCGGAATCGCGCTGCGGCGGATGCGCTGCCCGCGCCACAGGATCCGGCCGCCGTCAAGCGGATCGAGCAGCGCGAGCGCGCGCAACAGCACGCTCTTGCCCGATCCGGACGGTCCGGTGATAGCAATTCGCGATCCTGCCGCGACGCTGAAGTCGGTCGGCGCGAGCAGCGTCTTGCCGCTGCTCGCGTCGCGTCGCGCGATCTGCTGCGCGTCGATGAGGCCGGTGGGGACGGTCATGTCAAAAGTGAAAAAAAGCGTTAATGGCGCCGGGGCGGCGCGATGGCGTGCGCCATAATACCGACTGAAAAGCTCGCGCGCGCCGTGCGCCATGGGTTACGCAAGCGGCCCGGCATCGCGCGGCTACACTGCAGAACAACAACACGGAACGGCCATGACGCTAACCCGAGCCATCGGCAAATCGGCTGCATGGATCGTCGGTATCGTCGCGGTGATCATCGCGGCGGCCGTCGTCTTTCTCGTCACGTTCGACTGGAACCGCGCGAAGCCGTGGGTCAACGAACAGGTGAGTGAAGCGCTCGGCCGTCCATTCGCCATCAACGGCGATCTGAAGGTCGACTGGCGGCGGCCGGCCGGCGAAACGGGCTGGCGCGCATGGCTGCCGTGGCCGCGGCTCTCGGCCACGCAGCTCGAAATCGGCAATCCCGACTGGGCGAAGGCGCCCAAATTCGTCACGCTCGACGCCGCGCATTTCGATGTCGCGATCCTGCCGCTGCTTGCGCACGAGATCGTGATTCCGTCGATCGACGTCGTCAATCCGACGGTCGACCTCGAGCGGCTCGCCGACGGCCGCAACACGTGGACGTTCCAGTTCAGGCACGGCGCGCAGCCTTCGCGATGGAAGGTGCGGCTCGACAGCTTCGGCTTCGCGAAGGGCACCGTCACGTATCGCGACGCGATCACGAAGGCCGATCTGACGATCGCGATCGACACGCTCGGCCAACCGATTCCGCTCGGCGACGTGCTGAAGGAGCAGGAACGAAAATCGCTCGCGGCGTCGACCGAGCGGGTCGGCAAGCGCGGTGCCGCGCAGCTCGGCGCGGGCGCGAATGCGCGCGCGAACGCGGGTTCGGGCGCTTCCGCCGCGCGCAGCGGGAGCGCGGCGGCGTCTTCCGGTGCGGCGGCTGCTTCGTCGGGGTCCGTGCCGACTGGCGCCGGTGCGTCTTCGGCATCGTTCGCGTCTTCAACGTCTTCCGCATCTTCCGCATCGACGGCCGCGCCCGTCTCCGGCGCATCCGGCACTGCGGCGCCCGCGAAGGCGAAGGCGAACGACCCGACGTACGCGTTAGGGCTGAAGTTCAACGGCCGCTACAAGGGTGTGCCGATCGACGGCACCGGCAAGGTCGGCGGCGTGCTGGCGATCCAGAACACGTCGCAACCGTTCCCGCTGCATGCGGACGTGAAGGCCGGCGACACGCGGCTCGCGATCGTCGGTACGCTGACCGATCCGATGCATCTGGCCGCGCTCGATCTGCGGCTGTGGCTGCAGGGCACGTCGATGTCGCATCTCTACCAGCTCACCGGCATCACGCTGCCCGACACGCCGCCGTACGCGACCGACGGGCATCTGATCGGCAACATCAGGCAGAACGCGAGCACGTTCCGCTACGAGAATTTCCACGGCCGCGTCGGCGGCAGCGATCTGGCCGGCACGCTGACGTACGCGCAGCGCGAGCCGCGCCCGAAGCTGTCCGGCGAACTCGTGTCGAACCTGCTGCAGTTCTCCGATCTCGCGCCGGTGATCGGCGCGGACACGGCCGCGAGCAAGGCGAAACGCGGCGACACGACGCGGCAGCCGCCCGAGCGCGTGCTGCCGGTCGAGACGTTCCGCACCGAGCGCTGGCGCGCGCTCGACGCGGACGTCAAGTTCACCGGCCGCAAGCTGATCAAGAGCGCGAATCTGCCGATCACGAACCTCTATACGCACATCGTGATGCAGGACGGCGTGCTGTCGCTCGAACCGCTGCAATTCGGCGTCGCGGGCGGCACGTTGTCGACGAACGCGCATCTGGACGGCAGCCGCACGCCGCTGAAAGGGCGCTTCACGATCGCCGCGCGGCATCTGAAGCTCAAGCAGCTGTTCCCGACGCAGAAGGTGATGCAATCGGCGCTCGGCGAGATCAACGGCGACGCGTCGCTGTCCGCGACCGGCAATTCGCCGGCGGCGCTCGCGGCGACCTCGAACGGCGAAGTGAAGGCGCTCGTGACGGACGGCCGCATCAGCCTGCTGCTGATGGAGGCGGCCGGGTTGAACGTCGCGAACGTCGTCTACGAGAAGCTGTTCGGCAATCGCGACGTGAAGATCAACTGCGCGGCGATCGACTTCGTCGCGACCGACGGGATCCTCGACACGAAGGTATTCGCGTTCGACACCGACGATGCGCTGATCAACATCGACGGCCCGATCAACCTGCGCGACGAAACGCTCGACCTGAAGATCCATCCGCATACGAAGGGATTCCGGATCTTCTCGCTGCGCTCGCCGCTGTACGCGAAGGGCACGTTCAAGAATCCGAAAGTCGGCGTCGAGGCGGGCGCGCTCGCGCTGCGCGCGGGCGCCGCGGTCGGGCTCGGCCTGATCAATCCGTTCGCGGCGCTGATTCCGTTGATCGCGCCGAGCAACAACAAGGACGTGCCGTGTTCGCAGCTGTTCGCGCAGATGAAGGCGAAGGCGCCGCAGAAGCCGGCGAATGCGGCGAAGTGACGCGTAGCGCGGTACGGCGGCGGTCGACGTCGGGCGGCGGCCGCGTCGCCGGCCGCGACCGCGTCGCATCCGGCTGCTGCGGCCGACCGGCGGCCATGGCCGGCGGGTGTGCGTCGCCCGTGCGTGCCGATCAGCGCGACGCGCGCGCCCACACGAGCACCGCGTCGACTTCCCGGCCGTCGACGCGTACCGGCTCGGCGGTGCCGAGCTGCAGCCGGTCGCCGTCGACGTGAACCGCGCGCTGCTGCACGTTGCCGATCCAGTTCGGATAAAGGCTCACGTCCATTTCGTGCGTCAGCGTGCCGTCGTCGTCGACGCGGTACGGGCCCGAATACGCGATATAGCCGCGGGCCGCGGCCGCGCGTTCTTCGACGGTGCCGCCCTGCAGGTCGCCGTCCGCGTACGGCGGCCGGCCGGCGGCCATCAGCTGCGCCGACATGTAGCCGTCGGGCGTATACAGGATCCAGCCGCGCGCGTCGCGGCCGAGCGGATAGGTGACGGTGCCGCCGTCGCGCGGGCGGACTTCGTAGGACACGAGGCGCCATGCGCCGACGAGTTGTTCGCGAAGCTGGCTGGCAGTCATGGGGATTCCGGTAGGACGGCGATGGCGCGCGTGCCGTCGGGTTGGCGGGCCGCCCGACGCGCAGCCGGAGTCCGCAACGGCGGAATCGAAACGGCGCGTGGGCGGGTGGTCGGCAGTTTCTCCGACACCTGCTAAAATACACGGTTTTCCGTCGATTTATCTCCTAACGGGACCTGCCGTGCTTTCTACTGCCAACATCACGATGCAATTCGGGCCGAAGCCCCTGTTCGAGAACATCTCGGTCAAATTCGGCGAGGGCAACCGCTATGGTCTGATCGGCGCAAACGGCTGCGGCAAGTCGACGTTCATGAAGATCCTCGGCGGCGATCTCGAGCCGAGCGCCGGCAACGTCGCGCTCGAGCCGAACATCCGTCTCGGCAAGCTGCGCCAGGATCAGTTCGCGTACGAAGACGTGCGCGTGCTCGACGTCGTGATGATGGGCCACACCGAGATGTGGGCCGCGATGACCGAGCGCGACGCGATCTACGCGAATCCGGACGCCACCGACGACGACTACATGCACGCAGCGGAGCTCGAGGGCAAGTTCGCCGAGTACGGCGGCTACGACGCCGAAGCGCGCGCCGGCGCGCTGCTGCTCGGCATCGGCATCGACGAGAAGTTCCACAACGGTCCGATGCGCGACGTCGCGCCAGGCTGGAAGCTGCGCGTGCTGCTCGCGCAGGCGCTGTTCTCGAAGCCCGACGTGCTGCTGCTCGACGAACCGACCAACAACCTCGACATCAACTCGATCCGTTGGCTCGAGCACACGCTCAACGAGTACAACTCGACGATGATCATCATCTCGCACGATCGTCACTTCCTGAACTCGGTGTGCACGCACATGGCCGACATGGACTACGGCACGCTGAAGGTCTGGCCGGGCAACTACGACGACTACATGCTCGCATCCGCGCAGGCGCGCGAGCGTCAGGCCGCGGCCAATGCGCGGGCGAAGGAGCGCGTCGCCGAGCTGCAGGACTTCGTGCGCCGTTTCTCGGCGAACAAGTCGAAGGCGCGCCAGGCGACGAGTCGCGCGAAGCAGATCGACAAGATCAAGATCGAGGAATTCAAGCCTTCGTCGCGCCAGAACCCGTTCATCCGCTTCGAGTTCGAGAAGAAGCTGCACAACATCGCAGTGGTCGCGGAAGGCATCACGAAGAAATACGACCGCACGATCTTCGAGAACTTCAATCTGTCGGTGCAGCCCGGCGAGCGTATCGCGATCATCGGCGAGAACGGCGCGGGCAAGACGACGCTGCTGCGTGCGCTGCACGGCAGCCTGCAGCTCGACGGCGGCACGGTCAAGTGGGCCGAGAACGCGAACGTCGGCTATATGCCGCAGGACACGTACGAGGAGTTCCCGGACGACGTCACGCTGATGGACTGGATCGACCAGTACCGGAAGGACGGCGACGACGAGACGATGGTGCGCGGCACGCTCGGCCGCCTGCTGTTCTCGGCCGACGACATCAAGAAGTCGGTGAAGGTGCTGTCGGGCGGCGAGAAGGGCCGCATGATCTGGGGCAAGCTGATGCTCGGCCGCCACAACGTGCTGCTGATGGACGAGCCGACGAACCACATGGACATGGAGTCGATCGAATCGCTGCAGATCGCGCTCGAGAAGTTCGAAGGCACGCTGATCTTCGTGTCGCACGACCGTGAGTTCGTCAGCGGCCTCGCGAACCGGATCATCGAAGTGCGCACGGACGGCACGCTCGTCGACTTCGGCGGCAATTACGAGGATTTCCTGGCGAGCCAGGGACAGGAGTGATGCCCGGCCCGCTGCGGCGGGGCTGAGCGACCCGGAAGCCCGCCAAGGCCGATGCCTGGCGGGCTTTTTTGCGTCCGCACGCATGCTTGTTGTCAGGCGAGCGAGCGGTAGCGCAGGGAGGGTGCGCGCGGCGATCGCCGCGATGCGATCGTGGCCGCCCGGCGCGCAGATGAAGGCGATTCGTCAGGACCGACGCATTCGGCACGTCCGCCGTGCAGCGGACGACGCGATCATCGATTCGCGCAGCGCGACGGCCCGCGCCGGCCGTTCCGCCCGCGTCAATCCGCGAGCCGCTTGTCCGCGAGCGCTTTGCAGCAGTCGTCGTACACCCATTGGACGAGCTTCGCGCGGTAGTCGAGATCGTCGGTGTCGACGATTTCCTCGACCGCGTCGCGCGCCCATGACGCATCGACGAATCCGGCGTGCCGCTTCGCGATGTCCTGCGCGAGCGCGGCCAGCTTTGCGATGGTTAGCCAGTCGGCCTGCCGGTGATGACGGTCGAGCCAGCGGTGGGCGGCCTGGACCTGGAACGCGGCGTCCGGCCAGGATTCGTTCAGGTAAAACGCGCCGAGGTTGCCGCAGGTGAGCCAGCAAAGCAGTTCCAGGCGGTCGTGCGAGCCGAGGGTAGGGGATGCGTCGGTCATGGCAGCGCTCACGAAAGGCATCGATTCCGGGTGGCGCGGGCTGCAGCGGCCGGCGCCGATAGTAAAAACATAGCACGATGCGCGCCACACCGCGCACGCGCGTCGCGCGGACGCCGCAGCCCGCAAAATCGACCGGGCCGCACACCGTTCGGGCATTTCGTCCGGTTGCCGGGCTTTGCCGCCTTGCGCATATCCGCTCGAATTGCCGCTCCCGGTAGATCGGACGCGGCAGCTCGAATCTGCGCCGATTCTCCATCGACCGAAGGCGGCGTAAGCCGGCCGGACTGAATCGCGCCGCCGGACGAATCTTCCGCAGCACGCTCACATGCCGTTTTTGTTGACGGCCGTCAACGTGCGCGCCGCGCGATCGCCGATCATCGCGGTTTCCGATGTTTCGACGAGACGACCGATGACCGTACGCACTTCCTTTCCGCCGCTGATAATCCGCGGCCGCACGTTGCTGCCCGTCGTGCAGGGCGGCATGGGTGTCGGGATTTCCGCGCACCGCCTCGCGGGCAGCGTCGCGCGCGAAGGCGCGCTCGGCACGATCGCGAGCATCGATCTGCGCCACCACCATGCGGACCTGCTCGCACGCTGTCGCGCGCACCCCGATCGCGCGACGCTGGAAGCCGCGAACCTCGACGCGCTCGCCCGCGAGATCCGCCTCGCGAAGGCGTACGGCGAAGGGCGCGGAATGATCGCCGTCAACGTGATGAAGGCGGTGAGCGCGCATGCGGACTACGTGCGCGTCGCGTGCGACGAAGGCGCGGACGCGATCGTGATGGGCGCCGGTCTGCCGCTCGATCTGCCCGATCTCACGCACGGCCGCGACGTCGCGCTGATCCCGATCCTGTCGGACGGCCGCGGCATCGCGCTCGTGCTGAAGAAATGGATGAAGAAAGGGCGGCTGCCCGACGCGATCGTGATCGAGCATCCCGCGCATGCGGGCGGCCATCTGGGCGTCACGCAACTCGACGACATGCACGACGCGCGCTTCGATTTCGCGCGCGTGCTGGACGACGCCGCACGGACGATGGCGTCGCTCGGCGTCGCGCGCGACGCCGTTCCGCTGATCGTCGCGGGCGGAATCAACAGTCACGACGCGGTGCGCGCGGCGCTGGCGGCCGGCGCGAACGGCGTGCAGGTCGGCACGCCGTTCGCGGTGACCGAGGAGGGCGACGCGCATCCGAATTTCAAGCGCGTGCTCGCGGATGCGTCGCCCGACGACATCGTCGAATTCGTCAGCGTGACCGGGCTGCCGGCGCGCGCGGTCAGAACGCCGTGGCTCGATCGCTACCTGCGCAACGAGACGCGCATTCGCGACAAGCTCGGCGCGCTGAAGCAGCGCTGCCCGACCGCGCTCGAATGCCTGAGCGTGTGCGGGCTGCGCGACGGCATCGAAAAGTTCGGCCATTTCTGCATCGATACGCGCCTTGCGGCCGCGCTGCGCGGCGACGTCGCGAACGGACTGTTCTTCCGCGGCCGCGAGCCGCTGCCGTTCGGCCGTGCGATCCGCAGCGTGCGCGACTTGCTCGACCTGCTGCTGACCGGCCGCGCACGCGAGCCTGCGGCAAACCGCCCCACGTTTACGCTGGCTTGACGAACGTCAAGACGGCCGAAAGACCCTATAGGGAGAATGGAAACCATTCTTTGGGGGTCCGTACCATGCATCGAACGATCAGAAGTCGTATCACCGTTGCCGCCGTGGCGGCGAGTCTTGCCGCGATCGCCGCGCCGTCGCTGGCGGCGTCGCCCGGCGACGGCATTTATCAGGGCGACGTGCTGGCCCGCGTGCGCGCGATCAGCATCCAGCCGAACGAGCGCGGCAGCGACACGCTCGGCGCGCTCCACACCGGCGTGAACAACGCGATCGTGCCGGAGCTCGATTTCACGTACATGATCCGCGACTACCTGGGCATCGAGCTGATTCTCGGCACGTCGCGGCACCAGGTGACGTCGAGCGTCGGCCATCTCGGCGGCGTCAACGTGCTGCCGCCGACGCTGCTGCTGCAGTACCACTTCAACCATGCGGGCAAGGTGCGGCCGTACGTCGGCGCGGGGCTGAACTACACGTACTTCTACAACAACGGGCTCAACGTCGGCGGGCAGGGCGTGTCGATCGACAAGAGCAGTTTCGGCCCCGCGCTGCAGTTCGGCGTCGACGTGCAGGTCAGCAAGAAGATGTTCGTGAACGTCGACGTGAAGAAGATCTGGATGAGTACCGATGCGACGCTCGGCGGCAACGGCATCGGCACGCTGCACATCGATCCGCTGATCGTCGGCGTCGGTGTCGGGATGAAGTTCTAGACGCGCGGCAGGAACAGCGGAGTTGGGGTTGGCGGCATGGCGGTCTGCATGCCGCTCTTTTTTTGTGCGGCGGATTTACAGCTTGTCGTGCTGGAAGCGCATCGCGGTGCCTTCGTGCCGGATGCGCTCCCACACCGCACGCTTTTCTTCGTCGCTCAGGAACACCCAGTTCGACACTTCGGCGGCCGTGCGGCCGCAACCCTTGCAGACTTCGTCGAAGAGGGTCGAGCACACGCCGATACAGGGGCTGTCGGGCAGGTCGTGGAGATTGGAGGCCATCGTCAGGGTTCGCGCAGTCGGATCGTCAGCGCGCCATTTTAATGCATCGGCACGCGCGGCCTTGGCACGCATCGGCGCCCGCGCCGGCCGCGCGTTGCCGCGGCGACGGTCGAGCCGGCAAGCCGCGTACCGCCGGTACGCGCGGATGCCGCGACGCGCGGTTCTTTTCCGGATGGACAGCCGTCGATTACCCGATAGAATTGCCCCCGGAACGCGCGCCTCGGCGGCGGCCCCGTCGCGCTCGCGACGGGAATCTGTTCCGTTTGCGCGACACCGGCATGATTTTTTTGTGACGGAGCGCGAATGATGGTAGCGTTCGGGGTTTTCGAGGGGCGGTGCGCCGAAACGCGCCGCCATGACGGGGCAGACGGCAGCCGGACAAGCGGTCCGGCCGGAGGGAGAGCGGGATGAAAGCAAAGGTGGTGGGCCGGTTCGCAGCGCTCGCGCTGTGCGTGGGTGCATCGGCGGCAGCGGCGAAGGATACGCAGCTCAATGTCTATAACTGGTCCGACTACATTGCGAAGGACACGATCCCGAACTTCGAGAAGCAGACGGGCGTCAAGGTCCGCTACGACAACTACGACAGCGACGACACGCTGCAGGCGAAGCTGCTGACCGGCAGCTCCGGCTACGACATCGTCGTGCCGACCAGCAACTACGCAGGCAAGCAGATCGCGGCCGGCATCTTCACGCCGCTCGACAAGTCGAAGCTCCCGAACCTCAAGTATCTCGATCCGCAGCTGATGGCGCTCGTCGCCGGCGCGGATCCGGGCAACAAGTACACGGTGCCGTGGGCATACGGCACGACCGGCCTCGCATACAACGTGGCGAAGGCGCAGCAGGCGCTCGGCAAGGTGCCGCTCGACAGCTGGGACATCCTGTTCAAGCCGGAAAACATCTCGAAGCTGAAGGCCTGCGGCGTGTCGGTGCTCGACGCGCCCGACCAGATGTTCGCGGCGACGCTGCACTACATCGGCAAGGATCCGATGAGCACGAACCCGGCCGACTACAAGGCCGCGATGGACGTGCTGAAGAAGATCCGTCCGTACATCACGCAGTTCAACTCGTCGGGCTACATCAACGATCTGGTCGGCGGCGACATCTGCTTCGCGTTCGGCTGGTCGGGCGACGTCGTGATCGCGAAGCATCGCGCGATCGAGGCGAAGAAGCCGTACAAGATCGAGTACTACATTCCGAAGGGCGGCGCGCCGGTGTGGTTCGACGTGATGGCGATTCCGAAGGACGCGAAGAACAAGGACGCCGCGCTGCAGTGGATCAACTACATCGAGGATCCGAAGGTGCACGCGGCGATCACGAACGCCGTGTACTACCCGAGCGCGAACGCCGAGTCCCGCAAGTACGTGCGGCCCGACGTCGCGAACGACCCGGCCGTCTATCCGCCGGCCGACGTCGTGAAGACGCTGTTCCTGCTCAAGCCGCTGCCGCCCGAGATCCAGCGCCTGCAGACGCGTCTGTGGACCGAGCTGAAGTCGGGACGCTGACGCGAGCCGAAGTGTAGCCAGCAGTCATGAAGCCCCTGGTGTCCCCGGGGGCTTTGTTCGTCAAACGCAGGAGAGAAGCAGCACATCATGAATAGCCAGTCGGGTGCGCCGGTCGCGGGCGCGCCGTCCTTCGTTTCCTCGTCCGGCGCCGGCGCGCGCGCGGAGAACTTTGTCCAGATCGTCGACGTCGTCAAGAAATTCGGCGAGACCGAAGTCGTGCGCAACGTGAACCTCACGGTGCGTCAGGGCGAGCTGTTCGCGCTGCTCGGCAGCTCGGGCTCCGGCAAGTCGACGCTGTTGCGCATGCTCGCGGGCTTCGAGACGATCACGTCGGGCAAGATCCTGATCGACGGCGAGGACCTCGCGCACATGCCGCCGTACAAGCGGCCGGTGAACATGATGTTCCAGTCGTATGCGCTGTTCCCGCACATGTCGGTCGAGTCGAACGTCGCGTTCGGCCTGAAGCAGGAGGGCACGCCGAAGGCCGAACTGAAGGAGCGCGTCGCCGCGGCGCTCGAGCTCGTGCAGATGGGCAAGTACGCGAAGCGCAAGCCGCATCAATTGTCCGGCGGCCAGCAGCAGCGCGTCGCGCTCGCGCGCTCGCTCGTCAAGCGGCCGAAGCTGCTGCTGCTCGACGAGCCGATGTCCGCGCTCGACAAGCAGATCCGCCAGCGCACGCAGATCGAGCTCGTCAACATCCTGAGCAAGGTCGGCGTGACCTGCATCATGGTCACGCACGATCAGGAAGAAGCGATGACGATGGCGCATCGGCTCGCGGTGATGAGCGAAGGGCAGATCGTGCAGACCGGCTCGCCGAACGAAGTGTACGAATACCCGAACAGCCGCTTCTCGGCCGAGTTCATCGGCTCGACGAACCTGTTCGACGGCGTGACCGTCGAGGACGAACCCGATCACGTGTACATCGAGTCGCCGCAGCTGCCGAGCCGCCTGTACGTGAGCCACGGGATCACGGGCCCGCTCGGGATGCCGGTCACGGTGTCGGTGCGCCCGGAGCGGATCGCGCTCACGCGCAAGCCGCCCGAAGGCGCGTTCAACTGGGCGCGCGGCCGGATCACGAACGTCGCGTACATGGGCGGCTACTCGCTGTATCACGTGAAGCTCGACGGCGGCAAGACGGTGATCGCGAACGTGTCGAGCCTCGCGATCTCGGAGCTCGAGACGCCCGCGCTCGGCGACGAGATCTACGTGCGCTGGAGCGCGACGGCGGGCGTGGTGCTGACGTCATGAGCGCGCTCAAGTCCCTGCTCGCGTGGCCGGCGCGGCGCTTCAACCTGACGGGCGGCACCGCGGTCGTCGCCGGGCCGTTCACGTGGCTCGTGCTGTTCTTCCTCGTGCCGTTCGTGCTGGTCGTGAAGATCAGCTTCGCGGAGCTGCAGCTCGGCATTCCGCCGTATTCGGAGCTCGTGTCGTACGCGGACGGTGTCGTGCACATCGCGCTGAACCTGTCGCACTACGCGTTCCTGTTCTCGGACAGCCTGTATTTCGCGACCTACGTGAACTCGGTGCTGGTCGCCGCGATCACGACGCTGCTGTGTCTGCTGATCGGCTATCCGATGGCGTACTACATCGCGCGCTCGAACCCGGCGACCCGCAACCTGCTGATGATGGGCGTGATGCTGCCGTTCTGGACGTCGTTCCTGATCCGCGTGTATGCGTGGATCGGGATCCTGAAGAACAACGGCCTGCTGAACAACTTCCTGATGTGGATCGGCCTGATCCATACGCCGATCGAGCTGTACCGCACGAACTACGCGGTGTACATCGGGATGGTGTATTCGTACCTGCCGTTCCTCGTGATGCCGCTCTATGCGCACCTCGTGAAGATGGACCTGCGGCTGCTCGAGGCCGCGTACGACCTCGGCGCCAAGCCGTGGACCGCATTCGTGCGGATCACGCTGCCGCTGTCGAAGAACGGGATCATCGCCGGCTGCCTGCTCGTGTTCATCCCGGCGGTGGGCGAGTACGTGATTCCCGAACTGCTCGGCGGCGCGAATACGCTGATGATCGGCCGCGTGATGTGGAATGAGTTCTTCAACAACGCCGACTGGCCGATGGCGTCGGCCGTGACCTGTGCGATGGTGCTGCTGCTGCTCGTGCCGATGGCGATGTTCCAGCACTTCCAGGCGAAGGAGCAGGAGGGCCGCCGCCGATGAAGCCGAATCGTTATCTGCAGTTCGCGGCGCTGTTCGCCGGCTTCGCGTTCCTGTACATCCCGATCGTCAGCCTGATCGTCTATTCGTTCAACGAGTCGAAGCTCGTCACCGTGTGGTCCGGTTTCTCGTTCCGCTGGTATGCGGCGCTCGTCGACGACGACGAACTGCTGAGCGCCGCGTGGCTGTCGCTGAAGATCGGCGTGCTGACCGCATTCGCGTCGGTGTTCATCGGTACGTGGGCCGGCTTCGTGCTCGCGCGGATGGGGCGCTTTCGCGGCTTCGCGCTGTTCAGCGGGATGATCAACGCGCCGCTCGTGATTCCGGAAGTCATCCAGGGGATTTCGCTGCTGCTGCTGTTCATCGAGCTCGCGAAATGGATCGGCTGGCCGGCCGAACGCGGGATCTTCACGATCTGGCTCGGCCACGTGATGCTGTGCATCTCGTACGTCGCGATCATCGTGCAGTCGCGCGTGCGCGAGCTGAACCCGTCGCTCGAGGAGGCCGCGCTCGATCTCGGCGCGACGCCGCTGAAGGTGTTCTTCACGATCACGCTGCCGCTGATCTCGCAGGCGTTGATCGCCGGCTGGCTGCTGTCGTTCACGCTGTCGATCGACGATCTCGTGCTGTCCGCGTTCCTGTCGGGCCCCGGCTCGACGACGCTGCCGCTCGTCGTGTTCTCGCGCGTGCGCCTCGGCCTGAACCCGGAGATGAATGCGCTCGCGACGCTGTTCATCATCGCGGTGACGGTCGGCGTCGTGGTCGCGAACTTCGTGATGCTGCGCCAGGAGCGCAAGCGGACCGCGGCGTTCGCGGGCTGACGCGCACGAACACGCTGCCGCAACGACAAAGCGCCCGGTGCCGACGACGAGTCGCGCCGGGCGTTTCGTTTGAGGCGGCGCGGCCGTGCGCCGGCGCGTTCGCCGGTGGCCGCGTGCGTCGGCTGCGCACGTCGGCCCGCTATCGGACGCGGCTCATGCGCCGAACGCCGCCTTCGCGAGCAGGCCGAGCGCCACGCACACGAGCACGGCCGCGAAGCCGGCCTGCACGTGCCGCGCCGACAGGCGCCGCGATGCGCCGCGTCCGGCCGCCATCCCGAGCGCGGTCGCGGCCGTGAACCACAGCATCACGTCGAGCGGCGCGCGCGTGCCCGACACGAGCGTCGCGAACACGCCGCCGGTGCCGACCAGCGCGATCACCATCAGCGACGTCGCGACGATGCCGTGCATCGACACGTTCGTGAACCTGCGCAGCATCGGCACGATCACGAAGCCGCCGCCGACGCCGAGCAGCCCGGTCATCAGGCCCGTTACCGCGCCGGTCGATGCGAGCGCGAGCGCGGCCGGCCACGACCACACGAGCCGGCCCGTATCGGGATTCACGCGGCCGACGCACAGCGGCGACGTGTCGGAGCCGGCGCACGCGCGCCGCAACGCCTGCCGCAGCAGCCGCGCGGCGACGACGAGCATCGTCAGCGCGAACAGCGCGAGCAGCACGCGTTGCGGCAGCACGTGCGCGAGCCGCGCACCGAGCGTCGTGAGCGGCACGCCGGCCGCCGCCATCAGCAGTGCCGCGCGATAGCGGACGAGCCTGCGACGAAAACCTTCGAGCGCGCCGAGCGCCGCGCTGCCGGCGACCGCGACGAGCGCGACCGGCGTCGCCTGCTGCATCGGCCAGCCCATCCCGACGACGAGCGCCGGCACCGCGAGAATCCCGCCGCCGGCGCCCGTGAGGCCGAGCACCGCGCCGACGAAGCCGCCCAGTACGACGGAGATCAGCATCGCGTCACCCGGCCGAGCGCTCGGCGCCCGCTGCGCGAATCGCCGGCTTCGCGAGCCATTCGCGGCCCTTGAGCATCGCGTTCCAGTAGAGCGGCGGCAGGATGCGCGCCTTGAGCAGCCATGCGAGCCGCGACGGGCGCTTGCCGTCGATCAGCCATGCGGGGAACGTCGGCGCGAGCTTGCCGCCGTACAGGAATTCGGCGAGCACGATCCGGCCGCGCTCGACGGTCAGCGGGCACGAGCCGTAGCCGTCGTACGCGGCGTCGCGGTGCGCGCGGCCGAGCGATGCGAGCACGTTGTGCGCGACGACCGGCGCCTGCTTGCGCGCGGCCGCGGCGGTTTTCGCGTTGGTCGTGTTCGTGACGTCGCCGAGCGCGAAGATGTCCGCGAAGCGCTTGTGCCGCAGCGTCGCCGGATCGACGTCGATCCAGCCGGCCGCGTCGGCGAGCGGGCTCGCGCGCACGAAACCGGGCGCCTTCTGCGGCGGCACGACGTGGATCATGTCGAACGCGCGCTTGACGGTTTGCGTGCCGCCGTCCGGCAGCGTGCGCACGAACGTCGCGCGCCGCGCGGGGCCGTCGATCGCGACGAGATTGTGGCCGAACGACAGCGCGATGCCGTAGCGCTTCACGTATTCCATCAGCGCGGGCACGTAGTCGGCGACGCCGAACAGCGCGCCGCCCGCATTCAGGAACTCGACGTTCGCCGCTGCCAGGCGGCCGGTACGGCGCCAGTGGTCGCACGACAGATACATCGCCTTTTGCGGCGCGCCCGCGCACTTGATCGGCATCGGCGGCTGCGTGAACAGCGCACGGCCGCCGCGGAACGCGCGTACCAGTTCCCACGTGTACGGTGCGAGGTCGTAGCGGTAGTTCGACGTGACGCCGTGGCGGCCGAGCGTGTCGACGAGGCCGTCGATCGCGTGCCAGTCGAGCTCGAGCCCCGCACAGACGACGAGCTTCCGGTAGCCGATGCGTCGGCCGTGCTCGAGCACGACGGCGTGCGCGTCGGGCTCGAAACGCGCGACCGCCGCGCGGATCCGGCGCACGCCGCGCGGCAGCACGTCGGCCATCGCGCGCTCGGTCGACTCGGGCCGGAACACGCCCGCGCCGACCATCGTCCAGCCCGGCTGGTAGTAGTGGAATTCGGCGGGATCGATCACTGCGACGTCGAGCGACGCATCGCGCGCGAGCAGGCTCGATGCGACCGCGATGCCGGCCGCGCCGGCGCCGACGATCACGACGTCGTGCCGCGCGTCGACTGCGGGCAACGGCTGCGAATCGGCTGGCGCGATGCCGGCGGTGCGTGCGTCGGCACTGTCGCCGGTTCCGGCCGCCGTCGTGCTGGCGCCCGGCGATGCAGGGCCGCCGGACTGCGACAGCGTCCACAGCGTCGCCGACCGCGTGCCGCTTCGGCAGTACGCGAGCACCGGCGCGTCGAGCGACGCGACCAGCACGCCGAACTGCGCGGCCTGCTCGGCCGTCACGTGGCCGGCGGCGACCGGCAGGTAATGGACGTCGATGCCGAACGGCGCGGCGGCCGCGCGGATCTCGGCAACGCCAGGCTGGTCGCGGCTTTCGCCGTCGGGCCGGTTGCAGACGATCGCGCGGATGCCGGCCGCGTGAAGCGCGGGCAGGTCGGCCGCCGCGATCTGCGGCGATACCGACAGCGTGTCGGTCAGCTTGCGAAGGATCATGTCGGAGGTTCCGGTCGGGGGAAGTCGGTCAGATCGCGTCGAGCGGGATCTTCAGATAGCGCACGCCGTTGTCTTCGGGCTCGGGCAGATGCCCGGCGCGCATGTTGACCTGCACGGACGGCAGCATCAGCACCGGCATGTCGAGCGTCGCGTCGCGCGCAGTGCGCATCGCGACGAATTCGTCCTCCGTCACGCCGTCCTTCACGTGCACGTTCGCGCGGCGCTGCTCGGCCACCGTCGTCACGAACTGCACGTCGCGTCCGCCGGGCTGATAGTCGTGGCACAGATAGACGCGTGTGTCCGGCGGCAGCGCGAGCACGCGCGCGATCGACCGGTATAGCGCGCGCGCATCGCCGCCGGGGAAGTCGCAGCGCGCGGTCCCGTAGTCGGGCATGAACAGCGTGTCGCCGACGAACGCCGCGCGCTGCGTCGCGTCGTCGACGCAATACGTGACGCAAGCCGGCGTATGGCCGGGCGTGTGCAACACGCGGATCGTCAGCGCGCCGAGCGCGAGCGTGTCGCCGTCGTCGAGCAGCCGGTCGAACTGGCTGCCGTCCTGCGCGAAGCCCGGGCCCGCGTTGAACAGCCGGCCGAACACGTGCTGCACGCGGCGCACCTGCGAGCCGATCGCGATCCGGCCGCCGACGCGCGCCTTCAGATACGGCGCGGCCGACAGATGGTCGGCATGCACGTGCGTCTCCAGCAGCCAGTGCACGGTCGCGCCGAGCTCGGCGACGCGCGCGATCAGCCGGTCTGCGCTCGCCGTGTGCGTGCGGCCGGACTTCGGGTCGTAGTCGAGCACGCTGTCGATCAGCGCGCACGCACGGCTTGCCGTATCGAGCAGCAGGTAGCTGACGGTGTGGGTCGCCGGGTCGAAAAAGCCTTCGACCGACAGCGTGGAGGTGTGGCTCACGGGATGTCCTCGATCGGTTCTGCATCTGCAATCGCACCTTTCGTTCTCAAGAAGCATGCCAATCGGGTTCGCGGCCAAAATCGGCGGTGCAAATGCTTGATCGTGCTCGGTTTTTCAGTGCGCGCCGGCGCGACCCGAGCGGCGATTGCACGATCGAACTGCCACGTTTGGCAGTGCCGTGGCAGAATTGGCAGCCCATGCTGGCAGTCGATCCGCCGTCCTCCACCGAGCCCGCCGATGAATCCGCACGACACCATCCCGATCGTTCCCGCGCCGCCGCGCGAACTCGCGCCCGACGTTCGCGCGCTCGTCGCCTATCTCGAACAGGACCCGCAGCCGACGATCGTCGTCGATCCCGACTACCGGATCCTCGCGGCGAACGATGCGTACCGGCGCCAGTTCGGCGTGGCCGGCGTCGAGCACGTCGGGCGGCGCTGCTTCCAGGTCTCCCATCATTACGACGTGCCGTGCGACCAGGCCGGCGAACACTGTCCGATGAAACAGGCGCTCGAGTCGCGCGGGCTGAACCGCGTGCTGCACATTCATCACACGCCGCGCGGCCCCGAGCACGTCGACGTCGAGCTGCGGCCGATCTTCGATGCGCTCGGCAACGTGATCGCGTACGTCGAGCGGCTGACGACGGTGCGCAGCGCGTCCGCGCAGCCGAGCGCCGAAGGGCTCGTCGGCAGCGCGGATACGTTCAACGCGGCGCTCGGCGCGTTGCAGCGCGTCGCGCCGTCGACGCTGCCGGTGCTGCTGCTCGGCGAATCGGGCACCGGCAAGGAGCTGTTCGCGCGCGCGCTGCACGAGGCGAGCGGCCGCGCGATGGGCCCGTTCGTGGTCGTCGACTGTTCGGGAATCGCCGAAACGCTGTTCGAGAGCGAGCTGTTCGGCTACGAGAAGGGTGCCTTCACCGGCGCGAACCAGCGCAAGCCGGGCCTCGTCGAGACCGCGCAGGGCGGCACGCTGTTCCTCGACGAGATCGGCGACGTGCCGCTGCCGATGCAGGTGAAGCTGCTGCGGCTGATCGAGTCGGGAACGTTCCGGCGCGTCGGCGGCGTCGAGACGCTGCGCGCCGATTTCCGGCTCGTCGCGGCTACGCACAAGCCGCTGCGCGAGATGATCGCCGACGGCCGGTTCCGGCAGGATCTGTATTACCGGATCAACGCGTTTCCGATCGCGCTTCCCGCGCTGCGTGAGCGGCGCGGCGACGTCGCGCTGCTCGCCGAATCGATCCTGCGGCGCATCGCGAACGCGCGGGCCGGCGCGGCGACGGACGCCGGCGCGCGGCCGTGCGTGCTGAGCGAACGCGCGCTCGCGTGCCTCGACGCCTATGCGTGGCCCGGCAACATCCGGGAACTGCGCAACGTGCTCGAGCGCGCATGCCTGTTCGCGGACGACGGCACGATCCGCGTCGAGCACTTGCCGCCCGAACTCGCGGCGGCCGCGGATGCACCGCGCGACGGCACGCGCGCGGCCGGCGCGACGACGGACGCCGAACTCGCGCGCATCGCCGCGGAATTCGGCGGCACGCGCAAGGCGCTCGCCGAACGCGTCGGCATCAGCGAGCGGACGCTTTACCGGCGGCTGAAGGCGCTTGGAAGCACGTTCGGCGATAAAAAATCACATTGGGACAACAATTAATTATCGTTTTACGATAATTCTTGGCGTACAATCGGCGCATCTTCCACGCTCGTCGAGGCAAACCATGCACACCGATCGCATCGCCCGCATCAGCCAGCGGATGGCTGCCGTTACGTTGTGGTTCATCGTCGGCATGTTGGCGTTGAACGCCGCATGCTGGGTTTTCCCGTCGCTGAACGCGACGCATGCCGGGCCCGGTTTCGTGTTCGGCCTGACCGACTCGGTGATGTCCGGCCTGCAGGTAGACGTCGCCGCATTCCCGTGGTGGCAGAAGGCGGTCGGCATCGTGCTGTCGAGCGTGCCGCTCGTCGCGCTCGCGACCGGCCTTCATCATCTGCGCCAGCTGTTTCGCACGTACGCGCGCCGCGACTATTTCTCCGCGCAGGCAGCCGGCCATCTCGGCAAGACCGGGCGCGCGATCGGGATGTGGGTATTGCTCAGCGTGCTGTGCGAACCGCTGCTGACCGTCTGGGCGACGATGCGCGAGCCGGCCGGGCATCGCGTCGTCAGCGTCGGCTTTACGCTGCCGTACGTCGTCGCGCTGTTTACCGCTGCATGCATCGCGGTCATCGCGCACATCCTGCGGCAGGCGAGCGAACTCGACGCCGAACATCGGCAATTCGTCTGAGGCGCGCGATGACGATCGTGGTCAAGCTCGACGTGATGCTCGCGACCCGCAAGGTTCGCTCGAAGGACCTCGCGGCGGCCGTCGGCATCACCGAACAGAATCTGTCGCTGCTCAAGCAGGGGAAGGTCAAGGGCATCCGCTTCGCGACGCTCGAGGCGATCTGCCGCTATCTCGACTGCCAGCCGGGCGACCTGCTGGCGTTCACCGATGACGGCGGCGAGCCGGATTGACGCATCGTCGCTGCGAGCGGGGGAAGCGCGGCGGCGGCAGCGGCCGCACGTCGTCGCGCTGGCCTGTGTCGCGGCTCTGTCGCTGCACGTGCTCGGATGGCTCGTGCTGCAATGGACGTCGAGCGCGGCCGGCACGGCTCGACCGGAAGTCGATGCGTCCGCACGGATCGCGCTGAGCGTCAGGTTGATTCCTGCGATGCCGCCGGCGCCGCGTTCGCCGCCGTTACCGCATGCGGCCGCGCGTATCGCGCCCGACGCCAGCACGCGCGGCACCGCGCGATCGACACGACGTTCTGCGGTCGCACCGAACGCGCGTAACACGACGCGTTCGCTTGCCGATGATGCGACGGGCGCGCATGACGCCGCGAACGCCGCGCTGGAGCGACGCGAGCAACGCGCCGACGCTCGCGCTGCGCCCGATGTCGACTGGGCGCGCGATCTGGCGACGATCGGCAGGGCGGGTGCGGTCGGTCGCAGCGCGGCGCAGGCGACGGTGAACGCACTGGGCGCATCGGCGGCAAGCGCGGCACCGCGTCGTCCTACCGCCGATGCGACGCTGGCGTCCGGCATGTCGAACGCGCGGCGCGCCGATTGCCGGAACGCGTATGCGGGCGCCGGGCTGCTCGCGCTGCCGATGCTCGCGCTCGACGCGGTGCGCGATACGGGCTGCAAGTGGTGAAGCGCGCGGCCCGCCTGCGCGTTCTTGCAAGCGGGCCGCGCGACGAATGCCGGCCGATGCGCCGTACCGCGCCGCCGTCACATGCCGGCCGCAACGGCGGTGCGTCGCCGCCGGCACGGACGTCACGACAACGCGCACGTCGCGCAGGGCACGCAGCACGCAACTCAGGCACGGCACGCACGTCACGACGCGCACACCGCCGTCGGCGCCGACCGCTCAGCGCACCGGCGCGAGCTGCGCGATCGCGGCGCGCATGAAGCCGAGCAGCGTGTCGTCGACCCACGCGTCCTTCATCAGCGCCGGCTCGTTCGCCATCGCGTCGCGGAATTTCGCGTGCGTGGCCGGATCGTCGCCCGCGTAGCTGCGGAACAGATCGAGCCAGCGTTGCGCGAGCGCGCGGCCCTCCGGCGAGTCGGGCTGCTTGCCGGCCTCGAGCGCATCGCGCACGTCGGCCACCAGCTGCGGCCATTCCATCGCGCGTTGCCCGTAGTGCGCACGCATGAAGCGGATCTCGTCCGGATTCAGATACTTCTCGAAGATCCGCATCTTCGTTTCGGCCACGGCCTTCAGCACGTAGTCGCGCAATTCGGTCGAAATGCCGATCTTCGTCTGCATCGAAGGCTCGCGCTCGTGCATCACGTTCAGCTTCGCGAGCAGCCGCGGGTCGCCGGCGGTGTCGCGCACGAGCTGCGTCATCCAGCGATCGGCGAGCGCGCGCACGCGGTCGTCCTCCGGCGGCACGCCCGCATCGTGCAGCGCGCGCACGTCGGCGACGAGCGCGATCCATTCCGCATCGCCGGTCTGGCTCTTGCGGTACATCGGCATGCGCGCGAGTTCTTCATCGGAAAAATATTTGTCGTACACGGTCATCAACTCCAGTGTGGTGAGCCAATCGGACAGCTCCGGCTCCGTGCCCGCGGCGAGCTGCGCGTGCAGGCTCACGAGCCGCTCGCGCAACTGCGACGCTTGCGCGAGCTGACGGTCGAGCGACGCGATCTGCTTCGCGACGAGATCGACGAGCGGGGTGCCGGGCTGGTTCAGGTAATCGCCGATTTCGGCCAGCGACAGTCCGAAGCGACGCAGCGCCTGGATCTGGTGGAGCCGCGCGACGTCGTCGCGGTCGTACAGCCGGTAGCCGTTGTCGGCGCGCGCCGAAGGCGTCAGCAGGCCGATCGCGTGATAGTGATGAAGCGTGCGGACGGTCAGCCCGCTGCGTTTCGCCAGTTCTCCCACTTTCAGCCGCATGTTTCCCTCCGTTCGATGCGCACACTGGAGTGTCGAACGTTACGCTACGTGAGGGTCAAGCGGAAGTTCGAACGTCGGGCGCACCGGACGAGGCCGCGTGCGCCCGACGCAAGCCCGCGTCATCGCGCGGACGCAGCGACGCCGTTCGCGGCGGCGCGGGCTTGCGGGCTGCCGGCGTCGTTGCCGGCCTTGTCGAGCGACGGCGTGCCCATCGCCTGATAGAGCCGCGCGGTGTCCGCGAGCCGCGCGCCGGTCGCGCGGATTTCGTCGAGCCGCGCATTCCGGTACTGCAGCTCGCTCGCGCGCGCCGCGGACGGCGGCAGCGCGCCGAGCCGCACGCGTGCGGCCGCGTCGTCGTACGCGCCGCGCGCGGCCAGCGCCGCCCGCGACGACGCGTCGAGCGCTTCGGCATCGTGCTCGAGCGCGGCGAGCGAGTCGGCGACGTTCTGGAACGCGGCGAGCACCGTCTGCCGGTACTGGTCGACCGCGGCTTCGTAGCTCGCCTTCGCCGCGCGGCGCTGCGCGAGCAGCGCGCCGCCGTGGAAGATCGGCTGGCTCAGCGACGCGCCGACGTTCCAGATCGCGCCGGCGCCCGACAGCATCGTCGGCCAGCTGAATCCGCCTTTGCCCATCGCGGCGGACAGCGACAGCTGCGGGAACAGCTGCGCGGTCGCGACGCCGACTTCGGCTGCGGCCGCTTTCAGCCCCGCATCGGCCGCCTGGATGTCGGGGCGGCTTTGCAGCAGATCGGACGGCACGACGACAGGCACCTGCTCGGGCAGATGCAGATCGGCGAGTGCGAGATCGGCCGGCGGCCGGTCCGGCGTGCGGCCGATCAGCACCGCGAGCGCGTGGCGCGCGGAGTCGCGCTGCTGGCGCAGCGCGGGCAGGCTCGCGGCGAACGTGTCGGCGCTTTGCCGCGCGTTCAGCGCGTCGCTGCGCGACGCCGCGCCGAGCGCGTGGCGGCGTTCGGCATCGCGCGCCTGGTCGTTCGCGAGCGCGACGAGCCGCTCGGTCGTGTCGATCTGCGCGTTGAGCACCGACACCGTGATCGACGCGGTCACGATGTTCGCGGCGAGCGCGCGGCGCGCGGATTCGAGCTGGAACGCGCTGACGTCGACGCGTTTTCCGAGCGCGCGATTCGCGAAGCGCGCGGCGCCGAACAGGTCGACCGTGTAGCTCGCCTGCAGCTGCCCGACGAACGTGTCGTACAGCAGCGTCGGCGCGCCGAGCGCCGGAATCGGCACGCCGAGCGCGCGCTGCCGCGTCGCCTGGCCGCCCGCGTCGATCGACGGCAGCAGCGAGCTGCCGATCTGCGCACGCAGCTGCTCGCGCGCGGCGTCCAGCGAATGCGCGGCCGCCGCGAGCGTCGGGCTGTTGCGCAACCCTTCGTCGACGAGCGCGTTCAGCGCATCGGAACGGTACTGTTTCCACCAGTCGGGCACCGGCTGCGCGCCGACCTCGAATCGTTGCGCGACGCCGTGCGCGGCAACGGTCTGCTCGAGCTGCGGTGCGGCGCCGTAATGCGCGGGCGACGGCAGTGCGGGCGGCTCGCCGCTCGGCGCGAACCATGCGCAGCCGGCCAGCGGCGCGGCGACGCTCGCCGCGGCGAGCGTGCGCAGCGTACGGGTTTTCAGCTTCATCGACAATTCCATGGTCAGGCTCCCGACGGCGCGGCGGGCGGCGTGTCGCCGTCGTGCGGATCGCGCTCGTCGCGCTTCACGCGGAACCACGTCGCGTACAGCGCGGGCAGGTAGAACAGCGTCAGGACGGTCGCACTGGTGATGCCGCCCATCAGCGCGGTCGCCATCGGCCCGAAGAAGTTCGAGCGCAGCAGCGGAATCAGCGCGAGCACGGCGGCCGCGGCGGTCAGCGTGATCGGCCGGAAGCGCCGCACGGTCGCGCCGACGATCGCGTCGAAGCGCCCGTGGCCCGCTGCGATGTCCTGTTCGATCTGGTCGACGAGGATCACCGAGTTGCGCATGATGATCCCGAACATCGCGATCACGCCGAGCATCGCGACGAAGCCGAACGGCTGGCCGAACAGCAGCAGCGTGCCGACGACGCCGATCAGCCCGAGCGGCGCGGTCAGCACGACCATCAGCACGCGCGAGAAGCTCTGCAGCTGGATCATCAGCAGCGTGAACACCGCGATCGCCATCAGCGGCATCTGTGCGTTGATCGACGTCTGCGCCTTCGCGCTTTCCTCGACCGACCCGCCGATGTTGATCTGATAGCCGACCGGCAGTTGCGCGCGCAACGCATCGAGCTTGCCGTCGATCGCGTGCGTGACGTCGATGCCCTGCGCGCCCGCACGCACGTCGGACTGCACGGTGATCGTCGGCTGGCGGTCGCGCTCCCAGACGACGCCGTATTCGAGCGCCGGCGTGAAGCTGCCGAGCGAGCCGAGCGGCACGGGGCCGTTCGGCGTCGGCATCGCGAGGCCCGCGAGCTTCGCCGGATCGACGCGATCGGCCTGCGGCGCACGCAGGTCGACCGCGATCAGCTTGTCGCGTTCGCGGTACTGCGTGACGGTCGTGCCGGACAGCGTCATCGCGAGGAAGCCCGACACGTCCTGCGACGTGACGTTCAGCTCGCGCGCCTTCTTCTGGTCGATCTCGAAGCGCACCGAGCGCTCGGCCGGCTCGTCCCAGTCGAACTGGACGTTCACGGTGCGCGCGTCGCCGCGCATCGTCGCCGCGACCTTCTCGGCGATCGAGCGGACCGTCGCGATGTCGTCGCCGCTCACGCGGAACTGCACCGGATAGCCGACCGGCGGCCCGTTTTCCAGCCGCGACAGCCGCCAGCGCACGGCCGGAAACCGGTCGCGCAGCGTGGTTTCGAGCCACGTCGCGAGCTGCTCGCGGTCCTTCACCGACTTCGCGGTGATCACGAACTGCGCGAAGTTCGGCAACTGCAGCTGCTGGTCGAGCGGCAGATAGAAGCGCGGCGCGCCGCTGCCGACGAAGCTCACCACGTGGTCGATCTCCGGCCGCTTGTCGAGCGCCTTCTCGACGCGCTCGGTCTCGCGCAGCGTCGCCGCGAACGACGCGCCTTCGGGCAGCCGCAGGTCGACCAGCAGCTCGGGGCGATCGGAGCTCGGGAAGAACTGCTGCGGTACGAGCGAGAAGCCCATCATCGCGACGACGAACAGCACGACCGTGATCAGCAGCACGACGAAGCGCCGCTCGATGCACCAGTCGATCCAGCCGCGCAGCCGCCGGTAGAAGCGCGTGTCGTAAATGTCGTGCTCGTGATCGTCCGGCAGGTGCGCTTCGTGCGCGTGCTTCTTGCGCTCCGGCAGCAGGTGATAGCCGAGCAGCGGAATCAGCACGACCGCCGCGAACCACGACGCGATCAGCGCGATCGCCGACACCTCGAAGATCGAGCGCGTGTATTCGCCGGTGCTCGACTTCGCGAGCGCGATCGGCAGAAAGCCCGACACCGTGACGAGCGTGCCGGTCAGCATCGGGAACGCGGTGCTGGTGTACGCGAACGCGGCGGCGCGCGCGCGGCTGTAGCCCTGTTCGAGCTTCACGGCCATCATCTCGACCGCGATGATCGCGTCGTCGACGAGCAGCCCGAGCGCGAGCACCAGCGTGCCGAGCGACACCTTGTGCAGCCCGATGTCGAACAGGTACATGAACAGCGCCGTCACCGCGAGCACAACCGGGATCGAGATCACGACGACCATGCCGGTGCGCAGGCCGAGCGACACGAGGCTCACGATCAGCACGATCGCGACCGCTTCGGCGACCGCTTCGAGGAAGTCGTCGACCGAATGCGACACGGCGTGCGGCATGCTCGACACTTCTGTCAGCTTCAGCCCGGCCGGCAGTTGCGCCTGCAACTCCTTCGATTCGGCATCGAGCGCCTTGCCGAGCCGGATCACGTCGCCGCCGGGCTGCATCGTCACGCCGATGCCGAGCACGGCCTTGCCGCGGCCGTCCGCGCCGATCGCGCGCATCTGCGTGACTTGTGGATCGTCGTAGCCGCGCTTCACCGTCGCGAGATCGCCGAGCCGGAACGTGCGGCCGTTGATGCGGATCAGCGTGTCGGCGATCGCGGCGACGTTGTCGAACTGGCCGCTCGGCCGCACGTATACGCGATCGTCGGCCGTCGTCAGCACGCCGCCGGACGATACGTCGTTCTGCGCGTTGATCGCCTGCGCGAGCTGCTGCGGCGAAATGCCGAGGCGCGTGAGCTGCGCGTTGTCGGCCTCGATGAAGATCCGCTGGCCGGGGTCGCCGAAATAGTCGACCTTGCCGACGCCCGGCACGCGCAGCAGCACGGTGCGCAGCTGGTCCGCGTAGTCGTGCAGCTGCGCGGGCGTGAAGCCATCGCCCTCGAGCGTCCAGATGTTGGTGTAGACGTCGCCGAATTCGTCGTTGAAGAACGGGCCCTGGACGCCCGGCGGCAGCGTGTAGCCGATGTCGCCGACCTTCTTGCGGATCTGGTACCAGGTCTCCGGCACGTCCTTGACCGGCGCGGAATCCTTCATCGTGAAGAAGATCAGCGATTCGCCGGGGCGCGAATAGCTGCGCAGGAAATCGATCGCCGGCGTTTCCTGCAGCTTGCGGCCGATCCGGTCGGTCACCTGCTCCTGCACCTGCCGCGCGGTCGCGCCGGGCCACAGCGTGCGGATCACCATCACGCGGAACGTGAACGGCGGGTCTTCGGACTGCGCGAGGCGCGTGTACGCGAGGATGCCCGCGAGCGTCGCGAGCGCGATCAGATAGACGACCAGCGCCTGGTGGCGCAGCGCCCACGCGGACAGGTTGAAGCGGCTTTCTTCGCGGGACGCACTCATGACGCGAAGTCCTCCGGATGCAGCGGCGCGATCGGGCGGACCTTCTCGCCGGCGCTGACCGTATGCACGCCTTGCAGCACCACGCGCTCGCCGGGCTGCAGCCCGTGCGACACGGTCACGGTACGCTCGTTGAAGCGCGCGACGTCGACGCGGCGCAGCTCGAGCGTGTCGTCCTTCGTGCGCACGACCCACACGGCCGGATGCGGGCCGTCGTGGAACAGCGCGGTCGCGGGCAGCGTGATCGGCTGCGCGCCGCCGTCGGCCGGCGCGCCGTCGAACGCGACGTTCGCGGTCATCCCGAGGCGGATCGCCGGGTCGGGCGCGGCGAGCGCGAGCTTTACGCGGTACGTGCGGCTTTGCGGATCGGCGGCCGGCGCGACTTCGCGCACCTTCGCCGCGAACTGGCGGCCCGGCAGCGACGGCAGCGTGACCGTGGCGGCGCGACCGGGCGCGAGCGACGCGAGCGCGGCCTCGGGCACGTCGCTGACGACGTCGACGTCGCCGGCCCACGCGAGCTGGTAGACGGGCTGCCCGGCCGACACGTTCTGGCCGGTGTCGGCCTGTTCGGCGGTGATGTAGCCCGCATGATCGGCGACGAGCGTCGCATAGCGCAGCTGGTTGCGGGCCAGCGCGAGCTGCTGCTGCGCCTGGTCGCGCTGCGCGAGCGCGGACGCGTAGCTGTCTTCCGTCTGCTCGAGCTGCGCGGTCGCGATCAGGTTCTCCCGCGCCTGCGCGCGATCGCGGTCGAGCTGCTGCTTCGCGAACGCGAGGCGATGCGCGGCCGCATCGAGCTGCGCCTGCGCGCTCGCCGCGTTCCTTTCGACGTCGGACGGATCGAGCAGCGCGACGACCTGGCCGGCCTTCACCGTATCGCCGAGCCGCACCTTGCGCTCGACGATCTTGCCCGCGATGCGGAACGACAGCGGCGTCGCGTAGCGCGGCTGGATTTCGCCGGGCAGCGTACGCACGGCGGCCGCGCCGTCGGCGCGCGCGGGCAGCGCGACGACGGGCCGCGGCGCGGGCGGCGCGGATTCTTTCGGATGGCAGGCAGCGACGACGAGCGCGACGCCGATCAGCAGCGCGGCGCGGGAACCGGAGCGATTCACGAAACCCCCAGGTGAGGTGAGCGGAACGAGGCCGGCAAGCGCAGCGGCGCTTGCCCCGAGTGGCGCGGACAGCGGTGCGCACGGACAGACGAACGAGACCGTTCGGAAACTGTGGCGAATTCTAATACACACCTGTATCCGAATGCAAAGATGAATCCGAAAGGAGAACGGTGCTAGACTGCGCGGCATGAAAACACAGCGCTTAACTCGCGAGCAGAGCAGGGACCAGACGCGCGAACGTCTGCTGAATGCCGCGCACAGGATTTTTCTGAAGAAGGGCTATGTCGCGGCGAGCGTCGAGGACATCGCGGCGGCGGCCGGCTATACGCGCGGCGCGTTCTATTCGAATTTCCGCAGCAAGTCGGAGCTGCTGCTGGAACTGCTCGAGCGCGACCACGCGTCGGTGCGGGCCGATTTCGAGGCGATCTTCGAAGAAGGCGGGCCGCGCGAGCAGATGGAATCGACCGCGCTCGCGTACTACAGCACGCTCTTTCGCGACGACGAATACTCGCTGCTGTGGGGCGAGGCGAAGCTGCAGGCAGCGCGCGACGCGAAGTTCCGCGTCCGCTTCAACCAGTTTCTGCACGGCAAGCGCATGCAGATGGCGGAGTTCATCGAGCGCTTCGCCGAGCGTGCCGGCACGCCGCTGCTGCTGCCGGCCGAAACGCTCGCGTTCGGGCTGATGTGCCTGTGCGACGGCGTGCAGTCGTATCACACGGCCGATCCGCAGCACGTGTCGGCCAATGCGGCCGAAGCCGTGCTCGCCGGGTTCTTCGCGCGCGTCGTGCTCGGGCGCGCGCCGGACTGAGCGCGGCCCGGTCGCTGCGTCAGCGTTCGCCGGTCATCCGCCGATACGCGTCGAGCAGCGACGTCTTGTAGACGACGCCCGCGAGCGTCGGCTCCGCTTCGCTTTCGATCACCGGCAGCCGCTCGCCCTGGAACGCCATGAAGCGCTCGAGCGCCGTGGCGAGCGGCATGTCGGGCGTGAGCAGCGGAAACGGCGTGTGCGCGTAGTGCGCGGCGGTCTTGTCCGACGTGTCGCGCCGATCGAGCAGGTCGGACGTGATGTCCTTCAGCGCGACCGCGCCGCGAAAGCGGCCGGCGTCGTCGGTGACGTACAGATACTTGACCGGATATTCGAGAAACACGCGGGTCATGTCGGCGACGCTCGCGGTGAGCGGCACGACCGTCTGCGCAGGCTGGATCAGCTCGCGCATCTGCGTGGTGCGCAGCCGCAGCCGCTCCTGCGCGTCCTGATGGTGACGCAGCGTGATCTCGTACATCGACGTCGTGCCCGTCGCGCGCGCGGCGAAATAGGCGACCACGCACGACACCAGCAGCGGCAGCACGACCTGATAGCTGAGCGTCATCTCGAAGATCATCAGGATCGCCATCAGCGGCGCCTGCGTCGCGCCGGCCATGAACGCGCCCATCCCGACGATCGCGTACGCGAAGTACGCGGACGTGTGGCCGGGCCACAGCGCCTGCATCCCGAGCCCGAACAGCGAGCCGAATACCGCGCCGACGAACAGCGTCGGCGTGAACACGCCGCCGATCGCGCCGGAGCCCGCAGTCGCGGCGGTCGCGATCACCTTGAACACGAGCACGGCGACGAGCGCGTGCCAGGTCCACGGCGAATGCAGGATGTGGTTCACGACGCTGTAGCCGTTGCCCCATACGTCGGGAATCCACACCGAGATCACGCCGACGACGAGGCCGCCGAGCGCGAGCCGCACCGGCAGCGGCACCGGCAAGCGCTTGAACTGGCGCTTCGACGCGTCGAGCAGATGCAGGAACTGCGGCGCGAGCACGCCGCACAGCGCGCCGAGCACGACGAACGGCAGCACCTCCGCGCCGGTGACGGCCGGGAACACCGGCATCTCGTACGGCGGCCGATAGCCGGCGAACTCGCGCATCACGATGTTCGCGACGACCGACGCGACGACCATCGGCCCGAAGCTTTCCATCGCGATCGTGCCGAGCACGATTTCCGACACGAAGAACGCGCCGGCGATCGGCGCGTTGTACGCGGACGTGATGCCGGCTGCGGCGCCGCACGCGACGAGCAGCCGCAGCCGCGGCGGATCGAAGTGCACGAAGCGGCCGACGAGCGAGGCGGCGAGCGCCGCGAGCTGCACCATCGGACCTTCGCGGCCGATCGAGCCGCCGCTGCCGATCGTCAGCAGCGACGACACGCTGCGCCACAGGCTTTGCCGGACCGGCACGATGCCGTCGCCGAGCGCGACGGCCTCCATGTAGTCGGTGTTGCCCGACGCGCGGTTGCCGCGCATCGCGAACAGCAGCACGCAGCCGGCGAGAAAGCCGCCGGCGGCCGGCAGCCAGAAGCGCACGTACCACGGCAGCCCGCGCGCCATCTGGACGAAGCTGCCGCTGTGCCCGGCGATCGCGTACTGCATCAGATCGATGCCTTCCCGGAACGCGATGGTCGCGAACGCGCCGCCGACGCCGACGATCGCCGACCAGATCAGCATCGTATGGGCGTCCGACAGGCGGAACAGCGTTTGAGCGCGCGTACGCAGCTTCAGCAGGAACGAGAGCACGGCCGAGAGGGGGCGATGGAAAACGACGCGAAGGATAGCACTGCGCCGCGCCCGCGGGACCTTCCCGTCGGGCGCGGCGTGCGATGAGGGGCGGGCGTGCGGTTCAGCCAAGCCAGCGCTCCACGGCCCACGTGATCGCATAACCGCCGGCGATCAGCCACACGTACAGGATCAGGCCGGTCGTCAGCGCGCGGGGGCCGGCCTCGCGAATCTGCGACACGCGCGTCTCGATGCCGAGCGCGGTCATCGCCATCGTCAGCGCGAAGGTATCGAGCGCGTTCAGCGTGTGCGTGACGTTGCCGGGCAGCACGTTCAGCGAATTGACGATCACGAAGCCGAGAAAACCGAGTGCGAACCACGGGACCGCGACCTTGTGCGCGTGGTGTGCGCCGCCGGCCGCCGCGTGCGCCGAGCGCGCGGACCGGGCGAGCCACCAGCCGAGCACGAGCAGCACCGGCACGAGCAGCATCACGCGCGTCATCTTGACGATCGTCGCGACGTGCACGACTTCCGGGCTGATGTCGCTTGCCGCGCCGACCACCTGCGCGACCTCGTGAATCGTGCCGCCGAAGAACAGGCCCAAGCCGGCCGGGTCGAGATTCAGCAGCCCGGCGTGATACGCGAGCGGGTACAAGAACATCGACAGCGTGCCGAACAGCACGACGCTGCCCACCGCCATCGCACTCTGATGCGGCTTCGACTGCAGCGTCGACTCGAACGCGAGCACGGCGGCCGCGCCGCAGATCGCGCTGCCCGCGGCGGTCAGCAGCGCCGCGTCGCGATCGAGCTTCATCAGCTTCATCCCGACCCAGGTGCCGATCGCGAGCGTACTCACCACGACGAGCACCGACACCGCGAGGCCCGGCAGCCCGACCTGCGCGATTTCCTGCAGGCTCACGCGCAGCCCGAAGAACGCGACCGCGATGCGCAGCAACTTGCGCGCGGAGAAATTCACGCCGGCCGCCCAGCTCGCCGGCATCCCGTCGCGCAGCGCGTTGCCGTACAGCGCGCCCGCGACGATGCCGACGATCAGCGGCGACAGACCGAGCCCGGCGATCGCCGGCAACTGCGACAGGCTCGTGACGGCGGCGGCGAACAATGCGACGAACAGCACGCCGTTCAACTGGCCGCGCATCGACGGCGCGGCGTGGGGCAGACGGGACGGAACAGTGGACATGGGGCACCGTGACGAAACGTGTTGCGATGCCGTAATCCTAGTTTCGTTATATCGATATGAAAAATTGTGATTTGTGACATAAACTATCCGGGAATCCGATAATTCATGCCCATGACCCCGGAACAACTGATAACTTTTGCGGCCGTCGCCGAGCACCTGAACATCAGCCGCGCCGCCGTCGCGCTGCATCTGTCGCAGCCGGCCGTGTCCGGACAGCTGCGGCTGCTGCAGGACGAATTCGGCGAGCCGCTGTATCAGCGCGACGGGCGCGGGATCCGCCTCACGCCCGTCGGCGAGCAGCTCGCCCAATACGCGAACGCGCAGCGCGACACGTTCGCGCAGGCGCGCGCGTTTCGCGACGCGGTGCGCGGCCTCGAGGCCGGCACGCTGCGGATCGGCGCGAGCACGACGCCGGCGAGCTATCTGCTGCCGTACCTGATCGCGGCGTTCCAGCCGCGCGCGCCGCGCGTGGCGATCCAGACGATGAGCGGCAACACGTCGGACGTGGTCGCCGCGCTGCCGTCGCTCGACATCGCGATGATCGAAGGGCCGCCCGGCGACGCGCTGCCGCCCGGTACCGCCGTGCATGCATGGCACGAGGACGAGATCGTCGCGATCGTGCCGACCGGGCACCCGCTCGGCGCGGCCGAATACGCATCCGGCGTCACGCTCGACGCGCTGGCCGCGCATCCGCTCGTGCTGCGCGAGGCCGGCTCGGCCGTACGGCAGCTCGTCGAGCGCGCATTCGCGCACGGCGGCGCGCCGATGCGCGTCGCGTTCGAGATCGCCGGCGTCGAGGCGGTGAAGGAGGCCGTGCGCGCCGGGATGGGCGTCGGTTTCGTATCGGCGATGTCGCTGCGTCACGACGATGCGGCGCTCGTGCCGCGCTCGCTCGCGCCGGTGCCGCTCACGCGTCATTTCTCGATCCTCGTGCCGCACGGCGCCGCGCCGTCGCGCGTCGCCGCGCAGTTTCTCGAACTGAGCCTCGCGCAGCACGCCGGCTGAGCAGGCGACGCCGGCGGGAACGCGCGATGCGCGCCGTGCGGCGCGCATTCGCTGCTCGTTCGGGCCTAGGGATTTCCTCTATGGCATCGTCGGGAAGCGAAGCGCACCATCCGTCTCAAGCAAATGGAACCGGTTCCATATCGTTGATAAAGGGCAAAATGGCAGACATCGTGATCGTGGCAAGCGCATTCGGGATCGACCGCGTGCGCCAGGAGGGCCACAGCGCATTCGTCGCGACCGCGGCGGCGGCCGGCGCGGCCGGCTTCGAGGTGCGGCGCGAACTGTTCGCGTCGGACGACGACGCGTCGCCCGGCGCACTGACCGCACTCGGCGCGCTGCTGACCGGACACGGGCTGTGGTCGGTCTATTCGACGCCGGCGACGCTGTACACGGACACCGGCGCGCTGGACGCCGACGCGTTGCGTGCCGCGCTCGCCGAAGCCGATGCGCTCGGCGCGCGCTTCGTGAAATTCCAGCTCGGCGGTTTTTCCGGCGACGCGCACATTGCCGACATCGTTGCGCTGTCGCGCGATGCGCGAGCCCGCGTGGTGGTCGAAAACGGTCAGCTGCCGGTCGGCGGCGCGCTCGCGCAGTTCCGCGGGCTGTTCGACGCGCTGGCCGCATCGGACACGCCCGACGCGTTCGGGATGACGTTCGACATCGGCAACTGGCAGTGGCCGGGCGAAGCGCCGCTCGACTGCGCACGCGTGCTGGCGCCGCACGTCGAATACATTCATTGCAAGGCCGTCGAAGGCGACGGCGCGCGCCGCTTCGCGGCGGCGCCCAGGCCGGACGACGCGCACGTGAGCGCCGTGCTCGCTGCGCTGCCGCCGGACGTGCCGCGCGGAATCGAATTTCCGTTCGACGTGGCCGATCTCGCGGGCGACGCGTGCCGGCGCGTCGCGTGGCTCGCGGCCGCATGACGGCGCGCACGGCAGCAGGATCAGAAGGAGTTCATCGATGAAAGCAGCACTGGATGTCGTGACCTACGGCGAGGCGATGGCGATGTTCGTCGCGGCCGAACCCGGCGCGCTCGCGCACGCGACGCAATTCACGAAGCGGATCGCGGGCGCGGACCTGAACGTCGCGATCGGCCTGTCGCGGCTCGGGTTCCGCGTCGGCTGGATGAGCCGCGTCGGCAACGATTCGTTCGGCCGCTACGTGCTCGACACGCTCGCGCGCGAGGGGATCGACGCATCGTGCGTGAGCGTCGACCCGCGCTACCCGACCGGCTTCCAGCTGAAGTCGCGCAACGACGACGGCAGCGATCCGACCGTCGAATACTTCCGCAAGGGCTCCGCCGCGAGCCACCTGTCGCGCGACGACTACGTGGCCGACTACGTGCTCGGCGCGCGCCATCTGCATCTGACCGGCGTCGCGCCGGCGATTTCGGCGACGTCGTGCGAACTCGCGTTCCATCTCGCGCGCGAGATGCGCGCGGCGGGCAAGACGATTTCGTTCGACCCGAACCTGCGCCCGACGCTGTGGCCGTCGGCCGATGCGATGGCGAACACGCTGAACGCACTCGCGGCGCTCGCCGACTGGGTGCTGCCGGGGCTCGCCGAAGGGCGGCAACTGACCGGCCGCGACACGCCGGCCGACATTGCGCGCTTCTATCTCGAGCAGGGCGCACGCGGCGTCGTGATCAAGCTCGGCGCCGAAGGCGCGTACTACCGGACCGCCGACGGCCGCGAAGGCACGGTGGCCGGCGAGCGCGTCGCGAACGTGGTCGACACCGTCGGCGCCGGCGACGGCTTCGCGGTCGGCGTCGTCAGCGCGCTGCTCGAAGGCAAGCCGGTCGAGCACGCGGTCGCGCGCGGCAACCGGATCGGCGCGCTCGCGATCCAGGTGATCGGCGACTCGGAAGGGCTGCCGACGCGCGCGGCGCTCGACCGGCTCGAGACTGTCGGCAATCGTGCCGATTGCGTCGAGGAAACCGTCACCGCGCAATGAGATGCCGGACACGGCACAATGCGCGGACCCATGTCGTGCGCGATGCACGACGTTGTACCGACCGGGACCGGCGCCGACGCGCCGGTGCCCGTCGATTCCCCGAAGGACGGGACCGGAGCGCGCGAACGCGCGACCGCCGGTCGACACAAGGAGACATTGTGATGGCAGCCAATCTCGCAATCCGACGCTGGTGGACGATCATGCCGATCGTCTTCATCACGTACAGCCTTGCCTATCTCGACCGCGCGAACTACGGGTTCGCGGCGGCGGCGGGCATCAACCAGGATCTCGGCATCAGCAAAGGGCTGTCGTCGCTGATCGGTGCGCTGTTCTTTCTCGGCTACTTCTTCTTCCAGATTCCGGGCGCGATCTACGCGGAGCGCCGCAGCGTGAAGAAGCTCGTGTTCGTCAGCCTCGTGCTGTGGGGCGCGTGCGCGGCGCTGACCGGCGTCGTCAGCAACATTCCGTCGCTGATGGCGATCCGCTTCGTGCTCGGCGTCGTCGAGGCGGCGGTGATGCCGGCGATGCTGATCTACATCAGCAACTGGTTCACGAAGAGCGAGCGGTCGCGCGCGAACACGTTCCTGATTCTCGGCAACCCCGTGACCGTGCTGTGGATGTCGGTCGTGTCCGGCTATCTCGTGCACGAGTTCGGCTGGCGCCACATGTTCATCGCGGAAGGCGTGCCGGCGATCCTGTGGGCCGTATGCTGGTGGTTCCTGGTGCAGGACAAGCCGGCCGACTCGCCGTGGCTGACCGCGCAGGAAAAACGCGACCTCGACACCGTGCTCGCGGCCGAGCAGGCGGCGATCAAGCCGGTGCGCAACTACGGCGAGGCGTTCCGCTCGCCGGCGGTGATCAAGCTGTGCGCGCAGTATTTCTGCTGGAGCATCGGCGTGTACGGCTTCGTGCTGTGGCTGCCGTCGATCGTGAAGAACGGCTCCGAGCTCGGGATGGTCGCGACCGGCTGGCTGTCCGCGCTGCCGTATCTCGCGGCGACGATCGCGATGCTCGTCGCGTCGTGGGCGTCCGACAAGGCCGGCTCGCGCCGCGGCTTCGTGTGGCCGTTCCTGCTGGTCGGCGCGGCCGCGTTCGCGGCATCGTATGCGCTCGGTTCGTCGCATTTCTGGATCTCGTACACGCTGCTCGTGATCGCGGGCGCCGCGATGTATGCGCCTTACGGCCCGTTCTTCGCGATCGTGCCGGAACTGCTGCCGAAGAACGTCGCGGGCGGCGCGATGGCGCTGATCAACAGCATGGGCGCGCTCGGCTCGTTCGTCGGCTCGTATTTCGTCGGCTATCTGAACGGCGCGACCGGCTCGCCGCTCGCGTCGTACGCGTTCATGAGCGCGGCGCTGGTCGCCGCCGTGATCCTCACGCTGTCCGTCAAACCCCAGGCGCGCGAAGCGCATCCGCTGTCCGCGCCGCTGCAAGGAAAATGAAACGATGAAGCCTCGTATCGTCGCGTACAAGCCGCTGCCCGATGACGTGCTCGCGTACCTGCGCGAGCACGCGGAAGTCGTGCAGGCCGACGGCGCCGATGCGCTCGTCGCGGCGCTCGGCGACGCCGACGGCGCGATCGGCGCGAGCCTGAAGGTGACCGCGCAGATGCTCGACTGCGCGCCGCGGCTGAAGGCGTGGTCGACCATCTCGGTCGGCTACGACAATTTCGACGTCGCCGATCTGACGCGCCGCGGCATCGTGCTCGCGCATACGCCGGACGTGCTGACCGAGTCGACCGCCGATACGGTGTTCTCGCTGATCCTCGCGTCCGCGCGGCGCGTGGTCGAACTGGCCGAATGGGTGAAGGCCGGCCGCTGGCATCGCAGCATCGGCCCCGAGCTGTACGGCACCGACGTGCAGGGCAAGACGCTCGGCATCGTCGGGCTCGGGCGGATCGGCGGCGCGGTGGCGCGCCGCGCGGCGCTCGGCTTCCGGATGCAGGTGCTGTACGCGAACCGCTCCGCGCATCCGGAGGCCGAGACGCTGTACGGCGCACGGCGCGTGACGCTCGACGAACTGCTCGCGCAATCCGATTTCGTGTGCCTGCAGGTGCCGCTGTCGCCTCAGACGCGCCATCTGGTCGGCGCAGCCGAATTCGCGAAGATGAAGCGCGGCGCGATCCTGATCAACGCGTCGCGCGGGCCCGTCGTCGACGAAGCCGCGCTGATCGACGCACTGCGCGCGGGCACGATCCGCGGCGCCGGGCTCGACGTGTTCGAGCACGAGCCGTTGTCGGCGGATTCGCCGCTGCTGCAGATGAGCAACGTCGTCGCGTTGCCGCATATCGGCTCGGCGACGCACGAAACGCGGCACGCGATGGCGCGCTGCGCGGCGGAAAACCTGGTCGGCGCGCTGGCCGGCACGCTGCGCACGAACGTCGTCAATCCCGACGCGCTCGCGCGCGGGTGACGCGCGCGGCCGAGGTGGCACAGGGCGGCGCAGCGCGGCGCGCGCTCGGAGCGGCGGTCGGCCGTCGCCGTTAGAGTCGGCGGTCTTGGTACCGGACCGCAGGCTGCGTTATGATCGCCGGCTCGTCGCATCGGCGATTCGGCAACGTTGCCGGCGGCGTCCGACGGCGCGCATCCTCCGGGCCGGGTCCGGCGCGGCCGACTGCCGCTGCAGATAACCGGGGCGGGCGCCGACGCGCCAGCGCCGACCGAAAGGGGAGTCCGCCGGATGGCTTTCGTATCCAACAACAAAGATCCGTCCGCTGCGGATGCGGCGCGGATCGTACGTCGCGAGGCACGACAGTGACCGATTCGCAACCTTCCACGCCGCGTCCGGCGACGATCAGCGACGTCGCGCGCGAGGCCGGCACCGGCAAGACCAGCGTGTCGCGCTATCTGAACGGCGAGACGCACGTGCTGTCCGCCGATCTGCGTCAGCGGATCGAGGCCGCGATCGCGCGGCTCAACTATCGGCCGAACCAGATGGCGCGCGGGCTCAAGCGCGGCCGCAACCGGCTGCTCGGGATGCTGGCGGCCGACCTCACCAATCCGTATACCGTCGAAGTGCTGCAGGGCGTCGAGGCTGCGTGCCACGCGCTCGGCTACATGCCGCTGATCTGCCACGCCGCGAACGAAGTCGAGATGGAGCGCCGCTTCCTGCAGCTGCTCACGACCTATCGCGTCGAAGGGCTGATCGTCAACGCGCTCGGCGCCGAAGAGGACGTGCTGCGCCCGCTGCGCGGCGGCGGGATTCCGGCCGTGCTCGTCGACCGCACGGTCGAGGGCTTCGAAGCCGACCTGATCGGTCTCGACAACGCGGACGCGATCGAAACGGCGCTCGCGCACCTGATCGAGCGCGGCTTCGATGCGATCCACTTCGTCGTGCAGCCGTTCGAGCACGTGAGCTCGCGGCGGCTGCGCGAAGCCGCGTTTCGCGCGGCGCTCGCCGCGCGCGGGCTGCCGGTGCCCGCGACGATCGTGCTCGACCTGAACGCGCCCGACGCGCTTGCGGCCGCGCTCGCCGACGTCGACGCGCGTATCGACGACGCCGCGCGGCGCGGCGTACGCGCGGCGCTGTTCGCGGCGAACGCGCCGGTCGCGCTCGCGATCGCGCGCCATCTGCGCGCGCGTTTCGGCGCGCAATGGCAGGCGAAGGCCGCGCTGCTGTCGATCGACGATCCGGAGTGGGCCGAGCTGATCGGCATCACGACGATCCGCCAGCCGACCTACGAAATCGGCTACAAGGCCGTCGAGTTCGTGCACGAGCGGATCGACGGCGACGCCGGCGACGCGCGCGTCGCGATGCTGCCCGGCGAACTGATCGCGCGCGCGTCGACCGCAAGCTGAGTATCATGCGGGGCACGCGGCGCGCCGGTGCGCCGCGGCCGAACAAGGAAATACATGATCGTCGCCCCCGTCACGCTGGCGGTACTGATCGCCGCCACGCTGATCATCGCGCTGCTGCCGCTCGTTGTCTGCCGTTACCTGCGCAAGCCGCTTGTGCTCGACCGCCGCGACACGATCGTCGGCGTCGCCGTCTTCACGCTGTTCGCGATGATCGTCGAACGCGCATTCCACGGCCTCGTGCTGAGCCGCACGCCGGCCGGCGGCTGGCTCACGCAGCCGCTCGCGTTCGTCGCGTACAGCGCGCTCGCGACCGCCGTATTCGAGGAAGTCGGCCGCTATCTCGGGATGCGTTTTCTGAATCGCCGCTACGGCGCGTCGGCCGGCGACGGCCGCGCGATCGGCTACGGGATCGGGCACGGCGGCGCCGAAGCGTGGTTCGTCGGCGTGCTCGTATGGGGCCAGTGGTCGTATCTCGCGTGGCTGTCGACCCGCGGCCAGCTCGAAGCGCAGCTCGCCGGCCTGCCCGGCGACACCGTCGTGCGGCTGCACGTGATGCTCGCGACGCTGTCGGTGCCGTCGATCGTGCTGCTGCTGATCGAACGCTGCGCGGCGTTCGCTGTGCAGCTCGCGTTGTCGGTACTGATGTGGCGCGGCGTACGCGCCGGGCGTGCGCGCGTGCTGCCGGTCGCGATCGTGCTGCATGCGCTGGCCGCGGTGCCAGCGTTGCTGTACCAGTTGCGTGTGCTGCCGGCCGGCGCGGTCGAGGCCGTGTACGTCGTGCTGGCCGCGGTCCTGGTCGCCGTGCTCGCGAAGACGTGCCGGCCGTCGCGCGCGGCGGCCTGACCGGAGGAGTGCGATGGACGACTATCTGATCGAATGCCCGAGCGCCGAATTCGATGCGCTCGCCCGCGTGATCTGCGATCTCTTTCCGGAGCAGACGCGCTTCGTCGAACACAGCGATGCGCGCGGACGCTTCCTGTCGGTGCAGTGGCTCGCGATGCGTTTCGGTGCGACGCCGAAGCGGATGACGCTCGACGTGCGCATCGCGCCGGCCGCGCTCGCGCGTTATCTGGCGCTCAAGCCGATGCAGCGCGCGCGCAGCCATGCGGTGCTGCATGCGTATACGGAGGCGATGCTCGGTTCGCTCGAAGAGCGGCACGCGGCCGGCGAGGCGATCGAGCGCGAAGCGGAACTCGAGCTCGACGACGACTTCGCGTGACCGCGAGCGGCTACGCCGGCGTCATGCCGGCGCGCGCGTTTCATGCGTCGCGATAGACCTGCGCGAAGCGCTGCGCCTGCACGACGCCGTAGTCGCCCGGCGCATACTGCATCACCCAGTCGCCGGCGGCGCCGCGCAGCGTGTCGCCGTTTTCCGAGCGCGCGATCGTAAACGGCTCGTCCATCCGGCGCGCGAGCACGACGGACGGCAGGTTCCGGTATGCGCCCGGCGCGCCGTGCGCGAGCGCCGGATCGGCGGGCACGTACTTCGCATCGAAGCGCGCGCGCGACACGACCCATTGGTCGCCGGTCGAGCCGGTGATCAGCGCGTCGCCCGCGACGTAACGGTTCGGGCCTTCGAGGCTCATCAGTTCGCCGTCGGCGGCCGCGAACGCAACTGTGACGGTTTCGTCCTTGACGACGCGGCGGGCCTGCGGATCGGTACGCAGGTCGATGTGCTTGAGTTCGAGCATGGCGGGGAAGGGCGGGAAAAGCCGCGAGCTTATCCCGAAATTAGCGCGCCGTGTGGCGCGCGTTCGCCGGCTGACGCGCGGCGCGGACGACGGCCCGCGCCGGTAGAGGGCAAAGGGCGTCAGGGTTGGGTGGGCGCGCTTGCGGCGGAGTCGGCGGCTGCCGCCTTGCCGTCCTTGTTCCTGGCCGACTTGCCCTTGCCGCGATGTTCGCCGCCGTGATGCAGCCAGTTGCGGAACGTCGTGTCGGCCAGCGCCTTCTGTTCGGCCGGGAAGCTGTCGTAGAGCGGCGCGAACGCGTCGGCCAGTTTCTTCGCGCCGTCGGCGTTCGCCTGCGCGAGCTCCGCGTACTGCTTCATGTCGTCGACGGCCGACACGTTGCGGCTTTCGATCCGCGCGCGATAGAGGCGGCCCATCGTTTCGCCGTTCTCGCGCATCGTATCGGCAAAGGTCTTCCATTGCGGCTCCTGCGCCGACGTGATCTTCAACTGGTCGTGCAGATACTTGATGCGCTGCTCGATGTGCGCTTCGCGGCGTGCCGCGCGCTGCTCGGCGCTCGGCGCCGATGCGGCGGCCGCCGCGGTGGCCGATGCCGGTGTCTGCGTTTGCGTTTGCGCGAACGCGCTGGCTGCAACCGCGAGCGTAGCGAGGGTGAGCGAGATTTTCTTCATGGTTGGCTCTCCGGGTGGTGTGCTGCGAGCGGGGCGGCAACGGCCGCGTGCACGTCGCTCGCATCGCCCGCTATTAGTAGCACGTCGTGCGCGACAGGAAAGCGAATGCGACACTTGCTTACATCCGAAACGAATCGAAATCGGACGCCGCGCGGGCGGCGCGCGGCGGCTTGCCGGCCGCACGCTTCGCGAACGCCGGCGGTTCACGCGGGCCGTCGTCGATGCGCCCGATGTCGTTTGGGCGTACGCGCGTTCGGCGCTATCATCGCGTCACCTTCATTTCGCCGGCGCGCTGCGCGCCGACACCGCCTCATGCGTCCACCCCGCCTCGATCAGCTCGACGACCTCGACCGGCAACTCGTCGCGCTGCTGCAAGCCAATGCGCGCGCGAGCGTCGCCGATCTCGCGCGCCAGCTCGATGTCGCGCGCACGACGATCGTCGCGCGCATCGCGCGGCTCGAGCGGACCAACGTGATCGCCGGCTACAGCGTGCGGCTCGGCCAGGACGTGCTCGATGCGAGCATCTACGCGTATGTCGGCATCATCCTGACGCCGAAGTTCGGCAAGGACGTGCTGCGCAAGCTCGACCGGATGCCCGAAGTACAACTGCTGTGCGCGGTGAGCGGCGAGTACGACTACGTCGCGTGGCTGCGCGCCGATTCGCCGGAGCGGCTCAACGACCTGCTCGACCAGATCGGTACGCTCGAAGGCGTCGAGCGCACGACCACGTCGATCATCCTGTCGCGCAAGATCGATCGCGGGACGATCGGCGGCTGACGCGCGTCGAGCGGCGGCGCGCGCGCGATCGGGGCGTGCGTCGATATTCCGATCGCGCTTCGTCACTGCGTCGCTGAGTCACTGAATCGGCTTCGGTTTATCGCGCCGTTGCGCGGCAAGGCATGCGCTCATCCCTTCACGCGCTCGCCGCGCTCGGGATGGCATGCATTTCACTCGATTCATTCTCGTCAGCACGCCGATTTCGCGTCGATCCGATTTCGTGCGCTTCCGACACGCCGGTCGCGCGCCTCGCAACGCCGGTTTTGCATGTCCGTCGCGCTTTGACCTGCCTCTGCGCGTTGCCCGCCCGCTGCGCATGTCGCGGTGCGCCGCTTCGCCTGCACAATTTCGACAAATTTGGTCGTTGCGGCGAAAACGATCGTCATTTTGTCGAATTTATCGGTCGTTTCGCATCATTCTTCGTCTTGGAACTGATTTTAGGCGTCCCTACACTGTGTCCACCGTTCGACGCGTACAACACCCACCCATCATCAGGAGATAAGCGCATGAAAATCGCCATCGTCGGCGCAGGTCTGATCGGCCACACCATTGCTCACATGCTGCGCGAAACCGGCGACTACGAAGTCGTCGCGTTCGACCGCGATGCGGACGCGCTCGCGAAGCTGTCGCGCGAAGGCATCGCGACGCAACGTGTCGATTCGGCCGACGCCACCGCGATTCGCGAAGCCGTGAAGGGCTGCGATGCGCTCGTCAACGCGCTGCCGTACTACCTCGCGGTGAACGTCGCGGCGGCCGCGAAGGCGGCCGGCGTCCATTACTTCGATCTCACCGAGGACGTGCGTGCGACGCACGCGATCCGTGAACTGGCCGACGGCTCGGATCACGCGTTCATGCCGCAGTGCGGTCTTGCCCCGGGCTTCATCGGGATCGCCGCGCACGAGCTCGTGAACGGCTTCAGCGAAGTGCGCGACGTGAAGATGCGCGTCGGCGCGCTGCCCGAGTATCCGACCAATGCGTTGAAATACAACCTCACGTGGAGCGTCGACGGTCTCATCAACGAATACTGCCAGCCGTGCGAAGCGATCCGCGACGGCCGCAAGCAATGGGTACAGCCGCTCGAGGGCCTCGAGCATTTCTCGCTCGACGGCACCGAATACGAGGCGTTCAACACGTCGGGCGGCCTCGGCACGCTGTGCGAAACGCTGTCGGGCAAGGTCGAAACGCTCGACTACAAGTCGGTGCGCTATCCGGGCCATCGCGAGCTCGTCCGCTTCCTGCTCGAGGATCTGCGTCTGTCGAGCGACCGCGACACGCTGAAGTCGATCATGCGCCGCGCGGTGCCGTCGACGAAACAGGACGTCGTGCTCGTGTTCGTGACGGTGACGGGCGTAAAGGATGGCCAACTGGTGCAGGACGTGTTCACGCGCAAGATCTTCGCGAAGGACGTGTGCGGGATGCACATGAGCGCGATTCAGATCACGACGGCCGGCGCGATGTGCGCGGTGCTCGATCTGTTCCGCGAGAAAAAGCTGCCGCAGAGCGGTTTCATCCCGCAGGAGAAAGTGTCGCTGAAGGCGTTCCTCGCGAACCGCTTCGGCAAGCTGTACGACGGCGGCACGATGGAGCGCATGCACGCGCTCGCCTGACGACGCATCCGCCGCACGAGGGCCGTGCCGACGCCGGGAGCGCAGCCGCGCTGCCGGCGTCGTTTTTTGCGCAGAAGAAGAGGGCGGTGTGCCGCTCAGGCAGGCAGCGGCGGGACGATCGCCGCCTGCGGCGGCGGCACGATCCGGTACAGCAGCGCGTCGATGTCGGCGTCCGTCGGCGCGGTGTTGTCGAACATCACGATGCCGTTGCATTCGTCGCCGGTCGGCACGAAGCGGCGCTGCCGGTATTCGTCCCAGTGCGCGAGCTTGTACGCGTCGTTCGGGTTGCCGCGCGCGACGATCCGCTCGCGTGCGACGTCTTCCGCCGTATGGACCCAGACGACCGTCAACGCGACGTCGGGCGCGATCCCGAGCCAGCCGCGATCGACGATGCGTCGGTTGCGCACTTCGCGCGACAGCGGCGCGACGACGATTGCGCTGATGCCGAGCGCGAGATTTTCACGCGCGGTGTCGAGCAGGCCCTGGTATTCGGGATCGCGCAAATGCTTCAGATACAGCGGGCTGTCGCGGTCGTTCGGATCGGCGGTCAGCGCGCCCATCGCGGCCGAGCTGTAGCGGCCGTACATCGTATCCTTGTCGAGCAGGCAGAACGCGGCGCCGGTCGCGCGCATCAGCGGCCCGACGAGCCGTTTCGCGAGCGTGGTCTTGCCGGTGCCGGCGTGACCGCAGAAGAACACCAGGTGCGTCACGGACGCTCGCTCCCCGAACGTTTGCGCGCGCTGTCGCTGCGCGAGAACACTTCGGCTTCGAGCCACATCGCGTTGATGATGCCGAAGCCCAGCGCCACGCCGATGCCGAGCATCCACGAGAAATACCACATGGGTCTGCCTCCTTGACGGTTGGGCGGGCGGCGCTCGCGCCGCGCCCGTCGACATGCTCGGCGCAGCATGCTGCGCCGCGAGCAGCCCGATCATGACCAATATCGGCGTGCCGCGCAAGCCGCCGCGCGCGGCCGGCAAACCGGTAAACTGACGCGCAAACGGCACTCTCATGGACAACATGCTGATCAACTGCGCTGCATACCAGGACGGCCGCAAGCTGGCCGACATCGACGTCGACGCCATCAGCGACTATGTGTCGAAACCCGAGTGCTTCGTGTGGGTCGCGCTGAAGGACCCGACGCCCGACGAAATCGCGCTGATGGGCGAGGAATTCGGACTGCACGAGCTCGCGCTCGAGGACGCCCGCAAAGGGCATCAGCGCCCGAAGATCGAGGAGTACGGCGACTCGCTGTTTGCGGTGCTGCATACGGTCGAGCTCGACGAGGACGGCGAATTCAAGGTCGGCGAGCTGAACGTGTTCGTCGCCCCGAACTACGTGCTGTCGATCCGCAACCATACCGAACAGGACTTCCGTGCGGTGCGCCAGCGCTGCGAGCGCGAGCCGCATCTGCTGCAGGAGGGCTCGGCGTTCGTGTTCTATGCGCTGATGGATCAGGTCGTCGACCGCTATTTCCCGATCCTCGAGACGCTCGGCAACGAGCTCGAGGCGCTCGAAGACCGCATCTTCGCGAAGGCGACGCCCGCATCGTCGCGCGCGATCATCGAGGATCTGTACTCGCTGAAGCGACGGCTCGTGATGCTGTACCAGCACACCGCGCCGCTGATCGAACCGCTCGCGAAGCTGACCGGCGGGCGCATCCCGCAGATTTGCAGCGGGATGGAGCATTACTTCCGCGACGTATACGACCATCTGCAGCGGATCGTGAAGACGATCGAAGGGCGCCGCGAGATGGTCGTGACGGCGATCCAGGTCAACCTCGGGATGATTTCGCTCGCGGAGAACGAGGTCACCAAGCGGCTCGGCTCGTTCGCCGCGCTGTTCGCGATTCCGACGATGATCGCCGGCATTTACGGGATGAACTTCGCGAACATGCCGGAACTGCACCTCAAGTACGGCTTCTACGGCTGCATCGGCGTGATGGTCGTCGCCGACCTCGCGTTGTGGTGGCGGTTCAAGCGGGCAGGGTGGCTGTGACGCCGCGCGGCTAGCGCGGCGCGTGCTTGCCGACCACGACGCGCCACGGACGGACGCGCCACGATTTGACGAGGCCGTTCTGTACATACGGATCCGCACGCGCAAACGATTCCGCAATCTCCGGCGAATCGGCTTCGAACACGAGCACGGCCTGATCGGCCGGCTCTGCCAGCGCGCCGGCGAGCACGAGTTCGCCGCGCTGGGTCGCCGCCTGCGCGAGCGCCAGATGCTCGGCGCGGTACTGTTCGCGCCGGGACAGGTAGTCGTCGACGAGTTCGTAGATCAGCTGGTAGTGCATGACGATCGCTCCATGAGTCGGTGGCCGGCTCAGTATAGGTCACCGACGCGTCGCCGGAGGTCTTGCCAAGCCGATTGTTCGTATCCGCGAGTTCGGCACGCGCTTCTCCCATGCCGATAGCTCTTCTCTTTCTTCGCAACTAACGGTCTGATTCTCGATCCGCCGACATGGGCGCTCCCGTTCAGCCCTCTCTGCTGCGCTACAACACCAATTTGTCTGCAAGAAAGCGGTTCTTCTAGCACGTCGAGACGTCCGATTTTACGGGCGGCAAGAGGGCGGCTGGACCCGGAAAAGGGATCGGAGCGCGACGATGGCCGTGCGCGCGCCGACTTCGCGCGACGCCATTTCCATCGACCGGAATGCGACCTATGCTGAACGAATCCGGAGCGAACTTCGTTCGCCGGTTTGTTCAGTCCAGACGAGGTGTGCCATGCCAGTGTCAGCCACCCTGCAGGATTGCCTGCGCCAGAAGTCATCGCGATACGAAGTCGTGTATCACCCGTACAGCCATACGAGCATGGAGACGGCCGCAGCCGCACACATTCCGGGCGACCGTCTTGCGAAAACGGTGTTGCTCGAGGACGACGAAGGTTACGTCGCCGCCGTGTTGCCGACGACGCACGCCATTCGACTGTCGGACCTTTGGGTCAAGACCGGACGCCATCTCGTGCTCGCGAAAGAGGTCGAGTTGCGCGAACTGTTCAAGGACTGCGACATGGGCGCGTTGCCGCCGGTCTGCATGGCGTACGGGATGAAGACGTTTCTCGAGGAACGTCTCGCGCAGCAACCGGAAGTCTATTTCGAGGCCGGCGATCACGAAGCGCTGATTCACATGACGCAGGACGAGTTTTTGTCGCTGATGGAGACGGCCGAGCGCGCGCATTTTTCGCATCGGATGCAAGGGATGATGTTGTCCTGACTTGTCCCGACGCGAACGCGCGGCGGTTCGAATTCGCGACGGCAGCCGCCGACGGCGGTTGCCGGGGCGGCTGCTGCACGTTGGCGGGATGACGGATCGACTGAGGTCGGTCTTGCGGCGACGAGATTCGGGCTGCGTGGGTAGATCGTCGGCGAGAGCGAGCCTGCGAAAACGGGAAGGAAGCCGTTGGGCTCATGATGGTTTCCGGTGAATCGTATTTTACATAATCATCATTATCGCCAGAAACGATTGTAGTGGCTAGATAGTAATGTCCGCTTTTAGCTACATAGAAATGTCCGCTTTTGTGCCGCGTAAGCTATCCGACCG
>NZ_CABVPR010000014.1 GCF_902499135.1 Burkholderia dolosa
CGGACGGTGCGGCCGAGGAAACGCTCGATGCGGTGATCGATTGGGGGCGTTACGGCGAGATCTTCTCGTACAACGACCAGACCGAGATCTTCAGCCTCGAGGACGTCGAGTCCTGACCGCCGTCGCGCCGGCCGCGCATGCGCGGCCCGGCGCGACGGCGTTACGTCGTTACTGCAGGTTGCCCCAGCGAGCGACGGCCGGCTCGGCCGACGCCCATTTCCATTGCGTGCCTTGCTGGCACGCATTCGCGAAATACCAGTCGGCCTTGTCGCCGTCCTTCACCGAAAACGCGAACTCCTTGCACAGCGCGAGCGGCGTCGAATACGCGCGCGTCACGCGCACTTCGCCTTCGCCGTTTTCCAGCGGGATCGTGTTCTTCACCTTCCACGGCTTCACTTCGCCGACGGCCAGACCGCCCGCAGCGTTCGCGATCGCGTCCTGCTGATTCTGGTGAAGCTGCTTCATCGTGCGGTTGACCGCTTCGTCGGTTGCGGCCTGCACCGCGATCCCGACACCGACGCCCACTGCCGGATTCGCGGTGACGAGGCCCGTCGCCGCGCCGGCAAGCGCGCCGCTCGCCGCGCCGACGGAGCCGCAGCCCGATAGCACCACGCTCGCCGCGCACAGCGCGCCGATTGCCGCGATACGCGTCGCGGCGCTCATTGCAGTGCGCCCCAGCGCTCGGTGGCCGGTTCGGCGGACGCCCATTTCCACACGGGGCCGTCGCGGCAGATCGTGGCGACGTAGAACGCCGACTGCGCGGGCTTGTCCTGCTTCGCGGCCGTGTCGACCGCGAACACGATCTCCTTGCAGTCGAGCGGGCCGACGCTGATCATCCGGCTCACCGTCACACGTCCGTGCTCGTCGTCCTCGATCGGGAACGAGTGGTGCGTCGACCACGGCGCGACGCCGCCGACGTCGAGCGGGCCGGCCGCCTTCGCGATCTGTTCCTGCGTGTAGCGATGCGCGACGCGCTGCGTGTACTGGACGCCGGCGCGCGCGCCGGCGACCGCGCCGAGGCCGATGCCGGTCGCGACGGCGGCGTTGTTCGTGACTTTGGAAGCGATCGCGGCGCCCGCGATACCGGCGCCGGCCGTCGCGCCTTCGCTGTACAACGAGTTGCAGCCTGACAGCAGCGCGGCCGTCGCGAGCGCGGCCAGCGCGATGCGCGCCGGCATGGCCCGGCGCGGCGGTTCGAAACGAATGTTCATCCGGAGTGCAAGTCCTGTCTGGGTCGGCGGCGACGCATGCGCGCCCGAGCCGCATCATTGTTTCGCAATCGTCGCGGAACGATTGCAAAGCTTTGACAAATCGCGGCGACCGCGTGTGCTTATCGCGCGTGCGCGCGCCGCGTTATTGTGGGCGACCCGCACGCGGAAGGGTCGAATCGTTACAATTTGAAGGTAATTGTTACCTTGGCCTGCGGCGAAGCGACTAGACTCTTTTGTTAAGGAATGTTTCAACGACGGCTACGAGCCGCGCCGACCATGAGACACCCAGCCATGCGCCGTTCGAGACGGTTGTCGTCCCGGCCGCCCGACACGGGCGCCGAGCGACCGCGTCCGCACACCGACGCGCCATCCGCACCGCCTGCCGGCGCGCCCGGCGAGACGCCGTCCGACGGCGATCACAACCAGGGCGGCGCACGCCCGGAAGGGCTCGACTATCAGCGCGACCTCGGCCAGGAGCAGGACGCTTGACCGCGTCGCCGCGACCTGCAGCCGTCGACGTTCATCCCGCATTTCGTTGCATTTCTCACGTGTGAGCCGCCGGGCGGCGGCCCGCGGGCATTTCGCGCCCGCGCGGCGTGCGCTGCGCGTCGTTCAATCGAATCGAGGAGGGATCACCGTATGAGCAGATTGATCGTGGTATCGAACCGTGTCGCCGCCGGTGAGGATACGCGCCCGAGCGCGGGCGGCCTGGCGGTCGGCGTGATGGACGCGCTGAAGGACACGGGCGGCGTGTGGTTCGGCTGGAACGGCGAGATCGTCGGTACGCCGGACGCGGCGCCGGCGATCCAGCGCGACGGCAACGTCACATATGCGACGGTCGGACTGACGCGGCGCGACTACGACCAGTACTACCGCGGCTTCTCGAACGCGACGCTGTGGCCGGTGTTTCACTACCGCGGCGATCTCGCGCGCTTCGACCGCCAGGAGTACGCGGGCTATCTGCGCGTCAACGCGATGCTCGCGAAGCAGCTCGCCGCGCTGCTGCGCCCCGACGATCTGATCTGGGTGCACGACTACCATCTGCTGCCGTTCGCGCACTGCCTGCGTGAGCTCGGCGTGAAGAACCCGATCGGCTTCTTCCTGCATATCCCGTTCCCGTCGCCCGACATGCTGCGCATCGTGCCGCCGCACGAGGAGCTCGTGAAGTTCATGTGCGCATACGACGTCGCGGGCTTCCAGACCGAAGCCGACAAGCAGGCGTTTACCGACTACATCGAGCGGCGCGGAATCGGCGCCGCGAGCGACGACGGGATGCTGCACGCGCACGGCCGCGTCGTGAAGGTCGGTGCGTATCCGATCGGCGTGCATCCGGACGCGATCGCGCAGGTGGCCGTGCAGTACGGCGCGCGCAAGCCGGTGAAGATGCTGCGCGAGGCGCTCGGCGGCCGCAAGCTCGTGATGAGCGTCGATCGCCTCGACTATTCGAAGGGGCTCGTCGAGCGCTTCCAGTCGTTCGAGCGGATGCTCGCGAACGCGCCGGGCTGGCAGGGACGCGTATCGTTCGTGCAGATCGCGCCGCCGACGCGCTCGGACGTGCAGACCTATCAGCGCATCCGCGAAACGCTCGAAGGCGAGGCCGGCCGCATCAACGGACGCTTCGCGCAGCTCGACTGGACGCCGATCCAGTATCTGAACCGCAAATACGAGCGCAATCTGCTGATGGCGTTTTTCCGGATGTCGCAGGTCGGCTACGTGACGCCGCTGCGCGACGGAATGAATCTCGTCGCGAAGGAGTACGTCGCGTCGCAGGATCCGGCCGATCCGGGCGTGCTGGTGCTGTCCGAGTTCGCCGGCGCGGCGGCCGAGCTGACCGGCGCGCTGCTCGTCAATCCGTACGACTTGTCGCAGATGGCCGACGCGCTCGAGCGCGCGCTGTCGATGCCGCTCGCGGAACGGCAGGCGCGTCACGAGCAGAACCTCGCGCGGCTGCGCGAGAACGATCTGTCCGCGTGGCGCGACACGTTCATCGCGGATCTGCGCAGCGTCGCGGCAGCGGCTTCGGTCACGCAGCGCGCGGGTCGGCGCGTCGCGCATGTCTGAGCTCGTGCACGGCGCCGGCGCCGCGGACGACACGACCGACGATGCGGCCGGCCGCTTCTTCGTCGTGACGGGCGGCCCCGGCTCGGGCAAGAGCACGTTGCTCGACGCGCTCGAGCGCGCCGGCTTCGCGCGCTCGCAAGAGGCCGGGCGCGGCGTGATCCGCGATCAGGCGGCGATCGACGGCCATGCGCTGCCGTGGCGCGACCGCGCCGCGTTCGCCGAACTGATGCTGAGCTGGGAGATGCGCTCGTATCATCTCGCGCGGCACGCACGCGGGCCCGTGTTCTTCGACCGCGGCGTGCCGGACGTGATCGGCTACCTGCGGCTCACCGGCCTCGCGGTGCCGGCTCACGTCGAAGCGGCCGCGCGTCGTTTTCGTTATCACCGGCGCGTGTTCATCGCGCCGCCGTGGCCGGACATCTATACGCAGGATGCCGAGCGACGGCAGGATTTCGCGGAAGCCGTGCGCACGTACGACGCGATGGTCGACTGCTACACGGCGTACGGCTATCGGCTGATCGAGCTGCCGCGCGCGAGCGTGAAGGCGCGCGTGCGCTTCGTGATGGACGCGCTCGACGCCGCATGACGCTTGCGCACGTCGCGCGGCGGCGTCACGCTGCCGCGTCCGGGCGCGGCGACGCGATGCGCAGCATGCTGACGACCGCGGCCACCGCGGCGAACGCCGTCGCGACATAGAGCGCGATCGTCGGCCCGCGATCGGGCGCCAGCCCGAAAATCAGTGCGACGAGCGCGGCGCCGAGCGTCTGGCCGGTGAGCCGTGCGGTACTCAGCATCCCGCCCGCGCCGCCGCTGCGCTCGCGCGGTGCGGACGACAGCATCGCGCGGTTGTTCGGCGACTGGAACAGCCCGAATCCCGCGCCGCACAGCGCCATTCTCCATACGATGTCGACCGTGCCCGGATGCGCGCCGATCGTCGCGAGCGACAGCAGCCCGGCCGCGAACAGCGCGAGCCCGATTCCGCCGAGGATGCCGGCCGAGTAGCGGTCCGACAGTACGCCGGCGAGCGGCGCCGCGAACACGATCACGAGCGGCCACGGCGTCATGTACAGGCCCGTGTCGACCTGCGAGAAGCCGAGCGAGTTCTGCAGCCAGAACGGCAGCGCGACGAACGCGAGCATCTGCGACGTGAACGACGCGATCGACGTGCAGATCGACAGCGCGAACATCGGAATGCGCATCAGATCGACCGGCAGCAGCGGCGCCGGCTGCGTCAGCTGGCGCTTCACGAAGAAATAGCCGACGACGACCGCGACGAACAGCTCGGCCGCCACGTATGCGCGGCTTTCGCCGTGGCCGAGCCCGTCGACGGCGGTGATCAGCAGCCCGAACACGCATGCGTTCATCAGCGCGCTCGCGAAATCGTACGGCGCGTCGTGCAGCGGATTCGCGGGCAGCGCGCGAATGCTGCCGAGCACCGCGGCGATGCCGATCGGCACGTTGACCGCAAAGAGCCACGGCCACGAAGCGAACGACAGGATCGCGGACGCGACCGTCGGCCCGATCGCCGACGACAGCGCGACGACCATCGCGTTGATCGACAGTCCGCGCCCGAGCATCGACGACGGGTAGATCATCCGTACGAGCGCCGCATTCACGCTCATGATGCCGGCCGCGCCGAAGCCCTGGATCACACGCATCAGCGCGAGCATCGGCAGCGAGCCGGCGAGTGCGCAGCCGAGCGATGCGGCGGTAAACAGCGCGAGGCCGGCGATGTAGATGCGGCGATAGCCGACGCGCTCGCCGAGCGATGCGAGCGGCAGCAGCGTGATCGTGACCGCGAGCTGGTACGCGTTGACGATCCAGATCGACGCGGCGTCGGAGGCGTGCAGGTCGCGCGCGATCGTCGGCAGCGCGACGTTCGCGATTGCGCCGTCGAGCACGGCGAGCGTGATGCCGAGGGCGACGCAGACGATCGCCCAGTAGCGTTGCGGAAGCGGCAGGCCGGTATCGGCGTTCATGACGGGAGCGAAAGCAGGGTTGTCCGCGTGTCCGGCTGCCGGTTGCGTGCGCAACCATGCGGACGAACGAAGGCGGCGATGGACGGTCCGGCCGGCGCGGCTGCGCCGGCTCGCGGCCGGTCGAGTGTATCACCGGCGTGCGTTGCGTGACGTCGGGCGCGCGGGGCACGGACGCAGCCCGCGCAGCCGCTCGTTCACCCTTCGAAGTCGAGCCCGCCGAGCCGCACAATCGGCTCTGCCTGCGTACGCGACGGCAGATCGATGTCGCGTGCGTCCTGCCACGCGGCGAGCTTTCTCGGCAGCGCGGCCAGATAACGGTCGAAGCGCGCGCGGCCGTCGGGCTCCATCAGCCGTTCGATCTCGTCGGTGTCCCATGTGAACTCGAGGTTCAGCGGGTGCGCGAAGCCGCTCACATGTTCGTGCGGCGCGCTGCGGACCCGCACGCACGTCGGATGTCCGTGACCGCCGTACGGAACGACGTCGGTTTCGACATGATCGGCGAAGAACGCGGCGATCGCGCGCGCGATGCGCGGCGCGAACTCCGTATCGAAACGGCGGGCGGTTTCCGGCTGCATGAAGGCGTCTCCTGTATGCCGAAAATCGTAGCACGCCGTTGCCGCGCGCCGGCGTGCGAGCACGCGGTAATCGCGCGTTACCACTTGCTGCATCTATTACGGCGGCCGGCCGCCACAATGCAGTGCATCGCGTACCACTTCGCGCGGGAGTTCATCATGAAAAGAATTGCAGCAGTCTGTGTGTTGGCCGGTTCGCTCGCGGTCGCGGGACCGGCGTCCGCGCATGGCCGCAACGACGGTGCGGTGATCGGCGCGCTGATCGGCGGAGCCGTGCTGGGGGCGATCGTGACGTCCGCGATGAACCCGCCCGTCGCCTATCAAGCGCCCGCGTACCAGGCGCCCGCCTATCAGCCGCCGACCTACTATCAGGCGCCTGCCTACCAGCCGCCGGCATATCCGACGTATCGGCAGGCGCAATATCAGGACGACGGTCCGAACTATTGCTACGACCGCTATCAGCGTGCGTACGTGTGCGGCGCGCCGGTATCGGGCGGCTACGCGCAACCGGCGGGCTGGTAAGCGCGCGCCGCGGATCGCCGGCCGCCGCCGGCTGTCGATACGCGCGACGACAAAGGCCCTCGCGAATGCGAGGGCCTTTGCTTTTCGGCCGACCTTCGTCTACTGGCGCGATACGCGCTCCGTACGACCGACGCGCGCGGATACAAACGGTTGCAATTGCATCAATGCCCGTGGCGGCCGCCGTCGCCGTGACCGCGTCCGCCGCCGCCGCCGTTCCAGTCGCCGCGCCATCCGCCGCCGCGGCCCCAGCCGCGGTGATCGCCGCGATCGCGATCCCAGCGGTGGTAGTCGCGGTGTCCCCAGTCGCGGCCACCGCCGCCGCCCCAGATGTTGATCGTGCCGTAGACCGGCGCCGGCGCGTACGCCGGGCCGTACGCGTACCCGGGATCCGAATAGTAGGTTTGTCCGTAGCCGTATCCGGCATCGGGGCCGACGACGCAGCCGGCCAGCAACGTCGCGACGCCGGCCGCAGCAATGAGCTTCAACATGATGTTCTCCGTGGGTTGCCCTATAAGTACCGCGCACGGGGGCGGCCGGCTGTTCGGAATTGTGTCGCCAAATTACAGCGGCGTAAGGTCCGGCGAGCAAAGTGTTAGCATCCGAAACCCATTTGTTTCCGAGGAGCACATCGATGAAATTCGCGATCCGGGCCGCGTTGGCCGCCTTCTTCGTGACGACCGCCGCATGCGCGGCCGAACCTGCCGCGGCCCCCGCCGTTCCGGCCGATTCGATCAAGATGTTTCCGCAACCGGCGGCCGGCGAGCAGCGCGTCGCGATTGCGTTGCCCGCACTCGAGAACGAAGGCGATGCGCGCGTCGAACTGATGATCGGCAAGACGTTGCAGACCGACTGCAACCAGCATTGGTTCGGCGGCGAGTTGACCGCCGCCGACGTGAAGGGCTGGGGCTATACGTACTATCGGCTGACCGACGTGAAAGGGCCGGCGTCCACGCTGATGGCCTGCCCGGGCCAGGTGCCGCAACAGCGCTTCGTGCAGGTGCGCGGCGATGGCCAACTGCTGCGCTACAACAGTCGTCTGCCGCTCGTCGTGTACGTGCCGGATGGATTCGACGTGCGTTACCGCGTGTGGCATGCGTCGAAGGACGTGCAGCAAGCAGTGAAGCAGTAACGTCTCCGCGCGGGTCGACCGCAGCGGCGCTTGCCGCCGCTACGCGCTGCCCGTGCCGACCAGCGCCGGCCACGCGGCAAGCGCCGCGTGCGCGATCGCTTCCAGGTCGCGCCGGCTCGCGCCATCGCGCGCCTGGATCGACATGCCTTGCTGAACCGTTACGTAGTACCGCGCGATCGCGTCGACGTTCGCATGCGCGGCAATCTCGCCGGTCGCGATGCCTTGCTCGATGCGCGCCCGTAACGCGTCGACCGTTTGTTCGCGCATCGCGATCAGCGTTTGCCGCACCGTATCGGAACGCTCGGCAGGATGCAGCGCCGACAGCACGATCAGGCAGCCGGCCGGCTTCGAGCGGCGCGTGAACACGCGCGCCGTTTCCATCAGATAGCTCTGCACGGCGGCGTATGCGGTGTCGGCCCGCTCGACGCCGCCCCAGATTTCCTGCCCCTCCGTCGCGCTGTAGTGCTCGAGCGCCTGCCGGAACAGCGCCTCCTTGCTGCCGAATGCCGCATACAGGCTCGGCGACGCGATCCCCATCGCCGACGTCAGATCGGCCATCGACGCGCCCTCGTAGCCGAGACGCCAGAACACCTGCATCGCGCGCTCCAGCGCCGCTTCCTTGTCGAAACTTCTCGGTCGACCCCGCTCAGCCATCGCGTGCGCTCCTTCGTCGGAATATATCTGTATCGATCGATAAAATAATTCAATTGACAGCGTCACGCAACTTGCCACATTCTGTGTTGACCGTTACATAAATATCGAAAGGAGCTTTCATGAATCGACTTCAGGGCAAGCGGGCACTCGTCACCGGCGGTAGCCGCGGGATCGGCGCGGCGATTGCGAAACGGCTGGCCGCCGATGGCGCGGACGTCGCGATCACGTATGAGAAATCCGCCGAGCGTGCGCAGGCCGTCGTCGCCGACATCGAGGCGCTGGGCCGGCGCGCCGTGGCGATCCAGGCCGACAGCGCCGACCCCGCCGCGGTGCGCGGCGCCGTCGATCGCGCTGCGCAGACGCTCGGCGGCCTCGACATCCTCGTGAACAATGCGGGCATCTTTCGCGCCGGCACGATCGACGATCTGACGCTCGACGACATCGACGCAACGCTCAACGTGAACGTGCGCGCGGTCATCGTCGCATCGCAGGCGGCCGTGCGGCATCTCGGCGACGGCGGACGCATCGTCTCCACCGGCAGTTGCCTTGCGACGCGCGTGCCGGAGGCGGGGATGAGCCTCTACGCGGCGAGCAAGGCCGCATTGATCGGCTGGACGCAAGGGCTTGCGCGCGATCTCGGCCCGCGCGGGATCACGGTCAACATCGTGCATCCCGGCTCGACCGATACCGACATGAATCCGGCCGACGGCGAACACGCCGCCGCGCAGCTCGCGCGGATGGCGATTCCGCGCTACGGCAAGGCCGACGACGTCGCCGCACTCGTCGCATTCGTCGTCGGGCCGGAAGGGCGCTCGATCAACGGCACCGGACTGACGATCGACGGCGGCGCGAATGCGTGATCGCCGATAGGCGCGTGCAGGAGAGGCGAGCGCCACCGCGCTCGTCTCCGGACGTAGTCCGCATCGCGCGCGGGTTACGCGGGTCTGTCCGTCATGGTGCGTGTCGTAGCGCAACCGCCGCTGCGTTCGATGTTCGATGTCGCGTATGGGGCCGGAAACCATGTCGATCCGGTTCCGACCCGCGTACCGCGCATCGCTGCACGCGCGACGCACTCGTCATACGGAACCGGTGCTTTTCTACATTCCGTTTCCAGATCTTTCGTCACAGCCCGAACGGATACAGATCGACCGAGCGTTCGGTCGCAGTCGTCGAAAGCGGCGTGATCGCGTGCGTGTGGTCGAACCACACGTAGCCGTCGAACTGGTCGGCGAGCGTCGCTTCCGCATAGTGGCTGTGGCGCTCCGACCCGGGCCGGTAGATCACGCCGATGAAGCGCTCGAGCTGCGGCTCGCGCAGACGCTCGACCAGTTCGCCATTGCCGTCGGCCGATAGATCCACCAGGCAGCGCGGGTGGCCCGACTCGTGAAACGTGCATTCGTAGCTGTCGCCGCGTGACGGCAGAACGCGCTTGATTTCCAGCGGACCGCCCCAGTCCGTCGCGGCCGCGACCGTGCCTGCATGCGTGCCGAAGCCGAGCAGCGCGACGTCGTCGCCGAAGCGTTCGCGACAGAGCTGGCCGACGTTCAGCTCGCCGCGTACGCTGCCCATCTCCGTCGCGCTCGCGTTGCCGATATGCGAGTTGTGTGCCCACACCACCGCGCGGCTCTCGCTGCCCTTCGCCGCGAGCAGGTTCTCCAGCGTCTCGAACATGTGCGTGTCGCGCAGGTTCCAGCTTTGTGCGGCGCTTCGATACATCGTCCGGTAATAGCGTTCGGCCGACGCGACGAGGCGCGCGTTTTGCGTCGCGTCGAACAGCGGATCGTCGCCGTCCGCGCGCGCGATTCGTCCGCGCAGCAGATCCTGCAGTTGCGCGATCACCGCTTCCTCGCAATCCGTGAAGCCGCCCGACATCGCCGCGCGCCCGTAGACGAGCGGGTCTTTCTGCCACGGCGTCAGGCATCCGTAGCGTTCGCGCGCGACGCGGGCCGCATGCGGATCCGCGTGGTCCAGATAGTCGAGCACTGCTTCAATGGACGCGGACAGGCTGTACATGTCGAGCCCGTGGAAGCCACAGCGCGCGGCTTCCGGCATGCGGCCGTTGTGTGCGCGCAGCCATTGCACGAACGCCGCGAATTCTTCGTTGCGCCACATCCACGTCGGGAAGCGCTGAAACGGCGCGCCTGCGTCGCGTCGTTCCTGCAGCGTCACGTAGCGGTGAACGATCGCCGCGTCCGGCCAGTCGGCCTCGACGGCGACGATGTTGAAGCCGTGCCGTTCGATCAAACGTCGTGTGATTGCCGCACGCGCTCGATAGAACTCGGACGTGCCGTGCGTGCATTCGCCGAGCAGCACGACGCGCTTTGCGGCGAAGCGGTCGAATGCGTCGGCGAAGCGCGGATCGTCCGGATCGGGCAGCAGAATCGCGGTGCGCGCGATCAGGCTCGCGAGCGGCAGCGCAGACAGTCCGGCGCCATTCGTCGGCTCGGATGCGGGCGGCGCGGCGGCACCGTCCGATTCCCGTTTCGATTCCGATTCCTGCTCTGGCTCCGGCCAGCCCTGATCGCCGATCAGCGGCACGAAACGCACGCCGCCGAGATCTTCCTGTTCGAACTGCTCGGCGCTCGTGCGCGTGATGCGCACGAGCCGCTGCCGGTCGCGCTGCGTGCCGATCGGCATCACGATCCGGCCGCCGATCGACAGCTGTTCGCGCCATGCGCGCGGCACGTCGGGGCCGCCTGCGGCCGCGACGATCGCGTCGAACGGCGCGTGCGCGGGCAAGCCGAGCGTGCCGTCCGCATGATGAACGTCGACGTTGCCACAGCCGTTCGTGTCGAGCGTTTGTCGCGCAGAAGCCGCAAGCGACGCGTTTCGCTCGACGCTGTCCACGTGAGCGACGATGCGTGCGGCGACCGCCGCCGCGTAGCCGGAGCCGGTGCCGACGTCCAGCACGCGGTCGCCGGGCGACAGCTGCGCTGCTTCGAGCATCTGCGCGACGATTACCGGCTGCGAGATCGTCTGCCCTTCGGACAGCGGCAGCGGCGTGTCGCTGTACGCGAATTCCGCGAGTTCAGCGGGGACGAAAAGGTGACGCGGCACCGCGCGCATCGCATCGAGCACGCGCGTATCGCACACGCCGCGCGATGCGATCTGCCGGTCCACCATCTGCTGTCGTGCGTCGTCGAATGGATCCATGGTTTGTCGTGGGTTGCCGTCCGGTTGTCGTGTTTCTGCCGGCGCAGCATCGCGCGTGCCGCGGGAAGGAACGGCGAATGCGTCCGCTTGTGCGATGCGTGCGGTGCATCGCCGCCGCGATACGGCTCGTCAGGAGGGACAGGATGAAACTGCAAGGCATTCGCGCGCTCGTTACGGGCGCGGATTCGGGAATCGGTCAGGCGATCGCGACGCTGTTTGCGCAGGAAGGCGCGGACGTCGCGATCGTCTATCACACCGATCGCGACGGTGCGCAGGCGACCGTTCGGCGTATCGAGGCGGCCGGCCGGCGCGCGTGCGCGATTCAGGGCGACGTCGGCGACCCGCAGTCCGTCGCCGCGTTCTTCGCGGAAGCAACGAACGCGCTCGGCGGGCTCGAGGTGCTGGTGAACAATGCCGGCGTGGGTGCGCCCGCAGCGTCGGTGGTCGACCTCGAAGACGCGCAGATCGACACGGTGCTGCGTACCGATCTGCTTGGGCCGCTTTACTGCTGCCGCGCGTTCGTCAGGCAGCGTCGCGCGGCGGGCGGCGGCGGCCGCATCGTCAATATTTCATCGGTCGCGCAGCATCTGCCGACGCCGGACAGCGCACCGTACGGAATGGCGAAGGCGGGCCTCGGTTCGCTCGCGCGCAGCCTGTCGCGCGAGGTGGCCGACGATCGGATCAACGTGAACAACATCGCGCCGGGGCTCATCGATACGCCGATGACGCGCGAGCGGCTCGACGATCCGCACGAGCGCGACAAGTCGATGTCGGTGATCCCGTGGCATCGGCCCGGAAGGCCGGAGGAGATTGCGCGCGTCGCGCTGTTTCTCGCGTCGGACGACGGCGATTACGTGACCGGGCAGACATGGACGATCGACGGCGGGCTGACGATGCAGTGGGGCGGCGCGTGAGGAAGCGCTGACGTTGTGGTGAGGTTGCGCCCGCAACCTGTGGCCGGGTGGCGGGCGCGGCTGACGCGGGGAGCGATGATGTCACGCGGACAAGTCGCCGCCGCTGCGCGGCTCGACGTCCTTCGGATCGTCGAGATGGCCGGGCGGCGGCGCGTACGGGCCTTTTTCCGGCTCCGGCTTCTGCGGGATCATCGTTTCGTCCATGCTGCCGTGACCCTTTTGACGGACGTTGCCGTCGCGGTCGGTGCTTACTTCGTCGCCGTTTTCGGACGGTTGTTTGTTGGCTGGGTCGGCTTGGTCGGCGGGGGTGGGCATTGGATTCTCTCCTTTGGTGGTGGGTGCGGGCGGCGGTGTTGGATGCGGCCGGGGCTCGTGGTGTGGTGACGACGAGCATCGGGTGTTCCCGGGAGGGCGTTTCGATCGGTCTATGCAGCTAGCGAGCCGCTGTGAGTCGACGCTCGCAATGGAGCTAGGGCAGGCGATATGGGCGTCATTGTCGGCGCGGCTGGGGCGGACTCCGCGGAATTGCGCTGCCGTTGCGCACGTCGCGGGGGAGCGGGTATGACGTATGGCGCCTTCAATGACTGCTATCGCGATGTCGCGCAGTGGGATGCTGGAGTGGTGATGCGGGGGACTTGCGCGGAAACTGAGGCGAGAAACGCTCGCTGACTTGCGGCCGATGACTGGGGATAGGTGATGGCAGATGGCGACGCCCCACACATTGGCGGCGTGCGCGATGCTGTGCTCTGTACTAGTAAGCTTGCGGCGATGCGCGTTATTGAGCGTTACGCCGGAATCACGCCAAATTGACCGACGAGGTTTGTATGAAAAGGCGGAAGTGGGAATTCTTGGTCCCCCGACAGAATTCATGCGTCAATGCTGACAGGGTGTTGTGTGGTTGTTTTTTGAATTTATACCCCCAAAAACACCCCTAAAAAATCGTAGTCGTGAATTCGACCGATGCGATTCCTCCAAATCATGCTGAGTCGTCGGGCTGATGAATCCGCTCACCGAGATAGAACAGCCCCAAGAATGTTACACAGAGCATCTGCCAGAAAAACAGCATATAGACGGCGAGGCATATGTACAGCACGATTCTCTGGTGCTCATCACTGAAGGCGGTCTTGACCGATGGCGCAGCAGACAACCCGAACATGGCCGTCACAATCAAGACGAGGCTTTCGGCAGTCAGGAACGCCAGGAGTACGCACAAGAATCGCCGGCGTGTGAGCTCAATAGCGATCGAGCGACCCCGGATGTTGACGTTCATGCGTGGGGGCGGCGCGGGCATGATTCGATCGATATCGACGCGATTGAACGTCGCGATTGCCGCGAGAGCTGCGATGTAGAAGCCGGGCAAGGACTGCACGAAGCTGAGTATCTTGGCGAGCAGCCCAGAGTCTCCGAGAACGACGACAGGTTTGAGATATGAGGCACCAACGACAGCCACGAGCGACATAAGAGTGAGCAATGCGGGCAGACCCCAGTCGAGCTGCCACTTCTTGTCGAACCTGATCGACCAATAGGAGAAGGGGCGCAGGAGATGAAAGGAGAACATGATCAACCCAGCAGAAGACGCATCTTAGCGATGATAGCTGGATTGATAGTCTCGTAGGCTTGTTCGAGAGGCTCAACAAATCCGTCTATCGAAATGCGCTTAATGAAGATGGATTCTGCGTCAATCGTGAAGTCTGCGGTATTCAGTTTCACGGTCCGTGGTAGTCCGCCAGGATCGACAAAGCTAATTCTCGCTTTTTCGTAGGCGGAGCTCTTCTTCTGGAAGAACGATTTCAGTGTACCAACGCGTTTTCCACGTTCAACTTGATCGCCGAGTGAAATAGCGAGCGTCTGACGCACTTCTCGCACGTAGCCGTGAGCGTCTAAGCGTCCTTCCTTATTGCTCGACGTTATGAGTTCGATACCGTTGATGCGTCCTTCGCGCAATGAATCTACCAGTTCATCCGACGGATGCCCGTCGAACGTGAAGGTGAAGCGAGCACGGTACTTCTTAGGATGTCCTTTGGCGTCTACAGACCCATCTGGATGTGGGAATTCGAACGCGTCGATGTTGAAAGCTTCGACATCACGTAAAAGCCCGGTTAGGAATCGCTGGACGTTTGCAATCGAGAGGCCTGTCGCATTTTCCAAAATTGCGAGCGCTGATTCCAATGGGTCCAAGGATGGACGAATGATAAGGTGGCAAGAAAAATCAAGACCTTCGCCGTCCTCGCGTGCGGCCGTTCTCCATGTCGAGTTTCGAGGGTCTGAGAATCGTGGATCCGCCAACTGTCGATCACACTTGTTGATCAAGATTTCACAATTACCGTTTACGAAGCGAAGATCCTTTATGTAGTAAATATGCTCATCATTCTGATACCCCTTGATACGATGTTCCTCGGGGATCGATGCGAGCAACTCCAACGCTCGTGCGGTGGAAATTGTCGTTGGTGCGTCGAAGGTCCGCGACGACGCCGACATGCGGAGATCATAAAAGCTGACCGTTCTTTCGAATCTCTTCACTCTAGCCCCGTTTTTATTCGTTCGTTGTGGCGATGGTACCAGAACGCCCAGCGTTGGCTAATATAGCCAAAACCCGCACAATATCTGCGCACGCTTGCGCTAAACAGTGGGGCGGCCGGAAATAATCCGGTCGGCCGATAACTCGCTGGAGAATGACGTGAAGAAACTCGCTGCTGCACTCGTTGCATCGATGTTTGCTACGGCCGCATTTGCCGAGGCTCGGCTCCTGCCTCGGCACCTGCGAAGGCCGGCGCCAAGATGAAGAAGCACAAGCCCAATAGCATCGCGAGCGCCGCGCAGTGGACCGACGCCAGTCTCTATCAACCGGGCCCGACCGGGCTCGCGCGCGCCGCGCGCTGGCTCGTCGTGCCGCTCGCCGCATTGCCGTCGTGATCCGGCCGCTGAATCCGCTCGCTCTCCTCGCGGGCTCGCTGTTGTGGGCCGCGGCCGGGATGTCCGCCCTAGTGCCGCGCGGCGTCGCGTCGCACGCGCTGCGCACGGACGTTGCGCAGCGCGCACAATGGATGGACATCACCTGATGCAAAGGGGAGCTATGCGCGCGCTCCGCATGAACGACGTGGCCGAAAAAGTCGGCCTCGGCCAGTCGACGCTGTATCGCATGATCGCAGCCGGCACATTTCCGAAGCCGTTCGAACTCGTCCCGGGTCGCACTGCGTGGCTCGAGTCGGACGTCGACGCGTGGCTGGCCGAGAAGGCGGGCATCGCTCAAAATCCTCCGAGTGCACCGACGAAAGACGAACATGGACAATTGGACGAGCTCGCTCGAAAGATTGCCGCGCGCCTTACTCCGCACGCACTGTGGGACTTGGCCGAGGTGGCCGAATACCTGCATCGCAGTCAGCAGCACACGCGGCAATGGATCGTCACGCAGGCCGGCTTTCCGCGGCCGCTGCGCATTCCGTCAGGCAAGAGCGCAACCGAGCGTGCCCGGCCGCTGTGGCGCGCGAAGGATGTGATCGCGTGGGCCGAGTCTCACGTCGAGGAGTGACATGCGAGGTGCCGCCGTGCTCGAACGCCGCACGGCGGCGTGCCTGATCAGTAGCCCGGGTTCTTGTACCCGCGCTGTCCCGTGTACGGATTGACGTTGCCCTGCGTCGAGTAGTTGTTGTACGGGTTTCCGTCCGGCGCCGTGCGGTGATAAGGCTGCACGTATGTCCCGTCGCTGCGTGTGTAGCCGCTTACGGTCTGGTCTGAACCGTACATGGTCGATCCACCGAACGATGAGTTCGATTGATGGTGCCCGTAGAACGACTGCGCAACTGCCGGACCGGCAGCAAGGCATGCGATTAAAAGCAGTGCTTTTTTCTTCATGATGGTCCCCGGGTTGTGCCGCCGACGGCGGCGAGTGTATTCGGCTACTTGCATTCCCGTCCTGATCGGGCGCGGTCAATCAATTCAATCGGGATCAGGCCGCACCGGTTCAGCTTCAGGGCGCCGGCCCTCACCATCTTGCTCACGGTCCAGCGGCTGATGCCGAGCATCTCGGCAGCCTGCATCTGCGTGACGTGCGTCGGTCGCGGGTGCTGTTGTTCGAACAGTTCAACTGCTCTGGTGGCGATCCGCACAATATCGCCTTCGCCCAGGTCTGCGCGTGCGGAGGCATTCGGTGCATGTGCCTGGAGCGCATCGATCTTTCGCAGCAATTCGTCGCTTTCGCGCTTCAACCGCGTCGCGGTGGCGCGCAGCTCTTCCATCGGGTCGGTCATGACGTTCTCCCGAATGCGAGCCTTCATCTTGCCACGACCGCCTAAGTTTACAAATTCCTGCTTGACGCTTCCGTGACACGTGGCTATTCTGAAATCGCCGCTGAGACAACAGCGGTCGGGTTTGGCGACCTGATTTCTAGAGGCGGACGACGACCGCCATATGGCGGTATTTTTTCGTCTGTATACTGCGCACGCGTCCATTTTATGGGCGGGCGGTGGTAGGGAGACCCTCGGGTCTGCCGGAATCCTCTAGATCCGGTTCGCCAACCTTGTCATTCGCCTGCCCACCCCCGTTTGGCGACGGGATGGCAGGTATCCCACTCTAGAGGATGCATCATGCCGACCACCAATTCCGCAATTTCGTCCCCCAAGCCCGACTACAACGCTCCTTCTTTTCGCGGCGCTTTGACGTGCGATCTTTTCGCCTCCGACGTTGGTGGCGACCATGCCACGGTACCGTCGAATCTGATCGGCGACATTCAACGTGCGTCCGACGCGATTCGAACGATTTCCCGTCTTGTGCACAACAGCCTCTGCGAGCCGGCCATGTCAGGTGCCGAGCCGCTCGGTTTGTCGGCACATCTCGGGCTGATGAACGCGGCGGAGTTGATTGGACAGTATCTGCGCGAAACAGCCGAACAGATGCACGGCCACGCGCGATGCGTCGCAAGCCTCGAGCAGAAACAGGAGGCCGATCATGAATGAGCGTCCGCTTCGATCTGAGTGTGACGAATTCTCGGCGGCCTACGAGGCTGGCATCACTTCGGTTTGCCGGCGATATGACGATCAGACTCCCGAAGTGACGCTCGCGAGTGAAAGCGCGCGACTCGATGTCCTCGCCGCGGTGCTGCGCCGCGACAGCATGGCGGCGCCGGGCGCCGCGAGAATGTCGGACGACGAGCGCGCGATCATGCTCGAAATCTTGGCCGATACCGCATCGGTTGTGCGGCGGCTCGCTCAGTTGAACGAGGCATACGTGACGAGGCTGCAATCGCGGGACTCGGCCCGGCCGCCGCAGCTGTAGGAATCCAGATCTTGTTTGGCTGCGCGCGTATAAATGCGCTGGCCGTTTCCCAAAGTAGTCAACACGTGAGGGTGCCAAAATGTCGAAAAGCGATGAAGAAACCGTGTCTGGTGGCCTTGTTGTTTCGCATCGACCGCAGATATCGGTGGAACTGAATAGTCATGGCGAGATCGTCATCTCGACTGCGTCGATCTCTGATAGCTTCGATGACGTAGAAATTGACCATGTGCGATTCCCTATTGAATGCGCGCGCGAGATCGCAGACGCGTTATACCGACTCGCCGAGGGGCATTCGTAAGTTCGTGTAGAGTGAGTTTTGCCGCGCCTAGCTCGACGGGGCGAAAGCAGGGTTCCCTTACCCTGTTGGCGCGGCTCTTTCCAAGGGATGCGTGAGGGACGCAAATGTCGAAATCGAGGAAGCCGGCTGTCGACGAATCTAACGTTCGCTACAGGACATTGGGCGAGTCGTGGAATATCGAAGAGATCCGTCCGTGGCTACAGAAGAAAATCTCTAATCCTGACGACGCGGAGGCTACAAATCAGGTTGGCTTGTTGACTGCCAAGACGATAGGGGCTGAATTGGAATTGGCGGAAAAAATGGCCGAGTTATTTTTGACGGACGGTGCCACGATGGGCGACTATGCCAAGCTGATATCTGAACGAGGGATTAGTGCGGTCAGCTTGTGGTTTTGCGCCGGATTCCTGAAGGGCAAGAATGTCGAGGTTCTGACTGAACAGTTGATCCGTGAACGACAAAGAAATGCGAGTCTCGCACGATACTCGAAAGATCCGAAGCAGTTAGCAAAATCCGAAGTCCGGAAGATGTGGGAACTGTGGCGCCTCGAGCCGTCTCGGTACCCTTCGAAAGCGGCATTTGCACGTGACATGATCGACAAATTTGACGAATTGAAGAGCACGAAAAAGGTCGAGGACTGGGCGCGTGCCTGGGAAAGGGAGTCGACCTGATCCACACACTCACCGTGCCGGGACAGTGGTATCTATTCCGGCACAGTAAGCACCGTTCCGGAATAGATGTTTTCGCGCGGCGCGACGAAATCTAGCATTAGCTCACCAAATCCACTAATGGTGAGCCAAAGTGAAAAAGACCGCAGCGCGCAGGGACTCCGGCAATCCGGCTGAACCGATTCTTCCTCAGGTCGGCCTCTCCAAATGGGCGCAGATCGCGCCGTTCATTCCGGTGTGCCGCGAGTCTTGGCGAAAGCTGGGTCTCGCCGGCAAGGCGCCCCAGCCGATTCGTTTCAGCCCCAATCATTCCGTGTACAGCAACGCGGAAGTCCACCGCTGGATTGCCGACCCGCTGAATTATCAGCCGCCCGTTGCGAAAGACGCTGCGTGAGGCGGCCATGAAAGTGACCGTCAAGACTTCGCCTCGTGGCGTGGGGGCATTGCACATGCGGTCGTGGTCGATGCGCGTCGCTGCGGTGTCGGCCACCGCAGTCGGCCGCGTGCCCGATGATGTGGCGCGCGAGATCCGCATCACCGCGCTCGGACAGTTGATGTGCGCGGCGCCGACGCGAGCCCTGCGCGCTCGCTGCTGCTACCTCATGCGGCAAGAAATCGCGCGCCGGAGCGCGGCGCAGGTTCGCCTGATGGAAGAGGCCGCCGGGCTGGCGGGGCGCGTATGAATCTCCCTGTCCCGTTCACGCCGTCGGCAGCCGACCTGCGCGACGCGCCGGTGCCGCTCGATATGCTGGTCGAGCTCGCGATCATCCAGTTCGGCATGACCGCCACTGAAGCCGAAGCCACGGCTCGCCAATGCGCCGCGGCCGCCGGCATCCCGCTCGGTGAGGTGGCCCATGGATAAGCTCTCCAAGCCGCTCACGCCAGCCGAATGCAACCTGCGCGACTTCGCCTTCATGCCGCTCGACGTGAAACGCATGCTGACGTCGGAAACATGGATTCTCGGCACCGGCGACGAGCGTTCAGCCGCGATGACGCTCTGGCTCGAAAGCTGGCATCAGGTTCCCGCCGCGAGCCTGCCGGACAACGATCGATTGCTCGGGCATCTGTCGCAGGCAAAAAACTGGAAGCGCGTGAAGGAACATGCGCTGCGTGGCTGGATCAAGTGCGATGACGGCCGGCTGTATCACCCGGTGGTCGCCGAGAAAGCGCTCGAAGCATGGATCGAAAAGCTGGTCAGCAGTCTCGCAGGCTCCACGGGCAATGCAAAGCGATGGGGCACGGAGGTCGATACCGCGGCGATTTCCGAGAAGGTCATCCATGCTGCATCGCTGCTCGCGGAGGTCGCTCCCGAGTCGAAAACGCTGCGCAAGAAGCAGGTCGCGGCGATCGTCAGGGGATCGCACGCCGATCGCGAGCCGATCGCCCCCCGACCGGAAAATTCGTCGCCCCCCGATGATTTTTTGTCGCCCCCCGAATCGCCCCCCGAATCGCTAGGCGATCGCAATAGAGAGGGAATAGAAGTAAACCCCCTTACCCCCTTGTCGCCTGACGGCGACGATGCCCGGTCTCGAGCAGGGAAGTCGTCGGCTTCGTTCGATCGCTTCTGGTCCGCATGGCCGTCGTCGCAGCGGAAGGTTGCGAAGGCGAAGTGCGCTGAGAAGTGGCGGAAGGGCGGCCTTGACCGTGCCGGGGAGCAGATCGTCGCGCATGTCGAGGCGATGAAGCGGACGCGGCAGTGGCGGGACGGCTACGAGCCGGCGCCCTTGACGTACCTGAACCAGCGACGTTGGGAAGACGGGGTGCCGGGTGGCGATGGTGGTCGCGGTTCCTCGGGCGGTGCCTTGCCCGGGATGCTGAGCGAGTACGACGACCTGATGCGAGGCGCGCTATGACGGCGATGGCACGTAACGCGCAGGCACTGATCGATCTGCGAATCCGCGGCATTCGTCCCGAGCTTCCGATCCTGGTGTCGCTAGTCGGCCCGCTCGACTTCGTGAATCTGACTCTGCTCGCCGAGCCGAAAGTGCGGTACGACTGGCGCGTCCTCGGCGGTCTCGAGGTGGAGGTCATCGCGTCGGTCGCGGTGCCGTTCTCGCGTCTGCTACGGATGCTTGCCGACATCGCCGCGGGCGTACCGAAGCGGATGGTGCTGACTTTCCTCGAAGGGCCGCGTGTCGAGCTCGGGGAGTGGCGCCAGATCACCGATTTTCGCGTGTTCGACTGGTGCCCGATGGCGCTCGGCGGTCCGTGCTGGGGCGACGCTCGCGCACTCGCATCGCGCATCTTCGCCGAGCTCGGCAAGTCCATCCCAACCCCGTACGACGAGGCTTGCACGCTCGTCATCAGAGCCGCACAGGAGAGCGAACAATGGCGCGCATGATCCCCGACGACATCGATTGGGAGGCCTACGCCAGAGACGAGGATGACGGCCGCGCCGACGTTCGGCCGGCCTCGGAATGTCTGGACGCCGTAATCCAGATGTTCCATGGTGAGGAAGAGCAATCGATCGGTATGCCGACGCCGTGGAGCAAGGTCGGCGACAGGCTAAAGTTTCGCCCCGGCGAGGTCACGCTTTGGGCCGGCGTGAACGGCCACGGAAAGTCGGGAGCGCTCGGCTACGTGATGCTTCACGGGATGGCGGCTGGTGCGCGTTCGTGCATCGCGTCGTTCGAAATGGCGCCGCGGCAGATCATGCATCGCATGTGTCGGCAGGCAGCCGGCGGAGCGGTTCCAACGATTGACGCGATCAGCAAGTTCCATCGGTGGACGGACGACCGCTTGTGGCTGTACGCGCAGAACGGAAAGGCGACGCCCGATCGCATGATCGCCGTCTCGCGGTACTGCCGGAAGGAGTTGAACGTCGATCACATGGTCATCGACAGCCTGATGAAGTGCGGTCTCGCGCCGGACGACTACACGGGGCAGAAGAACTTCGTCGACTCGCTTTGCGTGCTCGCGCGCGATACCGGCCTGCACATCCACCTCGTGCATCACGTGCGCAAGGGGGAAAAGGAGAGTGCGGTGCCGGACAAGTTCGACATCAAGGGTGCTGGCGAGATTACTGACCTCGTCGACAACGTGCTCATCGTCTATCGAAACAAGCGCAAGGAATCTCAGGTCGAGGCGGAGTCGGACGCCGAGAAACTCGCAGAGCTCGAAAAGGTCCCGGATGCGTTCATCGATTGCGGGAAGCAGCGGCACTTCTCATGGGAGGGGCGCATCAGCCTCTGGTTCGACCGGGACAGCCAGCAGCTGCTCGAGCATCCGAGGTCTGGCCGGCAGTATCTCGACTACGCGTCGGGGATGTTCAAGCAAGGGTGGGCGCGGTGATTGTGGCCGCGTCATGCTCATCTCTACGCGCGCGTGCGCGCGCATTTAGCGGTCCATCAAGTCAACGAGGAGAAGTCAGATGACGGAAGAGCAGAAGGTTTTCGCGTACGAACAGGCAGTGCGGGCGGCGGTGGACGTGGCGACGCGAATGCCGGACCGAAACGTATTGGCAGCCGGTGACGGAAGCTGCTCGTGCTCTGACGTGGTGGAGGAGGTCGTGAAGGCCGCCCAGAAGGCGGCCCAGCTGCTTAACGAATGCGGGACTGGATGTAACTGAGGTCGTGCCGGACCTTGCGCATGTCCTCTTCGATGGCGCGGGATAGGGCTGCGATTGCCTGCGCCAACGCGGCAATCGCGGCACCTTCGTTTCGGTTTTTTGCCTCGGTTTCTGCCTGATGAGCGTAGTTGCGGGCTCCGGTGTAGCTCATGTGGTGCTCCTTTCGCGTATGGGGTTGATGTCGTTGGCCTGGAAGCCGAGATCGATTCTGACATGGCTGGAGCACCACACCTTTCCACTCTGGTCGCAGCGGAAAACACGCTGCGGTTTCACTGAACATGGAGAACATCATGAACGAAGGGCAGCCGGGCTTGGGGTACCCCGAAGAAGTGAACTCTGCGTCGAACGGCGCCGAGCAGCCGCAGGCAGCCGCAGCCGATACGGTTTCAGCGGCAGGTGGAACGGAAAACGCGTCCGCTGAACCGCAAAACGTTCCACTCGATACGGAGGCTGGCGGGGCCGCGGTGGGGGAGCCGGCAGGGAGTGGATCCGCCAGTTCCGCGCCGCTTTCGATGAGAGGTTCGAACGAAACGCTTTCGACGTCAGTGTCGACATCATCGCCCGCGGCTTCGGATGCCTCCACGTCTGCTACGACGAGCATGGGCGACTCGTCATCGAGCGCATCGACCCTCGCGAACTCAGCTATTGACGCGCCGGCGGTCGCGGCGTCGGGGGAGTCTGGCGCGAACTCAAGCGCGGCATCGCAAGGGGATGGCCTTTCGTCGTCTTCGGAGCATGGCTCCAATGGTTCGCCACGCAGCACGGCTGGTTCTAACGGTGCGCAATCGCGCGACGCTGCAGCGGCTGACGACCCAAACGCCGCTGCGTCGCCTGCGGCCGGCCAATCCGCAAGCGACACTGCATCGTCTGCGCAGGGTGCATCGCAAGACGGCGACACCGAGGCGGCTGCCTTGCACGCTGAGAACTGCTCATTGCGTGCGCAGATCGCCACGCTTGAGCGTCACATGCGAGCGGCAGGAGCCGCGAAGGATCACGCGCAATCGCTCCTGCAAAAGCTCGACGCCGGCGAGGCGATCGTGCTCGGCGACCTGCAGGCGAAGCTGCGCGCGTTCGTGGAGGCGCTGTAACGCATGACCCGAGTCGAGCCCGCCCGTGCCGTCGATTGGTTCCGCGTCCTTGAGGACGTGCGGCGGGCCGACTTCACCCTCGCGGAGATCGCGCAGTACACGCAGATCCCGCGCACGACCCTGCTCGGCTACCGCAATCTCGGCGCCGAGCCGAAGCACTACGCCGGCGTCACGCTGCTCAAGCTCTGGGCGCAGGTCACGGGCAAGCAGCCCGACGACGCGCCCACGATCCAACGCATGCCGTCCGTCTCTGACGCGCTGCGATAGACGGGAATCCGACACCCACGCGGTCCGATACTCGCCTGCACCATCCATGGAGGTGCAGGAATGTCGAAACGAACCTACGCAACGCAGGTGCCCGGCGCGGCCGCGGTCACGCCGACCGATGACGGCCCGGCGCCGATCGTCGGCGCAGACACGGAAGCGGTGCTGACCATCGCCGGCCGCGAAGTGCCGCTCGCCGAGATCGTGATCGGCGCGTTCGAGACCAGCGGCCTGTCGGTCGAGGAATGGAATGCGGCCGAGCCGCAGATGCGCGACGACCTCGTCGGCAAGAAGCGCAAGGAGGTCGAACAGACGCTCGCGAGCGCCGGCGAACTGCCCTCGCAGGAAGCAGCGCGCAAGGCCGCGGTCGCGGCCGTGAACGCGCGCCGCGCATCGCGCGCAGCGATCGATGAAGGAACGACGCAGGCGACCGCGCAGGCCTCGCGCAAGCTGCCACACTGCGACGAAATCGACCCGATGGCGATCGCCGCGCCTGTGCTCACGCAGCAGGGTTGGATCGTCCCGTCTGCCCCGCGCGAGCTGCCGCGCAGCTTCAAGTAACGGAGGCGGCCATGTGCGATGTATTCGGTGCACTGAGCGATCTTTTCGGCGGCAGCCGCGCGACTGTCGCGCCCGTTGCGACCACGACGACGTCCGCCGCGAGCGCCGCCAATACCGCGGACGCTCAGGCTGCGCAGGCGGCGAACGAGCAGGCCGCAGCCGATCGGCGCCGCCGCGCAGCGCAGAGCCTGCTTGCGACTGGCTCGGGCACGTCGAGCGGCACCAGCTCGTCGTCGGTGCTCGCCAGCGCAAAGAACACGTTGGGGCAGTGACCATGTGCTCGTCTTGGACCGACCTCATCACGCGCGGTACGTCCGCTCCCGCACCTGCGCCGGCCGCGCCGGCTCCGGATGCCGCCAGCGCTGCCGCTGCTCAACCGGATGCGCAAGGCGCCGTCGGCAAACGCCGACGCGCCGTCGGATCGGCGCTCGCCACGGGCGCGGCTGGCAGCGGCGCTGCAGGGGCAGCAACGTCCGTTCTCGCCGGTGCGAAATCCTCTCTCGGGCAATGAACCATGATCGATAGCCTCGGCGAAACCCTCGCGAAGCGCCTCGAAACGATGAAGTCGAAACGGCAGGTGCACGAGCTCGTCTGGCGCGAGTGCTTCATGCTGACCGATCCGGTGCGCGCGTCCGGCCTCGATGGTCCGCAGATGGACGCGAACCAGATCGCGCAGGCCGTCGCGCTGATCTTCGACTCGACCGCGACGGACGCGAAGCGCACGCTCGAGGCGTCGATCATGTCCGGCATGACGCCGGCAAACTCGCTATGGTTCACGATGACGGTCAACGGCGCCGACGACGAAGGCGAGCGGTGGCTGGACAGCGCGAGCGAGGTGCTCTGGCAGAACATCCACAGCGCGAACTTCGACAGCGAGGCGGCCGATGCCGTCGCGGATGGCATGGCCGGCTGGTTCGCGCTGTACATCGACGAGAACCGCGACGCCGGCGGCCTGTACTTCGAGCACTGGCCGATGGCCGGCGTCTACTGCGCATCGTCGAAGCCGGGCGGCACGGTCGACATCGTGTTCCGCTGCTACCAGCTCACGGCCGAGCAGTGCGTGCGCGAGTTCAACCGGCGCGGCGACTCGCTGCCGCAGGAGATCGTCGACAAGGCGAAGAACAAGCCCGAGGAACTGGTCGATCTCTGTCAGGCGATCTATCCGCGCGACGTGCACATGGTCGGAGCGTTGCGCGCGAAGAACATGCCGATCGCCTCGGTCACGTTCGCGTGCAACCAGAAGCAGGTCATCCGCGAGTCCGGGTATCACGAAATGCCGGTCGTCGTCGCGCGATGGAAGAAGATCCCGAACAGCGTCTACGGCGTCGGCCCGCTGCTTGACGCGCTGCCCGACATCCGCACGCTGAACGACATCGTGAAGCTCGAATACGCGAACCTCGACCTCGCTGTGTCTGGCATGTGGATCGCCGAGGACGACGGTGTGCTGAACCCGCGCACGGTGAAGGTCGGCCCGCGCAAGGTGATCGTCGCGAACAGCGTCGACAGCATGAAGCCGCTGCAGCCGGCGTCGAATTTCCAGCTTGCCGAGACGCGCATCGAGAAGCTGCAGGGACAGATTCGCAAGACGCTGATGGCCGACCAACTGCAGCCGCAGGACGGCCCCGCCATGACGGCGACGGAAGTGCACGTGCGCGTCGACCTGATCCGTCAGCTGCTCGGCCCGATCTACGGCCGCCTGCAGGCCGAGTACCTGCAGCCGCTGATCGCGCGCTGCTTCGGCCTCGCGTATCGCGCAGGCGTCTTCCCGCCCCCGCCCGACTCGCTCGGCGGCCGCAATTTCTCGGTGCAGTACCAGTCGCCGCTCGCGCGCGCGCAGAAGCTCGAGGAAGTGTCCGCGATCGAGCGCCTGATGGGCGACGTCACTGTCATCGCTCAGGTGAAGCCCGAAGCGCTCGACAACATTGACGGCGACGAGGCGGTGCGCCTGACCGCTAAAAATCTCGGCGTGCCGGACAGCATCGTCCGCACGAGCGATCAGGTCACGCAGTACCGCCAGCAGAAGCAAGCCGCCGCCGCGCAGCAACAGCAGCAACAGCTCGGCATGGAGGTACAGGGCGACGTCATGAAGTCGATCGGCAGCGCGGCCGCTAGTCGCATGGTGGCGAACCAATGAAGGCGCACATCGAAGGTGCGTCGGCCGAGCAGCGCGCGACGCCCGACGACTACCGCGTGATCTTCGAAAGCCCGGCCGGCTCGCTCGTGCTCGACGATCTCGTGCGCCGCTTCACCGGCTCAGTGTTCGTGCGCGGCGGCCACGACGGCGAGCGCGAGACAACGTACCGGCTCGGTCGGCGCGATGTCGTCGAGCACATCATCAGCATGATCAACCGCGCCAACGGCGCAGAACCCGAAGGAGAGTGACATGTCCGGCACTTCGCAACTTACCGGCAGCGGCTGGATCGCCTACGGCGCGCCGCGCACCGACGACAAGCCGTACGGCGTGCCGTACTACAGCGGCAAGCCGCAGGATCAGGTCGGCGAGAACGGCGACGTGACGATCGATCCGGTGACCCTCGTCGTCTACAAGAAGACGGCCGGCGCATGGGCCGCGCTCGCGGTGAACGGCGCCGTTACCGTGCGGAACTCTGCCGGCACCGTGACGCGCAATCTCACCGCGACGAATGGCGTCGTCACGCTCGCGGCGACGGACGCGATCGTGACGAACGGGGACACGGCGACGCTGCAGAAGTCGGACGGCACGACGTCGTCCGGCAATGCGACCCTGAACAGCCCGGCGACGGCGATCGTGTCCGCCGGCGCACTGACCGCCGTGAAGGCAGCGGCATAACGGAGGCAACATGCATTTCTGGAGGAAATATGCGCTCATGGATGCGGCGGGTGATGCGGGCGGTGGCGCAGGTGGCGGAAGCGATAGAGCCGCCGGAGTTCCGGGCGCTGCTGGCGGCGCAGCAGGCATGGGCGGATCTGCAGGCAACGCTGCAGGCGCGACAGGTGCAAACGGCGGAGCATCGGGCGGGGGCTCGGGAGTAGCTGGTTCAGTCCTGTCGGGTGGCGCATCGGGCGACGGCACGTCGGCGTCGAGTCTCGACTGGATTCCCGAGAAGTACCGCGTTACTGCTGCGGACGGCTCGATCGACCTGAGCGCGTCGGCACAGAAGCTCGCCGGCGGTTACGGCGAACTGTCGAAGCGCATGGGCGACGGCGGCGCACCGCCGGCGTCCGCCGCCGAGTATCAGGTGACGGTGCCAGAGCAGTTCAAGGAGGTCGTCGGGGACCTGAACAACGACAAGCTGTTCACGAAGTTCCGCGACGACATGCACGCGCTCGGCCTGTCGCAGAAGCAATTCGACGGGATCATGTCGAAGTACTTCGAGGTCGTGCCGGGACTTGCGGCCGGCGCGCAGCAGTACAACGCCGAGGCGGCGACCGCCGACCTGCGCAAGGACTGGGCCGACGACGCGACGTTTCAGAAGAACGTCGGCCTCGCGTTCCGCGCGAGCAACGCGGTGGCGAAGGCAGCGAACATGTCGTTCGACGATCTGGAAAAGGCCGGCCTCGCCAACAATCCGACGTTCATCAAGATCATGGCCGCGCTTGGCCCTGAGTTCTCGGAGGACACGCCGGCTGGCTCCGGCAACGGCGGCGGTTTCATGTCCGAGGACGAGGTGAAGAAGCTCCTGATCTCCGAGGCAAACACGAATCCGAAGCACCCGGATCACAAGGCGACGCGGGCGCGGATCGACGCGTTCTACAACCGCAAATACGGCAACACGCCGATCGCCTGAAGAACCCACGCAGCAGCCACTTCGCCCCGCCTTCGCGCGGGGCTTTTTTATTCGTGCGCCATTTGGTCGGGATTCCGACAGGCACGTCGGTCGAAGATGCAACGCATTCGGCCCGCGGTGGCGCGCGGATACCCGACCAGCCCGATAGCTCGAGTTCGCCGACGAGAGCGCGTAACACAGGCCCGGCAACGGACACCCTGAAGGCGACAAGACGACATCGAACCTTTTGGGAGTTCTCTCACCATGAGCACGAACAACGAAACGATCACTCAAGCCTTCGTGCAGCAGTTCGCCGACGGCTACATCATGGCCGCGCAGCAGAAGGAGTCGCGGCTGCAGTCGACCGTCATGGCGTACGGCGACGTCACGGGCTCGAGCTTCACCGCGAACAACATGGGCGCGACCGAAGCAAACGACGTCACGTCGCGTCTGTCGGACACCGTGTGGAACGACAACCCGAACGACACGCGCGTCGCGCTGATGCAGGACAAGGACTGGTCGACGCCGATCGACAAGTACGACCTGCCGAAGCTGAAGGCGAACCCGCAGGGCACGTACATGCAGAACGGCCTCGCCGCCCTCAACCGCAAGAAGGACGCGGTGATCTATCAGGCGCTGATCGGCAACTCGATCACGCGCGCCGGCGAAGCGCTGCCGTATGGCTCGATCGCGCTGCCGTCGTCGCAGAAGATCCTCGACGGCGGCGTCGGCATGACGAAGGCGAAGCTGATCACGGCAAAGAAGCTGTTCCGCAAGAACGAAGCCGACGAGCAGAATGGCGAAGACCTGTACATGCTGTACGACGCCGAAATGCTCGAGGACATCCTGAGCGACACGACGCTCACGTCCGCCGACTTCATGGCCGTGCAGATGCTGCAGGACGGCAAGCTGTCGGGGCGCTGGCTCGGCTTCAACTGGATTCCGTACGAAGCGCTGAACACGGCCGGCACGGTCAAGACGACGGTCGCGTACACGAAGTCGTCGACGCAATTCGGTGTCGGCCTGAACCGCGACATCGACATCGGTCCGCGCCGCGACAAGCGCAACGCGATCCAGATCTACATCGGCGAGTCGTACGGTGCCGTGCGCACCGACGAGAAGAAGGTCGTGACGATCGACTACCAGTTCTGAGCGTGATGTGACGGGCGGCGCCGCGCGCCGCTCTCCATCGATCTCGACACGAAACAGGAGCACATCATGGCAGAAACCAACTCGGTACAGATGGCGAAGGTGCTCGGCGCGCCGAACGCAAAGCTGCAGCCGAACGAAACCGGCGGCCGCTCGCGGATCATGTTCGCGACGATCACGTCTGTCGCTGGCCAGATCAACGACACGGTCTACTTTGGCCGAATCCCTGGTGGTGCGCGCATCTCGTCGACGCGCATGAACAACGCAGCAGGTACTGCGTCATCGACCATGTCGCTCGGACTTCGCAAAACCTCGGACAAGACGGTCATTTCAGCAACGGCGCTCGCGGCTGCTACGTCCATTGCGGCGGCGCAGAACATCGACGTGACGAACACTGGCGCGCTCACGAACGCTGGTCAGTCGTATGTGACGCCGTACGAGGTGGACGTCTACGGCACGATCGCAGGCGCCGCGACGCCGGCCTCGCCGGGTCAGCTGATCTCGGTGACCGTGCACTACGTACTGGACTGATCCGCGCCCTTCCCGGCGCGGCGTAGGAGTTATGCCGGGGGCGCTTGCTCCCGGCATTTTTGTTTGAGGCGACCATGACCAGTAGCGTTTCGATTTGCTCAAGCGCATTGCTGCAGCTCGGCGACAAGCCGATTTCGTCTTTCGATGAACCGACGGATCGTGCACTCGTTTGCTCGAACCTATACGCAGAGGTGCGCGATGCGATGCTGCGCGCGCATCCGTGGAATTCGTGCACGAAACGTGTGGTGCTCGCGCCGCTTGCCGAAGCGCCGCCCTTCGACTATCCGTACCAGTTCCAGCTGCCGGCCGACTGGCTGCGCACGATTCAGGTCGGGAGCCGCAAGTGCCCGCTCGACTACGCGGCCGAAGGCAATCGCATTCTGGCGTTCGTCAATGCCATGCCGTTCGTCTATATCTTCCGAAACGAGAACGAGGCGACGTGGGAATCGACGCTGGTAGACGTCGTCACGAAGGCAATTAAGGCCGCGATCGCGTATCCGATCACGCAGTCCGCAGCGATGGCCCAGACTGCGCAGACTGAATTCGCAGCCTTCCTCAAGCAGGCGAAGGCGATCAACGGACAGGACGACGACACCGAGACGATCGGCGACTTCCCGTTGCTCGAATCGCGTCTGTCAAGCTACACGACCCCGCCCGGTCGTGCGCCGGGGCGGTAAGTCATGGCGAAGATCACCACCATTCAGTCGAATTTCAACGCCGGCGAGCTGTCGCCACCGCTCGAAGGTCACATCGACCTTGACCGGTACGCGAACGGCGTGAAGACAATGCTCAACGCGATTCCGCAGATCGAGGGCGGCTCGCGCCGGCGCTCGGGCTTCCGCCAGATCGCGCGCACGAAAACGACTGGCACGACGCGGCTGATCCCGTTCGTGTTCAGCAAGTCGCAGGCGTACTTCGTCGAGCTCGGCGATTCGTACGCGCGTTTCTACTCGGTCGACGGACAGATTCAGCAGAGCGGCGTTCCGATCGAGATCTCGACGCCGTGGTCGGCCGACAAGGTGTTCGAACTGGAATACGCGCAGGGCAGCGACACGATGTTCGTCGCGCACCCGTCGATGCCCATGAAACGGCTCGTGCGCGTCCTGCAAACTGCGTGGGCGATCAGCGATGCGCCTTTCGATCCCGGCCCCATCGACGAGATCGGTACGCGCCCCGCGGTGTCGATCGTGCTGTCCTCCACGGTGCCGGGAACGGCTAACGTAACCGCGTCCGGCGCCGCGTTCCTGCCGAGCGACGTCGGCCGCAACATCGTCGCGGGGCCCGGTGTCGCCGAAGTGATCGCGGTCTCGACATCGACCAGCGCGACCGTGTCGATCAGCAGCGGCTTCACCTCGACATCGTTCGGGCCGAACGGCTGGAAGCTCGACGGGTCGCCGCGCGTTGCCATCACGCCGAGCAATGCGAAGCCGGCCGACAGCGCCGTGACGCTGGTCGCCGACGGCGCGGCGGTCGCGGTCCAGAAAGTCAGTCTGACCGGAACGACGATGACACTGCAGAGCGTCAACGCGCATGGGCTGTCGGTCGGACAGCAGTTCGTGCTCTCCGGATTCGAGTCGGCGGGGCTCGACGGGCTCTACACGGTGGCGACCGTCCCGGATGCAACGCACATCACGTTCAACTTCACCGGCACGCTTCTCGAAGGCAGCGTGCTTGGCGCGCTGTATCCGTATGGTCTCGGGCAGGCATGGCGCGCGAGCGACGTCGGTTCGTACGTCACGTTGAACGGTGGTCTGATCGAGATCACGCAGGTGGTCGACGCATCGAAGGCGTACGGCCGCATCGTCAAGGAATTGTCGGCGACGATCACGGCGCCCCCGGACGGGTGGATGCTCAAGACGTTCATGTGGAACCCGACCGACGGCTACCCGTGCGCGGTCAGCTTGTACCAGCAGCGGCTGTACGCGGCCGGCTCGAGCGGCTATCCGGAACGCGTGTGGGCGAGCGCGACGGGACTCTACTACGACTTCACGCCCGGCACCGACGACGGCGACGGCTTTTCATACGACGTCGCGTCCGATCAGGTGAACCAGATCATGCACCTCGCGTCCTCGCGCATCCTGACCGTGCTCACGCAGGGCGAGGAATTCACGATCGACGGCGGCTCGGTCGGCTCTATCACGCCGACGAACATCAACGTGCGCAGCCAGTCGATCTACGGCACTGCCCGGCCTCGGCCGGTGCGCGTCGGGAACGAGCTGATTTTCCCGCAGCGCGCGGCGAAGAAGATCCGCTCGATGGCGTACGACTTCAACACGGATTCATTCCGCTCGCAGAACCTGACGCGGCTCGCCGCGCACATCACCGAGTCGGGCGTCGTTGATATCGCGTTTCAGGCCGAGCCGACACCGGTCGTGTGGATGGTGCGTGCCGATGGCGTGCTGATATCGATGACGTACGACCGTGACGAGAACGTGTGCGGCTTCGCTCGTCACACGACCGACGGCGCATTCAAATCCGTTTGCTGCATTCCGGGTGCCGACGGTGACGTGCTTTTCGCTGTCGTGCAGCGCACCATCAACGGCAACGTCGTGCAGAACGTCGAACGGCTCGACGCCGGCGTGCAGACCGACGCCGCGATTATCGGCTCGAGCGATACGGGCGGAAATGTGTGGACGAACCTCGGCACGCTGGAAGGCAAAACGTGCGACGTGAAAGCGGACGGCGTCTTCATGGGCCAGTTCACGGTGATCGACGGGCAGGTCACGCTGCCGCGGCAGGCCAAAACGTTCGAGATCGGGCTGCATTACGACAGCACGATCGTCGCGCTGACACCGAATCTGTCGGGCGGTCTCGGCACGTCGCAGGGCAACCAGCAGCGCACCGGCCGCGTGATCCTGCGTTTCCTGAATACGATCCGGTGCCTCGTCAACGGCCAGATCATCCCGTTTCGCGGCTTCGGCGAGAACGTCCTGAACAAGCCGCCCGAGCCCTTCACCGGCGACAAGGACATCACGGAGTTCGGATGGGACTCGTCGTCCGAAATCACCATCACGCAGGACCAGCCGTACGACTGGTACGTGCTCGCGCTCCTGCGCCAGTTCACCGTCAACACGGGCTGAAACCATGATCCGAAAAGCAACGCCCCACGATATTCCCGCGCTCGTCAAGCTCGGCTCCATCATGGCGGCCGAGTCGCCGCGGTATCGCCGCTACCGCTTCTCGTCGGCGAAACTGGCCGCACTGTTCGAGAGCCTGATCGAACGTCCGGACGGATTCCTGATGCTGGCCGAGCGCGACGGCGCACCGATCGCAGTCATGGCCGCGACCGTCGTTGCGCACTGGATGTCCGAGGACAAGATCGCATGCGACTTCGGCCTATTCATCGATCCGGCGCACCGCGGCGGCATGCTTGCTGCGCGCTTCGTGCGCACGTATCGCCAATGGGCGCGCGAGCAAGGCGCGATCGACATATTCCTCGGAATCTCGACCGGCGTGCACGTCGAGCAGACGGCGCGCTTCTACAAGACGCTCGGCCTCATCGAGGCCTCAATCACTTTCGAGGTGCCGCATGTGTGATCCGGTGACGATCATGGGGGCCGTGACGACGGGTGCAAAGCTGCTGCCCGCCGTCGGCTCGGTGCTGACTTCCGCGAGCGGCGCGTCGCAGCAGGGCGACGCAGCGTCGCAGGCGGCGATGTTCGCGGCGCAGCAGAGCTTGATGCAGGCCGACCAGACGCAGGCGGCCGGTTATCAGCAGGCGAAGCGAATCCGCGAGCAGGGCGCGAGCACTGTCGGCCAAGCGAACGCGTCGCTGGCCGCGTCGGGCGTGAACGTCGGCACTGGCACATCGAACGACGTGCGCCAGCGCATCACGCAAAACACGGAAATGGACGCGCTCAATTCGATCCTGAACGCCGACACGCGCGCGACTGCGCTGCGCGGTCAAGCAGACATGGACATGCGGTCGGCTCAGGGTCAGTCGCGCGCCGGCGGCGTCAATGCGCTTTCGTCTGTGCTGTCGGGCGCATCGAACTTTATTACCGGCTGGAAGAAGCTGGCCAGCTCGTAACCTGGAGGACACATGGCACGAATTCCACTAGGCGATCCGGCGAGCGTCGTTGCGCAGCCCGGTCCGGCCGTTCAGGCAAGCCCGGATGCGTTCGGCGGTGCAGAAGCGCGGGCAGTGCAGGGGCTTGGCGCGGCTGGTACTCAGCTCACGGCGGACATCTTTCAGCAGCGTCAGAAGCTCGATCAGGATCTCGCGCGCACGAACGCAGCCGTCATGTTCCAGACGCACGAGACGAACGTGAAGTCGTCGAAAAAGGACCTCGATGAGCAGTTGCAGAGTGGTCAAATCGACCAAATTGCTTATGTCGCGGCACTGAAAGATGCGCAGAAGCAGTCGTTCGACTCGACGATCGGCGCGCTGCCGGACAACCATTTCAAGAACATAGCCACGATCCAGGCGCAGGGGCTCGACCGCACGGTGACGCTCGGCATGCAGGAGGTGCTGACGAAGAACACGCAGCAGCTCATCGCTGCGAATGCGGCCACGCTGCTCGACACAGCGGGCAAGAGCATCGCGACGAATCCGGGTGGTATCGACGCAACTGTCACCAGCACGAGATCGGCATACCTGAGCGCCGCCGCGTCGGCCGGCATCCCGAAGCAGCGCGCCGAACAGGTCGCGCAAGACTGGGCCGACAGCCAATACGCGGCGCACGCGCAATCTGCCGCGATCGCCGCGCGCGGCAACGGCGACCTCGCCGCGCTCACGCAGTTGGAGAAGGACCTGACGTCGCCGGATGGCTACTACGCCGGCAAGCTCGACGCGGGCAAACGCAATCAGGTGCTCGCCTCGGTCGTCTCGAACCGGCTGTCGCTGCAGAACCAGATGACGAGCGAGCAGCAGGCACGCGAGCGCGAGGCGGTGACGGCATTCAACCAAGCTACCGATCTGATGACGCAGGGCAAGCGCTTCAGCCCCGAGTATGTGCAGCAGCTCACGGCGGCCACGCGCGGCACCGCGCTCGAGCAGCAGACACAAGGCGTCATCAAGCAAGCCGCGGTTGGAGCGTCGTTTTCGACCCTGTCCGTGCCGGAGATGCGCGCCGCGGTGCAGGCGAATGAATCGAAGCAGAACCAGTCCGGCACCGACCCGCTCGAAGCGGCCGCGATCAAACAGCAAAAGCAGATCCTGACCGCGACCGACGAGGCGTACAAACGCGACCCGTGGAACGCGGCGCTGGAACGCGGCGCAATCGATGTCGTGCCTCCGATCGATACATCGGGCATTACGCAGCTCGCGTCTTCCCTCGCGGCGCGCGCTCAACTGGCGCCGGTCGTCGAGCACAAGGCCGCCCGCCGCGTGTCGCTGCTGACCCCGGACGAGGCGCGCAATGTGCTGCAGACGATCGACGCGCTGCCGACGAACACGAAAGCACAGGCGCTCGCGCTGCTTGGCCGCTCGATGGGGAACGCCGCGCGCATCAACGATCTCGCCGAGCAGTGGAAGGATAAGAGCCCGGCGGCGGCGCTCGCGATGAAGGCTGGCGCAGCTGATCCGTCTGGCGGCCCACTGATGATGCAGAGCGGCATGCCCGTCGCGCAGTACATCCTCGACGGACAAGACGCGCTTGCGAACAAGCTGGTGAAGGTCGACGCGGCGGCCGCGACCGGACTGCAGGCGACGATCGCGAAACGCATCGGTGACGCTCTGCCGCCGCAACAGCTCGGCGATGCGCGCGAGACGGCGTACTTCGCCGCGGTGGCGAGCGCGCGCAAGAACGGCCGCGACGTGCCGAACTCGACCGACGTCGAGACGGGCATCAACGTCGCGACCGGCGGCCTCGCGAAGACGGGCGGCATCGACCCGCGCGGCGACCGGTACATGGCCGCCAAACCGTGGGGCTGGTCCGACGACGATTTCGATGGAGGCGTCAAACAGGCGTCGATCACCAACATCGAGAACCAGCCCGGCGGACGGCCTGTCGACAGCGTGATCGCGAACGGAACGAAGATCCCGATCGACCAGTTCATGCAGCAGTTCGCGAGCTATCGACTGCAGCGCGTCGGCATCGGCGGCACGTACACGGTGCTCACCGGTGCTCGTCCGGTAACGGACACGACCGGCGCGCCGCTGCTCATCCACCTCACGAAGCCCGTACCGAAGCGCTGATATGCCGATCGATCCCCTCTACGAAGACACGACCAGCGCCTACCTTTCGGGGCAAGGCAATGTGCAACTGCCGCCGGAGCCGCGGCCGCAACCGTCAACGGGCCTCGGTTCGCTCGGATTGGCGGTCAGTCTCGGCGCCGTGCAGGGTGCGGCGCGGCTCGCGGCCGGCGCGGCTGACCTGACGGCCGGCGCAAGCCAGATGCTGACCGATCCGACCGAATCGCTGCTGAATCCGCAGGTGCAAGAGGAAACGGACCGGCGGCTCGGCGAGACGTTCAGGAAGCAGCGCGAGGGCACGCTGTTCACGTCGGCCGCAGGCCAGCGACTGTACAGCCTGTCCGACATGCTGCGCCCTGATCCGCAGAACACCACGACAACCGATCAGATCGTTCAGGGCGCCGTAAGCGGCCTCGTTCAGATCGTGCCGGCCGCGGTGCTCGGCGGACCGGTCGCAGGTGCCGCGGTGGGCGGCGCATCGATTGGTCTCGGGCGATCCGAAGAACTGAAGCGCGAAGGCGTCGACGTCGGCACGCGCACAGCGGTCGGCGCGGTCGAAGGCGCGCTTGGCGCCGCCGGCGCAGTGCTGCCCGCAGGGGGCTCGACCATCGCCCGCACGCTCGGGCTCGTCGCGGTTGGCGGCCCCGGTATGGCGATCGGACAAAGCACCGCGGAGAAGGCGATCCTGAAGAACGCAGGATATGACCACCTCGCGGACCAGATTGACCCGCTCGACCCGACGAACCTCGCGGCCTCGACGCTGATGGCTGGCTTCTTCGGAGGGCTGCACGCAGGCGGCCTCGCGTCGGCTGCGCGCACAGCGCGCAATGCCGATCCGTCGACGCCTCTGCCGAGTCTTGACGTTGCCGCGCGAAAGGCGCTCCCCTATAACTCGCCGATCCTCGACGCATACGCGACGCAGGCTGCGCAGCGCGAAGGCGTGCCGCCGGCCCTTCTTCTGTTCATCAAGAACCGCGGCGAAATGTCGAACAGCGATCAGGTGTCGCCGGCCGGCGCGAAAGGCGTGATGCAGTTCACGAAAGAGACGTGGGCGGCGTACGGCAAGGGGGATCCGAAAGACCCGCTGAACTCGATCGACGCGGCCGCGCGATACGCGAAAGACCTGATCAAGCGCTACGATGGCGATCTGCGCGCGGCCGTCACGGAGTACAACGGGGGCGTCGAGCAGGCGCGCGCCGTTCAGGCTGGCGGCTCGCCGACGCATCCCGAAACGATCGGATACCTGAAGCGCTACGACGACTATGTCGCGAACCACGCCGTTGACGACGTTCGATTCAACCCGTCCCCGCAGGAAGTCGACGCCGCCCTGACGGCGCGCGGGCAGCGCATCGTTGACGACGCGTACGTGTTCGGCTCGCCGGAGGATGTGAACGGCATGGCCGCGCATCAGGACGCATTCGAGCTCGCGGCGCGACAGATGGACGACGGTGGTTTCCCGGACGTGTCGCGCTACTTCACCCCGGACGATCTCACGCGCGCGAACGCGCTCGATGGTCTGATTGCCGACGCCGAGTCGTACCGCGGAGATCTGGCCGCACAAGCGGCGAACCTCGCCGAGCCGGGCGCCGTGGCGCAGGCCCGCGCCGAGCTGGAAGCGTTGCGCGCGAACGCACCCGATACGTCGCCTGAAATGGTGAAGGAGCTGACACGCCAGCTACAGGAGCAGGGCACGAAGTACAAGGCCGCGGCCGCCGAGGCGCAACGACGCATCGACGCGGCGCAGGCCGACCACGAGGCGCAGGTCGCGCGGCTCGAGGGCATGATCCGCCAGAACGCCGAGGCGCAACGCGCGAGCGAGCAGTTGCCGACGCTCGACTCGCAGATCGAGCAAATGCGCGCCGCGCGCGCCGGCATCGACGCGCCGGCTACGCGCCGCACGGCGATCGCGGATTTCGTATCGAGCATCGCCCGCGCGCAGCGCGAGGCCGATCGCTCGCCGGCGGTGCGCCGCGCTGAAGTGACGCAGCGGAATGCCGATGTGACGGTAATGGCCGCCGAGCAGACGCCGTCTGCCGGCGATATCCTCGCTGCCGCCGTGCGCGACGTGACCGGGACTGGTGAACCAGCAGCGCGGCCGCCGACCGCCGTCGAGTCAAACCTTCGCGAAGCTGCGGCGGTGACGCCCGACGCTCAGGTCGAATTCGACGCGACGGCCGGCGAGTTCCGCGGATCGCTGCGCGACGCACTCGACACGATCGACGCCGAGCATGCTGCGACGATGGCCGACGCCAAGCTGTTCGAGGTGGCGGCGAACTGCTTTATCACGACTCTGGGGTAATCCATGCACGCAAAATGCGCAGCGGCAGTCGCTCAGGCGGCCGGCCGAGATCTAAAGAAAGCTGAGCTCGACGGTATCGAGAACCGCGTTCGTGCCGGCATGCGCGCAGTGGCGCGGCAAGACCCGGCCGCTTGGCGCTCGATGACCGAAGCCGAGCGCGTGCAGGCCGGCGCGGAATGGGCTCGGCAGCAGTTAGAAGCCGAGGCGAACCTCGACAAGGCCCGCAAACAGCTGCAGATCGCCAAGCAGATCGAGACGACAGACCGGATTCAGGAAGCGCTCTTTGCCGATCCTGAGCGCGCATACGCGAAGCGCGCCCGCGAGAAGGCCGTGAAAGCAGATATCGAGCGCACGTATGAGCTGGCCGGCGGCATCAAGGCCGACTACATGCGGCAGACGATGGACGCGATCGAGGCGATGAAGCATGGGCAGAACTTCCTCGCGCGGGCATTTGACATCGACAATCCAGCCATGGAGCGCGACATCATCCGCGAAATCTACCGCGGCGCTGATGGCTCGACGGGAAACGAAGTGGCGAAGGCGGCCGCGCAGCAGATCGGTGCGACGTCGAATGCCATGCGCGAGCGCTTCAACCGCGCGGGCGGCAACGTCGGCCAGCTCGACTACGGATACGTGCCGATCCGCCATTCGCAGGCGAAGATCCTCGGCAACGGCTCGGACGCCGCGCGGCACGCATGGGCCGACTTCGTGCTGCCGCGGCTCGACCGCTCGCAGTATCTGGATGACGCGGGGAATCCGCTCGACGACGCCGCGCTGCGCCGCGTGCTCACCGGCGAGGACCGCGAGTCGTGGGAAGCGCGTAACATCGCCGCGCGCGGCATGGGTGTCGAGCCGCGTCAGCAAGGCGTATGGGACACGATCGCGTACGGCGGTGTGAACAAGATCGTGCCCGGCGAGACGACGGGGGCGGCCGCACGCGCAAATGCCGGCTCGCAACATCGCGTGCTGCACTTCAAGGATGCCGACGCGCACATCGAGTACAACCGTGCGTACGGCGAAGGTTCGCTGCTGAACGCGCTGATCGACCACGTCGGCGGCATGGCGAAGAATATCGCGCTCGTCGAGCGGTACGGTCCCAACCCGACGCGCAACATGCGCACGCAGATGCAGCTAACCGCACTGCATGACAACACCGAACTGCGCACGCTCGAAGGCGGTATGACGTCGGTCGGCGCCTACTGGAACTACGTGACGGGCGCGACCAACACGCCGGTCAATCCTGCTGTTGCAAACAAGATGGAGACGGTTCGCACGACGGTGAGTGCGATCAAGCTGCAGCTCACGATTCTTGCAGCGCTCGGCGACGTTGGCACGATGTTCGTCACGGCTGGCTACAACCGCGTCCCATTCTTCAAGACGCTCGGCACCGCCGCAAGACTGATGGGTCCCGGCTCCGGCGACTATCGCAGTTGGCTAACGTCGCAAGGCCTGATTGCCGAAACGCTCGAGCACGGCCTGAATCGATGGGGCACCGATCACCTCGCGACGAGTTGGGCGAAGTGGCTCTCGGCGCAGACCATGAAGTTCGGCGGCGTCACGGGCTGGACAGACGCGATGCGCACCGCGTTTCAGGCGCAGATGATGCGCGGGCTTGCCGAGATCAGCGGTACGGAATGGAGCAAGCTGACCGAGTGGGATCGGCGATCGCTCACGCGTTCTGGCATTACCGCTGACGACTGGGCGCTTGTGAACCGCGCGACGCCCGGCGAGTACAACGGTTCGAAGTATCTGACGCCGGACGCGCTGTACGGCACCGGCGATGCGCGCGCGGCTGACGTCGTGCCGAAACTGCTCGGCATGATCCGCGACGAAGGCGAATTCGCCGTGCTGAACCCGGACCTGCGCACGAAGGTGATTGCCGCGGCGACGCCCGGCACGCTGCAAGGCGAGCTGCAGAAGACCTTCCTGCAGTTCAAATCGTTCCCGATCGCGATGATCTCGCGGCACTGGGGGCGCATCGGCGAAATGCGCCGTTCCGGCGACTTCCGCGTCGAAGGCGCACCGACGCTCGCCAGTCCGATGGCGTACGGTGCGGCGCTCGTCGTCAGCACGACGCTGCTCGGTGCGCTGGCTGTCCAGTTGCAAAACCTGCTGCTGGGGAAAGATCCAGAACCGATGGGCGATGACGTGAAGCATGGCGGCGCATTCTGGTTCCGCGCGTTTACCAAGGGCGGCGGCGCAGGCTTCGCGGGCGACATGCTGTCGGCCATGCTCACCGGGAAGAACCCGGCCGAGGCCGTCGGCAGCGTCTTTGGTGGCCCCCTTGTATCGACCGCTATTCAGGCGGTCACGCCGTTCTCCAACAATGCGATGGCCGCCGCCGAAGGCAAAGATACCCATCTGTCCGCCGACCTGTTGAAGTTCGCGCAATCGAACATGCCGATCGTCAATCTTTGGTACTGGAAAACGGTGTGGAACCGGCTGATCTGGGACAACATCGCCGAGAACCTGTCGCCGGGCGTCACGTCGCGCAACGTAGCGAAGTCGCGCCAGCAATACCACAATGACTACTTCTGGGAGCCGGGCACCAGCGCGCCGCAGCGCGCGCCTGATCTCGGCAACGCGTTTCAGGGGGGATGATGGGCGAAGCACTTGCCGCGCAGCGTCTGCGCGAACTATTGAACTACGACCCGGAGACAGGCGTGCTGACGTGGCGCGTTGGTCGACAGGGGAACGCCGGCGCTGGCTCGGTCGCTGGCGACGTGAATGCACGTGGGTACCGTCGCGTTTCTGTCGACCGGCGCCGCGTCATGGCGCACGTGCTGATCTGGGTCATTGTGACTGGAGAATGGCCGGATCGTGACATCGATCATGTGAACGGCGTGCGCAGCGACAACCGCTGGTCTAACCTTCGGCTCGCGACTCGTTCGGAGAACAACCAGAATCAGCGTAATGCGCGACGCGACAATGTGGCAGGGCTTCTAGGTGTGAGCCCGAATCGTGATCGCTGGGCTGCCTCGATCACCGTCGACGGCCAGAAGCAGCACATTGGTACGTACGACACGCCGGAACTTGCACATGCTGCGTATCTCGATGCAAAGCGGCGAGTGCACATCGCGTGCACCATATAGGGGGGAATCGTGAGATCCGATCAATACGACCGACTTCAGGCTTTGAGCGTGAAGCTCACTGACCACTTTCTTGACGAGGCCGATCCGGATAACTGGGTAGGTGCTGGTATTCCGATCGCACAGATGGATGCGAAGACGCGCGGCGACGCGTATTGGTGTCGCAAGGTGCCGGCGGCTACGCTGGCCCTGATCATGCGTATCGTGACACTGACCGGCAAGATTCAGGCGGATTCGGCCGGTGGTGGTGCGGGGGGCGCCGCTGTCGAACCCGAAGATGCCGACGCCGGCGATCTTGACAAGGACATCGCGCGCGCCGAACGAAAGGCGGCGCAGCTGTTAGACCGCGTGCAGCAGGAGGCGCGCAAGACGGCATTCGACAAAAAGACGCATGGCAAAGCGTAAGCCCGTCGACTTCCTGACGTTCTTCATCCTCTGGGCGGAATTTCAAGGCTGGACCGTCCCGCTTCTGCACGTCCGGATTTGCGTGTGGCTCGACACCTGCACGGCGCCAGTGCGCGTCCTTCAGGTGTTTCGTGGTGCGGCAAAATCGACGATCTATGCGGTGTGGAAGGCATACCGGTTGTATCGCGACCCGGCGCGTCGGTCGCTGATCTGGTCGGCCGACAACGACACCGCCATTATGTTGACGGCGGACACGATCAACGTGCTTCGCAATCATCCGCTGTGCCGCGGCATGCTACCTACCAAGCCTGGCGCGAAGCGGTTCTGGGTTGCTGGCGCGACGGACGCGCGGAACCCGAGCATGCGCGCGACAGGCGTCATGTCGAACGTGACCGGCGCGCGTGCTGACGACGTCGATTTCGATGATATCGAAGTGCCCGGCAACATCGAGACGCCCGAGGCACGCGAGAAGCTGCGCCGACGCATCGCCGAATCAACACACATTGCGGTGCCCGGCGCGCAGAAGACGCTGATCGGCACACCGCATACCCATGATTCGATCTACCCGGAACGCATTGCAGCGGGCGCAGACTCGCTGACGATCCGCCTTTTCGAGAATTCAAAGCGATATGAGGACACGTCGAAGGAGACACGGTACCAGTTCGATTTCGATCCGGACGAGCATGGCCTGTACGTCTTCGCAGGCATCCACAAGCATGCGCGGCTGCTAACGGAAGGAAGCGACTATCGCGTGGAGGGACGAGTGATCGTGTTCCCGAAGCCGCCCGGGTGCCTGATCGACGTCTATGCGCGGTGTGCATGGCCGGAGCGTTTCACACGCGAGGAACTGCAACTACGGCGTAAGGAAACGCGGACGATCAACGAGTGGGATTCGCAGTATCAGCTCGAGGCGAAGCCGCTCACGGAAGTCCGGCTCGATCCCGAAAAGCTAAAGCCGTACGACGTGCATCCGATCGTCGAGCGTGCGAACCGCGAAATGCGCATGATGCTCGGCGGCACGCGCATCGTTAGTGCGCGCGCGTACTGGGACTGCGCGACAGGCAAGGTCGGCAGTGATGACTCGGCGTTTTCCCTGCTGCTCGACGACGCAGCCGGCAACTACTACTGGCACGTCGCGCAGGCGATGCTCGGCGAGTTTGCAGAATTTTCCAGCGGTGAGAATTCGAAGATCGTCGGCGGCCAAGTCATGCAGGTGTGCGATCTGGTCGAGCGATTCGCGATTCCGCAGATCTACGTCGAGACGAACGGCGTCGGCTCGTTCGTGCCGCAGCTGCTGCGCAAGGCACTCCGGCAGCGCAAGCTGATATGCGGTGTCGTGGAGCGTACCGCGACCGTCAACAAGAACGAGAAGATCCTCGCGGGTATCGAGCCGCCGCTGAAATCCGGCGTTCTATGGGCGCACGTCGACGTGCTCGACGGCCCGGTGTGGGACCAGATGCAGTCCTTCAACCCCATGGTGTAACAGCAGCCGGACGACTTCATCGACTCCGGCGCGTCCGCGATCCTCGAAACCCCTGTCCGCATCGGCCGGATAGTCGGGAATCCGACAGCCCCAGAGGGGCACGATTGGCGTCCATCAACGGGCGTGCACGAAGTGACGCTCGAAGTCTAGCGCCGCGCGTGCGGCGCTCCACCGGAGACCGCAGCGTGACCGTCCCAGTCCAGAATCCCATCGTTTCGTATGTCGGCAACGGCATCACCACCGAGTTCGCGTTCGACTTCAAGATCCTGAACAGTGCCGACCTGAAGGTGATCAAGAACGGTGCACCGCTGTACGTCGGAACGCACTTTTCGATCAACGGAATCGGTGAGGAATCGGGCGGATCGGTGGTCTTTTCGGTCGCTCCGCTGCTCGGCGACAAGATCATCATCTATCGGCTGGTCGCCCTGCGTCGAGACGTGGACTATCAGGACAATGGCGACCTGCTCGCCGACACGGTGAACGCCGATTTCGACCGCATCTGGATGGCGCTGCAGGACGAAGGCTCCAACCGCACGCGCGCGATCCAATACCCGATCGCCGAATACACCGCGGACGGCACACTTCCGCCGGCGAACGATCGCAGCAAGATGCTGCTCGGATTCGACGAACTCGGCATGCAGACGATGGTTCCGCTTCCGGCGAGTGTCGGCGCTGGCGATCTGAAAAACGAATCGTGGACTGACGGCGTCGATTACACGGCCGGAACTTCGACGTCCGTGCAGCTCTCGCGCTCGTATGGAACGAAGGCGAACCTCGGCATCGTCGTGATGGCTGGCATCGCGCAGGACCCCTCTAGCTATTCGCTGATCGACGGCGGCACGACTCTGCAGTTCGACGCGCCGATCCCGCTCGGCGTGTCGCGTATCTGGTGCGTAGGCGGAACGACGCTGTCGATTTACGTGCCGCCTTATGGCTCTGTCGGTGATGATCAATTGCAATGGGGACGCGTTCTCACGCGTGTGGTGGACTCCGTCGACGCATTGAAAAGCCTGAATGTCTCAAAGTATCAAGCCGCGTCGACGCGCGGCTATTACGCAGGGGGGCGCGGCGCAGGCGATTACTGGTACGACAGTACAGCCACGCACGATATGGACAACGGCGGCACGATCATCGCGAGCAGTACCGGGCCCGGCTGTTGGCGTCTGATTCTTCGTGGAAACGTCAATCTCTTCCATTTCGGTGCGAAAGGTGACGGCGTCACCGACGACACGGCACGTGTTCAGGCCGCCGTGAATGCGAATCTGCCACTGCTGGAAGTGCCATCGACGGCCAATGGCTTTCGAACCACTGCAACGATCCAGTGTCAACAATCGCTCACGTTTCTAGGCGAAGGCACGTCGCCGTTCACGTCAGCCGGTCCGTACGACAATCGCGGTCCCGGTAGTTGGTTCTTCTTTGATCACCCCGGCATCGGCATTAACGTATCGAACAACGCTGGCGTGAATTTCGTTAATACCGTGCGATTCTTGCGCGTCGGCTCGTATCGCAAGCACGTGAACGCCGTGGCTCCGGGATGGACTCCGACGGTATTTGACTTCGATTTCTCATCGCAGAACGCGGACATCATCATGGACGACGTGATGATCCTGAACGCGTATCGCGCCGTGCAGGTCGCACATCCCAACGGCGGCGGCCGAGTGACTCTGAACAACGTGCGGGGTCAGTGGTTCAGCATTGGCATCAATCTTTTCGAAGTGTTCGACACGTGCCGTTTGACGAATATTCATCAATGGCCGTTCTGGTACAACGGATCCGCCGTGACGGATTACCAGAAGGCGAACCATGTTTTCTGTTCGATGACGCGCTGCGACAACCCGATGTTCGAGAACATTTTCTCGATCTTCAATCTCGTCGGATTTGAATTTTTCGAAAGCGCAGCAGGACGCGCATCGCAGGTTCATGCTCTGAATATCGACTTTGACCAAACGTCGATGCCGATCTTTGTCGACGCGTCAGTCACCGATGGCGTCGACGGGCAGTTTGTAAACGTCACTACGTTTGGACAGACACCGGCCGACACGAACGGATACGGCGTCCGCATTCTCGGCAACAACTGCCGTTTCGAATTTTCGAATCTGGTTGGCAAGACGCTGTCACGTGGGCTGGTGCGCATCGAAGGAACGGGCAACATCGTCCGTGTCGCGGGCGCGCGCATTTCGTCATGGAATACGTTCGGCGCAGGTTCGGAAGCGTTCTATTGCGGCAGCGGCAATCAACTGATCGTACCTGATGCGGTCGTCGCCGAAGGGCCGACCGGGACGACGTTGTTCGCTGGTGCCGGCGCCATTCATTACCCGCAAGGCGTAAATCTTGGGACCGGCACTATCGCTAACGGAACGACGTCCGTGACGATTAACCACGGGTTGCCAATGACGCCGAGTATCAGCCAGATTCAGATCTGTATGACGACCGGGATCGGCCTGGCGAAAAGCGTGTGGATCAGTTCCGTTGGACCGACAGCATTTACTGTGAGTTGCGACGCTAATCCCGGCGCGAATGTGTCTTTCAATTGGCGCGCCGCGCTCGAATAAGAAGGAGCCGATATGGCTGAACCCACCACCACCAGCACGGCCGCCGTCGGCGCCCTTCTCTGGAAACTGCTGCCGGGCGCAATCGGTTCGCTGATCGCGCTCGGCTTCATCGGCGAAGGACTGACGCGCAAGCAGAAGGTCGTCTCGTTCCTGTCGGGCGCCGCGGTCGCGTATTACGGCGGCCCGCTGATCGTCGTGTGGTTCTCGATCAGCGACAGCGGCGCGCAGCAGGCGATCGGGTTCCTCGTGGGCCTGTTCGGACTGGCAATCACAAAAGAGCTGTTCAAGGAAATCAACACAGCCGACCTCATCGGGGCTTTGAAACGCCGCTTCCTTGGGGGGCAATGATGGTCACGGTCTTCTATCTCGCAAACCTCGTTGTGTTGCTGTTCTGCATGTGGATCGCCGTTACGAACGTGTTCGTGACAGGCTGGTGGGGCACGCTCGGATTCTCGATCATCGGAATCTCGTCGGCCGTGAACCTGTTCAAACCGATGCGCATGCCATCGACGATCGATATGCCCGAGACACTGATGCTCGTCGGCCTCGCGATCGTGTGCATCTGGATCGCGGCGCGCGTTGCGTACTGGCGCAAGAAAGGGGGGCGTCATGGCTGGCTATGACCGCTCGCTGTTGAAGACGGAGCTCACGCGCGACGAAGGCCGCATGAAGCGCATCTACGTCGACACGGTCGGCAAGGTGTCGGGCGGCATCGGCCGCAATCTCACCGACAAAGGGTTCCGCGACAACGAGATCGACCTGATGTACGAGAACGACGTCGCCGAGACGGAAGCGTGGCTCGATCGCAACCTCACGTGGTGGCGCTCGCTCGATCCGGTGCGCCAGCGCGTGATGATGAACATGGCGTTCAACATGCAAGGGAAGCTGCTGACGTTCGTCAACACGCTTGCGGCGATCCAGCGCGGCGACTATGGCGCGGCCGCCGACGGGATGCTCAACAGCCTGTGGGCGAAGCAGGTCGGCGCCCGTGCGCGGCGGCTCGCCGATCTGATGCGGAGCGGCACATGACGATTCTCGATCCGCGCATCTGGCTCGCCTTCCTCGTCGCGCTGGCGATCACGGCCGCCGGCTGCTACTTCAAAGGGCACGCCGACGGCGTACGCGCGACGACTGCAGCTGCGCAGAAATCGCAGCTCGAGGCTGTCGCGGCCGCACGCGCCGAAGAACAACGCCGCACCGCGGCCCAATCGGAGATTGCGAAAGATGCGAACAAACAGCGAACTGCCGCGCTCGCGGATGCTTTTGCTGCTCGCGCTGCCGCTGGCAGCCTGCAACAGCGCGTCGATCAGCTCGTCGCAGCCGCCCTCCATCCCGCCGCTGCCGCCGGAAGCTCGGCAACCGGCGACGCCCTCGATCTGCTTGCCGACCTGTTCGGCCGGGCTGACGAGCGCGCGGGAGAACTGGCGAAAATCGCTGACGAGCGGGGCATTGCCGGCCAGCAATGCGAGCGCGACTACGATGCCCTGACCGAATCCATCAACCAGAGGAAGGAACCGCAATGAAGAAGACCCTGATCGGCGCGCTGCTTGCGCTGACCGCAGTCGCGCATGCTGCGACGAAAGTGCCCGTGCAGATGATCGACACGGTCGGTTCGACTGTCGGACAAGCGATCGTGTCGGGCGGCCCGTCTGGTGTGTCGACGTGGGGAAGTGTTTCGGTCAGCGGCCTGTCGCCCGTCACCGCAAACACGGTGCTCGCGAATGCGACCGGCTCGACCGCAACACCGACTGCGTTCCCCATGCCGAGTTGCAGCGGCGCAAACAACGCGCTGCGATGGACGGCCGGCACGGGATTCACGTGCGCGAGCTCGATCGCGCTGACGTCCGCCGGTCTGAATCAGTTCGCGGCGACGACGTCCGCGCAGCTGGCCAGCGTGGTTTCCGACGAGACGGGCAGCGGTGCACTTGTGTTCGGCACGAGCCCGACGATCACGTCTCCGACGATCACGGGGGGCAGCATCAATAACACGCCGATCGGAGCGACTACAGCAAGTACTGGCCGCTTCACGACGATCACCGCAACAGGAGCGATCACGCCGTCGTCGACGGCCGGCATTGTCGGCACGGCGCTCGGCGATAACGCGAATGCGGGAAGCGTTGGGGAATTCATCAACCCGGCTGCGACGACGGGCACGAGCATAACGAACAATGTCGCCGTGAATTGCGCGACCGCGCCATTGTCCGCGGGCGACTGGGACGTTGAGGGAGTCGTCCAGTTTGCGCCGGCCGCGTCGACCGTTTTTGTGAATCCCGGAGTCGGCATATCGACCGTATCAGCTGCCTTCGGCGCGTTCGATACCTCGATGCTGAAAATTGGCTCAAACGGGCAAGGACTCGGCGACACGCTGGTTACACCTACCGTCCGCGTACCGCTGTCTTCGGCCGCTACGGTTTATCTGGTTGCTTCCGCCGGCGTGTCGGGCGGCACGGCGACTTGCAATGGGCGAATCCGCGCTCGACGCATTCGTTAAGCGAGGGGCTGCCTGACATCGGTTGGTGCAGGCTCAGAAGACTTCGGTGGCGCGGGGGACACCTTCTTCAGGGAGAGTGCCGGCTTCTCGACAAAGAACCACGACGCTGTCGCAATCGGCGTCACCATTGCAACCGTGAGCAGCGATAGGGTTGTCGGAGCGACGCCGGTTCCGAACCACCACACCAGCATCTGCTGCACGAGAAACGCGTATATGTAGACGCCGTACGAAATATCGAAACGGTTCAGGAACGCGAGCTTCGGCAGGCGTTCCGCCGCAAAGATGACGATGAAAGGCAGCAGCAGATTGAACGCGTACGCCTTGATCTTCCAGTCTGCGCTCGCCGCGAACACGTAGAACGGCAGCAGCGCCAGCAAGACGCAAACTGCCCACAGGACCCAACTGCGCGGCAGCGTGACAGTCGCGAGAAATGCTCCACCCCAAAAAAACACGCCGAGCCGCGCGAGCTGGAAGGTGCTCACGCCGAACATCGTACCGTCCGCCCATAGCATGTTGCCCATGAAAGCGGCATAGAACGCGGCTAGCATCAGCAGCGTTCCGCGCCAGTTCAGCGCGCCGGCCCACGATACGCCGAGCAGCATCAGGTAACACAGCACCTCGAGCGCGAGTGTCCAAAGCGAGCCGTTGACGACGGGAACCGGGTTTGACGCGAAGAAGTGTGGCAGCGTCGGGACCGGCCAGAACAAAGTGAGATTCGCCAGATAGTCGAGCCAGCCGGGAAACCACGTGCGCGTCATGATCGGTCCGGCAACGAAGACTGTCAGCAACAAGAGAACCAGCAGACCGGGAAAGATTCGCAGGGCGCGGTTGCGTAGATACGCAAGCGGATTCGCGTTACGCTGCAGCGACTGGCAGACCAGATATCCGCTGATCGCGAAGAAGGTGCTTACTCCCAACTCGCTGAACTGCGGGAAGCCGTGTATCTGAAGCCAATCGTGAGGCAGCCCGAGCACCACATAGCTGTGGGTAACTATGACGGCGTAGGCGGCGAGTAACCGTAATGCGGTGAACGCATTTCTGGTGTTTCGGGCCATATTTTTTGCTCCGATTTCTCAGGCAGGACTGGACACCTTCGACGAACTGATACCGAGATGGATGGTCGTTTGCTCGATTTTTCTAAATCAACTGGTTGAGAAGAATCACGGGGGCGTGTCGGTCCGTAATCGCGCTGGCGCCGAGATCGACTGCTCCGACATTGGCCGCGGTTCAGTTGGAGGCCTGAAGAGCGTCAAGGTGATCCGCCCAGTGCTGCATCATTTTTCGGCGCTCCGGAAGGTATTCGGCGTGGACGTACGCAGCCGTGACCTGATTGCGCTCCGCGTGCGCCAGTTGACGATCGACGACGTCCCGACTGTATCCGAGTTCGCGGAGCACGGTCGCAGCGAGGCCGCGGAACCCATGACCAGTCATTCGGGATTTGTACCCCATTCGGTACAGCGCATAGAGCATCGTGTTGTTCGAGATATGGCTTCGTCCCTGGACGCTGTAGAAGACATGCCGCTGGCTGCCGTTGAGCTCGCGCAGGGCGGCAAGCACTTCTAGCGCTTGCCGCGACAGCGGCACGATGTGCGGATCGCGCATCTTCATACGCTCAGGCGGGATGCGCCATTCGGCTGCGCGCTCATCGAATTCATCCCATTCAGCGTTGATCATCTCAGTCGTCCGAGTGAACGTCAGCGCCATGAACCGAAGGGCGAGTTGCGTGACTCGATCGCCGGAGTAGGCGGCAATGTCGCGCATGAGCTGCGGGATTTCGATGGGCTTCACGCGCGCCATGTGCCGGACGCCGGCTCCTTTCCGAAGAACGGTCTCGGCGTCAATGTCGGCGGCAGGGTTGCGCGAGCACCGGCCTGTCATGATCCCGTACTGAAACACAGCGCGCGATCGTTGAAGCACACGCTTCGCTGTTTCTCGAACGCCGCGTGCTTCAACGGCACGCAGGATCTCGAGCATGGCGGGTGCCTCAATGTCGCGCAGCGGCTTGGCGCCGATCCGCGGGAACACGTCGACCTCCAGCGAATTGATCACCTTGGCTGCATAGACTTCCGTCCAGCCGTCCTTCTGGGCTTCGAACCACTCGCGGGCCACTGCCTCGAAGGTTGACGATGCCTCGATTACCCGTGCGCGCTTGATTTCGCGCTTCTGCTCGGTTGGGTCTTGTCCCGCTGCCAGCAACTTCCGGGCGGCGAGACAGGCCTGTCGCGCTTCGGCCAAAGATACCTCAGGGTACACGCCGAACGACGCGAGCTTTTCCTTCCCGCCGAATCGATACTTCATCCGCCAGTAGCGGGAACCGTTTGGCATCACCTGCAGATAGAGTCCCTTGCCGTCAGCTAGGCGATATGGCTGTTCGGCGGGCTTCGCGCGGCGCACCTGTAGGTCGGACAGTGGATCAGTTCGCTTCGGCATTTGACTTGGGGGTATCGGCGCTGCGTGCTTCGGGGTATATCCTCAACGATACCCCCAAAGCACTTGGCTTGTACTGGGCAACATTGGGCAATGATGGCAGCAAAAAGCCCCGCAGAGCAAGGCTTTGCGGGGCTTTTTAGGAAATCTTGGGAGGCTCTGGGAACCTTGCTGGTCCCCCCGACAGGAATCGAACCTGTATCTAGCGCTTAGGAGGCGCTTGTTCTATCCATTGAACTACGGGGAGAGCCCTATCCGGATATCGCGCGCGAAACGCGAGAAGCGAAGCGTGAACCGGACGGCGGGTGTGGACAGCGCGCAGAGTATAGCAAACGCGGCGCGCGCGGCGGCCGGATCGCTCCGCACTGACCGCGCATCACGCGCCGCAATCGGCAACCGAACAACGAGAAATCAAAAATCGACGACGACGAAATCTTCCTTGCCCACGTCGCACAGCGGGCAGCGCCAGTCGGCGGGAATGTCGGCGAAACGGGTGCCGGCCGGGATGCCTTCGTCGGGCAGTCCTTCCGCTTCGTGGTAGATCCACCCGCAAATCAGGCAGACCCAGCTCTGGTATTCGGTTACTTCGCTCATTGTGGTGCTCGGGATGATCGGGAATCTGTGACGCCGTCCGCGGCATGTCCGCCGGACGAGACGCGCAATGGTACCGGAATTTCGCCGATTTCCGCCGCAACGTCGTTTTAAACGTACGCATCGCGAACAGCAGCCGAACGACGGGGCGCGCGACCCGCACGCCGTCGCGTGCGCCGGGCATGCAGTGTATGCTTCGTGGGCCTGTCAATCTGGAGGAACAAACGATGCTCAACAGAAAGTGGATCGCGGGTGCGGTATGTGTCGTGGCGCTGGCCGTGTCGACGGCGGCGCGCGCCGAAGCGCGCGTGTTCTTCGTCGAGCCGCAGGACGGCGCGACGGTATCGAGCCCGGTGCACGTGAAGTTCGGTCTCGAAGGAATGGCGTTGAAGCCGGCTGGCGACATGACGCCGGACACCGGCCACCATCATCTGCTGATCGACGGCAAGCCGGTGCCGAAGGGCGACGTGATCCCGGCGACCGACCATTCGCTGCACTTCGGCAAGGGCCAGACCGAAACCGACGTGAAGCTGCCGCCCGGCCAGCACACGCTGACGCTGCAGCTCGGCGACGGCGCACATCGTTCGTACGGTCCCGAATTGAGCTCGACGATCACGATCAACGTGAAGTAACGATCGTTATCGCCCGCGCGGGCGCGCGTGCGCCCGACGCGGGATTCCGGCCGGCCGCCGTCCGGGCCGGCCGCTGCTCGTGCAACATCCCGCGGCAACCGCGCGAGCGGCATCAACCGGCATCGACCGGCGCCGATCGTGGCACTAGCCCATCCGGCCATCCCGGCGTACGCGTCCGCCACCGGTACAATGGGCGCTTCCGATTTCTCTCTTCGCCGTCTCCCCATGTCGCTTTATTCCATTACCGGCGCGCAGCTCGCGTTCGGCCACGTCGCGTTGCTCGATCACGCGGACTTCTCGCTGGAGGCCGGCGAGCGCGTCGGCCTGATCGGCCGCAACGGCGCGGGCAAGTCGTCGCTGCTGAAGATCGTCGCGGGGCTCGCGAAGCCCGACGACGGGCTCGTCACGCGTCAACAGGAACTCGTGACGGTCTACGTGCCGCAGGAGCCCGAATTCGAGCCGGGCGCGACGGTGTTCGATGCGGTCGCGTCGGGACTCGCGCACACGCGCGAACTGCTCGAAGAATACGACTCGATCGCGCACCGTCTCGCGGAAACGCCGGAAGGCGCGGAGCACGATGCGTTGCTCGCGCGGATGAACGCGCTGCAGTCGTCGCTGGATGCGCACGACGCGTGGAACTGGCGCACGCGCGTGTCGATGACGCTCGCGCAGATCGGACTGCCGGACGGCGACGCGCACGTCGACGCGCTGTCGGGCGGGATGCAGAAGCGCGTCGCGCTCGCGCGTGCGCTGGTGCTGCAGCCCGACGTGCTGCTGCTCGACGAACCGACGAACCACCTCGACTTCGACGGCATTCGCTGGCTCGAAGAATTGCTGGTCGCGCAGCGCGCGGGCCTGCTGTTCATCACGCACGATCGCGCGTTCCTCGATCGCGTCGCCACGCGCATCGTCGAGCTCGACCGCGGCCGGCTGCTGTCGTATCCGGGCAATTTCTCCGCATATCAGACGCGCAAGGCGCAGCAGCTGGAAGTGGAGCGCGTCGAGAACGACAAGTTCGACAAGCTGCTCGCGCAGGAAGAAGTGTGGATCCGCAAGGGCGTCGAGGCGCGCCGCACGCGCAGCGTTGGCCGCATCGCGCGGCTCGAGCAGATGCGCCGCGAGCGCGCGGAGCGCCGCAACGCGCAGGGCAACGTGAAGCTCGACGTCGCGCAGGGCGAGAAGTCCGGCAAGATCGTCGCGGAGCTGACGGACGTGACGAAGCACTACGGCGGCCGCACGATCGTCGACCGTTTCACGGCGACGGTGATGCGCGGCGACAAGATCGGCTTCGTCGGTCCGAACGGCGCGGGCAAGACGACGCTGCTCAAGCTGATCCTCGGCGAACTGAAGCCCGACGAAGGCACGGTGCGCACCGGCACGAACCTGCAGGTCGCATATTTCGATCAGATGCGCGCGCAACTGGACCAGGAGAAGAGCCTCGCCGATACGATCAGTCCGGGCAGCGAATGGGTCGAGATCGGCGGCGTGCGCAAGCACGTGATGAGCTATCTCGGCGACTTCCTGTTCGCGCCCGAGCGCGCGCGTTCGCCGGTCAAGTCGCTGTCCGGCGGCGAGCGCAACCGGCTGCTGCTCGCGCGCCTGTTCGCCCGTCCGGCCAACGTGCTGGTGCTCGACGAACCGACGAACGACCTCGACATCCCGACGCTCGAACTGCTCGAGGAGCTGCTGACGGATTACGACGGCACGGTGCTGCTCGTCAGCCACGATCGCGCGTTCCTCGACAACGTCGTGACGTCGGTGATCGCGTCCGAAGGCGACGGCAGGTGGCGCGAATACGTCGGCGGATTCACCGACTGGCAGATCCAGAGCGAGCGCACGCAGCAGCTCGCGCAGCAGGAAGCCGCGAAGCGGGCGGTGAAGGACGCGTCGCCGGTCAAGGAAGAACCGGCAAAGAGCGCGGCCGGCCGCAACGCGCAGCGCACGGTGAAGCTGTCGTTCAACGAGCAGCGCGAACTCGATTCGCTGCCGGAGAAGATCGCGTCGCTCGAGGCCGAGCAGAAGACGATCGCCGCGCAGCTCGAGGACGGCTCGATCTTCGCGAAGGATCCGCAGGAAGGCGCGCGCCTGACCGAGCGGTTCGCGGCGATCGACGACGAACTGCTCGCCGCGCTCGAACGGTGGGAGACGCTCGAAGCGAAGCGCAAGCCGGTGTGACTTGCGCCGCGCCGGCGCGATGCGGCCGGCCCGGCAACGTCGGCACCGGCGCCGCCGCGACGATCTCGCGATGGCGCGCCACGCGGAACCAGTAAAATACCGCGCGTCCCGGGCCGCGCAGCGCTCGCCGCGCGCCCGCTTTCGGAGCAGTTCGAGCACGCCGTTGTTTCGATTCGCTTTTTTACGGAACTCAACGTTTTGTCCACGACGTTATCCACACGAGATGTGGACAACGTCCCGATGAATGACGAAATTCAGCCCCTATGTCAACGAAGAAGCCCAGTGCGGCCTATAGCGAAGCATCGATCAAGGTGCTCAAGGGTCTCGAGCCGGTCAAGCAGCGGCCCGGCATGTACACCCGCACGGAGAACCCGCTGCACATCATTCAGGAAGTAATCGACAACGCGTCGGACGAGGCGCTCGGCGGCTACGGCAAGCAGATCACGGTCACGCTGCATGCGGATCATTCGGTATCGGTGGAGGACGACGGCCGCGGCATTCCGTTCGGCCTGCATCCCGAAGAAGGCGTGCCGGTGGTCGAGATCGTGTTCACGCGGCTGCACGCGGGCGGCAAGTTCGACAAGGCGGCGGGCGGCGCGTACACGTTCTCGGGCGGCCTGCACGGCGTCGGCGTGTCGGTGACGAACGCGCTCGCGACGCGGCTCGACGTCACGGTGTGGCGCGACGGCAAGATCGCCGAGCTCGGGTTCGCGGACGGCGACGTCGTGAAGCCGCTGTCCACGCAGCCGGCAGGCCGCGGCGACAAGAAGTCGGGCACGCGCGTGCAGGTGTGGCCGAATCCGAAGTACTTCGATTCGCCGAATCTGCCGCTCGGCGAACTGCAGCGCCTGCTGCGCTCGAAGGCGGTGCTGCTGCCGGGCGTCGAGGTCGTGCTGGTCAACGAGAAGACGGGCGAGCGCCAGACCTGGAAATACGACGACGGTCTGCGCGGCTATCTGCTCGACGAGATGAACGGCAGCGAGCTGCTGATTCCGCTGTTCGAAGGCGAGCGTTTCGCCGATTCGCGTTCGGGCGACGATACGTTCGCCGAGGGCGAGGGCGCGTCGTGGGTCGTCGCGTGGAGCGAGGAAGGTTCGCTCGTGCGCGAGTCGTACGTGAACCTGATTCCGACGCCGGCCGGCGGCACGCACGAGTCCGGCCTGCGCGACGGTCTCTATCAGGCGGTGAAGAGCTTCGTCGAACTGCACAACCTGCAGCCGAAGGGCGTAAAGCTGCTCGCCGAAGACGTGTTCGCGCGCGTGTCGTTCGTGCTGTCCGCGAAGGTGCTCGATCCGCAGTTCCAGGGGCAAATCAAGGAGCGGCTGAACAGCCGCGACGCGGTGAAGCTCGTGTCGTCGTTCTCGCGTCCGGCGCTCGAACTGTGGCTGAACCAGCACGTCGAGCACGGCAAGAAGCTCGCGGAGCTCGTGATCAAGCAGGCGCAGGCGCGCACGCGCGCGGGCCAGAAGGTCGAGAAGCGCAAGAGCTCGGGCGTCGCAGTGCTGCCCGGCAAGCTGACCGACTGCGAGACGGAAGACATCGCGCGCAACGAGCTGTTCCTCGTCGAGGGCGACTCGGCGGGCGGCTCCGCAAAGATGGGCCGCGACAAGGAATATCAGGCGATCCTGCCGCTGCGCGGCAAGGTGCTGAACACGTGGGAAACGGAGCGCGACCGCCTGTTCGCGAACAACGAGGTGCACGACATCTCGGTCGCGATCGGTGTCGATCCGCACGGCCCGGACGACAGCGTCGATCTGTCGAACCTGCGCTACGGCAAGATCTGCATCCTGTCCGACGCGGACGTCGACGGCTCGCACATCCAGGTGCTGCTGCTCACGCTGTTCTTCAAGCATTTCCCGCAGCTGATCGAGCGCGGCCACGTGTACGTCGCGCGCCCGCCGCTGTTTCGCGTCGACGCGCCGGCACGCGGCAAGAAGCCCGCGCAGAAACTGTACGCGCTCGACGAAGGCGAACTCGAAGCGATCCTCGACAAGCTGCGCAAGGACGGCGTGCGCGAAACGCAGTGGAGCATCAGCCGCTTCAAGGGCCTCGGCGAAATGAGCGCCGAGCAGCTGTGGGACACGACGATGAACCCCGACACGCGCCGGCTGATGCCGGTGAAGCTCGGCGAGCTCGACTACGACGCGACCGTCGCGCGGATGACGATGCTGATGGGCAAGGGCGAGGCAGCCGCACGGCGCGGCTGGCTCGAGGAAAAGGGCAACGACGTCGAAGCGGATATCTAAGCGCCCGGAGCGCGGCCGGGCGTGACGCCCGGCCCGGCCTCACGCCACTTACGAATACGGAATTCAGATGGACGACATTACTCCCGATCTCTTCGCCGGGTCCGATGCGCCCGAAGCCGACGCGCTGACGCTCGGCAACTACGCGGAGCAGGCGTATCTCAGCTACGCGGTCAGCGTCGTGAAGAGCCGCGCGCTGCCCGACGTGTGCGACGGCCAGAAGCCGGTGCAGCGCCGGATTCTGTACGCAATGAACGAAATGGGCCTCGGCCCGGACGCGAAGCCGGTGAAATCGGCGCGCGTCGTCGGCGACGTGCTCGGCAAATATCACCCGCACGGCGATCAGTCGGCGTACGACGCGCTCGTGCGTCTCGCGCAGGACTTCTCGCTGCGCTACCCGCTGATCGACGGGCAGGGCAACTTCGGCTCGCGCGACGGCGACGGCGCGGCGGCGATGCGCTACACCGAAGCGCGGCTGACGCCGATCTCGAAGCTGCTGCTCGACGAGATCGACCAGGGCACGGTCGACTTCATGCCGAACTACGACGGCTCGTTCGAAGAGCCGAAGACGCTGCCGAGCCGCATGCCGTTCGTGCTGCTGAACGGCGCGTCCGGCATCGCGGTCGGCCTCGCGACGGAGATTCCGTCGCACAACCTGCGCGAAGTCGCCGCGGCGGCGGTCGCGCTGATCCGCAATCCGAAGCTCACGCACGCGGAGCTGATGAACCTGATTCCCGGCCCGGATTTCCCGGGCGGCGGGCAAATCATCTCGAGCGACGCCGAGATCGCGGCCGCGTACGAGAGCGGCCGCGGCAGCCTGAAGGTGCGCGCGCGCTGGAAGATCGAGGATCTCGCGCGCGGCCAGTGGCAGCTCGTCGTCACCGAGCTGCCGCCGAACACGTCGTGCCAGAAGGTGCTCGAGGAAATCGAGGAGCTGACGAATCCGAAGCTGAAGCTCGGCAAGAAGACGCTGACGCCCGAGCAGCTGAACACGAAGAAGGCGATGCTCGATCTGCTCGATGCGGTGCGCGACGAGTCGGGCAAGGAGGCGGCGGTGCGGCTCGTGTTCGAGCCGAAGTCGCGCACGATCGACCAGACGGAATTCGTCAATACGCTGCTCGCGTATACGAGCCTTGAATCGAACGCGACGCTGAACCTCGTGATGATCGGCGCGGACGGCCGCCCGGGCCAGAAGGGGCTGCTCGCGATCCTCGACGAATGGGTGAAGTTCCGCCAGTTGACGATGACGCGTCGTTGCCGCCATCGTCTCGCGAAGGTCGACGATCGCATCCATATCCTCGAAGGGCGGATGATCGTCTTCCTGAACATCGACGACGTGATCCGGATCATCCGCGAATCGGACGAGCCGAAGGCGGCGCTGATCAGCACATTCGGCCTCACCGATCGGCAGGCGGAGGACATCCTCGAAATCCGCCTGCGTCAGCTCGCGCGGCTCGAGAAGATCAAGATCGAGAAGGAGCTCGACGCGCTGCGCGACGAGAAGGCGAAGCTCGAGGAACTGCTCGCGAACGACAGTGCGATGAAGCGGCTGATGATCAAGGAGATCGAAGCCGACGCGAAGCAGTACGGCGACGATCGTCGCACGCTGATCCAGCAGGAAAAGCGCGCGACGTTCGAGGCGAAGGTCGTCGACGAGCCGGTGACGGTCGTCGTGTCGCAGCGCGGCTGGGTGCGGGCGCTGAAGGGCCACGGGCTCGATCCGGCGGCGTTCTCGTTCAAGGCCGGCGACAGCCTGTACGCGGCGTTCCAGTGCCGCACGCCGGACCGGCTGATCGCGTGGGGCAGCAGCGGCCGCGTGTACTCGGTCGACGTGTCGGTGCTGCCGGGCGGCCGCGGCGACGGCGTGCCGGTCACGTCGCTGATCGAGCTCGAATCGGGCTCGCACCTGATGCACTACTACGCGGCGGCGGCCGATCAGCCGCTGCTGCTCGCATCGAGCAATGGCTTCGGCTTCATCGCGAAGGTCGGCGACATGGTGAGCCGCGTGAAGGCCGGCAAGGCGTTCATGACGATCGACGAAGGCGCGGTGCCGCTTGCGCCGATGCCGGTGCTGCCGAACGCGACGCAGGTCGCGTGCCTGTCGAGCGGCGGACGGCTGCTCGTGTTCGGGATGGACGAGATGAAGACGCTGTCCGGCGGCGGGCGCGGCGTCACGCTGATGGCGCTCGACGACAAGGAAACGCTCGTGCAGGCGCTCGCGATCGAGCCGGCGGGCGTCGTGCTGGTCGGCAGCGGCCGCGGCGGCAAGGTGCAGGAGGAGACGCTGTCGTACGCGGGGCTCGCGCCGCACATCGGCAAGCGCGCACGCAAGGGCCGCGCGCCGGATACGAAGCTCAAGGCCGTCACCGAACTGCGCCCGCTGTTCGGCTGAGCCTGACGCTGCGCATCGCAGGCCGCATGACCGCTTCGGCGGCCATGCGGCTTTTTTATGCGAGCGCGGATTCACGGATGCGCGCGTGGCAAGGTGGACCGGAACCTGCAAAATATTGTGAAATTCCGCGCGGCGCCTGAACCGCGCGGCGGCGAGCCGGTCGAACGTCGCTCGATACCGCGTGCGGCACGTCGCCGCCGGCCCGCCCGCGCGGCATGTCGCCGCATTCAACCGATCACAGGATTGTCGCCATGTCTCACGCTATTGCCGTCGCGCTGTTTCTTCATCTGCTGGCCGTCGCCGTGTGGGTGGGCGGGATGGTTTTCGCGAACTTCTGCCTGCGGCCCGCGCTGTCGGATCTGTCGCCGCAGCTTCGGCTGCCGTTGATCGAAGGCGTGTTCGGGCGCTTCTTCAACTGGGTGTCGGGCGCCGTGATCGTGATCCTGCTGTCCGGCGGCTTCCTGCTCATGTCGTTCGGCGGCGCGCACGCGACGTGGCCGCTGCACGCGATGGCGGGGCTCGGCGTCGTGATGATGCTGATCTTCGGTCACATCCGCTTTGCGCTGTTTCCGCGAATCCGCCGCGCGGTGCAGGCGCAGAACTGGCCGGACGGTGCGCGCGCGGTGAATGCGGTACGCCTGCTGGTCGTCGTGAATCTCGTGCTCGGCGTCGTCACGATCGGCGCGGCCGTGTTGTCGCGCGGCTTCTGAGCGACTGCGCGCCGCGCGCGGGTGAGGGCGAGGCGGCCGCGTTGGTCGCGCGATTGCCGTCATGCGGCAAGCATCGCATCGAGCAGCCACGAGCCGGCCGGGCCGAGCGGCCGGTTGCGCGACCACACCGCATCGACGCGCACACGGCGCGGCCAGCCGCGTGCACGCAGCTCGCACAGCCTGTCGTGCGCGAAATGTTCGACCATCCACCGCGGCAGCTCGGCCCAGCCGAACCCCAGCACGGCCATCTCCAGCAGCATCAGATAGCTCGGCGCGAGCCAGCGCTGCGTGCCGACGACGATGCGGTCGTCCGTGCCAGGATCCTCCGGTTTGACGTACGTGATGAGGCGCAACTCGCGCGCATCGCGCAGCGCCGCGTGCGGCACTTCGGCGTCGCCGTATTCGGCCAGCGCATGCGTGCGGCCGACGAACAAGCCGATCTCCGATTCCTCCGCGACCGTCGCCGCGCCGATATCGGCCGGATACGCGCTGCGCGCGGCCATCAGCCCGAGCTGCGCGCGGCCCTGCTGGATCAGGTCGAGCACGTCGTCGTGTTCGGCGATCTGGCATTCGAGCTCGAGCGCCGGAAAGCGCTGCTCGAGCGCCATCAGCGTTTCCTCGTAACGTTTCGACTGATACGTGTCGGACACGACGAGCGTCAGCCGCGCTTCCTCGCCGCGCGCGAGGCGCGCCGCGGTGCGGTCGATCGCGGCGCCGGCTTCGAGCGCGCGCTGCACTTGCGGCAATAGCGCGCGGCCGGCGTCGGTGAGCGTCGGCGTGCGCGTCGAGCGGTCGAACAGCTGCACGCCGAGATCGATTTCGAGGTTCGCGATCGCTTCGGATACGGTCGACTGGCGCTTGCCGAGCTTGCGCGCAGCGGCCGTGAACGAGCCGAGCAGCGCGGCTTCGGCAAACGCGAGCAGCGCTTCGGGGGCATGGCGCATACGGCACTCCTTGCGACGATATATCGGAAAAACCGATGATAACAAACTGGATAAGCGCCGTTTTACCGATCAGAATGGCCGCCGACGAATGCAGTACACGAATCGGAGGGAACCATGAAACACACGAACAAAACGGTGACGGAGCGCGCGATCCACGCGCTGACGTTCGAACTCGTCGCCATCGCGCTGTGCGCGCCGCTCGGCGCATGGCTGCTCGACATGCCGGTGTCGCACGTCGGCGCGCTGACCGTGATGGTGTCGCTGATCGCGATGGCATGGAACATGACGTTCAACACGCTGTTCGACCGCTTCGAGCGGCGCGTGGGACTGTCGCGTACGCTCGCGGTGCGCGTCGCGCATGCAGTCGCGTTCGAGCTCGGCCTCGTCGCGCTGGTCGTGCCGGTGGCCGCGTGGTGGCTGAACGTGAGCCTCGTCGAAGCGCTGCTGCTGGATCTCGGTATCGTGCTGTTCTTCCTGCCGTACACGTTCTGCTTCAACCTCGCGTACGACGCGCTGCGCGCACGCTGGATCGCGCGCCGCGGCGCGATGCAGGCGGGTTGAGCGGGAAGCGGCCGGCGTCGGCGGGCAGTGCGAGTCAGTGCGCGGCGGCCCACAGCCACGCGCCGCATGCGGCCGCCACTGTGCCGTACACGACATAGACGGGCACCTTGAAGCGCGCGAAGCACAGCGTCGCGAATGCGCCGGTGCCCCAGTACGCGATGCCCGACGGCTCGCGGTGCAGGATCTTCACGACCGCGACGACGAGAAAGCCGGTCGTCGCCGCGCGCAGCAGCCGCATTCCGTGCTCGAAGCGCGAATGGCGCTTCAGTCGAAACAGATGGTTGTGCGCGAACACGACGAAGCAGCCCGACGGAATGAACAGCGCGGCCGTCGCGAGCAGCGCGCCGAGCCAGCCGCCGGTCAGATAGCCGAGAAACGGCACGACGTTCAGCAGCGGGCCCGGCGACACGGGCGACAGCGCGAACGCGAGCGTGAAGTCGTGATCGGAGATGCCGGTGGCGGGCGACACGAACAGCGTTTTCAGCACCGGCAGCGCGGAGAAGCCGCCGCCGAACAGCGTCATCCCGGCGCCGGCGAGCCGCGGCCACAGCAGCGTCGTCTGGTAGTCGCCGGGCAGCGGCAGCGCGAACAACGCGACGAGCACGGCGAGCAGCACGAGCAGCGTGCGATCGCGCGCGGACAGCGTGAAATCCACCGCGTCGCGCTGTGACGGCCCGGTGAGCCAGCCGGCCGCGAACGCCGCGACCAGAATCCCGACGAAAGCCGCCGGACTATGTGCGAAGGCGAGCAGAACCGTCGAGATCGCGGCGATCAGTTGCTCGAGCCGCGTGCACGCGAGCGTGCGCACCTGCTTGACCCACGTGACGCCGATCAGCGCGGCGAGCACCATCCCGAAGTGATTGATCAGCATCGGCGTCGCGAGCGAGCGCACGAGCGGCGTGCGGTAGAAGATCGCGAACAGCGTCATCAGCACGAAGAACGGCAGCACGCTCGCGATGCCGGCCACCCATGCGCCCGCGCGCCCGTGCAGCGTGTGGCCGACCTGCACCGCGACGTTGCAGCCGACCGGGCCCGGCACCAGCCATGCGAGCGCGACCAGATCGGCGAACGCGTGCGGCTCGATGCGCTGCAGCCGGTCCACGTAGTGGCGCTCGAGCTGCGCCATCATCGCGAGGCCGCCCCACGAGACGGCGGAGATACCGAGGACGACCTTGAACAAGGTCCACAGGGACGCATGGCCGATACGTTCGGCCGCTTCGACTTCGACGGTTGTCATGATTGTGCGGTCGGCGCAGGCCCGATCTTGCGCGAACGGATGTCGTGGCGGCGGCCCGCCGTCACGATGGGCCTCCCAATTGTCCGCCGCACGTCGTGACACTGCCATGCGCGAAAACGCCAGTAAACGCGAGAGTAAATGAATCGACCGACCGGATCGAAAACGGAAACAATGGCGAGCGGGCCGGGCGCCGCTGCGCTCAGGCGCCCGAGCTGCCTCTTGCGCGATGCACGATCACCTTCGGGCGGTCGCCGCGCACGCCGTAGCGCGCGATCAGCGCGGGAATCGCGTCGGCCGGCACCGGGCGCGAGAACAGGAAGCCCTGCGCCTCGATCTCGCCGAGCGCGGACAGCCACGCGACCTGCTCGTCCGTCTCGGTGCCTTCGACGACGACGGTGAGGCCGAGCGAGCGCGCGAGGTGGACGATCGACGACACCATCACGCACACGCTGCGATCGTGCGGAATCGCCTGCACGAACGAGCGGTCGACCTTCAGCGTGTCGACGGAGAAGCGGTGCAGGTACGACAGCGACGAATAGCCGGTGCCGAAATCGTCGAGCGCGATCCGGATGCCGAGCTTCTTCAGCGCGACGATCTTCTCGGACACGAGCTCCGGGTATTCCATCATCGCGGTCTCGGTGATCTCGAGTTCGAGCCGGTTCGCGTCGATGCCGGTTTCCCGCAGCGTGTGCGAGATCGTCTCGATCAGGTCGCCGCGCCAGAACTGCACCGGCGAGATGTTGACGGCGAGCGTCAGCGTGTCGTGGCCCTCGTCGCGCCAGCGCGCGATCTGCTCGCACGCGGTGCGGATCACGAAATCGCCGATCGGCACGATCAGGCCCGTCGATTGGGCAATCGAAATGAATTCGTTCGCGGAGATGATTCCGTGTTCCGGATGATCCCATCGCGCGAGCGCCTCGAAGCCGGTGATCGTGCGGTGCGTGAGGTCGATCTTCGGCTGGTACGCGAGGAACAGCTGGCCGTCGGCGAGCGCGACGCGCAATTGCTGTTCCCAGCGCATCAAATGGTCCGCGCGGTGCGACAGGTGTGGCGCATAGAACTGGTAGCAGTTCTTGCCGGCGTCCTTCGCGCTGTACATCGCGAGATCGGCCTTCTTCAGCAGGTCGATCTCGCTTTCGTTCGCGACGGTGTGCAGCGCGATGCCGATGCTCGCATGCAGCACGAACGAACTGCCGCGCACGTCGAACGGCTCCGCGAACATCCGGATGATCGCCTCCGCGAGGCGCACCGCGCGCCGCTCGACGTCGTCGCCCTTCATCACGACGACGAACTCGTCGCCGCCGATGCGCGACAGCGACCCTTCGTCGCCGACCGCGTCGGACAGGCGCGCGGCGGTCATCTGCAGCACGATGTCGCCAGCGTTGTGGCCGAGCGTGTCGTTGACGGTCTTGAAGTTGTCCAGGTCGATGAACAGCAGCCCGAGCCGCGACAGGCTCGACGGCATCGACACGTCGTTGCGCAGCCCGCGCAGCGTCGCGTAGCGGTTCGCGAGGCCGGTGAGCAGGTCGTATTCGGCGAGCTGCGTCATCTCGCGCTCGCGGCCGAGCAGCTTGCCGATCAGGCCGGTCGCGACGCCGAAGAACGCGAGCATCGCGAGCGTGATGAAGCTCGTCATCAGCAGATAGACGTTGCGCGTGTGGTAGTAGTCCGCGAATTCCTCGGCCTGCGACAGCCCGACCATCACCGCGAGCGGGTAGCCGTCCAGATGGCGGTACGACACGATCCGCGTGACGCCGTCGATCGGGTCGACGATCGTGCCGGTCACGCGTTCGGCGATCGGATAGACGCCCGACGCGGAGAATGCGCCCGGCGCGTTGCTGACCGAGCCGGTGCGGCGCGCGAGCACCGCGCCCGTGTCGGATACGACGGAGATCACGCCTTCCTTGCCGATCGCCGCGTTGTTGTAGAAGTCGTTCGTGAAGTAGCTCGGATCTTCCGACACGACGACGATGCCCGCGAAGCTGCCGTCCGGGTTGTTCAGGCGCCGCGTCATCTGCAGCGTCCAGTGGCTCGACACGCGGCCGAGCACCGGCTTGCTGATGTAGAGACGATCGTCGTTGTTCGCGAGGTGCACCTTGAAGTGCTCGCGGTCGGACAGGTTGATCGGCTGCGGATGGAGCTCGGCGGTGTTCGCGAACAGGATGCCCTGCGCGTTGACGAGCGACACCTGGATCAGCGTGTCGCTCGGCACGACGCCTTTCTCGACGGTGCTCGCCAGATTGAAGTGCGCGGGCGACTTCTCGAACTCGAACTTGACGAAGCGCGTGATCTGGTCGACCTGGTGGATCGCCTTGACCGTGTGCTGCTCGAGCGCCGACGACAGGATCGCCGCGGAGGCCGCCGCTTCCTTGTACGCGCTGTCCTTCTCGACCGACAGCCGCGCGATGATCACGGCCCACAGCAGCGCCAGCGCAAGCATCCCGAGCAACGGGATCGCAAACAGCGCGCGCCGGCGCGACTTGCGCGGCGCGCGCAGCGGCCGGTTCGGTGGCGTGTGGGATGACCGGGAGGGGCTCATCGGAAGGGGCGGCGTCGTACTCGCGTGCGCCATCCCCATCGGGACGGCCGGCAATGGTTGGGGTAGCACCGGCGTCTGCTCGTTCGCGGATGCGCAACCATGGACAGACCTCCGAAGCGACGGATTAGGCCCGATATTACTGGCTGGAACGTTTTTGCGATAGCTGCGTAAACCGCGGGGGGCACCGGGAACCGGTGCCCCCCGCATCGCAGAACGTCAGGCGGGCGCGACGAACGTGCCGTCGACGACCGTGACCGCGCGACCGCCGATCCAGGTCGTGCCGTCGTCGTCGTAGCGGACGAAGACGCGTCCGTCGCGGCCGATCGCCGTGCCCTGGCGCACCGTGTACGACGGGCCGGGGCGACGCTGCTGACGGACGAGCAGCCCGGCGAGCGCCGCGTTCGCGCTGCCGGTGACGGGATCTTCGCCGATGCCGAAGCCGCCGCCGGTCATCAGGCAGCGGATTTCGAACGTTGCGGGGCCGCCGTCCGGGTGCGGCGCATACGCGGCGACGCCGTGCGTGCCGTAGCGATGCGTGATCGCTTCGAGCGCGGCCGGATCGGGCGCGAGGCCGATGCACGCATCGGCCGACGTGAGCCGCACGACGAGCCACGGTGCGCCGTTGTCGACCGCGCACGGTTCGGCATCCGGATCGATCGCGTCGCAGCGCAACGCGGCGGCCAGCGCCGGATAGTCCGCACGGTCGAGCGGCGTGAAGCGGGCCGGCGGCGCGGCGAATGCCCAGCCGTCGGGCTGCTCGCGCAGCACGACGCGGCCGACTCCGCATTGCTGGATCAGCCGGCCGGGCGTGCGCGGCCGCGCGCCGCTTTCGACGAACGCATGCGCGGTGCCGAGCGTCGGATGGCCGGCGAACGGCAGCTCGCCGCCCGGCGTGAAGATCCGCACGCGGTAGTCGGCTTCCGGATCGGTCGGCGTGCAGACGAACGTCGTTTCCGACAGATTCGTCCAGCGTGCGATCGCGAGCATGTCGTCGTCGCCGAGCGAGTCGGCGTCGAACACCACGGCGAGCGGGTTGCCCTTGAACGGCACCGACGTGAACACGTCGACCTGTTTGAAACGGACGCGGCGGTCGGCCATCGCGATGCGCCCGTTACGCGACTTCGGCGATCAGTTCGATCTCGACGCACGCGCCGAGCGGAATCTGCGCGACGCCGAACGCCGAACGCGCATGCTTGCCTGCGTCGCCGAACACTTCGGCGATCAGTTCCGACGCGCCGTTCGTCACGATGTGCTGCTCGGTGAAGTCCGGTGTCGAATTCACGAGGCTCATCAGCTTGACGATGCGCGTGACCTTGTTCAGATCGCCGGTGTGCGCGTGCAGCGTCGCGAGCAGGTCGATCGCGATCGCGCGCGCGGCCGCCTTGCCGTCTTCGGTCTTCAGATCGGCGCCGAGCTTGCCGGCCCACACCTTGCCGTCCTTCTTCGCGATGTGGCCCGACAGGTAGACCGTGTTGCCGCTCTGCGCGCTCATCACGTAGGCGGCGGCCGGTGCGCCGGCGGTCGGGAGCTCGATGCCGAGCGACTTCAGTTTGTCGTAGACGTTAGCCATGCGTTCGATTCCTCGTAGAGAGTCGTGACAGGAAAAGGGGGATCAGAGACGCTCGCGCAGCAGCTTGCCGAGACGCGCGACGCCTTCCTCGATCTTTTCGGGCGGCACCGTCACGAACGACAGCCGCAGCGTGTTCTGCTGCGCATCGTTCGCGAAGAACGGCGCACCGGGCACGAAGGCGACGTGATTCGCGACCGCCGCTTCGAGCAGTTTCATGCTGTCGATCTGCGCGGGCAGCTTCACCCAGATGAACATTCCGCCTTCCGGGCGGTTCCACGTGACGCCTTCCGGCATGTGACGCGCGAGCGCGCCGAGCATCGCTTCGCATTGCGCGCCGTACAGCCGGCGGATCGTCGGGATGTGCTCGTCGAGGAAACCGTCCTTGATCACTTCGTACGCGATGCGCTGCGTGAGCGTCGGCGTGTGCAGATCGGTCGCCTGCTTCGCCTGCACGAGCTTGAAGTGGAGTTCCTCGGGCGCAATGACGTAGCCGAGCCGCAGGCCCGGCGCGAGCACCTTCGAGAACGTGCCGAGGTGCACGACGTGGTCGGGCGCCATCGACAGCATCGTCGGCAGCGGTTCGCCCTGATAGTTCAGCGCGCCGTAAGGATCGTCCTCCAGCACCGGGAACGGGCTCGACTGCGCGAATGCGGCGAGCGCGCGGCGGCGCTCGACCGGCAGGCGGCGGCCGGTCGGATTCTGGAAGTTCGGCTGCGCATACAGCAGCCGCGCGCCTTGCGTGAGCTGCGGCGTGAGGCCTTCGGGCAGCAGACCCTGCTCGTCGGTCGGCACCTGCACGTAGTGCGGCTCGTACAGCGAGAACGACTGCAGCGCGCCGAGGTAGGTCGGCGTTTCGACGAGGATCGGGCTGCCCGGATCGACGAGCGCCTTGCCGAGCAGATCGAGCGCCTGCTGCGAGCCCGTCGTCACGAGCACCTGCGACACGCGCACGCGGTAGCGCTCGGCGATCCACTCGCGCAGCGGCAGATAGCCTTCGGTCGCGCTGTACTGCAGCGCGGCGGCCGGCGCATCGCGCAGCACGCGGTCGGCCGCGGCGCGCATGCGCTCGGCCGGGAACGTCGCGGGCGCGGGCAGGCCGCCGGCGAACGAGATGACCTCCGGACGTTCCGTGACCTTCAGGATCTCGCGGATCGCCGAGCTCGTCAGCTTGCGGGCGCGTTCGGAAAGCTGCCAGTGCGGCGGATGCAGGTCGCTCGGATTCATAGTCTCCTCGTTCGGATATCGTGGTCAGTCAAGAAAGGTCGGTCGGGCGGATCGCTTCGGCGCGGCCGGGTGGGCACGCGCGAATGCGCTCGAGCCTTCGCGGCCGGGTCGGCACGGCCAGTCTGGCAAACCGTTCAGGCAAAGCGGACATTATGGCGCACCTCATCAGCCGGCGCGAGCCGGGCGCGCGGCCGTGGTCACCGTCGCGCGGCGTCCGAGCATCACGGTCGCGATCACCGCGGCCGCGAACAGCCACGTGGACGGCGCCACCGTTTCGCCGAACAGCAGCGCGGAAAACGCGATCGTGAAGAAGATCTGCAGCAGCTGCACCTGACCGACGCGCGCGGTGCCGCCGATCGCGAGCCCCGCATACCACGCGAAGAAGCCGATGAACTGCGAAAAGAGGGTCACGTAGCCGAACGCGAGCCACGTGCGCAGCGCGAGCGGGCCCGGATGCGCGACGTGCTGCGCCCAAGCGAGCCAGCCGACCGGCACGACGAGAAACGGCGCCGACACGACGAGCGCCCAGCAGATCACCTGCCAGCCGCCGATCTGACGCGCGAGGCGCGCGCCTTCCGCGTAGCCGAGCGCGCCGATGCCGACCGCGACGAGCATCAGCGCGTCGCCGGCCTGCACCGTGCCGCCGCCGTCGCGCAGCGCGAACGCGATCACGAGCGCGCTGCCGGCGACCGCGCTCGCCCAGAACGCCTTCGACGGCCGCTCGTGCGACAGCCACGCGGCATACAGCGCGACGAACAGCGGCTGCAGGCCGTTGACGACCGCGCCGTGCGACGCGGGCACCGTCTTCATCGCCCACGCGGAGAACACCGGATACGCGACGATCACGCCGGCCGACACGATCGCGAGGCTTTTCAGCTGCGCGCGCGTCGGCAGCGGCTCGCGCCGCCGCCACAGCAGCACGCCGGCCGGCACCGCGGCCGCGAGCGCACGGCCGAGGCCGTTGAGCAGCGGATGGAGTTCGGCGACGACGATCCGCGTCATCGGCAGCGTGAGGCTGAAGATCATCACGCCGATCAGGCCGAGCAGCATGCCGCGGGTTTCGCGCGAATTCATGTCGGGGCAGGTCTGTATCGTGGGGTTGAGCGGGATTGAGCGGTCAGCGCAGCGTGCGGATGCCGGCCGGCGTTTCGAATTCGGCGACGAGCGCGGGCGGGCCGTCGTGCGGATCCACTTCGAGCAGGTGATCGGCGCCGAGCCAGTCGAGCTGCTCGCGGATCAGATCCGCGCGCGGATGAGTCGCCCTCAGCGCCTTCAGCGCGATGCCGCCGTGCGGCAGCGCGTCGGCCGGGTGACGCGCGGTATCCCACTGGATCAGCGACGGCACGACGCCGTCGCCGGCGCCTTGCCACGCGGGGAACGCGCCGTCGTCCGGCACCGTGAGGCGCCAGGTCAGATCGCCGCGCTGCATCGCGACGACCGGCGCGATGCGCGCCGGATACTGCTTGTGCCACAGCGCGAGCTGGCGCGGACGCTCGACGCGCGCGACCCAGTGCGCGAGAAACGGACCGTCGGCGAGCCGTGCGTGCATCGCCGGGTCGTCGAGCGCGAACAGCCGCGCGCGCGGCGGCGCGGTGTGATCGGCGGCGGGCGCGTCCGGGTCGATCGCGATCACTTCGAGATAGAGGCCGCCCCACGCACCGAACAGCGCGTTATGGGTGCGCATCAGCGGATGACGGCCGCCGCCGGCCGGTTCGATGCCGAGTGCGTCGGCGACATGGCGCACGCCTTCGTCGAGCGTGCGCGCGGCGATCACGAGATGGTCGAGGGTCAGGGAACGGGCAGGCATGAACGTGGATCGGGAAAGCAAAAGTGTCATGGTAGACGGGCGACGCGCGCAGCGGCCGCCGGACACGCCGGCGCGCGCGAAGCCACGTGCGGCGTGCGCGTCCGGGCGACGCACGATCGCCATTTCGATCAACTGTAATCGTCGCGACCGGCACAGTAACGGTACAATCGCCGCGATAGCCTTCGGTACAGTTGGAGCCGCTGCCCATGTCCACCGTCCCTCTCGCCCAGATTCCCGCGCCGCACGATACGGCCACGATGACGCTCGTCGACCAGCTCGTCCAGTGGGCGCGCCGCCGCATCGACGAACGCGTGTTCCGGCCCGGCATGCGAATGCCGTCGATCCGCAAGCTCGCGCTCGACAAGAGCGTGTCGCGCTTCACCGTCGTCGAGGCGTACGAGCGCCTCGTCGCGCAGGGCTACCTCGATTCGCGCCGCGGCTCGGGCTTCTACGTGCGCGAGCGCACGGCCGCGGGCCCGCAGCCGGCCGACGGCACGGCGCGCGCGTCCGAGGCCGCGCCCGTGCACAACACGATCGACGTCGTCTGGCTGCTGCGCAACATGCTGCACACCGTCAGCCCGGAAAAGGGGCCGGGACTCGGCTATCTGCCGGGACGCTGGCTCGACGGCGAGCTGATCACCGGCGCGCTGCGCGCGCTCGGGCGCCAGTCCGGCGCGCAGATGCTCGGCTTCGGCACCGCGCAGGGCTTCCTGCCGCTGCGCCAGCAGCTGCAGACGCGGCTCGCGGAAGTCGAGATCGGCGCGACGCCCGATCAGCTCGTGACGGTGTCCGGCATCACGCAGGCGATCGACCTGATTTCGCGGATCTACGTGCGGCCGGGCGACGCGGTGATCGTCGGCGATCCCGCGTGGTTCCAGATGTTCGGGCGCTTCGCGTCGCAGGGCGCGCAGCTCGTCGGGATGCCGTATACGCCGGACGGCCCCGATCTCGACGCGCTCGAGACGCTCGTGCAGATGTGGCGGCCGAAGATGCTCGTGATCAACTCGGTGCTGCAGAACCCGACCGGTACGTCGCTGTCGGCCGCGCAGGCGTTCCGGATCCTGAAGCTCGCGGAAGCGTACGACTTCCTCGTCGTCGAGGACGACGTGTACGGCGATCTGTGCCCACCGAGCTATCCGGCCACGCGTCTCGCGAGCCTCGACCAGCTGAAGCGGGTGATCTACCTCGGCAGCTACTCGAAGACGCTCGCGGCGAACCTGCGGGTCGGCTACGTCGCGTGCGCGCCGGAGATCGCGAAGGCGATCACCGACCAGAAGATGCTGGTCGGGATGACGACGCCGGAGCTGAACGAGCGCGTGCTGTACAAGATCCTGACCGAAGGGCACTACCGGCGGCACGTCGAGCGGCTGCGCGCGCGGCTCGACGGCGTGCGCGACAAGACCGCGCGGATGCTCGAGCGCACCGGACTGAAGCTGTTCACGATGCCGGCCGCCGGGATGTTCCTGTGGGCCGACACGGGCGTCGATTCCGATGCGCTGGCGGCTGCCGCGCACGAGCAGGGCTTTCTGCTGACGCCGGGCAGCCTGTTCTCGCCGCAGCAGTCGCCGTCGACATGGACGCGCTTCAACGTCGCGAACTGCGGCGATCCGGCGCTTGCGCCGTTTCTCGGCGAGTATCTGGCGGCGGTGTCGCGGCGCGGGGCGGCGGGGTGAAGTCGGCGCGAAGTCGCCGGACGGACATGGGATCGAAACGGGGCGCGGGCACCGTCGTGGCGGCCGTGGCTGCGGGCAATTCCGTTATTGCTTCCCGCGCCCCGCATCTCGTATGCCGCCGTCGGCCGGCCGGAATCCGCTAGCCGACCCGGCTCGAAAAGCCGCGTGACGGCCCTTGAAATACCGGCCGTCGCCCCCAACTCCCGGCGCAAACCGCCTGCGCCACGCGGTTGTCCTTGACGGGCTTGCCGGCATCGCGCGCCGGGCGCCTGCGCCACACCATTCAAGTTCAAGTAAGAGGAAACAGTATCCATGGCACACGAAACGATGAGCTTTCAGGCAGAGGTCAAGCAGCTCCTCCACCTGATGATTCATTCGCTCTACAGCAACAAGGAAATCTTCCTGCGCGAACTGGTGTCGAACGCGTCCGACGCCGCCGACAAGCTGCGTTTCGAGGCGCTCGCGAACAACGCACTGTACGAAAACGATCCGAACCTGCGCATCCGCATCGGCTACGACAAGGCCGCCCGCACGATCACGATCGACGACAACGGCATCGGAATGAGCCGCGACGAGGCGATCGCGAACCTCGGCACGATCGCGCGCTCGGGCACCAAGGAATTCTTCTCGAAGCTCTCCGGCGACCAGCAGAAGGATGCCGCGCTGATCGGCCAGTTCGGCGTGGGCTTCTACTCCGGCTTCATCGTCGCGGACAAGATCACCGTCGAGACGCGCCGCGCCGGCCTGCCGGCGAGCGAAGGCGTGCGCTGGGAAAGCGCCGGCGAGGGCGACTTCACGGTCGACGCGATCGAGCGCGCGCAGCGCGGCACGACGATCACGCTGCATCTGCGCGAAGGCGAGGACGAGCTGCTGTCGTCGTACCGGCTGAAGTCGATCATCCAGAAGTACTCCGACCACATCGCGCTGCCGATCCTGATGAAGCAGGAAGAGTGGGATAAGGACAAGGGCGAGATGGTCGTCAAGGACGACGACGAAACCGTCAACCAGGCGAGCGCGCTGTGGACGCGTTCGAAGAGCGACATCACCGACGAGCAGTACAAGCAGTTCTATCAGCACATCGCGCACGATCATCAGGATCCGCTCGCGTGGACGCACAACCGCGTCGAAGGCCGCAGCGAGTACACGCAGCTGCTGTACGTGCCGACCCACGCGCCGTTCGACCTGTGGAACCGCGACTATCGCGGCGGCCTGAAGCTGTACGTGAAGCGCGTGTTCATCATGGACGACGCCGAGCAGCTGCTGCCGCAATATCTGCGCTTCGTGAAGGGCGTGGTCGATTCGGCCGACCTGCCGCTGAACGTGTCGCGCGAGATCCTGCAGGAAAGCCGCGACGTGAAGGCGATCCGCGAAGGCGTGACCAAGCGCGCGCTGTCGATGCTCGAAGAGCTCGCGAATGCCGAGGACGATGCAGGCAAGGAGAAGTACAAGACGTTCTGGCGCGCGTTCGGCCAGGTGCTGAAGGAAGGCGTCGGCGAGGATCACGCGAACCGCGAGCGCATCGCGAAGCTGCTGCGCTTCGCGTCGACGCACGGCGATACCGATGCGCAGGACGTGTCGCTCGCCGATTACGTCGCGCGGATGAAGCCCGAGCAGACCAAGATCTACTACGTGACGGCCGACACGTGGCAGGCCGCGAAGAACAGCCCGCATCTGGAGGTGTTCCGCAAGAAGGGTGTCGAGGTGCTGCTGCTGACCGATCGCGTCGACGAGTGGATGCTGTCGTTCCTGCACGAATTCGACGGCAAGCCGCTCGCGAGCGTCGCGCGCGGCGACCTCGATCTCGGCGCGCTGAACGACGACGAGAAGAAGGCGCAGGAACAGGCGGGCGAGGCGATCAAGCCGGTCGTCGACAAGATGAAGGAAGCGCTCGGCGACAAGGTGAAGGACGTGCGCGTCACGTTCCGGCTCACCGACTCGCCGTCGTGCCTCGTCGCGGACGACAACGACATGAGCGGCTACCTGCAGCGGATGCTGAAGGCGGCCGGCCAGAAGGCGCCGTCGTTCCAGCCGATCCTCGAGATCAACCCCGAGCATGCGCTCGTGAAGCAGCTGAACGCCGACCGCGCCGATTTCGGCGACTGGTGCCATCTGCTGTTCGATCAGGCGCTGCTCGCCGAAGGCGGGATGCTCGACGATCCGGCGAGCTTCGTGAAGCGGACCAACGCGCTGCTGCTGTCGCGCGCCGCGTGAGTGCGCGGATGCGATTCGACGGCGCCCGCTCGGGCTGGCGCGACACGCCGCGGCCGGGCTGCACGCCCGACCAGCGCGACTGGCTCACACGCGGCGGCTCGCTGACCGCGCATCTCGCGCGGCTCGGCCGCGTGAGCGTGCGCGTGACGCGGGAGGCCGTCGATTGTCCGTGGTTCGACGAGCATGCGGCGATCGCGAGCGCACCGCGTGCGCCGATGTGGGTGCGCGAGGTGATCCTGGCGGTCGACGGCACGCCGTACGTCGCCGCGCACAGCATCGCGCCGCTCGCGGCGAGCAAGGGCGTGTGGCAGGCGATGCGGCGGCTGCGCACGCGCCCGCTCGCGGAGCTGCTGTACAGCGATCCGCAGGTCGAGCGCTCGGCGCTCGTGAGCCGGCGCGTGATCGCCGGGCATCCGCTGTATGTACTCGCGACGCATGCGCTGCAGGGCGCGCGCGCGCCGCATTCGTTCGCCGCGCGCCGCTCGGTGTTCCAGCGTCACGGCAAACCGTTGATGGTGACCGAGTGCATGCTGCCGGCGCTGTGGCGGCATCTCGATGCGCACGGCGACGCGCCGCGCTCGGCCGGCCCGCGCGGAGGCGCGTGATGCTGCAGGGCTTCCCGCCGGTCGTCGCGCCGGACACGCATACGATGATTCTCGGCAGCTTTCCGGGCGAGGCGTCGCTCGACGCCGCGCAGTACTACGCGCATCCGCGCAATCAGTTCTGGCGGCTGCTCGGCGCGGTGCTCGGCGAGCCGCGGCTGCACGAGCTCGCGTACGACGCGCGGCTCGAACGCGTGCTGTCGCACGGCATCGGCATCTGGGACGTGCTCGACGCGTGCCATCGCCAGGGGAGCCTCGACTCGGCGATCCGCAATGCGAAGCCGAACGACTTCACGTCGCTGCGCGAGCATGCGCCGCTGCTGAAGAAAGTGTGCTTCAACGGGAAGACCGCCGGGCGGTTCGCCGACGTGATCGGTCGGGCCGGATACGACACGCTCGTGCTGCCGTCGTCGAGCCCGGCGAACGCGATGCTGTCGTTCGAGCAGAAGCTCGCGCAATGGCGGGCGATTCTCGACTGACGCCGCTCGAGCGGCTGCACGGCGGCACGGCCGCGGGTGGTCAATCGTCGTCGCCCCATCTCCATCTCGGCTTCTCCCCCTTGATCCAGCACACCGCCATCAGCAGCGCGACCAGCACGACGAGGCAGGCGCCGTATGCAAACGGCGAGCGCTGCGGCGGCGCGAGCCACGTGCTCGCGGCGATGCCGATCGCGAACAGCAGCAGCGCGAGCCAGCCTTGCCACGCGACGGGCAGTCCCCATCCCCATCCGTAGCGCTTCGCCGGAAACCAGATCTTTCTGTCGTTCGGGTTCATCGGGTTACCTCCTTTCGTCCATGACCTGCGGTGCCGGACGACTCCGCGCTCCTCGCGTGTCCGGCGACGCTCCGCACCAATGCTATCCTCTCGTCCGCTCATTCAGCGTCACCCCAGCGAGATTCAATCATGACCCGACTGATCAAGCGCGCGTCCGCCGAGGCGCGCGCATTCAAGCGCAGCAAGCCGTCCGCGTACAACGGCTCCGACAAGCTGCAGCCGCCGCGCGTGATGCGCCGCCGCGATCTCGACGAGCGCGACGACGTGCCGGTGCTCGATGCGCCGCGCAAGCCGCGTTTCGCGCCCGTCACGTTTTCGGAGGAGCGCGGCGTGCGCTACCTGCACTTCGGCACCGAGTGGGTGCAGGGCGCGATGCGGATCTCGAAGCCGCTGCACATCGAACTCGAATACGCGCAGCAGATGATGGCGTGGCTGCTGTTCCTCGAAACGCCGGCGCGGATCGTCCAGCTCGGGCTCGGCACCGGTGCGCTGACGAAGTTCGCGCACCGCTTCCTGCCGCGCGCGAAGGTCGAAGCGGTCGAGCTGAATCCGGCGGTGATCGTCGCCGCGCGCACGATGTTCGCGCTGCCGCCGGACGATGCGCGCCTCGCGGTGCACGAAGCGGACGCATGGGATTTCGTCAACGATCCGGCGAACCGCGGCACGACCGGCGCGATCCAGATCGATCTGTACGATGCGACCGCGCGCGGCCCGGTGCTCGACAGCGTCGCGTTCTATCGCGCGGTGCGCGGCTGCCTCGCCGACGCGGGCATCGCGACGATCAACCTGTTCGGCGACCATCCGAGCTTCGTGCGCAACATGAAGCACCTGAACGCGGCGTTCGACCACCGCGTGGTCGCGCTGCCGGAAGTGCACGACGGCAACCGGATCGCGATCGCGTTCTCGGGCCCGCAGCTCGACGTGCCGTTCGCGCAGCTCGACGCGCGCGCGAAGCTGATCGAAGACACGCTGAAGCTGCCCGCGCGCAAGTGGGTGAAAGCTTTGAAAGAAACGACCGGCGCGCGCGGCGCATCGTTCGCGATCTGACGCCGCATGCATCGGCTGCATGCCGGTGCAACCGCGCGACGAGGGGCGGATCACTCGGGTTCGCCCCTGCTTGACCGCGTGCCCGCGGCTCCTATACTGGCGCGAAGCCTGGGGAGCCGCCGCTTACCCGTTTCGCCGCTCCTCTCGCTGCCGTACCCGTTCAACAAGATCGATAACCGGGAAAGATGAGGAGACGTCATGGCTCACGATGCCGACGCCAATCGAGCCGCGAAGCGCTGGCTCTGGCTGCTGGTGCTGCCGCTGATCGCGATGGTCTGGGTGCCGTCGTACAGCAAGATCGAACCGCAGTGGCTGGGTTTTCCGTTCTTCTATTGGTATCAGCTGCTCTGGGTGTTCATTAGCGCGGTGATCACCGCGTTCGTGTACTACAAGACCAAGGACGCATGGAAGTCGGGCGCGTCGCAAGGAGGTGCACGATGAATCTCGGCGCAACGTTCGTCTTCGTCCTGCTGTTCATCGGCGTCACGATCCTCGGTTTTCTCGCGGCGAACTGGCGTCGCGGCGATCTCGCGCATCTCGACGAATGGGGGCTCGGCGGCCGCCGCTTCGGCACGATCGTCACGTGGTTCCTGCTCGGCGGCGACCTCTATACCGCATACACGTTCGTCGCGGTGCCCGCGCTCGTGTTCGGCGCCGGCGCGATGGGCTTCTTCGCGCTGCCGTACACGATCCTGATCTATCCGTTCGCGTTCGTGGTGTTCCCGAAGCTGTGGAGCATCGCGAAGCGGCACGGCTACGTGACCGCCGCCGATTTCGTCAACGCACGCTACGGCAGCCGGATGCTCGCGCTCGCGATCGCGGTGACGGGCATCGTCGCGACGATGCCGTACATCGCGCTGCAGCTGGTCGGCATCGAAGTGGTGATCGGCGCGCTCGGCTTCGATACGACCGGCTTCGTCGGCGACCTGCCGCTGATCATCGCGTTCGCGATCCTCGCCGCGTACACGTACACGTCGGGGCTGCGCGCGCCGGCGATGATCGCGATCGTGAAGGACATCCTGATCTACGTGACGATCGCCGCGGCGATCATCGTGATCCCGGCGAAGCTCGGCGGCTTCGGGCACATCTTCGCGAGCGTGCCGCCGGCGAAGCTGCTGCTGAAGGCACCCGATGCGGCGAGCCTGAACGGCTACAGCGCGTACGCGACGCTCGCGATCGGCTCCGCGCTCGCGCTGTTCCTGTATCCGCATTCGGTCACCGCGATCCTGTCGTCGTCGTCGGGCAACACGATCCGGCGCAACATGGCGATGCTGCCCGCGTATTCGTTCGTGCTCGGCCTGCTCGCGCTGCTCGGCTACATGGCGCTCGCGTCCGGCGTGAAGGACATGCCGCAGTACGCGCCGTACTTCAAGGCGTTCGGTCCGAACTTCGCGGTGCCCGCGCTGTTCCTGAACTACTTCCCGTCGTGGTTCGTCGGCGTCGCGTTCGCGGCGATCGGCATCGGGGCGCTGGTGCCGGCCGCGATCATGTCGATCGCCGCCGCGAACCTCTATACGCGCAACATCCACCGCGAATTCGTGAACCGCAACATGACGCACGATCAGGAGACGCACGTCGCGAAGCTCGTGTCGCTGATCGTGAAGGTCGGCGCGGTCGCGTTCATCCTCGGGCTGCCGCTCACGTATGCGATCCAGCTGCAGCTGCTCGGCGGAATCTGGATCATCCAGACGCTGCCGGCGATCGTGCTCGGCCTGTATACGCGCGTGCTCGATCATCGCGGGCTGCTCGTCGGCTGGGCGGCCGGCATCGTATGCGGCACGTGGATGGCGATCTCGCTGAAGCTCGCCAGCTCGATCTTCACGATCCACCTGTTCGGGCTTGCGATTCCCGGCTATGCAGCGGTGTGGTCGCTGGTCGTGAACCTCGTCGTGTCGGTGGTCGTCAGCGTGGCGGTGCGCGCGATCGGCATGACGCATGCGGAAGACCGCACGCGTCCGGAGGATTATCTGGACGTGGTCGAAAGCTGAAGCGTGCGGCGCGGCTGCGCGCCGCGCCGCACGCGTGTGGGACGGCGCCGCCCGCCGCTGCGAAGCGGCGGGCGTTTTCGCTTGCGTCAGCGCTGCGCGCGCTCGGCGAGCGCGTCGCGCTGCGACAGATCCTCGACGTTGACCATCCAGTGCACGCCGAAACGATCCTTCGCCATCCCGAAGCCGAGCGCCCAGAACGTCTTCTGGAACGGCATCGTCACTTCGCCGCCGTCCGCGAGCGCATCGAACAGCTTCTTGCCTTCTTCGACCGTGGCCGGGTTCAGCGACAGCGAATAGCCGGTATGCGTGCCGCCCTGCGTGCGGCAGTCGCCGTCCGAGCACATGATCGTCGAATCGCCGATCGTGAAGTTCGCGTGCATCACCTTGTCGTTCATCTCCGGCGGCATCGGCTGCTCCGGATTCGGCGGCGCGTCGCGGAAATACATCTTGAACATCGTCTTTGCGCCGAGCGCCTTCTCGTAGAACTGAAGGGCTTCGTCGGCCCTGCCGTAGAAGGTCAGGTACGGTTGGACTTGCATCGTGTGTCTCCTTGGGTCCGGCGCCGGCGCGTGCGCGCCGGCTCGGCGTCGTGCGGGGTTGACCGGGAGGAGCGTGCCGGGAAGCGGCCGGCGCACCCGTGACGTGGATTGTAGTGCGCGCGCATCGCGATGGAACGGAAAATAAAACGGCCGCGAACGCAACGTTCGCGGCCGTCGATGCGCGGCTGCTGACGGCTGTTGCCAGCGTGGTCGACTGGGCCGATGACAGCCGACGACGACCGGCAGCCGCCGATGCGCGGCGCGATTTCAGCGCAGCGCTTCGATCAGCTTCTCGAGCTTCACCGCATCGGCGGCGAACACGCGGATGCCTTCGGACAGTTTTTCCGTCGCCATCGCTTCGTCGTTCAGCTGGAAGCGGAACGACGCCTCGTCGATCGCGACGCGCGCGGACGGCTTGTCCTGCAGCGTGTCCGGCGACAGCTTGCGCGACACCGTGTCGTTGCTGTCCTGCAGCTTCTGCAGCAAGTCGGGACTGATCGTCAGCAGGTCGCAGCCCGCGAGTTCGACGATCTGGCTCGTCGTGCGGAAGCTCGCGCCCATCACCTCGGTCTTGTAGCCGAACGTCTTGTAGTACGTGTAGATGCGGCGCACCGACTGCACGCCGGGATCGTTCGCGCCGCCGTTCTTCGCTTCGTCCCAGTCGGCGCCGGCCTGCTTCTTGTACCAGTCGTAGATGCGACCGACGAACGGCGAGATCAGTTGCGCACCGGCTTCCGCGCACGCGGCGGCCTGTACGAGCGAGAAAAGGAGGGTCATGTTGCACTTGATCCCTTCCTTCTGCAGCACTTCGGCCGCGCGGATGCCTTCCCACGTCGACGCGAGCTTGATCAGGATACGCTCGCGCGCGATGCCGGCCGCTTCGTACAGCTTGATCAGCTCGTGTGCCTTGTCGATCGAGCGCTTCGCGTCGAACGACAGGCGCGCGTCGACCTCGGTCGACACGCGGCCCGGAATCAGCTTCAGGATCTCGGTACCGAATGCGACGAGCAGGCGGTCAATGATGAAGTCGGTGCTTTCGTTGTGGTGATCGCGGACGGTTTTCTCGAGGATCGGCTTGTACGCGTCCTTCTGGACGGCCTTCAGGATCAGCGACGGGTTCGTGGTCGCATCCTGCGGCTTGAACTGCGCAAGCTGCTGGAAATCGCCCGTGTCGGCGACGACGGTCGTGTACTGCTTCAGCTGGTCGAGTGCGGTAGTCATGGCGATTCGGGAGGAGGGCGCAACGCGCCGGGGTTCTCACGGGCCGCGCGAGCGCGGCGGCGAAGCGAGGCGGCGCGGCGCGCCGTCTCCGATCCGCTATTTTAGGCCCGATTCGCGTCGCGCACGTTTTGCCGGGCCGAACGCGGTGCGCGCTCGCGCGGCATGCGCCGTGGCGTCATGCGTTGCGGCGCGCGTTCAGGATCGTCTGCGTGACGATTCCGGCAACGAGCCCCCAGAACGCCGAGCCGATCGACAGCAGCGTGAGGCCCGACGCGGTGACCATGAACGTGACGAGCGCGGCTTCGCGCTGCTTCACGTCCTGCATCGCGTTCGCGAGCCCGCTCATGATCGAGCCGAACAGCGCGAGCGCGGCGACCGACACGACGAGCGCCTTCGGCAGCGCCGCGAACAGCGCGGCGATCGTCGCGCCGAAGATGCCCGCGATCAGGTAGAACGTGCCGCACCACACGGCGGCCGTGTAGCGTTTCGCGCGGTCTTCGTGCGCTTCGGGGCCCGTGCAGATCGCGGCCGTGATCGCCGCGAGGTTCACGCCGTGCGAACCGAACGGTGCGAGCAGCAGCGACGCGATGCCGGTCGTCGCGATCAGCGGCGACGATGGCGTCTGATAGCCGTCCGCGCGCAGCACCGCGATGCCCGGCACGTTCTGCGACGCCATCGCGACGACGAACAGCGGGATCCCGATGCTGACGATCGACGCGATCGAAAACGCGGGCATCGTGAACACCGGTTTCGCGAACTCGATATGGAACCGGCTGAAGTCGAGCAGTCCGAGCGCGCCGGCCACCGCCGTGCCGACGACGAGCGTCGTCACGATCGCGTAGCGCGGCGCGAGCCGCTTGACGATCAGATATGTGAAGAACATCGCGAGCACGAGCGCGGTCTGAAACTGCGCGGCGCGAAAGATCTCGATGCCGATCTCGAACAGGATGCCGGCGAGCAGCGCGGCGGCGATGCCGGCCGGGATCCGCTTCATCAGCGTGTCGAACAGCCCGCTCACCCCGACCGCGCTCAGCAGCAGCGCGCACACGACGAACGCGCCGATCGCGTCCGGATACGGAACGCCGGGCAGCGACGCGATCAGCAGCGCGGCGCCGGGCGTCGACCATGCGACGACCACCGGCGCGCGAAAGCGCAGCGACAGGCCGATCGTCGTGACCGCCATGCCGATCGACAGCGCCCAGATCCACGACGAGATCTGCGCATCGGTCAGGTGAGCCGCGCGGCCGGCCTGGAACATCAGCACGAGCGAACTCGTGTAGCCGGTCATCATCGCGACGAAGCCGGCGACGAGCGCCGACACCGACGTATCGGCGAAAAAACGGGTGAAAACGCGGGCGAAAACGCGGCCGCCGACGCGGTGCGCACTCGCGGTGGGCGAAGGATTCATGCTGTCTCCGGGAGAGGCCGCGCGGCGGCGGCCTGCGTCTGTGGTCTACGGTCGGATCGTTACTTGCTGAGCGCACGCGTCGCGGTTTCGAGGCCCGCGAGCGTGAGCGGATACATGCGGTGGCCGAGCAGATCGCGAATGATCGCGACCGACTGCCGGTATTCCCATAGTCGTTCGGGCTCCGGGTTCAGCCATGCATGGTGCGGGAACTGGTCGGCGAGCCGGCGCAGCCAGACGGCGCCGGCTTCCGGGTTGTTGTATTCGGCCGAGCCGCCGGGCTGCAGCACTTCGTACGGGCTCATCGTCGCGTCGCCGACGAAGATCAGCTTGTAGTCCGGCGTGAACTTGTGCAGCACGTCCCACGTCGCGGTGCGCTCCGAGTGACGGCGGCGATTGTTCTTCCACAGGTGGTCGTACACGCAGTTGTGGAAGTAGAAGAATTCCAGATGCTTGAATTCGGCCTTCGCGGCCGAGAACAGCTCTTCGGTGCGCTTGATGTGATCGTCCATCGAGCCGCCGACGTCGAGCAGCATCAGCACCTTCACGTTGTTGTGGCGCTCGGGCACCATCCGCAGGTCGAGCCAGCCCGCGTTCGCGGCCGTGCTGCGGATCGTGCCGGGCAGGTCGAGTTCCTCCGCCGCGCCTTCGCGCGCGAAGCGGCGCAGGCGCCGCAGCGCGACCTTGATGTTGCGCGTGCCGATCTCGACCGAATCGTCGTAGTCGCGGTACGCGCGCGCTTCCCACACCTTCGCCGCGGTGCGGTTGCCGTTCGACGGGCCGCCGATGCGGATCCCTTCGGGGTTGTAGCCGCCGTGCCCGAACGGCGACGTGCCGCCGGTGCCGATCCACTTGTTGCCGCCTTCGTGGCGCTCCTTCTGCTCGTCGAGCAGTTCCTTCAGGCGCGCCATCAGCTTGTCGAGCCCGCCCATCGCTTCGATCTGCGCCTTCTCGTCCGGCGACAGCTCGCGCTCGAGACGCTTCTCGAGCCAGTCGAGCGGAATGTCGAACGCGTCGGACGGCAGCGCCGACACGCCGTGGAAGTACGCGCCGAACGCCTGGTCGAACTTGTCGAAGTACTGCTCGTCCTTGACGAGCGTCATGCGCGCGAGGAAGTAGAACGCGTCGATCGACGGCGAGATCAGCCCGGCCTTCAGCGATTCGAGCAGCGTCAGGTATTCCTTCACCGAGACGGGCAGCTTGGCTGCGCGCAGCGCGTAGAAGAAATTGAGCAGCATGGCCGGGCCTTCGCGGGTGGACGCTTACCGGTTGTGCCGGTTCATGTAGACGAGCCGCTCGAGCAGGCTCAGATCCTGCTCGTTCTTCAGCAGCGCGCCGGCGAGCGGCGGCACGATCTGCTTCGCATCGGCGCTGCGCAGCGCGTCGGCCGGAATGTTCTCGGCGAGCAGCAGCTTCAGCCAGTCGAGCAGCTCGGACGTCGACGGCCTCTTCTTCAGCCCCGACACGCCGCGCAGCTCGAAGAAGCTCTGCAGCGCCGCATGCAGCAGCTCCTCGCGGATGTTCGGGAAGTGGACCGCGACGATCTTCTGCATCGTCGACGCGTCGGGAAACTGGATGTAGTGGAAGAAGCAGCGGCGCAGGAACGCGTCGGGCAGCTCCTTCTCGTTGTTCGACGTGATGATCACGAGCGGCCGGTGCTTCGCGCGCACGGTCTCGCGCGTCTCGTATACGTGGAATTCCATCCGGTCGAGCTCGCGCAGCAGGTCGTTCGGGAATTCGATGTCGGCCTTGTCGATCTCGTCGATCAGCAGCACGCTCGGACGCTCGGCTTCGAACGCCTGCCACAGCACGCCCTTGACGATGTAGTTCGAGATGTCCTTCACGCGCTCGTCGCCGAGCTGCGAATCGCGCAGCCGCGACACCGCGTCGTACTCGTACAGACCCTGCTGCGCCTTCGTCGTCGACTTGATGTGCCACTGCAGCAGCGGCATGTCGAGCGCGGCCGCCACTTCCTCGGCGAGCATCGTCTTGCCGGTGCCGGGCTCGCCCTTGATCAGCAGCGGGCGCTGCAGCGTCAGCGCGGCATTGACGGCGAGCTTCAGATCGTCGGTCGCGACGTAGTGCGAGGATCCTTCGAAACGCATGGCGGCGCTCTTCTTTAATCGCAAAAAAACCCAGTATAAGTCAGAAGGGCTGTCCGGTCCGGCCGCGCCCGCGTATCGTTGCGAAGCCGCGGCGGGGCGGGCCGGGGCGCCGTATGGACGCGTTCCCCGCCGACGCGGTACAATCTGGCCGTTTTTTTTGGCCTGCGTGGCGATCCGATAAGCAAAACGGCGCGGGCCGTGCCGCTTTGGCGCCAGTTTCCCCTCAAGCTAGGTTACAAGAGCTATGAACAAATTCGTCGGCAAACACGTCGTTGTCGCAGCGCTCGTGGCGCTCGCGGGCAGCGCGCAGGCGGCCGGTGTGGTCGGCAACCCGAAGGACGGCGCAAGCAAGGCCGCGATGTGCATCGGCTGCCACGGCATCCAGGACTACCGCGCCGCATATCCGGAGGTCTACCGGGTGCCTGTGCTCGGCGGCCAGAACCAGCAATATCTCGAGAACGCGCTGAAGGCCTACCGCAAGAAGGATCGTCACTTCCCGTCGATGAACGCGATCGCCGGTTCGCTGACGGATCAGGACATCGCCGATCTGGCGGCCTACTATGCCGCGCAGAAGGCCGACTCGAAGGACAATCCCTACAAGTAAGCGCGCGCCGCCGCACTCGTCGGCGGGACAGGAGCATTCATGAACAACGCATTCAAGACGGCGGCGGCGATCGCATTCGCGGCCGGCATCGCGACCGGTACCGCGCACGCGGCCGACATCTCGAAGGGCCAGGAACTGGTCGAATCGCACAACTGCGCGGCCTGCCACGGCGCGCAGATGAACAAGCCGATCAACGCCGAGTATCCGCGCCTCGCGGGCCAGCACGCCGACTATCTCGTATGGGCGATGCGCCAGTACCAGATGGGCCTGACGAACCCGATGCTCGGCCGCAACAACGCGATCATGCAGGCGCAGGTGCAGAACCTGTCGGTCAGCGACATGAAGGACATCGCGGCCTACATCGAGTCGCTGCAGGGCGACCTCGTGTTCAAGAAGTAAGCGACGGCCGCACGGCCGACGCCATGCAAATACCCCGCCGAGGCGGGGTATTTTTTTGTCTGCGGCACGGCGGCACGGCGCGCATCCGGTGCGCTCAGTCTTGCGATGCGCGGCGCAGGATGCGCTGCAGGTACGCGTCGGTATCGGGCGGCGTGTTCGTGCGCTGCGCTTCCCAGATCGTCTCGCCGAGGCATTCCATGATCGCGTGCTGCGCGTCGTGCGTCGAATCGAGCTTCGCGGCCAGCTTGTCGTGCGCCGCGCGGATGCCGGGCGGCTGGTCGATCGACAGCTGCTCGCTGATCGCGAGGTGCATCGACAGGTGCAGGAACGGGTTCGTCCGGCCTTCCTCGGGCGTGTAGTCGCGCGCGGCGGCGCCGTCGGCGTCCTCGAGTTCGGCGTGGTATTCGGGGTGCTCGACGATCCAGTCGGCCGCGATCGCTTCGAGCGGCGTCAGAATCTCGCCCGCGCGCTGCTTGCGCCAGGTCTCGGTGAAAAAGCGACGTACGTCGTCGCGACTCGGATTGAACATGGTGGGGAGCGTCGTGATTCGGGCGGCCTCATGCCGCGTCGCGCATTGTACGCCCGGTCGGCATGCCGCGCTGGCGGTGCGCGGGCGCGTGCGATGCCGATCGATGGCCGCGCGGCCGCACGGCGGCACGGCGGCGAATTCCGCCTGCGGCGGGACACGTTCCCGCTTGCGCGCGGCCCGCGCCGCGGCGGCAGCGGGTAAGCGCGGGCTAGGCTGCGCGGCGCCGCGCCGTTACACTCCGACGATTCCCGTCGCTGCGCCGCCGGCGCCCGTTTCGTCATGACCGTTGCCGTCCGTTCGTCGTCCGTCGCGCTGCAGGGCGCGCTCTACGTCGCGCTGTCCGCCGCCGCGTTCGGCGCGATGGCCATTTTCGGCCGCTATGCGTATGCGGCCGACGTCGACGTGCTCGGACTGCTGATCGTGCGCTTCGCGATCGGCGGCGCGCTGCTGGCCGCGATCGCGCATCGCCGCCGCGTCGTGTGGCCGCGCGGCCGCGCGCTCGCGCCGCTCGTCGCGATGGGCGCGCTCGGCTACGTCGGACAGTCGTTCTGCTATTTCAGCGCGCTGCAGCATGCGCAGGCGAGCCTCGTCGCGCTGCTGCTGTATCTGTATCCGGCGTTCGTCACGCTGCTGGCCGCGTGGTGGCTCGGCGAGCGCCTGACGCGCGCGAAGGCCGTCGCGCTCGTGCTGTGCGTCGCCGGCTCGGCGCTGATGGTCGGCGGCGGGCGCGGCGAGCCGCTCGGAATCGCGCTCGCGCTGGCTGCCGCGGTCATCTATTCGCTGTACATCGTCGGCGGCACGAAGGCCACGCGCGGTGTCGATCCGCTCGCGACGACGGCGATCATCTGCTTGTCGGCGACCGCGACGCTCGTCGCGATCGCGGTCGTGCGCACCGCGGCGTTCGGCACGCCGCCGCGCTGGCCCGCGACCGCCGACGGGTGGGCGTCGATGCTCGCGATCGCGCTGGTATCGACGGTGACCGCGATGCTCGCGTTCTTCGCCGGGCTCGAACGGCTCGGCGCCGCGCGCACGTCGATGCTGTCGACGCTCGAGCCGGTCGTGACGGTCGCGCTCGCGGCGCTGCTGTTCGGCGAGGCATTGACGCCGATGCAGTGGGCAGGCGGCGTCGCGATCCTCGCGGCCGTACTCGCGCTGGTGCGCGCGGGCGGTGCCGCGACCGACGATGCGACGGCGACCTCCAACGCTTAATCGGGCAACGGCAAGACAGCGAGCGTGGCGCTGCGCGACGACGCGTGCCGCACCGGCGCGTCTACTCGCACCGCGCGCCGCCCGGTCACTCGTTCGGCGGCGGCGTTTTCGGCCTGAATTCGCACAGCGGCTCGATCGCGCAGTGCCAGCATTCGGGCTTGCGCGCCTTGCACACGTAACGCCCGTGCAGGATCAGCCAGTGATGCGCGTCGTGCAGGAATTCCTTCGGCGTGAACTTCTCGAGCGCCGCCTCGACGGCCCGCACGTCCTTGCCGGGTGCGAGGCCCGTGCGGTTGGCGACGCGGAAGATGTGCGTGTCGACGGCGATGGTCGGCTGGCCAAACGCGGTGTTCAGCACGACGTTCGCGGTCTTGCGGCCGACGCCCGGCAGGCTCTCGAGCGCTTCGCGATCGGCCGGCACCTCGCCGTCGTAGCGCTCGAGCAGGATCCTGCTCGTCGCGACGACGTTCTTCGCCTTGGTCCGGTAGAGCCCGATCGTCTTGATGTACTCGGCAACGCCTTCCTCGCCGAGCGCGACGATTTGCCGCGGTGTGTTCGCGACCGGAAACATCTTGCGCATCGCCTTGTTGACCGACACGTCGGTCGCCTGCGCGGACAGCATCACCGCGATCAGCAGCTCGAACGGCGTCGTGTATTCGAGCTCGGTCGTCGGATGCGGGTTCAGGCTCTGCAGCGTTTCGTAGATCGCGCGTCGTTTGGTGGCGTTCATGGAGCGTTCTTGTCGGGCCCGGTCGACGGGGCGTGCCCATCGTCGTGGCGTTCGTCTTCGTCGTCGTTGCCCGATGCGTCGTCGGCGCGTTGCGCGCGCTGTTCGGCAAGCCGCTTGCGGCGCGCGTCGGCCGCGTCGATCTGCGCCTGGACGGCCGCGCTCACGCGCTCCGTATTCTTCGGCCCGGCACCCTGTTCGGCGAGTTCTTCCTTCTTCTTGCGCGCCCGTTCGAGCGCGGCGGCGATGATCGCGCGCTTCTTCGCTTCGGCGTCGTCCGCGGTGGGTGCGGCGCCCGCCGCGCCGGGCTGCGATTCCGGCGCTCCGGCGGCCGGCGTCGCCGCACCGGTGCTGGCCGCGCGGCGTGCGGCGGCGCGCAACTCGGCGGCTTCCCGCTCGCGGCGCTGCCGCGCGAGCCGGCGATCGTGGCGTTCGCGCGCGGCATCCGCCTGTTGCTGCGACCACGCGTCCCAGCCGGTGCGATCGCCGGTCACCGGGACCATCGCGATGCAGTCGACAGGACAGGGCGGCACGCACAGGTCGCAGCCGGTGCACAGCGACGCGACGATGGTGTGCATCTGCTTCGGTGCGCCGACGATCGCGTCGACCGGGCACGCCTGCATGCACAGCGTGCAGCCGATGCACAGGTTTTCGTCGATGAACGCGACGGCGCGCGGATGCTCGCTGCCGTTCGCGGGATTCAGCGGGATCACCGGCTTGCCGAGCAGCTTCGCGAGGCGCGCGATGCCCTGCGCGCCGCCGGGCGGGCACTGGTTGTAGTTCGCGTCGCCGGCGGCGATCGCCTCGGCGTACGGGCGGCAGCCGTTATAGCCGCACTTCGTGCATTGGGTCTGGGGAAGCAGATCTTCGATACGATCCGCGAGTGTTTTGGAGTCGGTCACGGTGACAACGGGCGCAGCGGCGCCGAATGGCGCTCGGCCGCGTACGGTGCGGCCGGAACGGTTTGCCAAACCTGGATTATCGCCGATTTCCCGCATTGCGCTGGACGCCGTCTGTGCGCATAATCGAACCGCATTTTTGCAGGGGCGCAGCAGGAGGGCGGCCGCAGGCGGCACGCCCGTTGCAGGGTGACCGACGCCGAGGCGGTGGGGTGCCGGTCCGGGTCACGCGGCTCACACAGCAAAACGCCACCATGAACCAGCCAAAAATCAAAAGAGATCCTGAAGGCACGCGTCGCCGCATTTTGATGGCGGCGGCCGAAGAGTTCGCGAGTGGAGGGCTGTTCGGCGCGCGCGTCGATCAGATCGCGCGACGAGCCGAAACCAACGAGCGCATGCTCTATTACTACTTCGGCAGCAAGGAGCAGCTGTTTACGGCCGTGCTCGAGCACGCGTTCTCCGCGCTGACCGAGGCCGAGCGCGTGCTCGATCTCGACGGCGTGGCGCCGGTCGAGGCGATCACGCGTCTCGCGCATTTCGTTTGGGACTACTACCGCGATCATCCGGAACTGCTGCGGCTGATCAACAACGAGAACCTGCACGAGGCGCGCTATCTGCACAAGTCGACGCGGATCCGCGAGATGATGTCGCCGATCGTCGCGAAGCTCGGCAACGTGCTGACGCGCGGCCAGAAGGCCGGGTTGTTCCGCGGCGACGTCGACCCGCTGCACTTCTACGTGACGCTGTCGGGGCTCGGCTACTACATCGTGTCGAACCGCTTCACGCTCGCCGCGACGCTCGGCCGCGACTTCAGCGACCCGGACGAACGCGCGGCGATGGTCCGGATGAACACCGAGGTGCTGCTCGCGTATCTGTTGCGGCGCTGAACGCAGCCGCCGGATGCAAAAACGCCGCCGTGCGCAATGAATGCGACGGCGGCGTTTTGTCGTCGGAACGTTGCGCGTCAGGCGGCCTTGCGCGTACGAACCGCCTTCGCGCGCACGCCGGTCGCGCGCTTGGCGGCGGCCGTCGCCGTTTTCGCGCGCGCGCGTTTCGCGACCGCGGCCTTCGCGGTTTCGACCTGCGGCTTGCCGGCCGGCACGGCGGCGAGCGTCGTGGCCGCCGGAGCGTCCGTACGATCCTTCGCCGCGCCGTTCTTCGGCTCCGGCGCGTGTTCGCGGATGAAGTCGCGCAGTTGCGGGTAGATGATCGTGCGCCAGCGGCGGCCCGAGAAAATCCCGTAGTGACCGCACTTCTCGGCGGTCAGGCTGCGACGCTGGTCTTGCGGAATGCCCGTGCACAGCTCGTGCGCGACGTGCGTCTGACCGCTGCCCGAGATGTCGTCGAGCTCGCCCTCGATCGTCATCAGCGCGGTGCGCGTGATGTCCTGCGGCCGCACGCGCTCGCCGTTCACGTCCCACGTGCCTTCGGCGAGGCGGAACTCCTGGAACACGATGCGGATCGTCTCCAGGTAATACTCGGCGGCCATGTCGAGTACCGCGTTGTACTCGTCGTAGAAGCGACGATGCGCGTCGGCGTCGTCTTCGTCGCCGCGCAGCAGGCTCTGGTAGAAGTCCCAGTGCGATTGCGCGTGACGCTCGGGGTTCATCGCGACGAAGCCGGTGTGCTGCAGGAAGCCCGGATACACCTGACGGCCTTCGCCCGGATAGTTCGCCGGCACCGTGTGGATCACGTTGTTCTCGAACCACGCGAGCGAGTGCTGCGTCGCGAGCGAATTCACCGACGTCGGACTGCGGCGCGCATCGATCGGGCCGCCCATCATCGTCATCGTGAGCGGCGTGTCCTCGCCGCGGCTCGCCATCAGCGAGATCGCCGCGAGCACCGGCACCGTCGGCTGGCACACGGAGACCACGTGCAGGTTGCGCGCGCCGATGTGGCGGATGAATTCCTGGATGTATTCGACGTAGTCGTGCAGATGGAACGGGCCGACCTCGACCGGCACCATCCGCGCGTCGATCCAGTCGGTGATGTAGACCTTGTGATCCTGCAGCAGCGTGCGCACGGTGTCACGCAGCAGCGTCGAGTGGTGGCCCGACAGCGGCGCGCAGACCAGCACGACCGGCTCGTCCTTCAGCTGCGTGACGGCCTCGGCGTCGTCCGAGTAGCGCTTGAAGCGCAGCAGCCGGCAGAACGGCTTCTCGACGATCGTCTGTTCGACGATCGGGATGTTGTGGCCGTCCTTCACGATCTGGTGAATGTTGAATTCCGGCTTCTCGTAATCCTTGCCGAGCCGGTACAGCAGCTCGTAGGCGGCGGCCATGCGCGTCGCGCCCGGCATCAGCGAGAACGGACTCGACGGGTTCGCGAACGATTTGGACGCAGCCTGGGCCCAGGCCGTGAGCGGGCTCAGCATCGCTCGCTGGAATTCGTGCAGTTGATAAAGCATGCAGACTACTCCCGCGTGGGGGACGGTGCGCAAGGGCGGCGTGGGGCGTCGCGGCGTGCCGTGTGGGTCAGCGTCCGGCCATGTTGCAGTGCAGCCGGACAATCGCGTCGATCATATCGGACAACGATCGGTGGTGCAATGCAACATTTCCCCGGGTTTTCATCAAAATTTTGCGGTTTGACGATCTCTGAAGAAGCCGCCGCGGCCGCGGCTCAGCGCCCCGTCGCGACCGCCGGCGCGGGCTGGCCGGCCGCGCGCGCCATCGCCTCTTCGTGGTGCATCAGGTTCATCGCCGTGTGCACGAGCGCGACGTGCGAGAACGCCTGCGGGAAATTACCGACGAGCCGCCCCTCGACCGGATCGTATTCCTCCGCCAGCAGCCCGAGGTCGTTCGACAGCGACAGCAGACGGCTGAAGAGCCGATGCGCGTCGTCGATGCGGCCGAGCAGCGCATAGCTGTCGACGAGCCAGAAGCTGCACGCGAGAAACGTGCCTTCGCCGGGCGGCAGGCCGTCGTCGTACTCGGTCGTCCGGTAGCGCATCACGAACCCGTCGTGCAGCAATTCCCGTTCGATCGCCTCGACCGTGCCGACGATGCGCGGATCTTCCGGCGGCAGGAAGCCGAGCTGCGGCATCAGCAGCACGCTCGCGTCGAGCTCGTCGCTGCCGTAGCTCTGCGCGAACGCCCGCTTGCCTTCGTGCCAGGCCTTCTCGCACACGTCCGCATGGATCCGGTCGCGCAGCGTGCGCCACCGGTCGAGCGAGCCCGGCAGCCGGAACATTTCGGCGGACTTGATCGCGCGATCGAACGCGACCCACGCCATCACTTTCGAGAACGTGAAATGCCGGCGGCCGCCGCGCGTTTCCCAGATCCCCTCGTCGGGCTCCTGCCAGATCTTCTCGAGATGATCGAGCAGCGCGCACTGGACCGACCATACGGTGTCGTCGGCCTGCAGCCCGCCCACGCGTGCGAGGTGCAGCGCGGCCATCACTTCGCCGAACACGTCGAGCTGAAGCTGGTTCGCGGCGCCGTTGCCGACCCGCACCGGCTTCGAATCCTGATAGCCGGGCAGCCAGTCGAGCTCCATTTCGGGCAGCCGACGTTCGCCGGCGATTCCGTACATGATCTGAATCTGCTCAGGCGAGCCCGCCATCACGCGGCCGAGCCACGTGCGCCACGCACGCGCTTCGTCGTAGTTAGCCGCCGCGCATCAGCGCCAGCAGCGTGATCGTCGCGTCGCGCAGCCAGCAGTAGCGATAGTCCCAGTTCCGGTTGCCGCCGATCTTCTCGGGCAGCGAGGTCGTTGGCGCCGCAACGATTCCGCCGGTCGGCTCGTACGCGAGCGCCTTCAGCGTGATCAGCGAGCGGCGCACGGCGGCCGCGTAGCGGCCCTGCACCTGGCAGCGTCCCGACCATTCGAGCCAGTAGTTCTCGGTGCGCGCGAGCATCGACAGCGGATCGCGCGCGGGCGGCAGCCGCAGGTGCGACGCCGCGTAGCCGAGCGAGAACGGCACGCGCTCGTCGGCGCCGACCGTGAACTCGGCGAGCGTATGCAGGTTCTTGCCGGTCAGCGGGACCGGCGTGCGCAGCACGACCGTGTCGGGTCCGGCGATTGCTTTCATCCCGTTCTCGCGCGTGAGCTGCGTGACCCACGGAATCGAGAAGCCGTAGTCGAAGCGAAGTACGAGTTCCATGCGCATCTTCATCGTGCCGCGGCGGCCGACGACGATGCGCACGAGTTCGGACCAGCCGTTGCCGGGCGGCATGAAGTCGATCACGGTGACCGCGCCGTCGGCGCTTTCGTAGTCGGTCTCGAGGATGAGCGTGTCGCCGCGATAGCGGCGTGTCGTGTGCGTGATCGCGACGTCGGCGGCCGGCGCGAGCAGCCATCGGCCGTGCTCGGGCGTGCCGACGAGCGCCGCGAAGCAGGCGCCCGAGTCGAAGCGGGGCCAGCACAGCCAGTCGACGGAGCCGTCTTTTGCGATCAGCGCGGCCGTGTGGCCGTCGCCGACGAGGGCGTAGTCTTCGATCAGGGCAGGCATGGGCAGGCGAATCCTTGGTTTCGAGTTCACAATGCGGACTGCGGCGACCGCGCTTCACGGGCTGACGCCGCGCCCCGTATACTCGGCCGGGCGGCGGAGCGCGCGTGAACGGCCGGCGTTCCGTCCTATCTCAACACTTGAAGCGACTCGATGCAAGGAGGATTCAATGCCCAACCGTTTACGCGAGCGTGACGCGCGCGCTTCGACACGAGGGTTCCCGCTTAGGCTCGCTCACTGGATGAAAGGTTTCGCGATCGTGCTGTCGTTGTCGGCGACGCACGCATTCGCGCAGCAATCGCCCACATCGGCCGACGGCGTCTACAACCTGCTCGTCGGCACCTATACGGACGGCGGCAGCGACGGGATCTACGTTTACCGCTTCGATACGAAAACGGGCAGCGTCGCGCCGGTGTCGTCGACGAAAACCGTCAACCCTTCGTATCTGTTGCCGAGCCGCGACGGCCGCACGGTCTACGCGGTCAACGAGCTGCCCGGCGACAACGGGCCCGCGACGCAGCGCGGCGGCATCAGCGCGTTCGGTTTCGATCCGAAGACGGGCACGCTGACGTTTATCGACCGCGTGTCGTCGGAGGGGAATGACCCCTGCTATCTCGCGCTGTCGCCGGACGGCAAGTATCTGGTGACGGCCAACTATTCCGTCGCGTCGGATCCGGGCGGCAGCTTCGCGGTGTTTCCGGTGCGCGACGGCGGCGCGGTCGGCGACGCGGTGCTGACCGTGCACCACGAAGGCACGGGTCCGGTAAAGGGCCGCCAGGACGGCGCGCACGTGCATTCGACGGTGTTCTCGCCGGACGGCCGTTACCTGTTCGTGCAGGATCTCGGCACCGACAAGATCTACGGCTATCGCTACACGGTGGACGGCAGCCGCGGGCTGATCAGCCCGACCGACACGCGCTACACGCCGGTGAAGCCCGGCTCGGGTCCGCGTCACATGGTATTCGGCGCGGACGGCCGGTTCGCGTACGTGACGACCGAACTGAACGCGTCGGTCGACGTGTTCGCGTATCGCGACGGCAAGCTGCAGCCGGTCCAGACCGTGTCGATGAGTGCGCCGGGCTTCAACGGCAAGGTCGGCGGCGCGGCGATCCATCTGTCGCCGGACGGCCGCTTCCTGTATGCGAGCAACCGCGGCGACGCGAACGAGATCGTGATCTACGCGATCGACAAGGCCAGCGGCCGGCTGAAGACCGTCGGCCGCCAGTCGAGCCTCGGCAAGACGCCGCGCGAATTCCTGATCGATCCGACCGGCAAGTGGCTGATCGTCGGCAACCAGGATAGCGACACGTTCTACGTGTTCAGCCGCGACGTCGAAACCGGACAGCTCGGTCCGAATCCGCAGAAGGTGTCGGTCGGCAAGCCGGTCGACTTCAAGCTGGTGCCGGTCGGGTCGTAAAACGAAAAGGGCGCTGCCGATCGCATCGGTAGCGCCCTCGGTATTTCCCGGCCGCGACGAGAACGATGCGGCCGCATCGATCGCGGATCGCGACCGCGCCGTCGCGGCGCTCAGTCCGCGGCGGCCGGCACGAGCACCTCGCGGCTGCCGTTGATGCCCATCGCCGACACGAGCCCGGCCGCCTCCATCTGCTCGACGAGCCGCGCCGCACGGTTGTAGCCGATGCGCAGCTGCCGCTGCACCGACGAGATCGACGCGCGCCGCGTGCGCACGACGAACGCGACCGCTTCGTCGTACAGCGGATCGGCTTCCGCGTCCGGCGCTTCGCCGAACAGGTCCTGCGTCACGCCGTCGGCGGCCGGGCCGTCCAGGATCCCTTCTTCGTACTGCGGCTCGCCGAACTGCTTCAGGTATTCGACGATCCGGTGCACTTCCTCGTCGGCGACGAACGCGCCGTGCACGCGCTGCGGATAGCCGGTGCCCGGCGGCAGGAACAGCATGTCGCCCTGGCCGAGCAGCGATTCGGCGCCCATCTGGTCGAGAATCGTGCGCGAGTCGATCTTCGACGACACCTGGAACGCGACGCGCGTCGGAATGTTCGCCTTGATCAGCCCGGTGATCACGTCGACCGACGGACGCTGCGTCGCCAGAATCAAATGGATGCCGGCCGCGCGCGCCTTTTGCGCGAGACGGGCGATCAGCTCCTCGATCTTCTTGCCGGCGACCATCATCAGGTCGGCGAGCTCGTCGATCACGACGACGATCAGCGGCAGCTTCGACAGCGGCTCCGGATCGTCGGGTGTCAGCGAGAACGGGTTGCCGATCTTCTTTTCCTGCGCCTGCGCGTCGCGGATCTTCTGGTTGAAGCCCGCGAGATTGCGCACGCCGACGGCCGACATCAGCCGATAGCGCTTTTCCATTTCGCCGACGCACCAGTTCAGCGCGTTCGCGGCGAGCTTCATGTCGGTGACCACCGGCGCGAGCAGGTGCGGGATGCCTTCGTAGACCGACAGCTCGAGCATCTTCGGGTCGATCATGATGAGCCGCACGTCCTCGGGCGTCGCCTTGTACAGCAGCGACAGGATCATCGCGTTGATCGCGACCGACTTGCCCGAGCCCGTCGTGCCCGCGACGAGCATGTGCGGCGCCTTCGCGAGATCGGTGACGACCGGCCGGCCGGTGATGTCCTTGCCCATCGCGATCGTCAGTTGCGACGGCGAATGCTGGTACTCGCGCGCGGCGAGGATCTCGGACAGGCGGATCATCTGCCGCTTCGCGTTCGGCAGTTCGAGGCCCATGCAGGTCTTGCCGGGAATCGTCTCGACGACGCGGATCGACGTGAGGCCGAGACCGCGCGACAGGTCCTTCATCAGCCCGACGATCTGGCTGCCGCGTACGCCGAGCGCGGGCTCGATCTCGAAGCGCGTGATCACCGGGCCCGCCGATGCGCCGACGACCGTGACCGGCACCTTGAATTCCTGCAGACGTTGCTCGATGACCTGACCCGTCTGCGCGAGGTGCTCTTCGGTGATCGGCTCGATTTCGTCGGACGCCGGCTCGAGCAGGTCGAGCGTCGGCAGCTCGACGTTGAACGACGCGGGCGCGTGGAATTCGAATGCGTTCGGCCGCGGCGCGCGCGCGGGCGCGGATGGCGCAGCGTCGGCGGCGGGCCGCGCATCGGCGGCTGCGGTCGGGTCGGCCGTAGCGGCTGCGGGTGCGGGCGCCGCGTCGGGCTGCGTGATCGTCGTCGCGTGCGTAATGGCGTCGGCTGCCGGCTGCACGGACAGCGCTGAGCCGGCGACCGTTGCAGCGGGGAAGGGCGACGCGGCGGGGGCCGGCGACGCGATGTCGGCTGCAGCCGGCGCCACGGCGGCGCTCGGGATGCCGACGTTCGTCGGCGCGACTGCCGTCGTTGCAGCGGATGCGGGCGCGATTGCCGGTGCGGACGCCGGGATGCCGTCGCCGACGCTCGCGCTGTCGGCCGCGCCGGGAGCGGCTGCACTCGGCAGCAGCGGCTCGGTGGTCGCAGGCGAAGCGTTACGCAGCGTTGTGTCGGCGGCGGCCGGCGCTGGCGTCGCCGCGGTCGCGACGCCCGCCGCGACGGAGCCGGTTGCCGCAAACGGAGAGTTGGAGTAGATCGGCTTCGAAGATGCTGCGATCGAAGTCTGCGCGGTGCTCGAGTCGAGCGCAGCGGCCGGCGGTGCCGACATCGAAGCGGACACCGGCGTGCTTGCACTCGAATGTGATGCCGCGGCGTTGGATGCGATCGATGCAGCGGTCGTCGTGCCAGACGATGCAGGCGCAATCGTGGGCGCGATGGGCGATGCCGCTGCCGGACGGGGTACGTCCGGCGAGCCGGAAACCGTAGCGATCGAAGCCTCGGCGGCCGTCATCGACGGCGTTGCCGATTCCGACGATCGTGCAGCTACGTCGGCTGTCGGCGTCGGGGTGCCTGTCGTCGATACGGCGGCGAGCGGCGCAGCGGTCGATCCGGAAGCCGATGCATCGGAATGCGGGCCGTGCGTCGCGCCCATGATGCCGGCCGTTGCCGACGGCGTAGCAGGTGCGTCGTTCGACACCGAGGCGGCCGCTTGCGGTCGGGAGCCGGCGGCCGCGTTCGTGGCGCTGAAAGACGTGGGTGCGGACGCAGGCCCGGCCGTCGCGGCGAGCGGTGCGACTTGCGATGCCGGCGCAACTGGCTGCTCGCCGGATCCCGGCGTGGATGCTGACGTGGCGTCGACGAATGCCGAAGGCGCGACAGCGGAATGCGCCGCGTTCCCCACGGCGGACCGATCGACCGGCGAAGTCGACGAAACCGACGACGGTATGCCGGCCGAGTTCGACACGATCGGCGCAGCAATCAGCGGTTGAGCGGCCAACGGCTTCGACAAGGGCTCGGAGACGGTCGTATTTGCTGCCCCCGGCGAAATCGTCGAGGAAGCGGGCGAGGTGGTACGTACCGGATCCGGCGAGCCAGGCATGGCAGCGTAAGGCGCCGCCACCGAGCGCACGGAGCCCTCGGCTCCCGTCCACGGCGTGCCTTCTGTCGTTTCCGGCTTGCTCGTCTCCGTGGCGGCGTAGGCGGACGGGGCCGCCGACGTAGCCGATGCCGTTGCGGGCGCAACCGGCATGAGATCGGCGCCCGTGCGCAGCGGCGTTTCTACGTTCGACGACGACGGCAGCGCAATAGTCGACACGGACGATCCGGCGAACGTCGCGGCGTTGCCGTTGCCCGGGCGTTCGGAATCGGCGCTGTGCGCATCGGCGGAAGCGGCGCGATCGGCGGCGAGCGTCGACGGCGATTCGTATCGGTCGGTCGTGCTGGTGTGCGCCGTCGCGTGTTGCGCGGCGACGGCGTCAGCGTCTGCGACACCGTCCGCCGGTTGCAGTGCTTCGGCCGGCGCCGGCACGGCGGCAGCGTTCACAGGCTGCGGGTCGATCGCACTCGCATTTGCACTGGCGAACGGGTTGGCAGCAACCGCTTGCTCCGCCGGCGCATCGAACGCGGCAGCCGTCCGATTGCCGGTGTCTTCCCGCATCGCGACGTCGTTCGACGGATCGAATGCCAGCGCGGCGCGCGTGTCCGCGATATGCGGAGTCTCGTCGTGCGGCTGATGCGAATACGCGGTTTCATCTGCGACGACGTGTGCCGCGCCGGCCTGCGCAGGCTCGACGGATGCCGCCACATCGCGCGCATCGATGACCGGCTCGTGCGCGCCTGACCCGACCGGCACGAACGCGTCGAGCACGATCGGCGCGGTGTCGTCGTCTGCCGACGCGGAATCGGGGCCGCCCGCGCGATCGCCGTCATGAGCGGACGTATCGTGCGGATCGGCCGCGAATGCGCGCGACGCGGTAGCTGACGTCGCCGCCGTCGGCGCGGCCGAAATGCCGCTCGCCGTCGCGGCAGCAGCACCGGCCGCAGTCGCCGTCACATCGACCGGCTGCGCGCCGGCAAGTGCCGCCCATTGCGCGGTGCTGGCCTCGATCGAGCGCAGCGTGTCGTGCACGCTCGGCGCCGGTGTGATCGGCGTCGCGGGCTTTTCCGTCCATGCATAAAGCGGTGCGCGCGCCGAAGCCGGCTGCGCGGGGCGGCGTCGTACGGCGTCCGGCGGCACGCCGGCGCCCGCTCCGGCGACCGCGCGTACCGGCGTGCGCGGCGGCGTGCC
>NZ_CABVPR010000015.1 GCF_902499135.1 Burkholderia dolosa
AGCCGCGCCGGGCGGCGTCGCGCGGCACGCGGGCAGGCGCCGCCGACGCGCATCGCGGGCGCCGATCGGGCGGTCTGGGGCGAGCGACTTCCGGGTATAATTACGGCCTTCCTTTCGCCCCACGTCGCCACCTAGCGCGACTCATCGACGTCAGTCCAGCCCATGGCTCACTTCTCGTGTTTTCCCGGCGCTTCGGCCCTCTCCGATTTCCGTCAAACCCGTCTGCTCGACACGCTCAGGCAAATCGACGCCAACATCGTCGCGGTGCGCGGCCGGTATCTGCATTTCGTCAATTCGGCGCAGCCGCTGTCGGCCGACGACAGCGCGCGCATCGACGCGCTGATGCACTACGGCGCGCCGTTCGAGCCGGCGGCGGAGAAGGGCGCGACCGAGACCTTCGTCGTGCTACCGCGTTTCGGCACGGTGTCGCCGTGGGCGAGCAAGGCGACCGACATCGCGCAGCACTGCGGCCTCGCGCACGTGCGCCGCATCGAGCGCGGGATCGAGTTCACGGTCACGCTGAAGTCGGGGCTGCTCGGCGGCAAGAAGGCGCTGTCCGACGATGCGCGCGCAGCGGTCGCGGCCGCGCTGCATGACCGGATGACCGAAAGCGTGGTCGCGGCGCGCGACGATGCGAAGCACCTGTTCGACGAACTGCCGGCCAAGCCGCTCACGACCGTCGACGTGCTCGGCGTCGGCCGCGGCGCGCTCGAGCGCGCGAACGTCGAGCTCGGGCTGGCGCTCGCCGACGACGAGATCGACTACCTCGTCGACGCGTTCCGCAAGCTCGAACGCAATCCGACCGACGTCGAGCTGATGATGTTCGCGCAGGCGAACAGCGAGCACTGCCGCCACAAGATCTTCAACGCGCAGTGGACGATCGACGGGCAAGCGCAGGACATGTCGCTGTTCGCGATGATCCGCAACACGGAAAAGCTGAGCCCGCAAGGCACGATCGTCGCGTATTCGGACAACTCGTCGATCATGATGGGCGCCGAAGCCGAGCGCTGGTTCCCGCGCGGCGCGGGCGCGCCGGGCGAGCCGGGCGAGCGCTACGGCCGTCACGTCGAGCTCACGCACACGCTGATGAAGGTCGAGACGCACAACCACCCGACGGCGATCTCGCCGTTCCCCGGTGCGGCGACCGGCGCGGGCGGCGAAATCCGCGACGAAGGCGCGACGGGCCGCGGTGCGCGTCCGAAGGCCGGCCTCACGGGCTTCACCGTGTCGAACCTCGATCTGCCCGGCGCACGCCAGCCGTGGGAAAACGCGCGCGACGCCGCGCAGCCGCTCGCCGAGCGCAATCCGAACGACGCGCACGGCCCGTACGGGCGCCCGGACCGGATCGCCTCGCCGCTGCAGATCATGATCGACGGCCCGCTCGGCGGCGCCGCGTTCAACAACGAATTCGGCCGCCCGAACCTCGGCGGCTATTTCCGCGTGTACGAGCAGAACGTCGGCGGCACGGTGCGCGGCTATCACAAGCCGATCATGATCGCGGGCGGCCTCGGCAACATCGCGGATCAGCACACGCACAAGCACGACGTGCCGGCCGGCTCGCTGCTGATCCAGATCGGCGGCCCCGGCATGCGGATCGGCATGGGCGGCGGCGCCGCGAGTTCGATGGCGACCGGCGCGAACACGGCCGAGCTCGACTTCGACTCCGTGCAGCGCGGCAACCCGGAGATCGAGCGGCGTGCGCAGGAAGTGATCAACAGCTGCTGGCAGCTCGGCGCGCAGAACCCGATCCTCAGCATTCACGACGTCGGCGCGGGCGGCCTGTCGAACGCGTTCCCCGAGATCGTCGACGGCGCCGGCAAGGGCGCGCGCTTCGAGCTGCGCAAGGTCGCGCTCGAGGAATCGGGGCTGTCGCCGCGCGAAATCTGGTCGAACGAGGCGCAGGAGCGCTACGTGCTCGCGATCGCGCCGGCCGACCTGCCGCGCTTCGAGGCGATCTGCGCGCGCGAGCGCTGCCCGTTCTCGGTGGTCGGCGTCGCGACCGACGAGCGGCAGCTGCAGCTCGTCGACGATCAGGCGACCGGCGCAGCCGAATACCCGGTCGACATGCCGATGGAAGTGCTGCTCGGCAAGCCGCCGCGCATGCATCGCGACGTCGCGCGCGTGCGCACCGAGCGTGCGCCGGTCGACGTGACCGGCATCGCGCTGTCCGAAGTCGCGGTCGACGTGCTCAAGCATCCGACGGTCGCGAGCAAGTCGTTCCTGATCACGATCGGCGACCGCTCGGTCGGCGGCACGTCGGTGCGCGACCAGATGGTCGGCCCGTGGCAGGTGCCGGTCGCCGACTGCGCGATCACCGCGCTCGACTACGCAGGCTTCCGCGGCGAGGCGATGACGATGGCCGAGCGCACGCCGCTCGCGGTGATCGATGCGCCCGCGTCGGGCCGCATGGCGGTCGGCGAGGCGATCACGAACATCGCGAGCGCGCCGATCGCGTCGCTCGACAAGCTGAAGCTGTCCGCGAACTGGATGGCCGCGTGCGGCACGCCGGGCGAGGACGCCGCGCTGTTCGACACGGTGAAGGCAATCGGCATGGAGCTGTGCCCGGCGCTCGGGATCGGCATCCCGGTCGGCAAGGACTCGCTGTCGATGAAGACGAAGTGGGACGAGCAGGGCGTCGCGAAGGAGGTGGTTGCACCGGTGTCGCTGATCATCTCTGCGTTCGCGCCGGTCGAAGACGTGCGCCGTCATCTGACGCCGCAGCTGCGCCGCGTCGCCGACGCGGGCGACAGCGTGCTGATCGCGATCGATCTCGGCCGCGGCAAGAACCGGATGGGCGGCAGCATCTTCGCGCAGGTCACGCAGCAGGTCGGCAACGACACGCCCGACGTCGACGATCCGGAAGACCTGAAGCGTTTCTTCGCCGCGATCCAGTCGCTGAACGCGCAGGGCAAGCTGCTCGCGTATCACGACCGCTCGGACGGCGGCCTGTGGGCCACCGTCTGCGAAATGGCGTTCGCCGGCCACGCGGGCGTGTCGCTGAACGTCGACATGCTGACGCTCGACGCCGATCACGAATCCGATTACGGCGACGCGAAAGACTGGGCGAAGCAGACGAGCGGCCGCCGCGACGATCGCACGCTGCGCGCGCTGTTCTCCGAAGAGCTCGGCGCGGTCGTGCAGGTGCGCGCGGCCGAGCGCGACGCGGTGCTCGGCGCGCTGCGCGAGTTCGGGCTGTCCGCGTGCTCGCACGTGATCGGCACGGTCAACGACCGCGACGTGATCGAGGTGTACCGCGACGCAAAGAAGATCTTCGACGCGCCGCGCGCGGAGCTGCATCGCGCATGGAGCGAAGTGAGCTGGCGCATCGCGCGGCTGCGCGACAACCCCGCATGTGCGGACGCCGAATACGACGCGCTGCTCGACGCGGCCGATCCGGGCATCTCGCCGGTGCTGAGCTTCGATCCGGCGGAAGACGTCGCCGCGCCGTTCATCGCGACGGGCGCACGGCCGCGCGTCGCGATCCTGCGCGAGCAGGGCGTGAACTCGCATCTGGAAACGGCTTACGCGTTCGACCGTGCGGGCTTCGACGCGCACGACGTGCACATGAGCGATCTGCTCGCGGGCCGCGCGACGCTCGCCGATTTCGCGGGCGCGGTCGCATGCGGCGGGTTCTCGTACGGCGACGTGCTCGGCGCCGGCGAAGGCTGGGCGAAGACGATCCGTTTCAACGCGAACCTGGCCGACATGTTCTCGGCGTTCTTCGCGCGCCCGGACACGTTCGCGCTCGGCATCTGCAACGGCTGCCAGATGCTGTCGAGCCTCGCATCGATGATCCCCGGCGCGCACGCGTGGCCGAAGTTCACGCGCAACAAGTCCGAGCAGTTCGAAGCGCGCTTCTCGTTCGTCGAAGTCGAGAAGTCGCCGTCGATCTTCTTCGCGGGAATGGAAGGCTCGCGGATTCCGGTCGCGGTCGCGCACGGCGAAGGTTATGCGGATTTCTCGCAGCAGGGCGACATCGACCGCGTGGCGGTCGCGATGCGCTATGTCGACCATCGCGGCGAGGCGACCGAGCGCTATCCGTTCAACCCGAACGGGTCGCCGGCCGGCATCACGTCGGTGACGACCGCCGACGGCCGCTTTACGGTGCTGATGCCGCACATGGAGCGCGTGCACCGCACGGTGACGATGAGCTGGCATCCGGAAGGCTGGGACGACGCGAGCCCGTGGATGCGTGTGTTCCGCAACGCGCGCCGCTGGATCGGCTGATCGGCCGATGTTCTTCGACCCGAACGCGCGCGTCGACGTCGTCACGCTGCGCGACGAACGCGAGACCGACGTCGAGGCGATCGGTCGCGTGATCGTCGCCGCGTTCGCCGGCGAGCCGCGCGGCGGGCAGCTCGAGCGGCAGATCGTCGCTGCGCTGCGCGCGGACCGCGCGCTCACCGTGTCGCTCGTCGCGGAGCGCGACGGGCAGGTGGTCGGCCACGTCGCGTTTTCGCCGGTCGCGATCGGCGCCGAAACGGCCGAGGCCGCGCAATGGTACGGCCTCGCGCCGCTCGCGGTGCTGCCGGACTGCCGGCGGCAGAGCATCGGCGCCGGGCTCGTACGCACCGGGCTCGACGCGCTGCGCCGGCTCGGCGCACGCGGTTGCGTCGTGCTCGGCGAGCCCGCGTACTACACGCGTTTCGGGTTCGCGCAGTTCGACGACATCGTGTTTCCGTCGGCACCGCGCGAGTATTTTCTGGCGCTGCCGTTCGACGAAGCGGCGCTGCGGCCGTCCGGCTCCGTGCGCTATCACGACGCGTTCCACCGCGATCACGCGTAGCGATCCGCGTCGGACATCCGCCGTCGCACGCCAGCCGAAGGCCGCTCGATCGTCGATCGGGCGGCCTTTTTTGTCGGCGGCACCGCGATAAAAAAAGCCGCTCGCAGGGAGCGGCTTTCTTCGTGCAACGGCGTGTGCCGTGCGCGGGCGTTACTGGATCTTCGCCTGCTGGCGCAGCCCTTCCTCGAATGCCTGCAGTTTCTGCTGGACGATCTGCTGCGCGATCTGCGCCTTCACCTGGTCGAACGGCGGCGGCGCGATGTCGCGGATGTCGTCGACGCGGATGATGTGCCAGCCGAACTGCGTCTTCACCGGCTGATCGGTCATCTGGCCTTTCTGCAGCTTCTGCGCGGCGGCCGCGAATTCCGGCACGTACGCCTTCGGATCGGACCAGTCGAGGTCGCCGCCGTTCTTGCCCGAGCCCGGATCCTTCGAGTATTGCTTCGCGAGATCCTCGAACTTCGCGCCGGCCTTGATCTTCGCGATCAGCTCCTTCGCCTGCTGCTCGCTGTCGACGAGGATGTGATGCAGGTGATATTCGCGATTGCCGCCCGCACCCTTGACGAGCTCGTCGTAGCGCGCCTTCACTTCGGCGTCGGTCGGCTGGTTCTTCTTCAGGAAGTTCTCGATCATCGCGCGCAGCACGACCGTCTGCTGCGCGACGGCGACCTGCGCCTTCACGTCCGGACGATTCGGGATGCCTTCGCGGATCGCTTCCTGCATCAGGATTTCGCGGTTCACCAGCTCCTGGCGCACGGCCTGCTGCAGTTGCGGGCTGTCGGTCTGCCCTTGCTGGACGAGCTGCGCGACCATCGCATCGGCGCGCGACTTCGGAATCGGCGTGCCGTTGACGACGGCGATGTTCTGGGCGAATGCCGGCGCCGCTGCGAACGCAGCCGCCGCGACCCACAGGCGGGGAGAGGTCAGGATCATCGGGAATTCCTAATGAGACTAGATTGAAGATTCGTTGAATTCTTCGGGCGTGTAAGCCACGATCGCGAGCGCGTGAATGCCGCGCTGCATCGCATCGGCGAGCGCATCATACACCAGCCGATGCCGCGCGACGCGCGGCTTGCCCGCGAACGCAGCCGACACGATCGTGACCGTGTAGTGGCCGCCCGCGGCTGCGCCGGCGTGACCGGCATGCTGCGCGCTGTCGTCGCGCACCGTGAGCGACTGCGGCGCGAGCGCGGCGGTCAGGCGCGTCTCGATCAGCGCGATGCGTTTGTCGGGCGATGCGTGCAGAAAGGCGTCCGTCATGTCATTCGTCCTTCATGTACTTCGTGAGCCACAGGCTCTGCAGGATGATGAACACGACCATCGCGCCCGTCGTGCCGAACAGCTTGAAGTTCACCCACTGCGATTCGGTGAAGTTGTGCACCACGTACAGGTTCGCGATGCCGAGCACCGCGAAGAACAGCGCCCACGCGACGTTCAGCTTGTCCCACACGGGATGCGGCAGCGTGAGCTGCTTGCCCATCATCTTCTCGATCAGATTCTTGCCGAACGCGTAGCGCGCGGCGAGCAGGCCGATCGCAAACAGCCAGTACAGCACGGTCGGTTTCCATTGAATGAATTTCTCGTCATGCAGCACGAGGGTAGCGCCGCCGAAGACCACGATCACGCCGAGGCTGACCCACAGCATCGTGTCGACCTTCCGGTGCCGGAAGGCGACCCATGCGACCTGGGCGAGCGTCGCGGCGATCGCGACAGCGGTGGCGGTGAAGATGCCCCAGACCTTGAAGGCGGCGAAAAACAGGATGATCGGAAACAGATCGAACAGGAATTTCATGGCGCTCGCAGCTGCGTGAAAGGCCGCGCATGCGGCCTTTCACCGTTGTAGGAACCCGCCGGGGCGCCGCCGTCGCGGATCGGCGCGGCGCAAGAACGCCGCCCGGTGAGGGTCGCCCCGCCGATCCGCCCGGCGCCGCTCATTCGTTCTCGGGTCGGGACTCGAAGTTTAACGCAGCCGAATTGATGCAGTACCGCAGGCCGGTCTTGTCGCGCGGGCCGTCCTCGAACACGTGGCCGAGATGCGCGCCGCAGTGGTTGCAGCGCACCTCGACCCGCACCATCCCGTGCGAGTAGTCGATCTTCTCGTCGATCACCTCGCCGTTCAGCGGCTTGAAGTAGCTGGGCCAGCCGCAGCCCGAATGGAACTTCGCGCCCGATTCGAACAGCGGCGTGTCGCAGACGACGCACTTGTAGATGCCCGGATCTTCGGTGTCGGTGTATTCGCCGGTGAACGCACGCTCGGTCGCCGCATGCTGCGTGACCTCGTATTGCAGCGGCGTGAGGCGACGGCGCAGCTCGGCGTCGTCCTTCCGGTACGGGTAGGTCTTGTCGTCGGAATCGTGTGCCATGTGAGGGTTCTCCTGATCGGTCGGTCGAGTCGCGCGGGTCACGACGAGCAGCTCACTGCGAGCGAGCCGGCCCAGTCGGGCGGCAATGCCGCATACGCTTCATGCTCCGGTTGTTCGTCGAACGGCCGGCGCAGCACCTGCGCGAGCCGTTCGACTTCCGAAAAATCCTTCTCCTTCGCGCGCCGGATCGCAACTTCGGCCAGATGGTTGCGCAGCACGTATTTCGGGTTCACGCGGTTCATCGCGGCGGCGCGCGCGGCGTCGTCGCGCGTTTCCTCGGACAGCCGCGCGCGATAGAGGTTCGCCCACGCGTCGAACGCGTCGCGGTCGATGAACAGATCGCGCACCGGCGCGTCGCGGCTCGCGTCGTGCTTCGACAGCTGCGCGAGCCGCCGAAACGTCAGCGTGAAATCCGCGCGGCTCGCGTGCATCGTTTCGAGCAGCTGGTTCGCGAGCTCTGCGTCGTGCTCGCGTTCGAGCTCGAGGCCGAGCTTCGCGCGCATCGCGCGCTCGAGCGCGGGGCCGAAGCGTTCCGGAAACTTCGCGAGCACGGCCTGTGCGTCGTCGACCGCGCGCTCGGCGCGCGCATCGTCGTCCGCGATGCCGTGCTGCAGCCCGATCAGCGGCAGCAGCGCCTGCGCGAGGCAGTAGCAGTTCCAGTGCGCGATGCGCGGCTGCATCCGGTACGCATAGCGGCCGCTCGTGTCGGAGTGGTTGCAGATGTGGTTCGCGTCGAACGCGTCGACGAAGCCGAACGGTCCGTAGTCGAGCGTCACGCCGAGGATCGACATGTTGTCGGTGTTCATCACGCCGTGGCAGAAGCCGACCGCCTGCCATTGCGCAACGAGATCGGCGGTGCGCAGCGTCACGGCTTCGAGCAGCGCGAGGTACGGATCGTCGGCATCGCGGCAGGCCGGATAGAAGCGGTCGATCACGTGATCGGCGAGCGCGCGAAGCAGGTCCGGCCGATCGTTCGAGAAGAAGTGCTCGAAGTGGCCGAAGCGCACGAAGCTCTCCGACACGCGCGTGACGACGGCCGCCGTCTCGATCTCCTCGCGCACCACCGGGTGGTCGGAGCCGACGACCGTCAGCGCGCGCGTGGTCGGGATGCCGAGATGATGCATCGCCTCGGAGCACAGGAATTCGCGGATCGACGAGCGCAGCACCGCGCGGCCGTCGCCCATTCGCGAATACGGCGTGCGGCCGCTGCCTTTCAGCTGCAGCTCGTAGCGGCGGCCGTCGGTGCCGGCGAGCTCGCCGATCGTCAGCGCGCGGCCGTCGCCGAGCTGGCCGGCCCATACGCCGAACTGGTGGCCCGAGTAGACCGATGCGTACGGCATCGCGTCGGCCGGCCAGTCGCGCGTCGGGTTGCCGGCGAACAGCTCGGCGAACGCGGGCTGCGCGGCGATCGATTCCGGCAGCCCGAGCAGCCGCGCGACGTCGTCGGAAAAGCCGACGACGTAAGGTGCGGGCAGCGGTGCGGCCGGCAGACGCGTTTGAAACGCGGGGCCCAGCGTGACGAATGCGCGTTCGGCGGGGGCGGCGAGCGTCGCGGCGAGGTCGGGGAGGGTGTCAGCCGCATCGGCTGCGCTTCGGGAAAACGACATGTTGAGCGCCTTTGGGTAAGTCGATATTGTAAGGCGGCGCCGCGCCGCCCGCATGGCGGCCGCGCGCCGCGCGACGCCAGTGCGGGCCGCTGACGGGCGCGTGCCGGCGAGTCGCCGCTTCGCGTCCTTCAGGGAGAACGAGACGATGGGTAAACCGTTGCTGGGCCAGATGATGGACATGCCGCTGCTCGTGTCGTCGCTGATCGCGCATGCCGCGCGATATGCCGGCGACACGGAGATCGTGTCGAAGCGCGTGGAAGGCGACGTGCATCGCTACACGTACCGCGATTGCGAACGGCGCGCGAAGCAGCTTGCGCAGGCGCTTGCGCGGCTCGGCGTCGAGACGGGCGAGCGCGTCGGCACGCTCGCATGGAACGGCTATCGGCACCTCGAGGCGTATTACGGGATCGGCGGCATGGGCGCCGTGTGCCACACGATCAATCCGCGCCTCTTTCCCGAGCAGATCGCATACATCGTCAATCACGCGGAAGACCGCTACGTCTTCTTCGACATCAATTTCGCGCCGCTGGTCGACGCGATCGCGCCGCAGTGCCCGCACGTGCAGGGCTGGATCGCGATGACGGACGCCGCGCACGTGCCGGCGGCCGCAACGCCGCTGCTCTGCTACGAAACGCTCGTCGAAGCGGAGGACGGCGACTACGACTGGCCGCGCCTCGACGAACGGCAGGCGTCGGGGCTCTGCTACACGTCGGGCACGACCGGCAACCCGAAAGGCGTGCTGTATTCGCATCGATCGACGGTGCTGCACGCGTACGGCGCCGCGCTGCCCGACGCGATGAACCTGTCCGCGCTCGATGCGGTGCTGCCGGTCGTGCCGATGTTCCACGTGAACGCGTGGGGGCTGCCGTACGCGGTGCCGCTCACCGGCGGCAAGCTCGTGCTGCCCGGCAAGGATCTCGACGGCAAGTCGCTGTACGAGCTGATGGAGGCCGAGCGCGTGACGTTTTCGGCCGGCGTGCCGACCGTGTGGCTCGGCCTGCTCAACTACATGCGCGATGCGGGCGTGCGCTTCTCGACGCTGAACCGTACGGTGATCGGCGGCTCCGCGTGCCCGCCGGCGATGCTGCGCACGTTCGAGGACGAATACGGCGTGCGCGTGATCCATGCATGGGGAATGACCGAGCTGTCGCCGCTCGGCACGCTCGCGAAGCTGAACTGGGCGCAGTCGCAGCGGCCGCTCGACGCGCAGCGCCGGCTGCTGGAGAAGCAGGGACGCGTGATCTGCGGCGTCGACATGCGGATCGTCGGCGACGACGGCCGCGAGCTGCCGTGGGACGGCGTCGCGTTCGGCGAACTGCAGGTGCGCGGCCCATGGGTGATCGACCACTATTTCGGTAGCGACGAATCGCCGCTCTCGGACGGCTGGTTCCCGACCGGCGACGTCGCGACGATCGATCCGGACGGCTTCCTGCAGATCACCGATCGCAGCAAGGACGTGATCAAGTCGGGCGGCGAGTGGATCAGCTCGATCGACGTCGAGAACGTCGCGATCGCGCATCCGGGCGTCGCCGAGGCCGCGTGCATCGCGTGCGCCCATCCGAAATGGACCGAGCGGCCGCTGCTCGTCGTCGTGCCGCGCGACGGCGCGAACCTGACGCGCGACGCGCTGCTCGCGTTCTACGAAGGGAAGGTCGCGAAGTGGTGGATTCCGGACGACGTCGTGTTCGTCGAATCGCTGCCGCACACCGCGACCGGCAAGCTGCAGAAACTGAAGCTGCGCGAGATGTTCCGCGACTACGTGCTGCCGACGGCGGTCTGCGCGTCGTAATCCGTTCGCGCGAGCCGCCGCGGCCTGCATCGCGGCCGCCGATGCGCGTGCCGGTCCGCTTGCCGGACCGGCATGCAAATTCAAATTGAACGACCGTTCTTTTTCGTTGTATGCTGCCTGCGTTCGATCCGGACATGCGGCCGTTCGACCGCGCACGATCAAGCGCAGCCGCCGTGGCGCGCGATGCATGGAGGCAGGCAGATGGCAGTGGACTATTCGACTCGCGACGGCGTGGCCGTCATCACGCTCGACAATCCGCCGGTCAACGGGCTCGGGCTGTCGACGCGGCTCGGCATCATGGACGCGCTCGATCGCGCCGCGCAGGATCCGTCGATCGCGGCGATCGTGCTCACCGGCGCGGGACGCGCGTTCTCCGGCGGCGCCGACATCACCGAATTCAACACGCCGAAGGCGCTGCAGGAGCCGACGCTGCACACCGTGATCCGCGCGGTAGAAGCGAGCGCGAAGCCGGTCGTCGCGGCGCTGCACGGCGTCGTGATGGGCGGCGGCCTCGAACTCGCGCTCGGCGCGCATTACCGGATCGCGGCGCCGCGCGCGCAGATCGCGCTGCCCGAAGTGAAGCTCGGCCTGCTGCCGGGCGCGGGCGGCACGCAGCGGCTGCCGCGCGCGGTCGGCCTCGAAACGGCGCTGAACATGATCGTGTCGGGTACGCCGGTGCCGTCCGAGCAGCTCGCGGACAGCGGACTGTTCGACGACATCGCCGGCGGCGACCTGCTCGATGCGGCGCTCGCGTTCGCGCGCAAGGTCGGCGCGCGGCCGGGGCCGCATCCGCGCGTGCGCGATCGCAAGATCGTCCACGACAACGCGGCGGGCTTCATCCAGTTCGCGCGCAATTCGGTGAAGGCGGCCGCGCCGAATTTCCCTGCGCCGCACCGCTGCATCGACGCGATCGAGGCCGGCGTGCTGCACGGCTTCGACAAGGGCAGCGCCGCGGAACGCGAAGGCTTCGTCGCGCTGATGATGACGCCGGAAAGCCGCGCGATGCGGCATGCGTTCTTCGCCGAGCGCGCGGCGAGCAAGATTCCCGACGTGCCGGCCGACACGCCGGTGCGCGAGATCCGCCGTGTCGGCGTGATCGGCGCGGGCACGATGGGCGGCGGAATCGCGATGAACTTCGTCAACGCGGGGCTGCCCGTCACGCTGCTCGAGACGACGCAGGAAGCGCTCGAGCGCGGCCTCGCGACGATCCGCAAGAACTACGACGCCCAGGTGGCGAAGGGCAAGCTCACGCACGATCAGCGCGACGCGCGCATCGCGCTGATCGCGCCGACGCTGTCGTACGACGATCTGAAGGACGCGGACCTGATCGTCGAAGCGGTGTTCGAGGAGCTCGACGTGAAGGAGCGGGTGTTCCGCCGGCTCGACGAAGTCGCGAAGCCGGGTGCGATCCTCGCGTCGAACACGTCGACGCTCGACGTGAACCGGATCGCGTCGTTCACGAAGCGGCCGCACGACGTCGTCGGCATGCATTTCTTCAGTCCCGCGAACGTGATGAAGCTGCTAGAGGTCGTGCGCGGCGCGCAGACCGCGAAGGACGCGCTCGCGACCGTGATGGCCGTCGCGAAGAAGATCCGCAAGACGGCCGTCGTGTCGGGCGTGTGCGACGGCTTCATCGGCAACCGGATGATCGAGCAGTACATCCGCCAGGCGCTGTTCATGCTCGAGGAAGGCGCGCTGCCCGCGCAGATCGATCGCGCGATCGAGGCGTTCGGTTTCGCGATGGGGCCGTTCAGGATGAGCGACCTCGCCGGCAACGACATCGGCTGGGCGATCCGCAAGCGCCGCTACGTCGAGAAGCCCGATCTCCACTATTCGAAGATCGCCGACCGCCTGTGCGAGCAGGGCCGCTTCGGCCAGAAGACGGGCGCCGGCTGGTACGACTACGCGCCGGGCGAGCGCCGCGCACGGCCGTCGGCGCTCGTCGACGAGATGGTGCGCGCGTATTCGAACGAACGCGGCATCGCGCGGCGTACGATCGGCGACGACGAGATCGTCGAGCGGCTCGTGTACGCGCTCGTCAACGAAGGCGCGAAGATTCTCGAGGAAAGGATCGCGTCGAAGGCGTCCGATATCGACATGGTGTATCTGACCGGCTACGGCTTTCCCATCTGGCGCGGCGGCCCGATGCTGTACGCGGACATGGTCGGCCTGTACAACGTCGAGCGCGCGATCCGCCGCTACGCGGCCGCGCCGAACGGCGACGCATGGCAGATCGCGCCGTCGATCGTCGAGCTCGCGAAGGCCGGCCGCGGTTTCAACGGCTGACGACGTCGGCCGCGTCGTCGGCCGCGCAACGCGTCACGTTTCGCAAGGAGAGATGCAATGACACGCACCGACGACGTGCTGCTCGTCATCGACGTGCAATACGACTTCATGCCGGGCGGCGCGCTCGCGGTGCCCGACGGCGACGCGATCGTGCCGGCGATCAATGCGCTCGCGCAGCGCTTCGACCACGTCGTGCTGACGCAGGACTGGCATCCGCGCGAGCACGTATCGTTCGCGGCGAACCATCCGGGACGCGAGCCGTTCTCGACGCTCGCGCTGCCGTACGGCGAGCAGGTGCTGTGGCCCGTGCACTGCGTGCAGGACACCGAAGGCGCGGCGCTGCATCGCGATCTCGACATCCCGCATGCGCGGCTCGTGATCCGCAAGGGCGGCAACGCGCAGGTCGACAGCTATTCCGCATTCGTCGAAGCCGACCGCACGACGCGCACGGGCCTGGCCGGCTATCTGCGCGAGCTCGGTGCGAAGCGCGTGTGGTGCTGCGGGCTCGCGACCGACTATTGCGTCGCGTGGTCGGCGCTCGACGCGCGTGCGGCCGGCTTCGACGCCGCTGTGATCGACGATGCGTGCCGCGCCATCGACCTGAACGGGTCGCTCGCGCACGCGTGGCAGCAGCTGCAGGCAGCGGGCGTCGCGCGCGCGACGGCGGCCGGCGCGCGCCCGCGCGCGTAGCGCATTTCCGTTCGATTCAGGACATCCGGCAGGACCGAAGGAGACTCGCATGACCGAAGCCGTAATCGTATCGACCGCCCGCACGCCGCTCGCGAAGTCGTGGCGCGGCGCCTTCAACATGACGCACGGCGCGACGCTCGGCGGCCACGTGGTCGCCGCGGCGCTCGAGCGTGCGAAGCTCGACCCCGCGCAGGTCGAGGACGTGATCGTCGGCTGCGCGAACCCCGAAGGCGCGACCGGCGGCAATATCGCGCGGCAGATCGCGTTGCGCGCCGGGTTGCCGGTCACCGTGCCGGGGATGACGGTGAACCGCTTCTGCTCGTCCGGCTTGCAGACCGTCGCGCTCGCCGCGCAGCGGATCATCGCCGGCGAAGGCGACGTGTACGTCGCGGGCGGCGTCGAGTCGATCTCGTGCGTGCAGAACGAGATGAACCGGCACATGGCGTACGAAGGCTGGCTGCTCGAACACAAGCCCGAAATCTACTGGACGATGCTGCAGACGGCCGAGAACGTCGCGAAGCGCTACGGGATCGCGAAGGAGCGGCAGGACGAGTACGGCGTGCAGTCGCAGCTGAAGGCTGCGGCCGCGCAAGAAGCCGGCCGCTTTCGCGACGAGATCGTGCCGATCACCGTGCGTGCCGGCGTCGCGGACAACGCGACCGGGCGGCTGTTCACGAAGGAAGTGACGGTGTCGGCCGACGAAGGCATTCGGCCCGACACGACCCTCGACGGCGTATCGAAGATCCGGCCGGCGCTGCCCGGCGGCGTGATCACCGCGGGCAACGCGAGCCAGTTCTCGGACGGCGCGGCCGCGTGCGTGGTGATGAGCGCGAAGCGCGCGCAGCAGGAAGGGCTGCAGCCGCTCGGCGTATTCCGCGGCTTCGCGGTCGCGGGCTGCGAGCCCGACGAAATGGGAATCGGGCCGGTGTTCGCGGTGCCGAAGCTGCTGAAGCAGGCGGGGCTGAGCGTCGACGACATCGGGTTGTGGGAGCTGAACGAAGCGTTCGCGGTGCAGGTGCTGTACTGCCGCGACACGCTCGGGATTCCCGACGAGCGGCTGAACGTGAACGGCGGCGCGATCGCGGTCGGTCATCCGTACGGCGTGTCCGGCACGCGGCTGACCGGTCACGCGCTGATCGAAGGCAAGCGGCGCGGCGTGAAATACGCGGTCGTGACGATGTGTATCGGCGGCGGACAGGGCGCGGCCGGGCTGTTCGAAATCGTCTGATCTTTGCGCGGGCGGCGCGCAACGCCCGCGCCGCAGCACGCAGAACGACGACGACGCTGCCGTTTCCCCTCACTTGTCAAACGAATCGCCCCACCTATACTTGCTCTGACATCGGGCTTTCGGCAAGACGGGGCCGCCGCGCGCACGCTGCCGAGGCGCGACGCGCGTGTCCGGCAGCCGGCGCAGCGCCTCATCGCGCATTCCGGCGCCGCGAGCGTTCGAACCACGCAGCAGACCGATCGGGGACCGAATGAGTACGACCTATGCCGCCGGGGAACCGCCGCGCGTCGTCAGCGCGGCCGCGAAGCTCTACGCGAAATGCCTGCTGATCGGATTCGCGTTGCTGCCTGCCTATCTGATCGCCTATCTGTGGTTCTTCAGCGATCCACGCACGCTGTTCGAGAACCATACCTTCCATGAATTCGCAATCGCCGCCGCGACGCTCGAGGGCGCGTTCGTCACGTATGTGACGTGGGTCTGCTACCGGTCGTCCGGCGAGCCGCTGCTGCGCTGGCTCACGCTCGGGTTTCTCGGCTTCGCGATGATCTATGCGCTGCACGGAATGTTCACCGGCATGGCGCACCACAACATCTGGCTGTTTCTGCTGTACGGCCCCGCGTCGCGGTTCGTGATGTCGGTGCTGCTGTTCACGGGGCTGCTGTCGTATTCGCGGCCGCCCGATCGCGCCGACAAACGCACGAGCGCACGCACGTGGGTGCCGTGGATCGTGCTGTTCGTTATCGTCGACGTGGCGGTCGCGTACATCGCGTATTCGCCGGTCGCGGGTGCGCTCGGCACGCGGCTGTCGATGGAAGGCGGCGCGCTCGTGTTTTCGCTGCTCAACGTCGCGCTGATGCTCGCGCGGCGGATCCGCTCGCCGCTGATGGTGATCTACGGCGTGTCGATCATGGCGTTCGCGCTGTCGTCGTTCGCGTTCATCCTCGGCAAGCCGTGGAATCACATGTGGTGGCTCGCGCATGCGATCTTCGCCGGCGGCTTTTTTCTGCTGAGCTACGGCGTCGTGCAGGCGCTGCAGACCACGCGCTCGTTCTCGGCGATCTACAGCCAGCAGGATCTGATGAGCCGGCTCGCCGAATCGATGGCGCGCACCGAGAGCGCGCTGCAGGAACTGCGCCGCACGAACCAGAAGCTCGAATACATGGCCGCGACCGATCCGATGACCGGCGCGTCGAACCGCCGCCAGTTCATCGCGCAGGTCGAGCGCGAGATCGTGCGCGCCGAACGCGACGGCACGCCGTTCTGCCTGCTCGCACTCGATCTCGACAACTTCAAGCACATCAACGACGCGTACGGACACCAGATCGGCGACGAGGTGCTGCGCGGCGTCGTGCGTCAGTGTCTCGAAGCGATCCGGCCGGCCGGCGGCCTTGCGCGCGTCGGCGGCGAGGAATTCATGGCGCTGCTGCCGGAGATGCCGCTCGAAGGCGCACGGATGACCGCCGAGCGCGTGCGCTCGTCGATCGCGAGCGCGCCGTTCGGCCTCGATTTCAAGCGCGTGCAGGTGACCGTCAGCGTCGGCGTCGCGCAGTACGGCGTCGACGGCAGCACCGTCGATGCATTGCTGCGCGTCGTCGACGAGCGGCTGTATCAGGCGAAGCGGGAAGGGCGCAATCGCGTGGTCGCGCACTGACGGCATTACGCCGTTACGTGCGGCAGGCGCGCCGCCGCCGACGTCGCCCGGCCTGCGCGCAGCGCGAGCGGCCGGGCGCTCGCGCTGCGGTTGCAACTATCGCGACGCGACGGCCGTCGCGCGCTGCGGCTGCGTGTCGGGCGTCGACTGCGACGCCTGCCACCAGTACTTGCCCGCACGCAGTTGCGGATCGCGGATCGCGAGATACGTCGTGCTCCACAGCTGCGCGGCGTTCGCCTCGGTCGCATCCGCGCTGCGCGTGCCGAACGCGTCGGCCTGGTATTGACCGTTCACGTACGACCACGTCCACATCTCGGACGTGCGCATGTCGCGTCCGTTCGAGATCACCTGCCAGACGGTTTGCCGCGCCTGCGACAGCAGCGAGCGCGTGGCGGCCGACAGGTCCTGACGCGCGAGCTGGCGATCGAGCCCGGCGACCCACATCGCCTGCTGCCACGACCAGATCACCGTGCCGTGATACGCGGAACTCGTGAACTTCGGCCACAGCGCCTGGCTCGCATAGGCCGGGTTCGCGATCAGCATCCCGACATCGGTGACGAGCCCGGTCGGGAACGGCCGCGTGACGTCGGCGACGATCCGTTGCAGTTCGTCATCCGGCGGCGTACCGAACAACAGCGCGAAGCCGCCGTCCGAATTCATCACCGGGATCGGGTTGCCCTGCGCGTCGAGCGACAGCGCGTAGAACGTCAGCGGCGCGGTCGGCGCCGCGCCGGCCGGCACGCCGGCAGACGGCGCATAGGCGGCCACGTCGGCAGCCGCCTGCGCGGCCGGCACGCTCACCTGGAACAGCGGCGGCGCCTGCTGCTCCCACGTCGCCGCTTCGGCTGCCGTGTTCGCGAGCGTCGCGCGCTGGCCGGCATCGAGGTACGGATCGAGCAGCCCGCGCGCGAGGAACGCGTTCGCCGCGCGCAGCGCGGCCGGCACGAGCACCGCATTCACGTCGTACGGGTAGACGCCGCCGCCGAGCCCGTCGGTACTGTCGCGCCAGTTGCCGACGATTTCGCCGGGCCGCAGCCGGATCAGGTTCGCGACCGACGGCTGCTGCGCGAACGGCTGCGCGGTCGTCGCGACGTGCAGCAGATTGACGACGAGTCGGCTGCCGTTGGTGCGGCCGTCGCTGCCGCGTTGCGCGAGATACTCGGCCGCGCGCGCCTGACCGCGCGGATCGTCGATCAGCCACGCGGCCGCGATCGGCGCGAGCAGGTAATCGCTGTCGATCATCTTGTAGTCGTAGGTGGGCGACGCGTCGTTCGACCGTCCGTTCTTCTGGTTGTCGATCAGCGCGAATTCGCCGATGCCTTCTTCGTGCGCGACCTTGCCGTCGTCCGACAGCCGGCTCAGCACCGACGACAGGCCGGCCTCGATCGCCGCCGGCTGGAGCACCGGCATCAGCATGCGGACCGAAATCAGCGTGTCGCGGCCGAAGTACGTGTCGTATTGCCACGAGCCCGCGAGCAGCTTGTCGTGGAAGCTCAGGAATTCGAGCACGTTCTGGCTGACCGGGTCGGGATTCACGGACGGCGCGAACAGATCGGCGTGCGTGATCGGCGCGAGCGGCATCTCGCCCGTCAACGCGTCGACGTGCAGCTTCAGCGTGCGCGAGCCCGCCGGCGCACGCAGCACGAGCTTGCCGCCGGCAGCCGATGCGATGGTGCCGCCGTCGCGCAGCGTGATGCGCAGTGCATAGCCGGGGGCGCCGTCGACGCGATCGCGCTGCCATTGCACGGTGCTGCCCTGGACTGCCGGCGCGGTGACGATCTGCTGCGGAATCGTCGCGTTGCCGTTGAAGTCGCGCAGGAAGCGCACGTTGCTGAGCAGGCCCTGACGGATCGTCAGCGTGTCGGTGTCGACCGACACGTCCGCGCCGATTCCGTACAGCGGCCGGCCGTGCGGGTCGGGCGCCGACAGCGCGGACGGCGGCGTGTCGAGATTCCAGTTCACCGGCTGCGCGGTGTCGTCGAACCACACGCCGGTGCCGCTGTTGCCGGCCGGAAACACGACGAGCAGGCGCGGCTTCGTCGACGAGCGCACCAGCAGGTGCGCGGCGACCTGATCCTGCCGAAAGAACGCGTTGATCTGGCCGCCGGTGTCCATCCGGAACGACAGCGCGGTACTCGACGACGGCGGCGTGGCGGTCGATTTGACGTCGTCGTCGTTGCACGCGGCAAGCAGGCCGGCGCTGACGAGCGCGACACACAGCGACTTCGCAAAGCGATGCATGTTGATGACCCTCCTGATGACTGCGGTTTTTATCGGAATGTTCTAATGCGCGGATATCGGCTTCGTATCGTTATGGAATGCGGCTATTCGGACGAATTTGCGGTGTCGGTTGCAACGCGGCGCGCGGATTGATGAATTGAGCGGCAGATAATCGGGCGATCGATAAATACCGAAAAGGAATGAAACGAAACGGCAGTGCGTCGCCGCGATGCAGGACCAGTCGCTGGAGAACGCCTCCTTTCCTTATGAACGGAACGATGGTTTCATGGCGCGAAGACATGAAATGCGAGTCGTCGTACGCGATTCTAGTTTTCTGTAAAAGTGGGCGTCAATCGTGATCGGCGCTTTTCTATTGAATTTAATTGCCGGTGCCGTTGCAATTATTACTGCGGCGATAGGTAAAATATGCGAATTAATGGGCGGGACGAGACGAAATAGGAATACGCGCGGAATAGGTGGCCGAGAAAATCGCTTGTTCGGCAATTGATGCCGGACATACGTTCGATATCCGTATTCATTTCCTGTCGTTATCGGGCAACGCCGACATGCGTTGCAAAGGCGGTGCGCGAACACGAGCAACGTATGTTCCCGACTGTCGCTGCGGCGCCCGCGAACCGAATGCTGCACTCGTGCGAACCGCCAGGTTTGTTCGGCCTGCTACCACGGCCTGCGGGCCGCGCGCCATGCACATCGACGCAGCAAAAAACGCGCATCGTCGTCGCAAGCCGACGCAGGCAACGATTCGATACGCGCATTGTCGCGGCAAGCCGCTGCCGCCGGCCCCGATCGTCCGGTTCAATCGCGAATCCCGTCGACGCGACCTATCGCGCCAACGCCGACCCGGACGTGGCAACGAACAGCAATACGGTCCCGGCGCTACTGCAGAAACGCGTGCAACGTCGACATCGCAGCAACGGGCGTGACTGTGACCGCGCAGTTCGCGTAAGGGAACGAGAGTGTATGCAGCCACGTTGTCGAACCGGGCAACGCGACCTTGACCGTCAGCGAGGACGGCGGATCGCACGCGGACGCGGTCTCGATACCGAACCACGCCGATCGGTTCGCGGCGGAAAGCGTCACCGGGAGCGGTGTGCCCGTCATCTGCGCGAAATAGGTATTGCCGGAATAGACGGCGAGCGAAGGGCGAGGGCGGCCGCTGACGTCGGAGACGGCTATCGCTGGATATCCGCTTATCCGGCATCTGGACGATCCGTGATATCGGAACAGCCAGGCGGAAAATTGATGAGACATGCCGGCGTCGCCGGCATGTGCATCGACGATGGAAACGTCCGCAGACGTGCATGGAGGTGCCGGATCTTCGATGCCGGCTTGCAGGTCTTCGAGGTCTTTCAGGCGTTGATCGATTGCGTCGGCCAGACATCGCGCGAGCCCGGCTTGATCGCTCGGGCAGTTATTGGCGGTCTGCGCGAAGGCGGCTTGCTGTGCGTTCAGCGTCGCGCGCCACGCCGGCTGCAATTGCGGCATCAGTCGTTGCGCGAGTGTATCGATACGCTTTAGCGTGCCAAGAATCTCGGGGCGGGGACACACGGCCTTCGCGAATCGGCCCGCGGCGATCGTGTCGGCGTTGGCAAGCGCCGGGCCGTCGGCAGCGCCGCAATGCGGCGTAATCCGCTCGACCGACGGTTGACCCGGCGTCGCGTCGGCGCCCACAGCGGATCCCTGGAACAGAAGCGTCAGCGCCAATGCCGAGAGACTACACACGCTAGTGCCGATAGCGATGGGTTTCATGGTTTGCCGGCTGGTGGGTTCGATTGAACGCAATGATAAAGGACGCTCACTGGCGCGCCCCGGTCGCGGTACCCGGACAGCCCAGTGGTGCCAGAGGGATCGTCGCGTAGGCCGAATAAAGCGCCGGGAAATTGGCGATGTTCGTGCTTGCCTCGACGTTGACGGGCACCACTGTTTGACCGCTGGCGATCTTCCAGACGATCTTGTCCGTGTCGTACATCCGCGTCGGGCCGCCGTGAGCCGGATTCGGGCCGGTGATATGCAGATTCTTTTGCCCGCTTCCCAGCTTGAACTGCTTCCATAGATCGCTCAGCCGCATCTCGGCCCGCTCGTATACGGTCGTCGCGCACTGCAGGGTCGGCGTCTGGTTCGCCAGTTGCAGTTGTTCGAGGGTGTGGTCGCGCTGAACCAGCGCGATCAGCGGCGAAAGATCGGTGATGCGATTGCCGTCCAGGTTCAGACTGATCAATTGCTGCAGATCCGCAAGCGGCGAGAGATCCTGAATGCGATTGCCGGCAAGAGAAAGGTTTTGAAGCTGGGCAAGCGGCTTCAGTATGGATAGATCCCACATTCCGACGCCGTCGAGCGACAGGTTTTCGAGCGTGGAGATCTTCGACAGCGGCGACAGGTCCGATATCGCGTTCGAGCTGAGAAACAGCTCCGAGAGCGGGAGCGCCGCGAGTGCGGATATGTCGGTGATCGCATTGCTCGAAAGATCGAGCGACGCCAATTGCGCAAGGTTCGCGACGAGCGGACGGATGTCGCTGATCTTGTTGCGTGCCAGCGACAAGAGCCGAAGGTTGGGCAGATGGGTGAGACTGTCGAGGCTCGCGTTCGTGACGCGGTTGTTGTCCGCCAGCAGCTCGTGCAGGCTCGTCATGCCCGACAGCGGCGTGAAATCGGAGACACGGTTGTTGCCGATATCGAGTATGCCGAGGCTGGATGCGCACTGGATACCGCTCAGATCGGATATCAGCCATCCGCCGTTTTCGGAGAGGTCGAGCGCGAAAGGAAGATTGTGAGCGAGTTCGTCCGGTGTCAGCGGCGTACCCAGTGCCTTGTCGGGCACGATGAACGTATCGAGCGCGTTCAGCAGGTGCCGGTCTCGAATGTCCGCATAGACCACACCGTCTTGCGTGTAAGTCGGGCACACAGGTGCCGACGATGCAGCGTGCTTCGCGCGCTCGGACGGTTGCGCGTCGGACGTGACGGGGCCGCACAGCAGCGTGAGCGCGGTGACGGCCGGCAAGCAGAAAGCAAGGGCTTTCATGCGCGATCCTCTACTTTAAATCGCGAATATCGCGATTCCGATGGTGGGTCGCTGAAATCGTGGCCGGCGTAATCCGACGTGCCAGTCGCGGATTCGGCGTGCGGAACGGGTCGTGCAAAAACAATTCAGCTGATGCGGCATGACGCGCGAAAATGCCGCGTCGGCAAACATTTTCCGGCACTGACAAATGCGCGCGGCATCCGACGCGGGACTCAACTACAAGAATCGGGCAGCGCAGTCCGCCGTGCTGTACCAAGACACGCTTTCATTTCCGTCCTGGCTAATACGAGCGGCCGGCGTCTGGTGTCTCATGCTCGGACGGCTAACGCGGTCCGAGCATTAATGGCAACCAGGATGCCGCTACGAGCGAATACCGAGGCACAAAATACGCGTAGCCCGATAAAGATAAGAACACGAAAAACCATCGTTCCAAACTATAGAAACTGACAGTTACCTTCCTGCATGATCGGGAATAGTGATAGTGCTTCTTATCGACGCTGTGGGCTTGAACGACCAGCCAAAGTTCGTCGCGTGTCCGGCGAATTTCACATCGAGACAGTGCCCATTCAGCACCCGGCCGACGCGGGCCAAGGGCGTCGCGCGCAACGCGTTGATCGTCTTCGGTTGGGATGATTCGGCGCAGCCCGTCGGACTGTTCTGATGTCTGATGCCAGCGCGGAGGATCGCGCCGGCATCCGAGCGGCGGTTATCGGCCAACGTGGACGGACCTCGAGATACAGTCCATTGCCGTCGGCAAGTTTGGTACGCTTGTCGCCTGCTTTCGCTCGTCGGATCCGGACTTCCGTACGCGACACGGAAAAAGCCGCTATCGTCGCTGGAAGTTCAAAGCCTGCGCGTTTGGATACCCGCTTTTCTCGGCTTGGCGCGATTTCCGACGAGCGTGAGCGAACGATGAAAGGGCGGCCGGCGGCCGACTGGCAAGGGTGCCAGGCCAATCGCCGAACCGCCACGGACAGGAGCGAACGAAGTGATCAGACATATCGTCATGTGGAAGTTGAAGGAATCGGCGGAAGGCGCGACGCGCGCGCAGAACGCGCTGAAGCTCAAGGAAAAGCTCGAAGGCTGCCGCGACATCGTGCCGGGCATCCTGCAGCTCGACGTCGGCGTCGCGACGCCGGGCCTCGAAGCGACGTCCGACGTCGTGCTCGTATCCGATTTCGCGGATCGCGCGGCGCTCGACGCGTACCAGGTGCATCCGGTTCACCAGGAAGTGAAGAAGTTCGTCGTCAACGTGGTCGAATCGCGCCAGTGCGTCGACTATCTGGTCGACGGCCCGCGATGAGCGACACGGCATCCCGGACGGACGGTCCGTCGATCGAAAGCCCGTTCGTCGATCTGCTCGGCGTGCAGCTCGTGTCCGCGAAAGACGGCGCGAGCGAGATCGCGCTGGCGCTCGAAGAGCGGCACATGAACACGTGGAGCATCGCGCACGGCGGCGTGACGATGACGCTCGCCGACATCGCGCTCGCGATGGCCGCGCGCAGCCTGACCGACGACGGCGTCGGCGTCGTCACCGTCGAGATGAAGGTGAACTTCATGCAGCCGGGGCGTGGCGAGCTGCGCGCGTACGGGCGCGTAATGCATCGCTCGACGACGATGGCGTATTGCGAAGGCGAAGTGCGCGACAGCGACGGCAACTTCGTCGCGAAGGCGCTCGGCACGTTCAAGTACATGCGGCGGCTCGCGGTCGGCCGCGACATCAAGCGGCAACGCACGCGCACGGCGCCGGACGTGCAGCCCGGTCCGAGCGACGCGTAAGCGCGCAAGGGCGCGGCGCTGTCCGGTAGCGGCAGGGCCGCTTCGCTCGACGACACGCGCCCGCGTCTTCTTGCGGAACGATCGCCTCGTGCGGCCACGGCGCGGCCGCGCCGCTCGCGGATCGGGCGCGGATCCTGCACTCGCAGCCGACGATACCGCGCTTCACCGCGTTCGAGCACGCCGACGCGCGGGCGCCCGCGCTCGCCGGCCGGGCGAACTCGTCGCGACGCAGCCGCTGCATGACGGCGAGACGATCGCGTACGGGCTCGAACGAACGCGGCCGCCGGAAGCGTTTCTCCGGCTGCCAAGGGGCCGCAATTCCGCAAGCAGCGCGTCCAGCCCGTCCGACGCGGACATGGCATCATGTGACGCTTGATCGTTCACGGCGCCGTGTGTGCGCCGTCTTCACCGATGCCGCTGAATCCGAAGATTGCCCAGGTGCTCGACATGATCGAGCGCGCAAAACGTCCGTCCTATCACCACCAGACGCCGCAGCAGGCGCGTGCCGCATACGAGAAGAGCGCGCCGATTCTCGACGTGGCGCCCGCGCCGATGCACGCGGTCGACGAATGCGTGGTGCCGACGCGCGACGGCCGCACGATCGGCGCGCGGCTGTACCTGCCGGTCGCGCCGAGCCTCGCGGAGCCGCTGCCGGCGCTCGTCTACTACCACGGCGGCGGCTTCACGGTCGGCAGCGTCGATACGCACGATGCGCTGTGCCGGATGTTCGCGCGCGACGCGCAATGCGCGGTGCTGTCGGTCGGCTACCGGCTCGCGCCGGAGCACAAGTTTCCGACCGCGGTGAACGACGCCGATGACGCATTGCGCTGGCTCCATCGCAACGCGGCGTCGTTCGGAATCGACGCGTCGCGGCTGGCAGTCGGCGGAGACAGCGCCGGCGGCACGCTCGCGACCGTCTGCGCGGTGCTCGCGCGCGACGCGGGCATCCGTCTTGCGCTGCAGATGCTGATCTATCCGGGCGTGACCGGCTACCAGGACACCGAATCGCACGCGCGGCTGGCGAACGGCTATCTGCTGTCGCAGGACACGATCCAGTGGTTTTTCTCGCAATACGTGCGCGATCGGGCCGATCGCGACGACTGGCGCTTCGCGCCGCTCGACGGCACGCGCGGCGCGCCGTCGTTCGCGGGCGTCGCGCCGGCCTGGATCGCGATCGCCGAATACGACCCGCTGAGCGATGAGGGCGCTGCGTACGCGAACAAACTGTGCGCCGCCGGCAATACGGTCACGCTGGTCCGCTATCCGGGAATGATTCACGAATTCTTCAAGATGGGCGGCTACGTGCCGGAAGTGCGCGCCGCCCATGCCGATGCGGTCGCGGCGCTGAAGGCGGCGTTCGACGACGTTTGACGGCGGGCGGCGCCGACGCCGCAGGAGGCGAGCGATGACGGACCGCGTAGTGGAAACGGGCGACTGGGCGACGCTGGGCGGCGATGCCGCGCGCATTCGCGACGCGGTATTCGTGCGCGAGCAGCAGATTCCGCCGGAATGGGCGCTCGACGATGACGACGCGCTGTCGGTGCACGCGGTCGCGTACCGGATCGATCCGGCCACCGGCGCACGCCGCGCGGTGGCGACGGGGCGGCTGCTGCCGTCCGGCACGATCGGCCGCGTCGCGGTGCTGGCCGATGCGCGCGGGCAGGGTATCGGATCGGCCGTGCTCGCCGCGCTGCTGGACGCGGCCCGCCGCCGCGGCGACGCCGTCGTGCGTCTCTACGCGCAGGATTCGGCGGTGCCGTTCTATCTGCGGCACGGCTTTGCGGCGATCGGCGAGCCGTTCGTCGAAGCGGGTGTGCCGCACGTCGAGATGGCGCGCGCGCCGTAAAGCGCGTTGCACGCGTTCAGCGCGGCCGCGTCGCGTCGATATCGAACGTGAACGCGCGCTCGAACGTGCCGGGGCGCACGGTACGGTGCGAGCCGTCGTCGTCGCAGCGTTCCTTGATTTCGACCGTCAGGCGCACGCCTTCCTTCATCGTCACACGCAGCGCGGTCGTGCCGCGCGTGCCGTATTCGGGCGTCTCGATGAACGCGGCCGACAGCGCGCGCTCGCGCTCGATCGGAATGCCGGTGTGCGGCAGCGCGTCGTCGTCGGCGACGTGCGTGTCGCGCATCAGCTCGATCAACTCGTCGAGCGACGGAGTCGGGTTGTCGGTCAGCAGCGTGCCGAGCTCCGCGCGCTTGCGCACCACTTTCGGCCAGGGCGTGTCGAGCCGCGCGTTCGACAGCGCATGCACGCCGGCCGTGACCAGGACAGGCGCCGCGACGCCGGTTTCGCCTTCGGGCGCACGGTTGCAGAACCACGCGAGTTCGCGCCGTTTCCAGTCGCCGACGAGCAGGTTGAAGCCGTTGTAGACGGCCGCATGCTCGGCAAGCTGTTCGAGGTAGGCGAGCGGCGCGACGGGCGTGCCGCCGACGAAATCGGACACGAGCTTGCCGCGCGTCGGCGCGCCTGCGCGGATGTCGAACGGCGCGCGGTAGTTGGTCAGCGCCGCGAAGCGGCCGTCGCGCGATACGCCGAGCCACGTGCCGCCCGCTTCGAGATCGCGGCCGGCCAGCACGCCCGGCACGTCTTCCCACCACGACAGCGGCGCGCTCGTGCGACGGAAGAACTCGTCGCGATTGGCCGTCAGCGTAAAGACGGGACCGGAGGCAGCATCGGGCTGCCAGTCGAAGGCGATCAGGCACATCAGGCGAATCTCGCAGGAAACGTCCGCGACGCCGGCGGCAATGCGCGCCGGTGCGCGAACGGGTTGTCAGCGTGTCATGCTTCCGTCGGCCACGCGTACGGCAGCGCGTCGAACGCGAGCGCCGGACCGTCGGCCGAACCGACGTGCACGGTGCCGCTGTCGAGCGCGGCGAGCTTGATCTCGACCAGCGCGTCGACGCCGCCGCCGGGCGCGGGCGCCGCATTGACGATCATCCCGCACGGCTGGCCCGGATCGTCGCCGTGAAACAGCTCGACGCCGGCGTGCGCGACGTCCGTTTCGCCCGCGACGTGCGCGAGCGCGGTGCGGCGCTTGATCGTTCCGCGGTACTGGCTGCGCGCCACCACTTCCTGGCCCGGGTAGCACCCCTTGCGGAAGTTAACGGCGCCGATCACGTCGAAGTTGACCATCTGCGGCACGAACTGTTCGACCGTCGGCTGCGTGATGCGCGGCTCGCCGGCGCGCACGTCGAGCCAGTCCCACACGGCCGGCGACACGACCGGCAGCGCATCGCCGAGCGCGGCGATGCGCGCGTCGACTTCCGCGCGCGGGCCGATCCACAGATAGCGCTTGCGGCCGGCCGCGTCCGGCACGCGGATCAGCACGCCGGCGGGGCCGTCGACTTTCACGTGCACGCCGTCCGGCAGCGCGTCGAAGATGCGCGACAACGTATCGCGCACGTCGCCCGCGAAGCCGACCACCGCGAGCGCTTCGCTCGCGTCCGTCAGCTTCGCCTTCGCGCGCAGCACGAACATCGACAACCGTTTCTGCACGGCCGCCTGCACGTCCTTCGACACGAGCAGGCGCACGTCGTGGCCGGCGCGCCACGCGAGGAACGACGCGAGCAGCCGGCCTTTCGGCGAGCAGTAGCCGGACAGCCGCGCGCTCGCCGCATCGAGGTGCTCGATGTCGTTGGTCAGCTGGCTGTGCAGGAACGTCGCGGCGTCGTCGCCGGCCACGTCGATCACGCCGAACTGCGGGAGCGGCATGCAGGCGGCCGGCGCGTCGAAATCGGCGGCGGACGGACGGGGAAAAACGGGGAGCGAGGCGGAAGCGGCCTGGGCAGCCGGTGAAACGGACGGTGTGCTCATGGAATGAGGGAACAGTCAACTCTGACTTTGACGGAGGCGAGCAAGTATTATATGGGTCTTACCCAAGTCACGTTTCCATGTCCCTACTGAAGAAATGCGCCGCGGCGATCGCGGTGCTGGCCGTCGTTGTGGCCGCTGCCGGCGCGGGCGGCGGATATTACTGGGCGACCCGGCCGCTGCTGCTCGGCGCGGCGTCGCTGGACGTCACGATCAAGCCGCGCAGCAGCGTGAAGAGCGTCGCGCAGCAGCTGCGGCGCGGCGGCGTGCCGATCCAGCCTTTCGCGTTCGTCGCGATGACGCGCGTGCTCGGGCTGTCGAGCCGGCTCAAGTCCGGCAATTACGAATTCAAGACCGGCGTCACGCCTTACGAAGTGCTGCAGAAAATCGCGCGCGGCGACGTGAACGAGTACGTCGCGACCGTGATCGAGGGCTGGACCTTCAAGCGGATGCGCGCGGAGCTCGACGCGAATCCCGATCTCGCGCACACGACGGCCGGCATGAGCGATGCCGAGCTGCTGCGCGCGATCGGCGCATCGGACAGCGAGATCCGGCGCGGCAGCGGCGAAGGGCTGTTCTTTCCCGACACCTATCTGTTCGACAAGGGCACGAGCGATCTGAACATCTATCGGCGCGCGTACCGGCTGATGCAGACGCGACTCGACGAGGCGTGGGCCGCGCGCGCGCCGGGTCTGCCGTACAAGACGCCTTACGACGCGCTGACGATCGCATCGATCGTCGAAAAGGAAACGGGCCACGCGTCGGACCGCGCGTTCGTCGCGGCGGTGTTCGCGAACCGGCTGCGCATCGGGATGCCGCTGCAGACGGACCCGGCGGTGATCTACGGGCTCGGCGACGCGTACGACGGCCGTCTGCGCAAGCGCGACCTGCAGATCGACACTCCTTACAATACGTACACCCGACGCGGGCTGCCGCCGACGCCGATCGCATTGCCGGGCGTCGCTGCGCTGCAGGCGGCCGTCAATCCGGCGCAGACGAGCGCGCTCTATTTCGTTGCGAAAGGCGACGGCACGAGCGTGTTCTCCGACACGCTCGGCGATCACAACAAGGCCGTGGACAAGTACATACGAGGTCAATGATGGCGAGCGGTAAATTCATCACGTTCGAAGGGATCGACGGCGCGGGAAAGACGACGCACCTGAACTGGTTTTGCGAGCGGCTGCAGCAGAAGCTGGCCGCGGCCGGCCGCCATGTCGTCGTCACGCGCGAGCCGGGCGGCACGCAGCTCGGCGAGACGCTGCGCGACATCGTGCTGAACCAGCCGATGGATCTCGAGACGGAAGCGCTGCTGATGTTCGCCGCGCGCCGCGAGCATCTCGCGCGCGTGATCGAGCCCGCGCTCGCGCGCGGCGACTGGGTCGTGTCCGATCGCTTCACCGACGCGACGTTCGCGTATCAGGGCGGCGGCCGCGGCTTGCCGCGCGACAAGCTCGAAACGCTCGAGCGCTGGGTGCAGGGCGGCTTCCAGCCCGATCTGACGGTGCTGTTCGACGTCGCGCCGCAGGTCGCGAGCGAGCGCCGCGGCGCGGTGCGCGCGCCCGACAAGTTCGAAAGCGAGTCCGACGCGTTTTTCGCGCGCACGCGCGGCGAGTATCTGCGGCGCGCCGAGGAGGCGCCGCACCGCTTCGTGATCGTCGACGCGACGCAGTCGATCGCCGAGATCCGGCAGCAGCTCGAGCGCGTGCTCGCCGCGCTGTAACCCGCGAGGAATGCACCGATGATCTATCCGTGGCAGACCGACGACTGGAACCGCCTGCAGCAGTTGCGCGCGCAATGGCCGCATGCGCTGCTGCTGCACGGTCAGGCCGGAATCGGCAAGCTGCAGTTCGCGCAGCATCTCGCGCAGGGCTTCCTGTGCGAGTCGCCGCAGCCGAACGGCGAGCCGTGCGGCACGTGCGCGGCGTGCACGTGGTTCGCGCAGGGCAATCATCCGGACTACCGGATCGTGCTGCCCGAGGCGCTTGCCGGCGAAGCGCCGGGCGCCGCGGACGACGCGAAGCCGGCCGACGCGGACGACGGCGGCAAGAAGACGCGCGCGCCGAGCAAGGAAATCAAGATCGAGCAGGTGCGCGCGCTGCTCGACTTCTGCGGGGTCGGTTCGCATCGCGGCGGCGCGCGCGTCGTCGTGCTGTATCCGGCGGAGGCGTTGAACGTCGCCGCGTCGAACGCGCTGCTGAAAACGCTCGAGGAGCCGCCGGCCGGCGTCGTGTTCCTGCTGGTGTCGGCGCGCATCGATCGTCTGCTGCCCACCATCGTCAGCCGCTGCCGGCAGTGGCCGATGGCGGTGCCGGCGCCGGACGCGGCCGCCGCGTGGCTCGCCGCGCAACGCGTCGACGACGCGCATGCGCTGCTCGCCGAAGCCGGCGGCGCGCCGCTCGCCGCGCTCGCGCTTGCGAGCGACGAGAACCGCCCGCTGCGCGACTTCACGCTCAATCAGCTTGCGGCCGGCGCCGCGTGCGACGCGTTCGCGTGCGGCGAGACGCTGCAGAAGCTGCCGGTGCCGCTCGTGCTCGGCTGGCTGCAGCGCTGGCTGTACGATCTGCTCGCGCAGCGCATGGCGGGCGCGCCGCGCTATTTTCCCGCGCATGCGGCGGCGCTCGCGCGCTGTGCGGAATCGGTCGACGCGAACGCGTTCGCGCGCTTCATGAAGGCCGTCACGCGGCAGCGCACCGTCGAAAACCATCCGCTGAACGCGCGGCTCGTATTCGAGGAACTGTTTCTCGGATATCGGGAAATGTTCGCGTGAGCCGGCATCGTTTCTCATGCGTTGCGAAACGATGACCGCCTTCCACGTCCGCGCCTCGTGCCGGCCCGCACCGGCCGCCGGCCGACGCACACCGGCGCGCGCATGAGCGCTGCCTCACGTATTCAGGAAACACGATGTTCGTCGACTCTCACTGCCACATCAATTTCAAGGGGCTGGCCGACCGCCTGCCGGCCGTGCTCGAGAACATGCGCGAGCACGACGTCACGCACGCGCTGTGCGTGTCCGTCGACTTCGAGACGCTGCCCGACGTGCTCGCGATCGCGCAGGCGCACGACAACGTCTATGCGTCGGTCGGCGTGCATCCCGATCACGAGGATGCGCGGGAACCGACGCTCGCCGAACTCGTCGAACTCGCCGCGCATCCGAAAGTCGTCGCGATCGGCGAAACGGGCCTCGACTATTACCGTCTCGAAGGCCGGTCGATCGCCGACATGGAGTGGCAGCGCGAACGGTTCCGCACGCACATCCGCGCGGCGACCGCGACGATGAAGCCGCTGATCGTCCATACGCGCGCGTCGTCCGAAGACACGCTGCGGATCATGGCCGAGGAGCGCGCGCACGTGCCGGGCGGCGTGATGCACTGCTTCACCGAGCCGTGGCCGGTTGCCGAGCAGGCGCTCGCGCAGAACTTCCATATCTCGCTGTCGGGCATCGTCACGTTCAAGAACGCGACGGACGTGCAGGACGTCGCACGCCGCGTGCCGCTCGACCGGCTGCTGATCGAGACCGATTCGCCGTACCTCGCGCCGGTGCCGTATCGCGGCAAGCCGAATGAACCTGCGTACGTGAGCCATGTCGGACGCTTTATCGCGTCCGAGCGCGGCATTCCGGTCGAAACGCTTGCCGACGCAACGACACGAAACTTTTTCCGGCTGTTCAAGATCGCGCGCTGAGCACGCGGCGCAGCCGACAACCCAGGGAAGGAGCCCACAACAATGACGACCCAACATCTGTCCGCACGCGCACTCGTCGCCGCCGCGCTCGTCGCGAGCGCCCTGTTCGGCGCCGCCGGCGCGCACGCCGAATCGCTCGACGCGATCGTCAAGGCGGTCAAGTTCGACGACATCGCCGACATCGGCAAGCAGCTGAAGAACGGCCTCGACCCGAACACGCTCGCGCCGAACGGCGATCCGCTGCTCGTGATCGCCGCGCGCGAGAAGTCCGACAAGGTCGCCGCCGCGCTCGCGACCGCGCCGAACGTCGACCTCGAGAAGACCGACAAGGCCGGCGAGAACGCGCTGATGCTCGCGTCGCTGAACGGCGACGTCGGGCTCGTGAAGCTGCTGATCGACAAGGGCGCGGAAGTCAGCAAGAAGGGCTGGGCGCCGCTGCATTACGCGGCGACCAACGGCCACGACGACGTCGTCAAGGTGCTGCTCGACCACGACGCGTATATCGACACCGCGTCGCCGAACGGCACGACGCCGCTGATGATGGCCGCGCGCGGCAACCATGCGTCGACGGTCAACCTGCTGCTCGACCAGGGCGCCGATCCGCAGGTGAAGAACCAGCTCGGGCTCACCGCGCTCGACTTCGCGAAGCACTACAAGGCGCCGGACGCGATCGACATCCTGAGCAAGCGTACCGTGCGCATCGGCGCATCGTCGCCGGCGGATGCGCAAAAGAGTGCAAAATAACGGTTTGGTGCGGCCGGGGAGGTGCGGCAGGGCACGCGGCCGGTCGGGCGACGGCCGGCGAGACGCGTGTCCGGCGCCGCACCGGTCAGCGCAGCAAGCGGTCTCGAACCGCATTGACATAAGGAACACCATGTTGCGGGCTATGTTTTGTGCCGCGGCGTTTGCCGTGCCGTTGTCGGCGGCGGCTTTCACGGGCGCGGATCTCGACCGGCTGTGCGCGAAGACGGACGTCAAGTCGCGGGCGTCGTGCGCAGCCTACATCGAAGGCGCCGCCGACGGCGTCTACAACACCATCGACGCGATCGGCGGCACCACCGGGCCGCGCGTCGGACAGTATTTCTGCCTGCCGCCCGACATCCGGGCGCAGCAGATGACCGACGCGGTGCGCAAGTACATCGCGGAGAACCCGAAGCTGGCCGACTACAACGCGAGTACCGCGGTGTCGCTCGGTCTCGGCAAGGCGTTTCCCTGCAGGGGCGGCAGCTGATCGATGCCGTGTCCGGGCGCATGCGCCGCCCGGACAGCGCCGACGCATTCAGCACGAGGCCTCGCGCCTCATAACGGAAGCATCCGGGCGCCGATGATTTCACTCGAGGAACTGCAGCGCATCGCCGATGCGCCACTTCATTCATGGCTTGGCGCGCTCGCCGTGTCGGTCATCGTCGTCGTCGTCGTGGCGATCGTGCATCGTCTCGGCGCACGCATCGTCAAACGAATCGCGCAGCCGTATCCGCTGATGAGCGTGATCCTGCGCTACATCGACAAGCCGTCGCTCGTCGTGCTCGCGCTGCTCGCGCTCGAATTCGTGTGGCTGCAGGCCGACGACGGCATATCGTTCGTGCGCGGCGTGCGCACGGCGACGGCCGTCGGCTCGATCGTGTCGCTGACGTGGCTGCTCGTGCGGCTCGCGGCGGGCGTCGGCGACGCGATCATCCAGGCGCATCCGATCGATACGGCCGACAACCTGCACGCGCGACGCATTCATACGCAGGCCAAGGTGCTCGTGCGGACGATCATGGTGCTGATCGTGATCATCGGCACGGGCGCCGCGCTGATGACGTTCCCGAACGTGCGGCAGATCGGCGCGAGTCTGCTCGCGTCGGCCGGCGTCGCGGGTCTCGTCGCCGGTATCGCCGCGCGTCCGGTGCTCGGCAACCTGATCGCCGGGCTGCAGATCGCGCTCACGCAGCCGATCCGGCTCGACGACGTCGTCGTGATCCAGGGCGAGTGGGGGCGCATCGAAGAAATCACCGGGTCGTTCGTGTCGGTGCGCCTGTGGGACCAGCGGCGCCTCGTCGTGCCGTTGCAGTGGATCATCGAGAATCCGTTCGCGAACTGGACGCGCAGCAGCTCGCAGATCATCGGCACGGTGTTTCTGTCGGTCGACTACTGCACGCCGCTCGAGCCGCTGCGCGAGGAACTCGCGCGGCTCGTGCACGCGGCGCCGGAATGGGACGGTCGCGTTCAGGTGCTGCAGGTGACCGATGCGACCGAGCGCACGATGCAGCTGCGTGCGCTCGTCAGCGCGGCCGACTCGTCCGCATGCTGGGACCTGCGCTGCCGCGTGCGCGAAGGGCTGATCGCGTATCTGCAGGCGAACTATCCGCAATGCCTGCCGCGTAGCCGGATGGAGCTCTATCCGCACGAAGGAGCGCCCGATGCGCCGAACCCGGAGCGGCCGCATGCGCGACCGCCTGCGGCGAGCACGGCGGCCAATACGGCTGCCGATCCGAAGTCGGCCGAAGGGCGCTGAGCGCACCGCGCACAATCGCTGCCATCCATGACCACCATCGCGCTGAAGACGCTCGCCGTCGCCAATTACCGTTCGCTGCGCGAGCTGATCGTGCCGCTTGCCGCGCTCAACGTCGTCACCGGGCCGAACGGCAGCGGCAAGTCAAGCGTGTACCGCGCGCTGCGGCTGCTCGCCGATACCGCACAGGGCCGCGTGATTCCGTCGCTCGCGCGCGAGGGCGGCTTGCCGTCGACGCTGTGGGCCGGGCCCGAGCGCTTTTCGCGCGCGATGCTGGCCGGCGACGCGCCGGTGACCGGCACGGTGCGCAACCGGCCGGTGAGCCTGAAGCTCGGCTTCGCATGCGGCGATTTCGGCTATGCGATCGATCTCGGGCTGCCGGTGCCGAGCGGCTCGCAGTTCGCGCTCGATCCGGTCGTCAAGCGCGAATGCATCTGGGCCGGCGACGTGCTGCGGCCGTCCGCGCTGCTGGTCGACCGGCACGGCGCGCAGATCCGCACGCGCACCGCGTCCGGCGACTGGCGCACGGTGCCGCAGCCGGTCGCGAGTTTCGACAGCATGATGACCGAATTCGCCGATCCGGTCGGGTCGCCGGAGATGATCGCCGTGCGCGAACGGATTCGCTCGTGGCGCTTCTACGATCATTTCCGCACCGACGCGCAGGCGCCCGCGCGCCAGTCGCAGATCGGCACGCACACGCCGGTGCTGGCCGACGACGGCGCCGATCTCGCCGCCGCGCTGCAGACGATTCGCGAGATCGGCAACGGCGCGGCGCTCGATGCGGCGATCGACGATGCGTTTCCCGGCGCGTCGGTCGTCATCGACCATGCGGGCGGCCGCGGCCGCTTCGACGTGCTGATGCGCCAGCCGGGCCTGTTGCGGCCGCTCGCGGCGGCGGAGTTGTCCGACGGCACGCTGCGCTATCTGCTGCTGGCCGCCGCGCTGCTGACGCCGCGCCCGCCCGCGCTAATGGTGCTGAACGAACCGGAAGCGAGCCTGCATCCCGATCTGCTGCCGGCGCTCGGCCGCCTGATCGCGCAGGCCGCGCGGCGCTCGCAGGTGCTGGTCGTGTCGCATGCGGCGCGGCTCATCGCGACGCTCGAACGCGACGCCGACTGCGAATCGCTGGTGCTCGACAAGCAGCTCGGCGCGACCGCGCTCGTCGATGCCGATACGCGCGACCTGCCGCCGTGGAAATGGCCGTCGCGCTGACCGGCAGGCACGCATGCCCGCGCTTCGGCTATCGCGATCGCTATCGGTTGCGAAGAATCGATTGGTCCCATCTTCGCGCCGGTACGCGGCACACGACGCCGAATGTATCGCGTCTGTAACAACGCCCATAAAATGAAAGACGCCAGGTCCCGCGCATCGGGATCGCGAATAATGACGAAATGTCCGGTCGGCGCGATGCCGGCCCGCTTTGCACGCGACACGGGCGCACCGCGCCCGCACAGCACAGGAGACGAGGATCATGAGAATTGCGCAGATCGCGCCGCTGACCGAATCCGTGCCGCCGAAGCTGTACGGCGGCACGGAGCGCGTCGTGTCGTACATCACCGAGGCGCTCGTCGATCTCGGCCATGACGTGACGCTGTTCGCGAGCGGAGATTCGACGACGCGCGCGAAGCTCGAGCCCGTATGGCCGCGCGCGCTGCGGCTCGACTCGTCGATCCGCGACCGCGTCGCGCCGCACATGCTGCTGATGGAGACGGTCGCGCGTCGGGCAAAAGACTTCGACGTGCTCCATTTCCACATGGATTACTACTCGTTTTCGGTGTTCAACCGTCAGGAAACGCCGTACGTGACGACGCTGCACGGCCGGCTCGATTTGCCCGAGCAGCAGCCGGTGTTCGACACGTTCAACACGGCGCCCGTGATCTCGATTTCGAATTCGCAGCGCCAGCCGCTGCCGCAGGCGAAATGGCTGACCACCGTCTATCACGGGCTGCCCGACACGCTGTATCTGCCGCAGCCGGTCGAGCCGCGCTATCTCGCGTTTCTCGGCCGCATCTCGCCGGAGAAGCGCGTGGACACGGCGATCCGCATCGCGCACCAATGCGGGCTGCCGATCCGGATCGCCGCGAAGATCGACGCGGCCGACGAGGAATACTTCGAACGCGAGATCAAGCCGCTGTTCGCGCTGCCGCACGTCGAATACATCGGCGAGATCGCCGATCACCAGAAGGCCGAGTTCCTGTCCGGCGCGCATGCGCTGCTGTTTCCGATCGACTGGCCCGAGCCGTTCGGTCTGGTGATGATCGAGGCGATGTCGTGCGGCACGCCGGTGATCGCGTTCAATCGCGGTGCGGTGCCGGAGGTGATCGACGAGGGCGTGTCCGGCTTCATCGTCGAGGACGAGATCAGCGCGGTGGCCGCGGTGAACCGGCTCCATCTGCTGCCGCGCGTGCGCGTGCGGCAGCGCTTCGAGGAACGCTTTACGTCGCGCCGGATGGCGCAGCAGTACGTCGACGTCTATCAGTCGGTGATCCGCGCGCAGAAGCGCTCGCGCTTCAAGGTCATCGATTCGACGACGTGACGCGCCGCGCACGCGGATAAAAAAACGGCGATGTCCGCGACGACATCGCCGTTTTGGCATCGCCCGCGCCTGCACGGTGCGGGCGATGCAGCTTCAGATCTTCAGCTTCGTGACCTTCGTGCCATTGATCGACACGTCGCCCATCAGGCCTGCGTTCGTCAGCACGATCACCTGAACCGGCGCGGTCGCGGTATTCGTGTCCACTGCGCCGTTCGCCCCCATCTTCACGAGCGCGACCGACGCGCCGGCGCCGGCGGCCCAGCCGTCCGAGTTGCGGAATTCGTCGAGCGCCTGCTGCGTCATGAACAGGAACACGATCGCCTTCGATTGCGCACCGGCCTGCAGGCCAACCGACAGCGACGACGTGTTGTAGTAGCCGACCGTGCTGCCGCCGACGCGCAGCGCGCCGTTGCCGGTCTGGCCGCCGACGATGAAGCCCGCCTGCAGCACCTCGGGGAAGACCAGCACGCCGCGCGATTTCGCGACGAGTTCACGCGAACCCTTGACCGTCGAATAGAGCCGCGACAGCGTCGCATCGACGCTCGCGTCGATCGCCTGACGCTTCGACGCGTTCGTCGCCGCGTTGTCGGGCTTGTCGGGGGTCGTGGTGCAGCCGGCGAGCGCGAGGCTGCCGACGATGAGCGCGGCGGCGGCTTTCAGCACAAGATTCCGTTTTTGCATCGTTCTTCTCCATCGGATGACGTTTGGAGTGAGTCTCGCTCAAGGAGCGGATCACGTCGGCAGTTATATCACAGCGGATTACAGCTGCTTTTCACCCGAACATGAAAAAGCGTCAAATCGTCTCGGCGTGTCGCGGCGTGCCAACGGACGTACCGGCGCGCAGGCGCCGTCGCGTTGTGCGCGTGGTGCGTCCGGTCACGGAAGGGAAGCGGGGCGGGCGTGTCGCCGGTCAATGCGGAACCGGCGGGACGGGCGGCTTGATCGGCGGCCGGCGCAGCGCGCGGCGGATCAGCGCGATCACGACGCCGCACGCGAACAGGAACGCGGCCGGCACGACCCAGTAGCCGACGAACGCATGCCACAGATAGCTGGCGAGCGTATTGCGGCGCACGCGGTATTCGTCGCGCGCCGCCTGCTGGCGCGGCGCATTCGCAGCGAGCACGTCGGCCGGGCAACCGGCTGCGCGCGCTTCGTCAGGGTCGCCGTGACACTTCGCGGCGGCGCCGGCCGCACGCTGCGCGTCGGTGAGCTGCCAGGTGGTCAGCGCAAGCCGCAGATCGGCGTTGTTATAGGCCATTTCCTCGCGGATCTCGCGTACCGCGACGATCGCGACGGGCACGGCCCAGAACACGATCACGATCAGCCAACGGCGGAACCAGCGGTGTCGTCTCCATGCCATCCATGCCTCCGTTTGACGCGGCACGCGCGTCCGTGTCGAGGGCGGCCCGATGGCGCTTCTTGTACTTGGGTGGGCCGCGTTGCAGCCATCATAGAAGAAAACGCGGCGAATTGCCGCACCCTGTGGCGGCGTTCGCACGTCGGTCGCCAAGAGCGGGGAGGGCCCGCGCGGCCCGTGCCGCGATCGCCCAGCGGCCGTTGTCGACCGGCATGCGCGACGTGTCCGACCGCGCGACACGTCGATGCGCATGCAACGAAAACGACAATGCCGCGCCCGCCGAAGCGGTGCGCGGCATTGTCGTCGGGAGCGCCGAAACTCAGGCGGCCGGCTGGCTGCTCAGGCAGCTCTTCATGAACGCCTTGCGCTCGTCGCCTTTCTTGTCGGCGGCCTGCGTGTTGCACGCCTTCATCTTTTCCTGCTGCGTCATCTTCTTCGCGGGCTTCGCCGACAGGCAGTCCTTCATGAACGCCTTGCGTTCATCGCCCGTTTTGCCGGCTGCCTGCGTGTTGCAGGCCTTCATCTTGTCCTGCTGGCTGTTGGCCGCGAATGCGGGGGAAGCCAGCACGCCGCCGAGCAGCACCGCGGCTACGAGCGATTGGATTTTCATTTCGACACTCCCATGGGTGAATTGCGTATTGTCGACGCCGTTACGCAGCGCATCGCAACCGGATAGGGCCACATCGCGCCGCGTGCTCCGATTATGGCAAATCAATGTGAAAAAGCCAGAACGGCATTCCTATAACGTCACGTGCGACGCCCGCGTTGACCGCGCAAGCGGCCGGACGATCGGGACAAACCATTAGGTATTCGCGAAGTGCGCGCGGCGCGGCCGCGGTCGGCGGTTCGCGCCGAATCGGCCGAACGTTGGCCGCGAGCCATTACAATCGCGGCCATGAATACTCCGAATCCCGCATCTCCTTCTTCCGCGGCGCCGCTGCCGCGCATCGCCGTGCTCGCGACCGGCGGCACGATCGCCGGCGCCGCGCCGGACGCCGCCAGCACGGCCGGCTATCAGGCCGGCGCACTCGGCGTCGGTTTCCTGCTCGACGCGGTGCCGGCGCTCGCGTCGGTCGCTCACATCCACGCCGAACAGATTGCGAGCATCGACAGCAAGGATCTCGCGCTGTCGCTGTGGAACACGCTTGCCGCGCGGATCGACGCACTGATGGCCGACCCGGCGATCGACGGCATCGTGATCACGCACGGCACCGACACGCTCGAGGAAACCGCATATGCGCTGCATCTGGTCGTGAACGGCGACAAGCCGGTCGTGATGACCGCCGCGATGCGGCCGGCGACCGCGTTGTCGTCCGACGGACCGCTCAACCTGCTCAATGCGGTGACGGTCGCTGCGCATCCGGCCGCGCGCGGACAGGGCGTGCTCGTCGCGTTCAACAACCGGATCCACGGCGCACGCGATGTCGTGAAGACGAGCACTTACGCGGTCGACGCATTCCAGTCGCCGGAACTCGGTGCGCTCGGGTGGGTGCAGGATGGCCGCGTCGAGTTCGCGCGCCGCGTCACGCGCTCGCGCGGTGCGCAGCTGACGATCGCGACGGCATGGCCGCCGGTCGAGGTCGTCGCGAGCTACGCGGGCGCGACGCGCACGGCCGTCGATGCGTTCGTCGCAGCGGGCGTGCGCGGGCTCGTCGTCGCAGGCACCGGCAACGGTTCGATCCATGCGGCGCTGCAGGCGGCGCTCGCCGATGCCGCGCACGCCGGGGTCGCCGTCGTCCGTGCGTCGCGTGTCGGTTCCGGGCACGTGATGCACAACGGCGCCGCGAACGACGATGCGCTCGGCTTCGTGAGCGCCGGGTCGCTGAGTCCGTTCAAGGCGCGCGTGCTGCTGATGCTCGCGCTCGCGAACGGCATCGTCGCGCGCGACGCATTGCAGCGCGCATTCGACACGCTGTGATCGGCGTGCACCGATCGCCGGTGCGCACCGCCAATGAAAAATGGCAGGCCTCAGGCCTGCCATTTCGCCAAAACGATTCCGCGCCGATGATCAGGACAGCGGCGGAATCACCAGCTTCTGGCCCGGGTAGATGCGGTCCGGGCTCGACAGCATCGGCTTGTTCGCTTCGAAGATCACCGGATACTTGCTCGCGTCGCCATACACTTCCTTCGCGATCGCCGACAGCGTGTCGCCCGACTTCACGTCGTGATATCGAACTTCGGGATCGTCCGGCTGCAGGTTGTCGTCGTTGACGCTCGCGACACCCTGCACGTTGCCGGCCGCAACCTTGACCTTTGCCTTCGTGTCGAGATCAGCGACGCTGCCCGACAGCGTGACGGTGCGCGATGCGCCGTCGAATGCGACGGTCAGGTTCGACGTGTCGATGCCTTGCGTGTCGATGTAGTGCTTGATTGCGTCGGCCGCGGTCCGGTTCGCGGCATTCGGATCTGCTGCCGCCTGTGCGTCGGCATGACCGAGCACTTTTTCACCCGCCTCTTTGATAAACGAAAGAAGACCCATCGTTGCACTCCTTGGGTGGTTGAAAAGAAAACGCGCCGTGAAGTGGCGAAAAGAACACCGCGCTGGACGCGCGGCACCGAAGGTGAAGCGCAAGCGCGGCGGATTTCTCTGAAGGCGTGGCGAAAGTGTAGGCGTTTACCGCGACGATTGCATGAAAAATCGCGCGTACGAACGTCAAGAAATGTAATACGCGAAATCCGACAGGCGGACACCCGACGACGACGTCTGACCGACCAAGGCTTCCCCGGCGTCGCCGGGTGCCGCTGCGGACCCCACTACGCCGCTCTCAGCCCAGAGCGGCGTTTTTCGCCCCATCGCGCATGCGTTCGACGTGCGCGGCGGGGCGCCCCACCGTGATGCGCGAACGTGCCGCGCACCGCTGCGACCGTTCGCGGCCGCATTGCTCGTTTCTGTCGCTGTCGCGCGTCCGCCATCGCGGCGGATCGCGCGGTATCGCATCCGTCGTGCGGCCGCCGAGCCGCGGCCGCGCGCCGGTCAGTTCTGCGTCTTCTCGATTTCGAAGTTCGACATGATCTCGAGCGCACGCACGAGCGCCGAGTGATCCCATGCCTTGCCGCCGTGCGATGCGCACACGCTGAACAGCTGCTGCGCGCTTGCCGTATGCGGCAGCGCGAGGCCGAGCTTGCGCGCGCCGTCGAGCGCGAGGTTCAGATCCTTCTGATGCAGCTCGATGCGAAAGCCCGGATCGAACGTGCGCTTCGTCATCCGCGCGCCGTGCACTTCGAGAATGCGCGACGCCGCGAAGCCGCCCATCAGCGCCTGACGCACGCGTTCCGGATCGGCGCCCGAACGTGCGGCGAACAGCAGCGCTTCGCCGACCGCCTCGATGTTCAGCGCGACGATGATCTGGTTGGCGACCTTGCAGGTCTGGCCCGCGCCGTTGTCGCCGACGAGCGTGATGTTCTTGCCCATCTTCTCGAACAGCGGCTTCGCGCGCTCGAACGCTTTCTGCGGACCGCCGACCATGATCGTCAGCGACGCTTCGCGTGCGCCGACTTCGCCGCCGGACACCGGCGCATCGAGATAGTCGCAGCCGAGCGCGTTGATCTGCTTCGCGAATTCCTGCGTGTCGAGCGGCGAGATCGAGCTCATGTCGATCACGAGCTTGCCGGCCGTCAGGCCGTTCGCGACGCCGTCGTCGGCGAACAGCACGTTACGCACGTCCGGCGTGTCCGGCACCATCGAGATGACGATGTCCGCGTTCTTCGCGACTTCGGTCGAGTTCGCGACGACCTTCGCGCTCGCACGCAGGTCGTCGGGGACCGGGAACGCGCCGTTCACGACGAGCTGATGGTCGGCCTTGAGCAGGTTGCGCGCCATGTGCGCGCCCATGATGCCGAGTCCGATGAAACCGATGATTGCCATGTGAAAGTCTCCTATAGGGGCGAATGACGCAACGGCGGAATTCAGGCGGCGCGGCGCGCCGAGCCCGGTGCGCAGCCGGCGACGCTTTGCAGCCAGCCGAGCCCTTGCGTCGTGGTGGTGCGCGGCTTGTATTCGCAGCCGACGTAGCCGGCATAGCCGAGCCGGTCGAGCAGCGCGAACAGGAACGCGTAGTTGATCTCGCCGGTGCCCGGTTCGTTGCGGCCCGGATTGTCGGCGAGCTGCACGTGGCCGATCGATGCGAGGTTGCGCTCGATCGTCGCGGCGAGTTCGCCTTCCATGCGCTGCATGTGATAGATGTCGTACTGCAGGAACAGGTTGTCCGAGCCGACCGCGCGGATCACGTCGAGCCCTTCGGACGAACGGTTCAGCGCGAAGCCGGGGATGTCGAAGCTGTTGCACGGCTCGACGAGCAGCCGGATGCCTTCGCGCTTCAACGCATCGGCCGCGAAGCGCAGGTTGTCGACGATCGTGACGAACGTCTTGTCGCGCGCGGTGCTCGCCGACGGAATGCCGACGAGGCAGTTCAGCTGCGGCACCTTCAGCGCCTTCGCATAGTCGATCGCGCGGCCGACGCCTTCCTGGAACTCGCCGACGCGATCGGGCAGGCACGCGATTCCGCGCTCGCCCTGGTCCCAGTTGCCGGCCGGCAGGTTGTGCAGCACGACGCGCAGGCGATGCGTTTCGAGCCGCTCGGCGAGTTCCTCTTTCGCGTACGGATACGGGAACAGGAACTCGACGGCGTCGAAGCCGGCCTGCGCGGCCGCGTTGAAGCGGTCGAGGAACGGCACCTCGTTGAACAGCATGGTCAGGTTTGCAGCAAACTTCGGCATGAGCTAAGCCTCTTCGGTCGGTCAGTCGGTCAAAAGGTCGTGCGTGTCAATCGAGCATCGAGATTGCGGTCGGCGCATGCTCGGCTTTTTCGGCGAGCGCCTCGAATTCGTTGATCGCGTCGATCTCGGCGCCCATCGAAATGTTCGTCACGCGCTCGAGGATCACTTCGACGATCACCGGCACGCTGAACTGTTCGGCGAGCGATTGCGCGTGCTTCAGCGCCGGCTCGATCTCCTCCGGCTTGAACACGCGCAGCGCCTTGCAGCCGAGGCCTTCGGCCACCGCCACGTGATCGACGCCGTAGCCGTTCAGCTCGGGCGCGTTCACGTTGTCGAATGCGAGCTGCACGCAGTAGTCCATGTCGAACGCGCGTTGCGCCTGGCGGATCAGCCCGAGGTACGAGTTGTTCACGACGACGTGCACGTACGGCAGCTTGAACTGCGCGCCCGCCGCGAGCTCTTCGATCATGAACTGGAAGTCGTAGTCGCCGGACAGCGCGACGATCGGGCGGGACGGATCGGCCGCCCGCACGCCGAGCGCGGCGGGAATCGTCCAGCCGAGCGGGCCTGCCTGCCCGCAGTTGATCCAGTTGCGCGCCTTGAACACGTGCAGGAACTGCGCGGCGGCGATCTGCGACAGGCCGATCGTGCTCACGTAGCACGTGTCGCGGCCGAACACCTTGTTCATCTCTTCGTACACGCGCTGCGGCTTGATCGGCACGTCGTCGAAGTGCGTCTTGCGCTGCAGCGTGCGCTTGCGCTGCTGGCATTCGGCGACCCACGCGCTGCGGTCCTTCAGCTTGCCGGCCGCCTTCCATTCCTGCGCGACCGCGACGAACAGTTCGAGCGCCGCCTTCGCGTCCGACACGATCCCGAGATCGGGGCCGAACACGCGGCCGATCTGCGTCGGTTCGATGTCGACGTGTACGAACTTGCGGCCCTTCGTGTAGACGTCGATGCTGCCGGTGTGGCGGTTCGCCCAGCGGTTGCCGATGCCGAGCACGAAGTCGGACGCGAGCATCGTCGCGTTGCCGTAGCGGTGCGACGTCTGCAGTCCGACCATGCCGGCCATCAGCGGATGGTCGTCCGGAATCGCGCCCCACGACATCAGCGTCGGGATCACCGGCACGCCGACCGTTTCGGCGAACTGCACGAGCAGATCCTCGGCGGCCGCGTTCAGCACGCCGCCGCCGGACACGATCAGCGGCTTGTCCGCGTCGCTGAGCATCGCGAGCGCCTTTTCGATCTGCGCGCGGGTGGCCGCCGGCTTGTAGACGGGCAGCGGCTCGTACGTGTCGATGTCGAATTCGATCTCGGCGAGCTGCACGTCGATCGGCAGGTCGACGAGCACCGGGCCCGGGCGGCCCGAGCGCATCAGGTGGAATGCCTGCTGGAACACGCGCGGCACGAGCGCCGGCTCGCGCACGGTGACCGCCCACTTGGTGACGGGCTTCGCGATCGATTCGATGTCGACGGCCTGGAAGTCTTCCTTGTACAGACGCGCGCGCGGCGCCTGGCCGGTGATCGCGAGGATCGGAATCGAGTCGGCCGATGCCGAGTAGAGGCCGGTGATCATGTCGGTGCCGGCCGGGCCGGACGTGCCGATGCATACGCCGATGTTGCCGGGCGCGGCCCGCGTGAACCCTTCGGCCATGTGCGACGCGCCTTCGACGTGGCGGGCGAGCACGTGGCTAATGCCGCCCGACTTGCGCAGCGCCGAGTAGAACGGGTTGATCGCGGCGCCCGGCACGCCGAACGCGGTCTGGATGCCTTCTTTCTCGAGCACGAGAACGGCGGCGTCGACGGCTCTCATCTTGGCCATGAATGTCTCCTTGAATGTGCGGATCTGGCGAATCGATCTGTTGCGGACACTTTAGGGATGCAGGAAAGGTTTGATAAGATCCGCCGAAGTCGCTTATTTCGAAACTAAAAGTATGGAATGACGACCGGACGGGCGTTCGGCCGGCGTCGCAGCGGAGACGACAGATGGATCGGTTCAAGCAGATCGAGACGTTCGTGCGCGTCGCGGACGCGGGCAGCCTCGCGGCCGCGGCACTTGAGGAGGGCGTGTCGCCCGTGGTGCTCGGCCGGCGCATCGACGCGCTGGAAAAGCGCCTCGGCGTGAAGCTGATGTACCGGTCGACGCGGCGGCTCGTCGTCAGCGAGGAAGGCGCGGCGTTCCTCGAGCGCTGCCGCGGGCTGCTGTCCGAATGGGATCAGGCGGAGAACGAGCTGGCCGCCGGGCGGCGCGCGGTCAGCGGGCATCTGATCGTGTCGGCGCCGGCCGCGTTCGGCCGCAAGCACGTCGCGCCGCACGCGCCGGGTTTTCTTGCCGACAAGCCGGAGATGCAGCTGTCGTTCAACCTGACCGACCGCGTCGTCGATCTGGTGCGCGAAGGCTACGACCTGTCGATCCGGATCGGCGGCGCGGTCGACCCGAACTTCGTCGCGGTGAAGCTCGCGTCGAACCGGCGCGTCGTGTGCGGCACGCCGGAGTATTTCCGCCGCCACGGGCGCCCGAAGTCGCTCGACGACCTGCTGAAGCACAACTGCCTGGCGTTCAACCTGCAGGGCGGTCAGAACCGCGGCTGGTATTTCCAGCGCCACGGCAAGATCGTCACGATGCGCGTGACCGGCAATCTCGACTGCAACGACGGCGAGCTGCTGCATCGCTGGGTGACCGAGAGCCTCGGGCTCGGCTGGCGCTCGACGTGGGAAATTGCCGCGCAGCTCGAAACCGGCGAGCTCGAAACCGTGCTCGACGACTACGCGCTGCCCGACTACGACATCCTCGCGGTCTATCCGCAGCAGCGCTACGTGCCCGCGCGCGTGCGCTATTTCATCGACTATCTGCGCGACGCGTACGCGCGCCCCGGCTACTGGAGCAGCACGCCGTAACGGCGGCGGGCCGCTTCGGTTGTTGCGTTCCATCCGCGTTCGGCGGGAATAAACTCGACGCAGCGGCGGTAAGGTGATCGAGCGGACGCGGTCGGCGAGTCCGGCACGATGCGGCAACGGACGCGGCTTCGGCCGCCGGGACGACGGAGGTCACGTGGGGCAAGCCGGACAGGCGGCGGACGACAGCGCAGCGGACGACGCGGCAGCGCGCGGCGAGCGGTTTCGCACGCTCGTGCTGCCGCATCTCGATGCCGCGTACAACCTCGCGCGCTGGCTGACCGGCAGCGCGGGCGACGCGGACGACGTCGTGCAGGACGCGTGCATGCGCGCGCTGCGCTTCGTCGATGCCTGCCGCGGCGACAACGCGCGGCCATGGCTGCTGACGATCGTGCGCCACACCTGGTACACCGAATGGCGCCGCCGCACGCATGCGCAGGAAGTCGCGCTGCCCGACACGCTCGACGACACCGACGTTCCGGACGACTGGCAGCCGGCAACCGAGGATCCGCTCGCGCAGTTGCTGCGCGGCGAGAACGTCCGGCTCGTGAACGCCGCGCTCGCGACGCTGCCGGCCGAATATCGCGAGGTGCTCGTGCTGCGCGAGATGGAAGACCTCAGCTATCGGGAGATCGCGGCGATCGCGGACGTGCCGGTCGGCACGGTGATGTCGCGGCTCTCGCGCGGCCGGCGCCGGCTCGCCGCGCTGCTCGGCGACGGTGCGCAGGCGTCGTCGTCCGGCACGAGGACAGCGCGCGCGGCGGCGGGCGGAACCGCATCGGAGGCTATCGATGGACTGTAACGAAGCGCGAGCGTGGCTGGACGCGGACGTCGACCGCGAGCTGTCGGCGCCCGACGCGTTGCGCGTCCAGCGGCACGTCGAACGGTGCGATGCGTGCCGTCGCGAACGCGAGCGGATCGTTGCGCTCGCGCGGGCCGTGCGTCAGGCCGACTATCACCGCACACCCGATGGGTTGCGAGCGGGCATCCTCGCGCGTCTGCCGGTCGAGAGCGGTGCGAGCGGGGCGGAATCGGCGCGGCGATCGGAATTGGGATCTCGATCGCAGCCGCAACCGCAGCCGCAGCCGCGCGGCCGCCGCTGGTTCTCTTGGCCGGCCGGTCGCGGCATATCGCCGCGTTCGGCGGCCGCCGGCCACGGCACGCGCGTCGGCTCGCATGTCGTGGCGTGGCCGGCGCTGGGCTGGGCTGTCGCATTGACGATTGCCGCGGCGGCGGCCGGAGTCGCGCTGTCTGCGCGCCACGCCGACACCGACCGAATGGTCGACGAACTCGTTGCGAGCCACGTGCGGGCCGGCTTGTCGGCGCGCGACATCGACGTGATCTCGACCGATCGGCACACGGTCAAGCCATGGTTCAACGGCCGCCTCGACTATGCGCCGCCGGTCGAGGATCTCGCCGCGAGCGGCTTCGCGCTGGCCGGCGGCCGGCTCGACTATGTCGGGCGCCGCCGTGTCGCGGTGCTCGTGTACCGCTATCGGCAGCACGTGATCGACGTATATGTACTGCCGTCGGCCGAAGGGCGGGGGCGCGAACCGTACGCGACCGTCTCGGAAGGCTACGCGCTCGATCGCTGGAACGCGGCCGGAATGACGTGGTGGGCAGTGACCGATGCGGAACCGTCGGCGCTGACGGCGTTCAGGGAGGCGCTCGACGCGCGGCTCGCGGGCGCGCGCAGCGAGTGACGGAAGGGTCGGAAGTGTCCTGTCGCTCCGACCCTGTTTTTCTCGTCGCCGCGATCCCGGCCGCTTCTACCGGATCGCGCGTTCAAGTCGTTGAAAACACGGCCGAATCCGGCCGCGAATTGTCGATTCGTATTGCACGCGCCCCGTATCCGGGTTAGAATCTCCGGCTTCTCACTTGCCACACCGGTTCAGACGCCCGGGTGGCTTCTATCCACAAGGAGTGTGTAATGCGTCATTACGAAATCGTCTTCATCGTGCACCCCGATCAAAGCGAGCAAGTGCCCGCGATGATCGAGCGTTACAAGACCACGATCACGTCGCACGGCGGTCAGATCCACCGCGTCGAAGACTGGGGCCGTCGCCAACTGGCCTACATGATCGAGAAACTCGCGAAGGCTCACTACGTCTGCATGAACATCGAGTGCGACCAGACGACGCTCGACGAGCTCGAACACGCGTTCAAGTTCAACGACGCCGTGCTGCGTCACCTCATCGTCAAGATGAAGAAGGCCGAAACCGGCCCGTCGCCGATGATGAAGGAAGTTCAGCGCGAAGAAGCCAAGAAGGCGGCTGCTGCTCAGCCGACCGAAGCGCAGGCTTAAGCTCGTAGTCATTAAGCCACCAAGGAGCGCGCCACTCACGTGAACAGGTTGCAATTGACGGCGAGCGTCGTCGAGCGCGCACCGGTGCGATACACGCCGGCCGGCGTTCCGATCGCAAGCGCCACGTTGCATCACCGCACGGAAGTCGTCGAAGCAGGCATTCGCCGCCAGGTCGAAATGACGATCGAGGCGGTGGCGGCCGGCGACGCGAGCGGCAGCCTGGAAAGTCGTGAGATGGGCGTCGAGACGCTGTTCACGGGCTTCCTCGCAAAGAAGAGCCGCAACGCGAGAACCTTGGTGTTTCACATCACAGCATTGCAGGACATTGGAAAGGACTGAATCATGCCCCGCCCGACTGGTAAGAAATTCGACAAGCGTCGTCAGCAACAAAACCCGCTCTTCAAGCGCAAGAAGTTCTGCCGTTTCACGGCTGCAGGCGTCGAGCAGATCGACTACAAGGACACGGAAACGCTGAAGGACTTCATCGGCGAAAACGGCAAGATCACGCCGGCTCGCCTGACGGGTACGAAGGCCCACTATCAGCGTCAGCTGGACACGGCAATCAAGCGTGCGCGTTTCCTCGCGCTGCTGCCGTACACCGATCAGCACAAGGCGTAATCAGGCGACGCAATAAGGAGAATTCGAATGCAAATCATTCTGTTGGAAAAAGTCGCCAATCTGGGCAACCTCGGCGATATCGTCAAGGTCAAGGACGGTTACGCTCGCAACTTCCTGATCCCGAACCGCAAGGCTCGCCGTGCAACGAAGGAAGCGATCGCCGAATTCGAAGTGCGTCGCGCCGAGCTCGAAAAGGTCGCCGCCGAGAAGCTGGCTGCCGCACAGGCGGTCGGCGAGAAGCTGAACGGCCAGACGTTCGAAGTCACGCAGAAGTCGGGCGTCGACGGCCGTCTGTTCGGTTCGGTCACGAACGGCGACGTCGCCGAACTGCTGAAGAAGGCAGGTTTCGACGTCGAGAAGCTGCAGGTTCGCATGCCGGAAGGCCCGCTGAAGATGATCGGCGAGCATACGGTTCAGGTCGCGCTGCACACGGACGTCGTCGTCGACGTCACGATCAACGTGATCGGCGACCACGCTTAAGCGTACGCAATCATGCCGGGCGGCTTGGCCGTCCCGACAGGGCAGGTCCGGGCAACCGGGCCTGCCTTTTTTGTTGCGTGCTCGCCGGCAATCGTATGTAGCGCTCACCTGCCTAATTCGCGATAATCCCAACCCATGAACGCGCCGCAAGACCCTCAAATCGAATCGCTGAAAGTTCCGCCGCATTCGGTCGAAGCCGAACAGTCGGTGCTGGGCGGCCTGTTGCTCGAGAACGCGGCATGGGACCGGATTGCCGATTTTCTGTCGCAGGGCGACTTCTACCGCTACGACCACCGGATCATCTTCGAGCACATCGGCCGGCTGATCGCGGCAACGCGCCCGGCCGACGTCGTGACCGTGTACGAAGCGCTCACCACGTCCGGCAAGGCCGACGAAGTCGGCGGGCTCGCGTATCTGAACGCGCTCGCGCAGAACACGCCGAGCGCCGCGAACATCCGCCGCTATGCGGAAATCGTGCGCGACCGCGCGGTGCTGCGCCGTCTCGTGTCGGTCGCCGACGAAATCTCGGCCGATGCGTTCAACCCGCAGGGCAAGGAGGTGCGCCAACTGCTCGACGAGGCCGAGGCGAAGGTGTTCTCGATCGCCGAAGAGGGCGCGCGCGGCAACCAGGGCTTCCTCGAGATCGGCCCGCTGCTCACGCAGGTCGTCGAGCGCATCGATACGCTGTACCACACCGCGAACCCGAGCGACGTTACCGGCACGCCGACGGGCTTCGTTGACCTCGACCGGATGACGTCCGGGATGCACGGCGGCGAACTGATCATCGTGGCCGGCCGGCCATCGATGGGTAAAACGGCGTTCTCGATGAACATCGGCGAATACGTCGCGGTCGAGTACGGGCTACCCGTCGCGGTGTTCTCGATGGAAATGCCCGGCACGCAACTCGTGATGCGTATGCTCGGCTCGATCGGCCGGCTCGACCAGCACCGGATGCGTACCGGCCGCCTGACCGACGAGGACTGGCCGAAGCTCACGCACGCCGTGCAGAAAATGAGCGAGGCGCAACTGTTCATCGACGAAACCGGCGGCCTGAACCCGATGGAATTGCGCTCGCGTGCGCGGCGTCTCGCGCGGCAATGCGGCAAGCTCGGCCTGATCATCGTCGACTACCTGCAGCTGATGTCGGGTTCGTCGCAAGGCGAAAACCGCGCGACCGAAATCTCGGAGATCTCGCGATCGCTGAAGAGTCTCGCAAAGGAGCTCGACGTGCCGGTGATCGCGCTGTCGCAGCTGAACCGCGGCCTCGAACAGCGGCCGAACAAGCGTCCGGTGATGTCCGATTTGCGCGAATCGGGTGCAATCGAACAGGACGCGGACGTGATCCTGTTCATCTATCGCGACGAAGTGTACAACCCGGACAGCCCCGACAAGGGGACGGCCGAGATCATCATCGGCAAGCAGCGTAACGGCCCGATCGGGCCGGTTCGGCTCACGTTCCTGGGGCAATACACGAAGTTCGACAACTTTGCAGGGGCGCAGAACTTTTACGGCGAGTAAGGCCGGTTGTAAACCGTTATTTCACCAATCGTTGTATCCCATCCCGGCGCGCGCATATACGCGCGTCGCGCCGCGACCGGAAACGGTACAATGTCGCCCGTTTTCGTGACAGTCGTTTGACCACCTCTCAGGAATCCCATGTTCGGTCGATTCATGCCCACCGAGGGCAAGTTCTTTGAACTCTTCAACGCGCACGCGAAGCACATCGTTTCCGGTGGCCGCGAGCTCGAACTGCTGATCGACAATCTCGCCGACGCCGAGATTCACAAGCAAAACGTGCAGACGGCCGAGAAGGCCGCCGACAAGCTCACGCACGAAGCGATCGATCTGCTGCACAAGACCTTCATCACGCCGCTCGACCGCGATGAGATCCACAAGCTGATCACGACGATGGACGACATCCTCGACCTGATGGAAGACGTCGCGACGGCCGTGTCGCTGTACGACGTCCAGTCCGTCACGTCGGAGGCGAGCCAGCTCGCGCACATCGTCACGCAGTCGGCGCAGCACGTGCAGCAGGCGGTCGCGCTGCTGTCCGACATGAAGCAGTCGGCGCAGATCCTGAAGGCGTGCGAGGAGATCGACCGCTGGGAGTCGGAGGCCGACCGCGTGCTGCGCGCGGCGATGTCGAAACTGTTCCGCGAAGAAGACGACGTGAAGACGCTCATCAAGCTGAAGGCGATCTACGAGCTGCTCGAAGAGATCACCGACAAATGCGAGGACGTCGCGAACATCATCGAAGGCATCGTGCTGGAAAACGCCTGAGCGGATCACGATGCATTCGATACAACTCGCCCTATGGATGGTCGCGACGCTGGTGCTCGTCGCGCTCGTATTCGACTTCATGAACGGCTTCCACGACGCGGCGAACTCGATCGCGACCGTCGTGTCCACCGGGGTGCTGAAGCCGCAGCAGGCCGTCGTGTTCGCGGCCGCATTCAACGTCATCGCGTATTTCATCTTCCATCTGAAGGTCGCGCAGACCGTCGGCAAGGGCACGATCGACCCGGAGATCGTCGACCACTATGTCGTGTTCGGTGCGCTCGTCGGTGCGATCGGCTGGAACGTGATTACCTGGTATTACGGGATTCCGTCGAGCTCGTCGCACGCGCTGATCGGCGGTCTCGTCGGCGCAGCGCTCGCGAAATCGGGCTGGAGCTCGCTGAACCTCGACGGGTTGATGAAAACGGTCGCGTTCATCTTCATTTCGCCGCTGCTCGGCTTCATCCTCGGTTCGCTGTTCATGCTCGGCGTGTCGTGGCTGTATTTCCGCACCGCGCCAAGCAAGGTCGATCGGCGGTTCCGGCGCCTGCAATTGCTGTCGGCCGGGCTGTACAGCCTCGGTCACGGCGGCAACGATGCGCAGAAGACGATCGGGATCATCTGGATGCTGCTGATCGCGTCCGGCTACGCGTCGGCGACGTCCGATGCGCCGCCCGCGTGGGTGATCGGCGCGTGCTATCTGTCGATGGGCCTCGGCACGCTGTTCGGCGGCTGGCGCATCGTGCGTACGATGGGCCAGAAGATCACGAAGCTCAAGCCGGTCGGCGGTTTTTGCGCAGAAACCGGCGGCGCGATGACGTTGTTCCTCGCGTCGTTCCTCGGCATTCCGGTGTCGACGACGCATACGATTACCGGCGCGATCGTCGGTGTCGGCGCGACGCAGAAGCTGTCGGCGGTGCGCTGGGGGGTTGCCGGCAACATCGTGTGGGCGTGGGTGCTGACGATTCCGGCGTCCGCGCTGATCGCGGCCGGCGGATGGTGGCTCGGTCACAGGATTTTCTGATTCGAACGCGCGATCCGGTCGCCGCTTTCCGGACGCGACGAGCGCCGCATGCCGAAAAAAGGCTGCGGCGCTTTTTTTATGGCGTTCGAAGTTCCGGGGCGAGGGCGCACACGTGGATGCGCATGCGGCTTCTTCGTGATGGCCGCGGCGCGCTCGTGCGCTCGATGCGTTCAGGGTGCGGGACGAAGCGTGCGGCGATGCGCCGGGGATGAGGTCGACCGTGCGCGCGCGACCGGCTCAATAGCTACCGTTCGCGAATCGTGCGATCGGATCGTCGGCGGCCGCATTGACCGGTGCCGATTGCGTCGATGCGCGCATGATCTGCACCGGCGCAGCAGCCGGCTCGCGCGACCACGCCTGCTGCGCAGCGGCCCGCGCCGCGGGAGGCGGCTCGAACTTGTCGCCGGCGGCGGCGAGCGCGTCCGACGGCTGGATCGCGATCGTCGGGATCGTCACGCCAGCGGGAGCGGGCGTTGCCGGCACGTCGCGCGCTTGCGAGGCCGTGTCGATCGACGTATCGGCGCCGGTCGCGGCAGTGGCTGCCGTCGCAACCGGCGGCGAAATCGCGCCGGCCGATTCGGCCTGCTGACGCGCGGCGGCAATGCGCGCTGGCGGCGGCTCGAACGGATCCGTGGCGGCAGCGCGGGGCGCCGCCGTCGACGCCGTAGCGGCGACAGGCGCGGGCGCCGGCCGTGCGCCCGATACGCGCGGTGCCGGAACCGGCGCGGCGGCGACCGCGGCGGCCGGTGCAACGGATTCGTCACGTCGCGCTTCGTAGGTCGGCGCATCGAACGGCGTCGGCGTCGCGCGCGACGGCGCGACGCGCCGAATGCCGTCGAAGCGCTTCGCCCAATACGGATTGGTCAGGTAGTCGAGCCGCACGGTGCCGCCGGTCGACGGCGCGTTCACGAAGCGCAGCTTGCCGACGTAGATGCCGACGTGCGAATGCGGCCGGCCGGTCGTGTTGAAGAAGATCAGATCGCCGGGCGCGATCTGGTCGGGCTCGATCGGCACGCCGCGGCTGCTCATGTCGGCGGTCGTGCGCGGCAGCTCGACGTCGGCTGCGCGGCCGATCACGTATCGCACGAGCCCGCTGCAGTCGAAGCCGCTCGTCGGCGTGTTGCCGCCCCAACGATACGGCACGCCGACGAGGCTCATCGCCTGGATCGAAATCTCTTCCTGGCCGACGCTGTGATCGACGAACTTCGGGAAATTGGCGGGCGGCGGGAACGCGCGCGGCGTCGTGATCTTCATGCCCGACGGGCGCGATGCCGACTGCGGCGGCACACTCGAGCAGGCCGCGAGCAGCGAAACGACGGCGACGGGAACCCAGATTCGAAGCATGGACGAGGCGGGCGAGCGATGCGCTCGCGAATCGTATGACGACAGACAGACCCGATGGTAGACGCTCCGACGGGGCTTAGGCAACCATTCCTGAGAATTTACTTGAAGTTTGACGGCTAAGTGTGGTTGCTGCGTGACGTTGCGCGAACGGGCTTGCGACCCTGAAAAGAAAAACGGCGCTCCGCAAAGGGAGCGCCGTCAGACGTTGGAGCCGGCCGACCGGCCGGCGTGCCGAGTTACAGGATATCGGACGCGTAATCGGCGAGCCGCGAACGTTCGCCGCGCGCGAGCGTCACGTGACCGCTGTGGCCCCAGCCCTTGAAGCGGTCGACGACGTACGTGAGGCCCGAGCTGCCTTCGGTCAGATACGGCGTATCGATCTGCGCGATGTTGCCGAGGCAGACGATCTTCGTGCCGGGGCCGGCGCGCGTGACGAGCGTCTTCATCTGTTTCGGCGTCAGGTTCTGCGCCTCGTCGATGATCAGATACTTGTCGACGAACGTGCGGCCGCGCATGAAGTTCATGCTCTTGACCTTCAGCCGCGAGCGGATCAGCTCCTGCGTCGCCGCGCGACCCCATTCGCCGGCGGCATCGTCGGTCTTCTGCAGCACTTCGAGGTTGTCGTCGAATGCGCCCATCCACGGCTGCATCTTCTCTTCCTCGGTGCCGGGCAGGAAGCCGATGTCCTCGCCGACGGGCACGGTCGCGCGCGTCACGATGATCTCGTTGTAGCGCTTGTCGTCGAGCACCTGCGCAAGGCCGGCCGCGAGCGCGACGAGCGTCTTGCCGGTGCCGGCCTGGCCGAGCAGCGTGACGAAGTCGATCTCCGGATTCATCAGCAGGTTCAGCGCGAAGTTCTGCTCGCGGTTGCGCGCGGTGATGCCCCACACGTTGTTCTTGTGGTGGCTGTAGTCGCGCAGCGTCTGCAGCAGCGCCGTCTTGCCGTTCAGCTCGCGGACGATCGCATGGAACGTCGGCTCGCCGTTCTGCGGCTCGAGGTAGACGAACTCGTTGACGAGCATCGACGCGACGAGCGGACCCGTGACGCGGTAGTACGTGGTGCCCGTCTTCGTGTCCTGCCAGCTTTCCATGCCTTTCGCATGCTTGGTCCAGAAATCCTGCGGCAGTTCGCGCACGCCGGTGTAGAGGAGATCCTTGTCCTCGAGCACCTGGTCGTTGAAGTAGTCCTCCGCGGGCAGGCCGAGCGCGTGCGCCTTGATCCGCATGTTGATGTCTTTCGACACCAGCACGACCTGCCGGTCGGGACGGTCGCGCTGCAGTGCGCGCACGACGCCGAGGATCTGGTTGTCGGCCTTGCCTTCGGGCAGGCCTTCGACCGGCGCGATGTCGGCGAGCTTGGTCTGGAAGTACAGGCGGCCGAGCGCGTCGCGGTTGCCGAGGCGCGACAGCGGAATGCTGGCCGAGATCGGGCCCGCGTCCGCGACGAGCGCGTCGAGCGTGCGGCTGACCTGGCGCGCGTTGCGTGCGACTTCGGACATCCCCTTCTTGTGGTTGTCGAGCTCCTCGAGCGTCATCATCGGCAGATAGACGTCGTGCTCCTCGAAACGGAAGAGGCTGCTCGGATCGTGCATCAGCACGTTGGTGTCGAGCACGAACAGCTTCTGCAGTTCGGCGTCGGCGCTCTTGCGGCCGCGCGATCTCGTCGCTGCGCCCGCATCGCGCGCGGGCGCGGCGGCCGGTTTCGCGGCGGCCGGCTGGTCGTCGCGCGCGACGGGCGCTGCCGGTTCGTGCGGCGCCTGCATCGGCTGCAGCAGTGCGGCGGTCTGCTTCGATTTGCGGCCGCGCGCGGATGCGCTTGCGGCGTCTTGCGTCGACGACGCGACCGCACGCAGCGGCGCGGCCGTGTTCGCGGCTTCGGTCATCGGTTGGGCCACGCTGGCCGGGCCATAGTCACCGGCAGTGGATGCGTCCCCTTCGGCGGATTTCTTCGCGGCTTTCGCGGGCCGCGCTTTCGCCTTGTATTCGTCGGGCGGCAGCAGGCTGCCGAGCTTGCTGGGGGGAGTAGGCAAAGGCATGGTGTCCCTCGGGAGGAATCGTGTCGCATGGCGTGCGCCGCTGATCGCATCCTGCGTGACGGAGATGCATGCAGTTTGCGCGCGGTGGCGCACAGGAATTTCGTCTAGCCGGTTCGCCTAAAAATGTCGATCAGCTCCTTGACGAGGTAAGGGCCGGACCGAGAGCCGGCGCGCAGTCCATAAAAAAAGCCGCTGCCCCGTGGACCGGGACATGCGGCTCGGCTGATACCGTCGTGATGCGCGTCAGGTGCCGGCAAGCAACGCACCGGGCACCGGCGCAGCTACGAGAAATATGGGGCGAACTGGCATTCATTGCGGCCCAATATAACGCGCCTCAAAGCGCTTGTACAGCACTTAGCACGTCCTCCACATGGCCCGGTACCTTGATGCCGCGCCATGCGCGACGCAGCACGCCGTCGGCGTCGATCAGGAACGTCGAGCGCTCGATTCCGCGTACTTCCTTGCCATACATCTTCTTCATCTTGATGACGTCGAACAGCGTGCACAGCGCTTCGTCGGCATCGGAAATCAGCGGGAACGGCAGTTCGAGCTTTGCCTTGAAATTGTCATGCGAGCGCAGGCTGTCGCGCGACACGCCGATCACTTCCGCGCCGGCCTTCTTGAACTTCGGATAGAGATCGCGAAACTGCAGGCCTTCGGTCGTGCAGCCGGGCGTGTTGTCCTTCGGATAGAAATACAGAACGAGCTTCTTGCCCTTCAGGTCGGACAGCGATATGTCGCCGCCCGTGGCCGGTGCGGTGAATTCGGGAACTTGACGGTCAACTTCGACGGACACGTATTTCTCCTGTTGTTATGGAAAGGCGCCGCGACGGCGGCGCGGTTCGGCGGGCGCGGCGGCAGCGCCCGCACGGCGGGCGTACGGCGCGGGCTCGCGCGCGAACTCAGTCAGGCTGGACGATCAGTTCGCCGGAGCGGCCGGGAATTTCGCCCCACGCGACAGGGTACGATGGCAGCGAGTCGCGGTCCAGCGTCGCGTGGTAGTCGCCCATCGTCGCAAACGTGTGGCCCTGCGCGCGCCAGCCGGCGAGCAGCTGCTCGAACACGGGCGCGAGCTTCTGGCCTTCGAGTTCCGCATGCAGCGTGAACACCTGGTCGTGCGGATTGGTTTCGGTGAACTGCAGCAGATGCGCGGCGACGTTGCCGGTGTCGATGCCGTCGACGCCGAGCACTTCGTCGAGCGTCGGCAGCGTCGTCGGCATCTGCACGTGCGACAGCGTGCGGCCGCCGACCACGGGCAGATACGGCGAATGGCCGCGACCGTCGGACGCATAGCGCATCCCCCACGCATCGATCTGCTCGAATGCCGCGTCGTTCATCTGCCAGCCTGCGGCGCCGTGCGTGACGGGCGGCGCGCCGAAGATCTCGACGAAGCGCGCATGGCTCTTCTGCATTTCACGCGCGGTCCAGTCGCGATCGCGCGCGCGCACGTTGTCCTGCCAGTACACGTGATCCCACGTGTGGATTCCACATTCGAAGCCGGCCTCGTGGATCGCGCGCATGTCGGCGATCGCGCGGCGGCCGATGTCGGGGCCCGGCAGCAGCACGCCGTACATCAGCTGCTTGACGCCGTAATGTTCGACGACCGACGTGCGCGACACCTTCTTCAGGAAGCCGGGGCGGAACACGCGCCGCAGCGCCCAGCCCGTATGATCGGGCCCGAGGCTGAACAGGAACGTCGCGCGCGCATTGAAGCGGTCGAAGATGCGCGCGAGGTTCGGCACGCCTTCGCGCGTGCCGCGCAGCGTGTCGACGTCGATCTTGAGGACGATGCGAGCCAAGCGAGCGTCCCGTCAGCCTTGCTGTTCGACGAGCGCGCGCGCGTCGGCGACATGGCCGCGATACGCTTCGAAGATCTTGCGCAGCGCGTCGTCGAACGTCGACTGCGGCGCCCAGCCGAGTTCCTGCATCGTGTTGTCGATCTTCGGCACGCGATTCTGCACGTCCTGATAGCCGTTGCCGTAGTACGCGCCGGACGTCGTCTCGACGAGCTGCACCTGCTTCGCCGAATCGGCGTACTCCGGGAATTCGGCGGCGAGCTCGAGCATCTTGTGCGCGAGTTCGCGGACCGAGAAGTTGTTCTTCGGGTTGCCGATGTTGTAGATCTTGCCCGACGCGACGCCGTTCGCGTTCTCGATGATCTTCATCAGCGCGCTGATGCCGTCGTCGATGTCGGTGAACGCGCGCTTTTGCGAGCCGCCGTCCACGAGGCTGATGTTCTCGCCGCGCACGATGTGTCCGAGGAACTGCGTGACCACGCGCGAGCTGCCTTCCTTCGGCGTGTAGATCGAGTCGAGGCCGGGTCCGATCCAGTTGAATGGGCGGAACAGCGTGAAGTTCAGGCCTTCCATCCCGTAGCCCCAGATCACGCGGTCCATCAGCTGCTTCGAGCATGCGTAGATCCAGCGCGGCTTGTTGATCGGGCCGTACGTGAGGGCGGACGCGTCCGGATCGAACTGCTCGTCCGAGCACATGCCGTACACCTCGGACGTCGACGGGAACACGAGGTGCTTGCCGTACTTCACGGCCGAGCGGACGATCGGCAGGTTCGCCTCGAAGTCGAGCTCGAACACGCGCAGCGGCTGCTGGACGTACGTCGCGGGCGTCGCGATCGCGACGAGCGGCAGGATCACGTCGCACTTCTTCACGTGATACTCGACCCACTCCTTGTTGATCGTGATGTCGCCTTCGAAGAAATGCATCCGCTCGTGGTTGACGAGATCGCCGAGCCGGTCGGTCTGCATGTCCATGCCGAACACTTCCCAATCGGTGGTTTCAAGAATGCGCTTCGACAGGTGATGGCCGATGAAGCCGTTCACACCCAGGATCAGGACTTTTTTTGCTTTCATGAATGACGGGAAGAATGAATGAACTGCGCGAATTCCGCGGGCGTCACGACGGTGTGGCTGCCGTCGCGCTGTTGCCACAGCTCGAGAATGGAAAGGGCACGGCTGTCGCCGCAGACGCCGAGTAGCGCATTATCGCTTACGTGCAGGCCGGGCGGCAAATCAGCCGCCGCCGCGGCAGCCGCGCTGCCGGGCCCCGCCAGCCGCGCGCGCGCGACGACGAAACGCTCGCCCGCGACGTCGGTGAACGCGCCCGGATACGGCGGCGCGACCGCGCGCACGAGGTTGTAGACCTGCGCGGCCGGCTTCGTCCAGTCGATGCGGCCGTCCTCGGGCTTGCGCCCGCCGTAGTAGCTGCCGGCCGACAGGTCGTTCGGCAGGTGCGGCGCGTCGCCCGCGAGCAGCGCGGGCAGCACGCGCCAGAGCGTCTGCTCGGCCGCGACGGTGACCTTGTCGAACACCTGCGCGGCCGTGTCGTCCGGCAGGATCGGCACGGCCGTCTGACCGACGATCGCGCCGGCGTCGGGCTTCGCGGCCATCTCGTGCAGCGTCGCGCCGGTTTCCGTTTCGCCGTTCAGCACCGCCCAGTTCGTCGGCACGCGGCCGCGGTATTTCGGCAGCAGCGAACCGTGCATGTTGTATGCACCGCGCGGCGCGATCGCGAGCAGGTCCGGCGGCAGCATGTGGCGGTAATAGAACGAGAAGATGAAGTCGGGCCGCGCGTCGGACACCGCGCGGCGCAGCGCCGGGTCGGCGGGGTCGGCCGGCGTGACGACCGGAATGCCGTGCTCGGCCGCCACCGACGCGACGCTGCCGAACCAGATGTTCTCGTTCGGATTGTCTTCGTGCGTGACGACGAGCGCGACGTCGACGCCGCGCGCGAGCAGCACCTGCAGGCACCGCACGCCGACGTTGTGATACGCGAAGACGACCGCGCGCGGCTTCATTGTGCAGCCTCGGTGCGCGCGGCGCCGGCCGGCACCGCCGGCACGCCGTCGTGCTGTTCGAGCACGGCCTGGATCAGATAGCGCGGCCGTGCGCGCACCTGCTGATAGATGCGCCCGACGTACTCGCCGAGCAGGCCGAGCGCGAACAGGATCACGCCGAGCAGGAAGAAGGTGATCGCGAACAGCGTGAACACGCCTTGCACTTCCGCGCCGACGATGAAGCGCCGTACGAGCAGCAGCACGAACAGCGCGGCGGAGCCGAGCGACAGGATCACGCCGATGAACGACAGCCACTGCAGCGGCACGACCGAAAAGCCCGTCACCAGATCGAAGTTCAGCCGGATCAGGCTGTACAGCGAATACTTCGACTGGCCCGCGAAGCGCTCCTCGTGCGCGACCTCGATTTCGGTCGGATTCTGCGCGAACGTGTAGGCGAGCGCGGGGATGAACGTGTTCACTTCGCCGCACACGTTGATCGTGTCGATGATGCGGCGGCTGTATGCGCGCAGCATGCAGCCCTGGTCGGTCATCTTGATGCGCGTGATGCGCTCGCGCAGCCGGTTCATCATCGCGGATGCCTTGCGCCGCCACAGGCTGTCCTGGCGCTGCTTGCGGATCGAGCCGACGTAGTCGTAGCCCTCGTGCATCTTGGCGATCAGCTTGCCGATTTCCTCCGGCGGATTCTGCAGGTCGGCGTCGAGCGTGACGACGATGTCGCCGCGCGACTGCGCGAAGCCCGCGAGGATCGCCATGTGCTGCCCGTAGTTGCCGTTGAGCAGCACGACGCGCGTCGTGTCGGGCCGCACGTGGAACTGGTCGGCGAGCATCGCGGCCGAGCGGTCGCGGCTGCCGTCGTTGATCAGGATCACTTCGTACGACGTGCCCAGTGCGTCGAGGGCCGGGTACAGGCGCGCGAACAGCGCGGCGAGGCCGTCTTCCTCGTTGTACACGGGGATGATGACCGATACTTCCGGACGGTCGGCGTCCCGGTGACCGGCGCGTGCTTCAGGGTGACTCATGTACGCTTACTTTCCGTATTGTTCGCAAATCTGATTGATCGCGTCGACCACGCGACGCACGTCGTCTTCCGTCATCTGCGTGAAGAGCGGCAGCGTGACGGTCGACGCGCCGTACCGTTCGGCGTGCGGGAACATTCCTTCCTTGAAGCCGCGCGCACGGTACAGCGTGAAAAGATGGATCGCCGGGTAGTGGACGCCCGTGCCGATTCCGCGCTCCTTCATCTGTGCCATGAAGTCGGCGCGCGAGATCGACAGGCGCTCGAGCGGCAGCGTGACCTGGAACATGTGCCAGTTGCCGTTTTCGAAATCGGCGACGGGCAGCCCGAGGCCGAGCTTCACGGCCGGCCCGCCGTCGAGCGCGGCGAAATACGCGCGCGCGAGCGCGCGGCGCTGCGCGGTGAAGCGCTCGAGGTGCGGCAGCTGACCGAGCCCGACGCGCGCGGCGACGTCGGTCAGGTTGTACTTGCCGCCGAGCACGTCGCAATCCATCCCGTCGAAGCCGGTGCGCGTGATGCCTTGCAGACGGTACTTCTGCGCGAGCGCGGCTTCGTGTTCGTCGTTCAGCACGAGCGCGCCGCCTTCGATCGTCGTCAGGTTCTTGTTCGCGTGGAAGCTGAACGACACGATGTCGCCGATCGCGCCGATGCGCTTGCCGTTCCACGTCGAGCCGAGCGCCTGCGCGGCGTCTTCGATCACGCGCAGGCCGTGCGCGCGCGCGATCGCGTACAGCCGGTCCATGTCGACCGGCAGCCCCGCCAGATAGACGGGAACGATCGCCTTCGTGCGCGGCGTGATCGCCTGCTCGACCTTGTCGAGGTCGATGTTGCGCGTGACCGGATCGATATCGGCGAATACGGGCGTCGCGCCCGTCTCGAGAATCACGTTGCTGGTCGATACCCACGACGCCGGCGTCGTGATCACTTCGTCGCCGGGGCCGACGCCCGCGATGCGCAGGCCGATCTCGAGCGTGCAGGTGCCCGAGTTGAATGCGCGCACCGGCCGGCCGCCGCAGTATTCGGACAGCGCGGCCTCGAACTTCTGGTTCTGCGGGCCGGTCGTGATCCAGCCCGAGCGCAGCACGTCGACGACGCCCTGAATGGTTTCCTCGTCGATTTCCGGGCGGGTGAACGGCAGAAACGGAGCGGTAGTCTGGCTCATGAACGCATTGGCCTGTAATGGCGTGTAATAAAAGGGTCGGGCGGTCCCGCCCGAAACCGGCATTAAACACCGGTTGGCGGATTCGTACCGTGATTTTTTGTAGGCGGCCGCTTAACGCGGCAACGGCCGGCTCAGCTGCGTGCGAGCACGAATACGCCGACCAGGATGATCGCGATGCCGACGAGCCGCTGGACCGACAGCACCTCGCCGAACAGGTACCAGGCCGCGAACGCGTTGACGACGTAGCCGAGCGACAGCATCGGATACGCGATCGACACGTCGACGCGCGACAGCCCGACGATCCACACGACGACGCTCAGCACGTAGCATGCGAGGCCGCCGATGATCGGCAGCTGGGTCGCGATCTTCAGGCCGACCGGAACGATGTTCGCACGGGTGAATTCGAAGTGTCCAACGGCGTTGACGCCGGCCTTCAGCAAAAGTTGCGCGCAGGCGTTGAGCATCACGCCGGTGACGATGCAGACGAACGAAACGGGATTCATGCGACGGGGCGTCCTTACGATTGCGGTTTTTCCACGATCACGCGGCGGTTGTCGCGCGCGATCACGCGCATCGGCACGTGCCGCGCGACGAGCGCGTCATACTGGCCGGGCGGCATGATCGCGAGCGCGTGGGTGTCGTGCTCCCAGCGCGCGATCCATTCGTCGACGGTCGGAATCCATTTGTTCGGCTCGACCGAAATCCCGAACGCGAGTTCGTCCTGACGATGAACCATGATCGTCGTGTGGCCGACGTAGAACGGGAACGTGTGGTCGAGCATCTCGATCGAGTAGAACGGCGTGTCGGGCGGCAGCTTCGCCAGTTCCGCGCGCACCGCCGGTGCGAGCAGGGCGCCCGAGCTGTAGCGACCGAATTCGTCGTGCCCGGTGCCGCCGATCGTGCCGAACAGCAGCCACGCGGTCGCGAACGCGGTGAGCGCGGCCGCGACGCCCGTACGGCGGTTCAGCCACGCGGCGGCGAGCGTCAGCGCGGCCGCGACCGCGAGGCCCGCGTACAGCCACATCTGGAATGCGCGGTACAGCGCGTTCGGCGTGCGCGCGTCGCCCTGGTACGCGAGGAAGATGATCCCGAACGCGGCCGCGACGAAGAACACCAGGTAGCCGAGCAGATGGCGGCGGAACCGGTCCGCGCTCAGCAGCGGCAGGTACGCGCCGATCACGAGCGCCAGCGCCGGCGCGACCGGCAGCACGTACGAGATCAGCTTCGAGTGCGACGCGCTGAAGAACAGGAAGATGAACGCGCTCCAGATCAGCAGCACGAGCATCGGCGAGAAGCCGTTCGGCTGGCGCGGCATGCGCAGCGCATGCCGCACGCTCTGCCACGCGACCGACAGCCACGGCAGGAAGCCGACCAGCAGCACGGGCGCGAAGTAGTAGAACGGTCCGGGGCGGTTCTGTTCCGGGGTCAGGTAGCGGCGGAACTGCTGGACGACGAAGAAGAAGTTGAAGAATTCGGGGTTGCGCTGCTGCACGAGCACGAACCACGGCGTGACGATCGCGAAGAAGATCACGAGCCCGCTCACCAGATACAGCCGCTTCCACAGCGCCCAGTCGCGCGCGATCAGCGTATAGAGCACGAGCACCGCGCCGGGCAGGATCACGCCGACGAGGCCCTTGGACAGCACCGCGAGCGCCATCGCGGCCCAGCACGTCCACATCCAGCCGCGCACGGCGGCCGCGCGCAGCCCCGGCCGCTGCGCGAGCAGCAGCGCGCACAGCGACACCGCCATCCAGAGCGCGAGCCCCATGTCGAGCGCGTTGAAGTGGCCCATCAGGTTCCAGTACGGCGACGACGCGAGCACGATCGCCGCGAGGAAGCCGGACAGCGGGTTGAACAGCCGCGCGCCGGTGAAGCCGACGAGCAGCACGCCGGCGAAGCTCGCGAGCGCCGTATACAGGCGCGCCTGCCATTCGCCGATGCCGAACCACGCGAACGTCAGCGCGTTCAGCCAGGTCTGCAGCGGCGGCTTCTCGAAGTACTTGTAGCCGTTGTAGCGCGGCGTGATCCAGTCGCCGGTGACGAACATCTCGCGCGCCATTTCCGCGTAGCGGCCTTCGTCGCTCGGAATCAGGTGGCGCAGCCCGAGCGGCGCGAACCAGACGACCGCGAACGCGACGAGCAGGAGGACGAGCGTGATGCGATTGAGCGGTAGCCTCGACGGCGTATCGTTCATGGGTTTTTCAGCCTGTTGGTTGTTGTGATGGGCCGCCGGCGCGGTACGCCGGGGCGGGACGCATACCGGGGATCGACCCGGCGCCGGCCGGAGTTTTACCGCATCGGGGATCAACGTTCAATCAAGAGCGCGGCGGCGACTTTGCGGCCCTCGGCCATCAGGATGTTGTAGGTGCGGCAGGCCGCCTGGAAATCCATCGTCTCGACGCCGATCCGTCTGGCCGTGAGCGCGGCGACGAGCCGCGGATGAGGAAAGCGCAGCCGCGCGCCGCTGCCGAAGATCACGACTTCGGGCGCCGGGTCGAGCAGCATCGCGAAGTGCTCGGGCGCCAGCGCGTCGAACGACGACACGGGCCAGTCGCGGACCGGCGCGCCGGGCAGCACGATCACGCTCGTCGCGTGGCGTTCCAGATTGACGTCGACATAATCGGGGCCGTAGCCGGTGACGGTATTGAGCGCGCCGCTCGCATCCTGGTGCAGTTTCAAATCGGTATTCCGAGGTTTCCGTGAGGGAGAGTCAGGCAGCCCCGCGCGGGGCCGGCGGCCGGTTTCGCGCGCGGCGCTCGCGGGACGCCTGACGGCGCGGGCCCGGCGCGGCTTTGGTGCATTGCGAAAGTCGGCCAAAATCCGCTAAATTATAACTTTTTGGTCGCCTCCGGGCGGCACTTGCGTCGTGCGTCGCCACAAGCCGCGTCCGACCGCCGCTTTTTTCCAGCCTAGACAGCGCGCACAGACCGGCCGCTCTCCAGTTTTGATCCCGTCCCCCGGCCGCAAGGCCAACCCAGGAACCGTGTCGTCGTGAAACCGATTCAGAAGTCGAACAAGCTGCTCAACGTCTGCTACGACATCCGTGGCCCGGTGCTCGAGCACGCAAAGCGCCTCGAGGAAGAAGGCCATCGCATCATCAAGCTGAACATCGGCAACCTCGCGCCGTTCGGATTCGACGCGCCGGACGAGATCATCCAGGACATGATCCGCAACCTGCCCACGTCGTCCGGCTATTCGGACTCGAAGGGCGTGTTCTCGGCCCGCAAGGCCGTGATGCACTACACGCAGCAAAAGGGCGTCGTCGGCGTCGGTCTCGACGACATCTACATCGGCAACGGCGCGTCCGAGCTGATCGTGATGGCGACGCAGGCGCTGCTCAACGACGGCGACGAAGTGCTGCTGCCGGCGCCCGACTATCCGCTGTGGACGGCCGCGGTCAGCCTGTCGGGCGGCACGCCGGTCCATTACGTCTGCGACGAGCAGAACGCGTGGATGCCCGACCTCGACGACATCCGCCGCAAGATCACGCCGAACACGAAGGCGATCGTCGTGATCAACCCGAACAACCCGACCGGCGCGCTTTATTCTGACGAATTGCTGCTCGAACTGCTGGAGATCGCGCGGCAGCACGGGCTGATCGTGTTCGCCGACGAGGTGTACGACAAGATCGTCTACGACGGTCTCGAGCACACGGCACTCGGCGCGCTGTCCGAGGACGTGATCACCGTCACGTTCAACAGCCTGTCGAAGAGCTACCGGTCGTGCGGCTATCGCGCGGGATGGATGGCCGTGTCGGGCCTCGGCGGCGACAACCGGCGGCGCGCAAAGGACTATCTCGAAGGGCTCGGCATCCTGTCGTCGATGCGGCTGTGCGCGAATGTGCCGGGGCAGTTCGCGATCCAGACGGCGCTCGGCGGCTACCAGAGCATCAACGAGCTGATCGTGCCGACCGGGCGTCTGTACAAGCAGCGCGAGCTCGCGTACGAGATGCTCACGTCGATTCCGGGCGTCACGTGCGTGAAGCCGCAGGCCGCGCTCTACATGTTTCCGCGCCTCGATCCGAAGCTCTACCCGATCCAGAACGACCAGCAGTTCATTCTCGACCTGCTGCTCGAGGAGCGCGTGCTGCTCGTGCAGGGAACGGGCTTCAACTGGCCGGCGCCCGATCACTTCCGCGTGGTCTTCCTGCCGAACCTCGACGACCTGACCGATTCGATCAACCGGATCGCGCGCTTCCTCGACGGCTACCGCAAGCGCCATTCGGTGTGAGCGGGCACGAACACGCGGCACTCACTACTTCTTACTCATCGATCACACGCAGCATGGAACCGATCAAAGTTGGCCTGTTGGGCTTCGGCACGGTAGGCAGCGGCACCTTCACGGTACTGCGCCGCAACCAGGAAGAAATCAAGCGACGCGCGGGGCGCGGCATCGAGGTTGCGCGCATCGCGGTGCGCAACCCGTCGAAGGCGCAGGCCGCGCTCGGCGCCGACGCCGGCGTCGCGCAGATCACCGACGACTTCAACGCAGTCGTCGACGATCCGTCGATCGCGATCGTCGCCGAAATGATCGGCGGCACCGGCATCGCGCGCGAGCTCGTGCTGCGCGCGATCGCGAACGGCAAGCACGTCGTGACCGCGAACAAGGCGCTGCTCGCGGTGCACGGCACCGAGATCTTCGAGGCCGCGCGCGAGAAGGGCGTGATGGTCGCGTTCGAGGCGGCCGTCGCCGGCGGGATTCCGATCATCAAGGCGCTGCGCGAAGGGCTGACCGCGAACCGCATCCAGTACATCGCCGGCATCATCAACGGCACGACCAACTACATCCTGTCGGAGATGCGCGACCGCGGGCTCGACTTCGCGACCGCGCTGAAGGCCGCACAGGCGCTCGGCTACGCGGAAGCCGATCCGACCTTCGACATCGAAGGCGTCGACGCCGCGCACAAGGCGACGATCATGAGCGCGATCGCGTTCGGCGTGCCCGTGCAGTTCGATCGCGCGTACGTCGAAGGGATCAGCAAGCTCGACGCGACCGACATCCGCTACGCGGAGGAGCTCGGCTACCGGATCAAGCTGCTCGGCATCGCGCGCCGCGCCGACAAAGGCATCGAGCTGCGCGTGCATCCGACGCTGATTCCGGAGAAGCGCCTGCTCGCGAACGTCGAAGGCGCGATGAACGCGGTCGTCGTGCACGGCGATGCGGTCGGCACGACGCTGTACTACGGCAAGGGCGCCGGCGCGGAGCCGACCGCATCGGCGGTCGTCGCGGATCTCGTCGACGTCACGCGCCTGCACACGGCCGATCCCGAGCATCGCGTGCCGCATCTCGCGTTCCAGCCGGACAGCCTGTCGAACACGCCGATCCTGCCGATCGAGGAAGTCACGAGCGGCTACTATCTGCGCCTGCGCGTCGCCGACCAGACCGGCGTGCTCGCCGACATCACGCGCATCCTCGCCGACACCGGAATCTCGATCGACGCGCTGCTGCAGAAGGAGTCGGAGCAGGTCGACGGCGCGAACGGCGAAACCGACATCATCCTGATCACGCACGAGACGCTCGAGAAGAACGTCAATGCAGCGATCGCGCGGATCGAGAGCCTCGCGACGGTCGTGTCGAAGGTGACGAAGCTGCGCATGGAAGCGCTGAACTGAAGGCCAGGAACGACATGAACTACATCTCCACGCGCGGCGCCGGCATCGGCGAGCGCCATACGTTTTCCGACATCCTGCTCGGCGGTCTCGCGAAGGACGGCGGGCTGTACCTGCCGGCCGAATATCCGAAGGTGTCGGCCGACGAGCTCGCACGCTGGCGCACGCTGCCGTATGCGGATCTCGCGTTCGAAGTGCTGTCGAAGTTCTGCGACGACGTGCCCGCCGACGATCTGCGCGCGATCGCGCGCCGCACGTACACGGCCGACGTGTACCGCAACACGCGCCACGGCGAGAACGCGTCCGACATCACGCCGCTGAAGACGCTCGGCACCGAGCACGGCGCGCCGCTGTCGCTGCTCGAACTGTCGAACGGCCCGACGCTCGCGTTCAAGGACATGGCGATGCAACTGCTCGGCAACCTGTTCGAGTACACGCTCGCGAAGCACGGCGAAACGCTGAACATTCTCGGCGCGACGTCCGGCGACACGGGCAGCGCGGCCGAATACGCCATGCGCGGCAAGGCCGGCGTGCGCGTGTTCATGCTGTCGCCGCACCGGAAGATGAGCGCGTTCCAGACCGCGCAAATGTATAGCCTGCAGGATCCGAACATCTTCAACCTCGCGGTCGAAGGCGTGTTCGACGACTGCCAGGACATCGTGAAGGCCGTGTCGAACGATCACGCGTTCAAGGCGCAGCAGAAGATCGGCACGGTCAACTCGATCAACTGGGCGCGCGTCGTCGCGCAGGTCGTGTACTACTTCAAGGGCTACTTCGCGGCGACGCAGTCCAACGACGAGCGCGTGTCGTTTACGGTGCCGTCGGGCAACTTCGGCAACGTCTGTGCGGGCCACATCGCACGCATGATGGGACTGCCGATCGCGCGGCTCGTGGTCGCGACCAACGAGAACGACGTGCTCGACGAGTTTTTCCGCACCGGCGCGTATCGCGTGCGCAGCGCGGAGAACACGTATCACACGAGCAGCCCGAGCATGGACATCTCGAAGGCGTCGAACTTCGAGCGCTTCGTGTTCGACCTGCTCGGCCGCGATCCGGCGCGCGTGATGCAGCTGTTCCGCGACGTCGACGAGAAGGGCGGCTTCGATCTCGCGGCGAGCGGCGATTTCGCGCGTGTCGCCGAATTCGGCTTCGTGTCGGGCCGCAGCAGCCATGCGGACCGCATCGCGACGATCCGCGACGTGTTCTCGCGCTACGACACGATGATCGATACGCACACGGCCGACGGCGTGAAGGTCGCGCGCGAGCATCTCGACGCGGGCGTGCCGATGATCGTGCTCGAGACCGCGCAGCCGATCAAGTTCGGCGAGACGATCCGCGAGGCGCTCGATCGCGAGCCCGAGCGCCCGTCCGCGTTCGACGGGCTCGAAGCGCTGCCGCAGCGTTTCGAGGTCGTGAAGGCCGACGTGCAGCAGGTGAAGGACTTCATCGCCGCGCATACGCGCGTGTGACGGCGGCCGGGCGTCGCGCCCGGCGGCACCGGACGGCCGGAATCCCGATTCGTCGAACGGATCGGGTTCCGGCCGTTTCGTCTGGCGATGCCGGTCGGTGCGGCCACGCGAGCGTCTGTCCTGCGGTCGGGCATGCCGCTGCGGCCGGGCACGGGCGCGAACGCGCGGCGAAGCGAACGCCCGCCGGCCGCACGCGCGCCGATCGCGGTTTGCGTATGCCGGTCATGTCGCGCGTCCGCGCGACGGCGTCGCTACAATGACGGTCTGATTCCAACGATCCCCGCTTCCATCGATGTCGAACCCGAACCCCGCGGCGCCGCGCGCGCCGATGCTGTCGACCGCCGAGGCGCTCGCCGCGCTGCTCGGTGCCGCCGCGCCGCTGCCCGGCGTCGAGACCGTCGCGACGCTCGACGCGCTCGGCCGCGTGCTGGCCGCCGACGTGATTTCGCCGCTCGACGTGCCGCCGATGCATACGAGCGCGATGGACGGTTATGCGGTGCGCGTCGCCGATCTGCTGCACGGCGAGCGGCGCCTGCCGGTGTCGCAGCGCATCCCGGCCGGCCATCCGGCCGCACCGCTCGTGGCCGGCACGGCCGCGCGGATCTTCACCGGCGCGACGGTGCCGCCGGGCGCCGATGCGGTCGTGATGCAGGAGCAGACGGCCGCCGACGGCGATGCGGTCGAGATCCTGCATACGCCGAAGGCCGGCGAATGGATCACCGCGCAGGGCGCGGACATCCGGCAGGGCTCGGTGATCCTGGCGGCCGGCACGCGGCTCACGCCGCAGGCGCTGGGTCTCGCCGCATCGGTCGGCTGCGCGCAGCTGTCGGTCGCACGGCGGATTCGCGTCGCGGTGTTCTTCACCGGCGACGAACTGACGATGCCGGGCGAGCCGCTGAAGCCCGGCGCGATCTACAACTCGAACCGCTTTACGCTGCGCGCGCTGCTCGAGCGGCTCGGCTGCCTCGTGACCGACTACGGGATCGTGCCCGACTCGCTCGACGCGACGCGCGACACGCTGCGCGAGGCCGCGCGCGAGCACGACGTGATTCTGACGAGCGGCGGCGTGTCGGTCGGCGACGAGGATCACGTGAAGCCGGCCGTCGAAGCGGAAGGGCGGCTCGCGCTGTGGCAGATCGCGATGAAGCCCGGCAAGCCGCTCGCGTTCGGCGCGGTGCGCCGCGGCGGCGAGCTCGGCGATGCGCACTTCATCGGCCTGCCCGGCAATCCGGTGTCGAGCTTCGTCACGTTCCTGCTGTTCGTGCGGCCGTTCCTGCTGCGGCTGGCCGGCGTGCGCGACGTGACGCCGCGCGCGCTGTCGCTGCGCGCCGATTTTTCACAGAGCAAGGGCGACCGCCGCAACGAGTTCCTGCGTGCGCGCGTGAATGCGGCCGGCGGCCTCGATCTGTTCCCGAACCAGAGCTCCGCGGTGCTCACGTCCACGGTGTGGGGCGACGGATTGATCGACAATCCGCCGCAGCACGCGATCAGCGCCGGCGAGACCGTGCGCTTCATTCCGTTTTCCGAACTGCTGTCGTAACGCAACGGCTTCCCGACATGAAGATTCAGCTGAAATTCTTTGCAAGCGTGCGCGAGGCGCTCGGCGTCGCCGACGAGCAGGTCGACGTGCCGGACGGCGTGACGACGGTCGGCGACGTCCGTGCGTGGCTGCGGCTGCGCGGCGGTGCATGGGCCGACACGCTCGCCGACGGCCGCGCGCTGCGCATGGCGTGCAACCACGAGATGACCGATCCCGGCACGCGGCTCACCGACGGCTGCGAAGTCGCGTTCTTTCCGCCGGTGACGGGCGGCTGAGGACTTTCCGATGGCAACGGTACGAGTGCAGGCCGACGACTTCGATCTGAATGCCGAAGTCGCCGCGCTGCGCGCGCGCAACCCGAAGATCGGCGCCGTCGCGTGCTTCGTCGGCACCGTGCGCGACCTGAACGAAGGCGACGCGGTGGCCGTGCTGGAGCTCGAGCACTATCCGGGGATGACCGAAAAGGCGCTCGAGAAGATCGCCGCGGAGGCCGTGCAACGCTGGCCCGGCATCGACGTCGCGATCGTGCATCGGGTCGGCCGGCTCTATCCGCTGGATCAGATCGTGATGGTCGCGACCGTCGCCGCTCACCGCGGCGATGCGTTCGCGTCCTGCGAGTTCGTGATGGATTATCTGAAGACCGAAGCGCCGTTCTGGAAGAAGGAAACCACGCCGGACGGCGAACGCTGGGTCGACGCTCGCAGCACCGACGATGCCGCGCTCGCCCGCTGGGGCATCGAGTCGCGCAACGCGCGGCGCTGAGCTTCACGCGCGTGGCGGTCGGTCGCGCCGGCCGTGGCGGCAGCGACGTCGGTGCTGCCGGCTCGGCAAGCGCCGCTGCACCTCAGCCGCACAGCGCGGCTCGTCTGTCCGCTTACGCTGTCTCGTCCGGATCGGCGCCGCGCCCGATGATCTTCGCCGGAAACGGTTCGCCGCGTGCACGCGACGGCAGCCGATGCGCGTCGTCGTCGGCATCGTCGCGGCGACGCGGCGCGATCGCGTCGAGCAGCGCCTGCTGCTCGGGCGGAATCTGATAATCCCAGCCGAACCGGCTCAATTGCAGGCTCTGCGCGATCCGCAGCGCGGGCTCCATGAAGCGGATCGCGGCCGGCGGCGCGTAGCGCGCGTCGACGGTCTTCAGGAACAGCGACAGCCAGCGGCTGAAGTGCGCGGGCTCGATTCCTTCGAGCGGCTGGTGCGCCTGCTGCACGTTGCCGCGATAGCCTTTGGTGCCGAGCACGAGGCTCGACCAGAAGCCGACCATCTTCGGCAGATGGTCGTCCCAGCGGCCGGCGAGCTTCGCGTCGAACACGGGTCCGAGCAGCGGATCGGCACGCACGCGGTCATAGAACGCGTATACGAGATCGCGGATGTTGGCTTCGGTCGGCTCGGTGTCGCGAGCGTGCGCAGACGGCGTATCGGGTGGGACGGGCAGGGTGTTCATCGCGGAAAAAACGGAATACGGCGCGTGCGGGAAAGGGACGTCGTCAGCCGATAACCGCGACGCGGACCGGATTTTGACGCAAAATAGCGTCCACCATTCCCTGAAAAACGCGCAAATTACAAGCATGTTATTGCGCGCGGGCCATTCCGGCAACCTGACGCCGCGGATCCAGTTCGCGCGCCGAGCCGATATTTGTCGCACAGCTGCGGCTCACCTAATCAGGGCACGATCGACCCCTCCGTCTATCCGTTTTGCCAATGAGACTCACCGACTACACCGACTACTCGCTGCGCGTCATGCTTTATCTGGCCGTGCGCGGAGACGGGCTTGCGACGATCCAGGAGATCTCGGACGCCTACGGAATCTCGAAGAATCATCTGATGAAAGTCGTGCAGCAGCTCGGCGAACTCGGATGGGTCGATACGATCCGCGGCCGCAACGGCGGACTGCGGCTCTTTCCGGAATCGCTGCAGCTGACGGTCGGCCAGGTCGTGCGTGCGACCGAAAACGATTTTGCGCTGGTCGGCTGTTTTTCGGCGGAGGCCGAGTCGCGCCGCTGTGTGATCGAATCGCAGTGCCGGCTCAAGGGCGTGTTCGCGGCCGCGCGCGACGCGTTTTTTGCCGAACTCGACCGGCATACGGTCGGCGAGCTGGCGGCACCGGCATCGTCGCTGGTGTCGCTGCTCGGGCTGCAGCCGATCGCGATCGTGCGCGCCGACCCCGGCCCGGCCGACGCGCCGCCCGACGCCGCGCCGACGCCGACGGCGGACTGACGCATCGGTGCGGCAGCGCGGCGTGCATCGCGCGCGTCCACGCGATTTTTTGCGCGGAATCAACCCGAATTTCGCTTGAAAGCCGCATAACCATCCTCAACTTGGTGGTAATCGAAAATTGGAGGTCTCGACTAAATGAGAATCGACAAGCTCACCACCAAGTTCCAGGAAGCGCTCGCGGATGCGCAAAGCCTCGCCGCGGGCCGCGACAATCAATACATCGAACCCGTTCATGTACTCGCCGCGCTGATCGCGCAGCAGGACGGCTCCGCGCGCTCGCTGATGTCGCGTGCGGGCGTGCACGTGCAGGCGCTGCAAGGCGCGCTGAACGAGGCGATCTCGCGCCTGCCGCAAGTGACGGGCACCGGCGGCGACATCCAGATCGGCCGCGAACTCGTCGGCCTGCTGAATCAGGCCGACAAGGAAGCGCAGAAGCTGAACGACACGTTCATCGCGAGCGAGATGTTCCTGCTCGCCGTGGCCGACGACAAGGGCGAAGCCGGCAAGCTCGCGCGTCAGCACGGCCTCACGCGCAAGGCGCTCGAAGCCGCGATCGCCGCGGTACGCGGCGGCTCGCAGGTGCATAGTCAGGATGCCGAAAGCCAGCGCGAGGCACTGAAGAAGTACACGGTCGACCTGACCGAGCGCGCGCGCGCGGGCAAGCTCGATCCGGTGATCGGCCGCGACGACGAAATCCGCCGCTCGATCCAGATCCTGCAGCGCCGCACGAAGAACAATCCGGTGCTGATCGGCGAGCCGGGCGTCGGCAAGACCGCGATCGTCGAAGGGCTCGCGCAGCGCATCGTCAACGGCGAGGTGCCGGAGACGCTGAAAGGCAAGCGCGTGCTGTCGCTCGACATGGCCGCGCTGCTCGCCGGTGCGAAGTACCGCGGCGAGTTCGAGGAGCGGCTGAAGGCCGTGCTCAACGACATCGCGAAGGACGAAGGCCAGACGATCGTGTTCATCGACGAGATCCACACGATGGTCGGCGCAGGCAAGGCCGAAGGCGCGATGGACGCGGGCAACATGCTGAAGCCCGCGCTGTCGCGCGGCGAACTGCACTGCATCGGCGCGACCACGCTCGACGAATACCGCAAGTACATCGAGAAGGATGCCGCGCTCGAGCGCCGCTTCCAGAAGGTGCTCGTCGACGAGCCGAGCGTCGAGGCGACGATCGCGATCCTGCGCGGACTGCAGGAGAAGTACGAACTGCACCATGGCGTCGACATTACGGACCCGGCGATCGTCGCCGCGGCCGAACTGTCGCACCGCTACATCACGGACCGCTTCCTGCCCGACAAGGCGATCGACCTGATCGACGAAGCCGCTTCGAAGATCAAGATGGAGATCGATTCGAAACCCGAAGAGATGGACAAGCTCGACCGCCGGCTGATCCAGCTGAAGATCGAGCGCGAGGCCGTGAAGAAGGAGCAGGACGAAGCGTCGCAGAAGCGCCTGCAGCTGATCGAGGAAGAGATCGAGCGCCTCGGCCGAGAATATTCGGATCTCGAAGAGATCTGGACCGCCGAGAAGGCCGCGGTGCAGGGTAGCGCCCAGCTGAAGGAAGAGATCGAGAAGGTGCGCGCGGACATCGCGCGGCTGCAGCGCGAAGGCAAGCTCGAGAAGGTCGCGGAACTGCAGTACGGCAAGCTGCCGCAGCTCGAGGCGCAGCTCAAGCAGGTCACGCAGGCCGAAGAACGGGAGCAGCACAACCCGACGCGTCCGCGCCTGCTGCGCACGCAGGTCGGCGCCGAGGAGATCGCGGAAGTCGTGTCGCGCGCGACCGGAATTCCGGTGTCGCGGATGATGCAGGGCGAACGCGAGAAGCTGCTGCACATCGAGGAAAAGCTGCACGAGCGCGTGGTCGGCCAGGACGAGGCGATCGACGCGGTCGCCGACGCGATCCGCCGTTCGCGCGCCGGTCTTGCCGATCCGAACCGTCCGTACGGCTCGTTCCTGTTCCTCGGCCCGACGGGCGTCGGCAAGACCGAGCTGTGCAAGGCGCTGGCGTCGTTCCTGTTCGATTCGGAAGAGCATCTGATCCGCATCGACATGAGCGAGTTCATGGAGAAGCACAGCGTCGCGCGGCTGATCGGCGCGCCGCCCGGCTATGTCGGCTACGAGGAGGGCGGCTATCTGACCGAAGCCGTGCGCCGCAAGCCGTACAGCGTGATCCTGCTCGACGAGATCGAGAAGGCGCATCCGGACGTGTTCAACGTGCTGCTGCAGGTGCTCGACGACGGCCGGATGACCGACGGTCAGGGGCGCACGGTCGACTTCAAGAACACGGTGATCGTGATGACGTCGAACCTCGGGTCGCAGGTGATCCAGTCGATGAGCGGCTCGCCGCAGGACGAGATCAAGGACGCGGTGTGGATCGAGGTGAAGCAGCATTTCCGCCCCGAGTTCCTGAACCGGATCGACGACGTCGTCGTGTTCCATGCGCTCGACCGCAGCAACATCGAGTCGATCGCGAAGATCCAGCTCGCGCGCCTGCACGACCGGCTCGCGAAGCTCGACATGGCGCTCGATGTGTCGCCGGCGGCGCTCGAGCAGATCGCGAAGGTCGGCTACGATCCGCTGTTCGGTGCGCGGCCGCTGAAGCGCGCGATCCAGCAGGAGATCGAGAACCCGGTCGCGAAGCTGATCCTCGCAGGCCGCTTCGGCCCGAAGGACGTGATCCCGGTCGACGTCCACGACGGCAGTTTCGTGTTCGACCGCGTCGTTCACTGAGCATCGGCCGCCGCCGCCCGGCTCGAGCCGGGCGCACAAAAACGAACACCCCGCCTCGGCGGGGTGTTTGCGTATGGAGCAAACGAAACGGCTGCGAAGCCGCGCGCGCTTACGCCTGCTTGCCGCCGCCGAACATGCCGGCGAGCTGCGTCAGTGCGCCGAGCACGTTCGACGTGTCGACCTGGCCGTTGGCCGGCACTTCGCCGTTCGGCGTCGCGTGGTTCACGACGTGCGGCAGCACCTGCGCGAGGATCGACGACGCCTGAGCCGGGTCGATGCCGACCTTGCTCGCGAGCGCACCGACGGCGTCCGAGCCGAGCACGTTCTGCAGCGTGTCCGGCGAGATCGGCTGGTTTTCGCCGGTGCCGACCCACGAGCCGATGATCTCGCCGGCGCCGCCGGCCTTGAATTTCTCGATGAGGCCGTTCAGGCCGCCCGGCTGATTGTTGATGAATTCGAGCGCGGTTGCGATCAGTGCGCTTTGCGAGTTGCCGCCGGCCTGGCCGCCGAGCAGACCGCCGACGATGTCGAGGAGACCCATGGTTGTTCACCTTTACCGAAAAGGGCGCGGCGATGCCGGCGCCCGTTGAAAGAATGCCGTGCGCACGCGAACGCGCGCGCGGTACATGTCAGGCGCCCGACGCCGCGGCGGCGGAGGCGGCCTTGTCCTTCTTGCTCTTCTTCTTCGAACCCTTCGCCGCCTTCGTCGACGACGCGGCGGCCGGCGCGCTCGCGCCTGCATCGGCGGACGCTGCGGCGGCAGCCGCGGCCTTTTCCTTCTTCGACGCGCGCTTGCTCTTCGCCGGCTTGGTCGCGGCTTCCGGTGCGCTCGCGGCCGGCGCTGTCGCGCTCGTGCCGGCCGTCGCGGCGGTCGACGTCGATCCGGTGCCCGCGGACGTCGTCCCCGACGTGTTGGCCGACGTCGTCGTCGTCGCCGGCTTCGACGGCTTCACGCCCTTCGGCGGCGCGGACGAGCCGCCGATCGTCAGCCCGTTCTCCTCGAGATGCCCGACCGACTTCGTGCCGAGCCCCTTCACGCGGTTCGCGAGATCGTCGGCGTCCTTGAACGGGCCGTTCTTCGTGCGTTCGTCGATGATCGCCTTCGACTTCACGGGCCCGAGGCCCTTGAGCGCTTCGAGTTCGGCCTGACTGGCCGTGTTGACGTCGACGGCCGCGGCGATGCCGGCGGCGAGCGACAGCGACAGCGCGACGAACAGCATCAGCAGCTTTTTCAGCATGGCAAGGCTCCCAGGTTCTGACGGATGAATGACCGCTACAACGGACGGCGCCGAGAACGGGCGGACGTCGCCGTTAAGCATAGGACAAATGCGTGCCCTTTTTAAGACAAGCGGAGAAGCTGCCCGAATCTTGCTGAACGCTTGCGCCGCTGTAAAGGCCGAATCGGCTGCCGGCCCGTGGTTTTGACGATTCTTTACGGTGTCGGCCGCGATCGGCGCACTGGCCGTCCGATCGCGCTTGACTTAGAGTGCACTCTAACTCCTAACCTGAGCGTGCCATGTCGATAACCGTATCCGCACCTTCCGCCGCCGGTCCGCTGACGATCGGGCAAGTCGCCGAATTGATGGGCGTGTCCACGCATACGTTGCGGTATTACGAGCAGGCCGGGCTGCTGCGCGCGATTTCGCGTACCGCGGCCGGGCACCGCCTGTATGCGCCGGCCGACCTCGATTGGCTCGAATTCGTGATGCGCCTGAAGTCGACCGGCATGCCGATCGCGCAGATGCAGCGGTTCGCGGCGCTGCGCGCGCAAGGCGAATCGACGCTCGGCGCGCGACGGCAATTGCTGGTCGTGCATCGCGACGCGGTGCGCGCGCATATCGCGCAACTGCAGGCGAGCCTCGACGCGATCGGCGAAAAGATCGCGTACTACGAGCGGCGGGAGCGCGACACGGAACGACGGGCGAGTACTTCCCACTCATCCACCGAACAGGACACACCCCATGGAACGACTCGTTGACGATCGCTACGCACGCGGCTGGGACAAGCTGAAGGAAATCGACGGAGAAGCGGGCGAGCGCGTGATCGCCGCGCTCGCGCCGATCGCGCCGGACTTCGCCCGCATGGTGATCGAATTCCCGTTCGGCGACATCTACAGCCGCCCGCAGCTCGACCTGAAGTCGCGCGAGATCGCGACGATCGCCGCACTCGCCGCGCTCGGCAATGCGCAGCCGCAACTGAAGGTGCATATCGAGGCCGCATTGAACGTCGGCTGCACGCGCGACGAAATCGTCGAGGTGTTCATGCAGATGGCCGTCTATGCGGGTTTCCCGGCTGCGCTCAATGCGCTGTTCGCCGCGCACGACGTGTTTCGGCAGCGCGATCGGCACGCCGACGCCGCCGACGCGGGCGATGCGCGCGATGCAGCACGCGACGCCGGCAGCCGCAGCGATGCCGCTCAGCCCGCGTGACGCGGCTCGCGCCGGCGCCGCGCAGCGGTCGATGCGGTCCACGCATCGTCACGCGCGGTGCGGCGCGACGATCCGGTATTTCGCGATGCGCCGGTACAGCGTCGCGCGCGAGATGCCGAGCGCGCGTGCGGTCGCGTCCGGCCGCCAGCGGTGTGCGGTGAGCGCCGCGACGATGCGCCCGCGCTCGTCGTCGGGTAGCGCGCCGGCCGGATCGGCGCCGAGCTGCGCGGCAAACTCGGCCGGCAGGTCGCGCCGCGTCACGCGCGCGGCATCGCACACCGCGCACGCGTAGCGCAGCACGTTGCGCAGCTGCCGGACGTTACCGGGCCACGGATACGCGGCGAGCTGTTCGGCGAGCGCCGGGTCGAGCGTCAGCACGTGACCGGTCGCCTGCGCTTCGTCGGCGAACACGGCGGCGATCACGTCGCGCACGTCGGTGCGCTCGCGCAGCGGCGGCAGTTCGAACGTCGCGCCGCTCAGCCGGTAGTACAGATCCTCGCGGAACGTGCCGTCGGCGACCATCCGCGCGAGATCGCGGTGCGTCGCGCAAATCACGTCGAGGTCGACGCGCACCGGCGTATCGCTGCCGAGCGGTACGACCTCGCCGTCGGCGAGCACGCGCAACAGTCGCGTCTGCAGCGCGAGCGGCATGTCGCCGATTTCGTCGAGAAACAGCGTGCCGCCGTCGGCGAGCGCGATCTTGCCGCGCGCACCGTGCTTGCGTGCGCCGGTAAACGCGCCGGCCGCATAGCCGAACAGCTCGCTCTCGATCAACGCTTCGGGCAGCGCGCCGCAATTGACGGCGACGAACGGCCGCGTACGCCGCGCGCCCGCATCGTGAATCGCGCGGGCGAACACCTCCTTGCCCGCGCCGGTTTCGCCGAGCACGAGAATCGGCAGCCGCTTGCTCGCGACCCGCAGCGCGAGCTCGGCTTGCCGCGCGATGCGCGAGTCGCTGCTGTGCAGGAACGGCGTCAGCGCGCCGACGTCGCGCTGCGCGGCGCCCGGGCGGCGCGACGCCGTGCCTGCATCGCGCGCGGCCGCACGCCGCAGCGGCGCACGCAGCCGCGCATAGAGCGGTGCGCCGGTCGCGCGCAGCCGCAGCGCGACGATCGCATCGATCCGTGCGGCGTCGCGCAGCGGCAGGTCGGTCGCCTCGAAGACTTCGTCGATGTGGCGCGGCTCGCGCAGCGCGGGCAGCGCGTCGCGCGCATGCCGGTTCGCGGCGACGATGTTGCCGCACTCGTCGAACGCGATCAGCCATTCGGGCTGCGCTTCGACGTAGTGACGGTTCGCATGCCCGAACAGGATCCAGTGCTGCGCGGTGCTGTGCAGGAAATAGCCGTCCTCGATCAGCGCCGCGCTTTGCCGTACCAGCTGATAGACGAGGCGCTGGCTGTCGCGGTTGTCCGGCGACTGGACCGCCGACGCGTCGAGCACGCCGATCAGTTCGCCGGTCGGCGAGAAGATCGGCGCGGCGCTGCAGGTGAGCGTCGTGAACGCCGCGCGAAAGTGATCGGTCTTGTGCACGGTGATCGGCTCGAGATCGGTGAGCACGCTCGCGACGCCGCACGTGCCTTCCTCGCTTTCCGACCAGCACGAGCCGATGTGCAGCCCCGCGTGGCGAAAGTCGTGGCGGCGATCGCGGTCGATCCGGTAGTCGATCGTCACGCCGCGCGCGTCGGTCAGCATCACGCAGTAGTCGGCGACGCGGATCATGTCGTGCAGGCGCGTCAGGCACTGGCCCGACGCGCGCAGGAATGCCTCTTCCTTGTCGCGTACTTCGCGCAGCTCGGCCGCGGTCAGCACGCGCGGACCGATCGTCGACGCGGGGTCGAGCCGGTAGCGCTCGAGCGAGCGCTGCCACGACGACACGAGGCGCTCGGAATCCGCCGGCGCGGGCAGGCGTCCGGCGAGCGCGCCGAGCACGCGGTCGGCGTGCTGGGCCTGGGGAACGGCGTAGGGCATGGTCGGCTCCGTACGGCGGGAAATTCGCTGTCCTTGTAGCACATCCGTTTCGCCGGATCACATTGCATCGCAGCACCCGCGCCGCGTGAGACGTTCGTCTCACGTTGATCCCGCCGGTCTCGCGCGATTGAGACGCGCGGTGCGGCACGCGACGCGGTCGCAACGAAACCCGGCAACGCCGCGCCGCATCGCGTTGCATGGGCGGCTGCACGCAACCGCGCCACTGCGCACCCGCATCGAAAACGCGCCGGCCGATGCGTCGGTCGTGTGAGACGCGCACGCGATTTCGCCGTGCTCCGCACGGCCGCGCAGTCGAACGGCGCGCGCGTGCTTGTCCGCTGTGCCACGCTCGGCGCGGCTTTCCCGGCAATCGAACGCACGATGGCACGCCGCTTGCAGATATCGCGGCAAGCCGGGCGCCGTCGCGCCGGCGACGACGATCCGCGGCCCGACGATGGCCGCGGACGACAGATACAGGGCCGGCCCACGCGCCGGCCCGATGGATGGAGACAAGCCTGTGACGACGCCCGTGACCGTCGGCGTGATCGCGAACCCCGCATCGGGACGCGACATTCGCCGCCTGACGACGCATGCATCCGTTTTTCCGACGGCCGAGAAGGCGAACATGGTCGTGCGCCTGCTGGCCGGGCTCGGCGCGATGGGCGTCGAACGCGTGCTGACGCTGCGCGACAGGACGGGCATCGCGACGCTGCTGCTGCGCGCGCTCGACACGCACCGCGTGGTGTGTCCGCACGAGCGCTGGCCCGACGTCGAATTCGTCGACCTGCCGATCACCGACACCGTCGCCGATACGCATGCGGGCGCCGCGCACATGCGCCGGATGGACGTCGCGCTGATCGTCGTGCTCGGCGGCGACGGCACGCATCGCGCGGTGGCCGCGCATTGCGGCGCGACGCCGCTCGTCGCGCTGTCCACCGGCACCAACAACGCATTTCCCGAACATCGCGAGGCGACCGTCGCCGGCGTCGCGGCCGGGCTGGCGGCGACCGGCGCGGTGCCGGCCGACGTCGCGTTCGTCCGCAACAAGCGGCTCGTCGTGCGCTGCACGGCCGGCGCCGAGCCGGGGCGCGAGGAGATCGCGCTCGTCGACGTATGCGCCGCGCGGCAGCGCTTCATCGGCGCGCGCGCGATCTCGGGGCCCGACGACATCGACACGCTGTATCTGACGTTCGCGGAGCCGGACGGCATCGGCCTGTCCGCGCTCGGCGGCGCGTGGGCGCCGTTTGCGCGCAGCGCGCCGCACGGACTCGCGATGCGTTTCGCCGGCGACGGCAAGGCGGCCGGCACGCCGCTCGTCGCGCCGATCGCGCCGGGCCGCGTCGATCGCGTCGTGATGCGCAGCTGCGAGCGTCTCGAGCCGGACGCATGGCATGCGATTCCGTTCGAGCACGGCACGCTCGCGTTCGACGGCGAACGCGAGATCGAAGTCGCGCGCGGCGACCGCTACGAAATCTCGCTCGACTGGCACGGACCGCTGACGCTCGACGTCGGCCGCACGCTGCGCCACGCCGCGTCGCGGCAGCTGCTGCGCGACGTTCCGGCGTGGCGCGGCTGAACGTGCCGGCGGGCACGCATCGCAATCCTCATCCACAGGAGACATTCCAATGACCACCCCTCTCGACGGACAGGTCGCCATCGTCACGGGCGGCGCGCGCGGAATCGGCCGCGGCATCGCGCTGACGCTCGCCGGCGCGGGCGCCGACATTCTGCTGGCCGATCTGCTCGACGACGCGCTCGACGCGACCGCGCGCGAAGTGCGCGCACTCGGCCGCCGCGCGGCGGTCGCGAAGGTCGACGTCACGCAGGCGGTCCAGGTCGACGCGATGGTCGCGCAGGCGCTCGCCGAACTCGGCCGGCTCGACATCCTCGTCAACTGCGCGGGCGTGATCAGCATCCATCCGGTCGACGAGCTGAGCGAGCGCGACTGGGATTTCGTGATGGACGTGAACGCGAAGGGCACGTTCCTCGGCTGCCGCGCGGCGCTCGCGCATCTGAAGGCGCAGCGCAGCGGCCGGATCATCAACGTCGCGTCGATCGCCGGCAAGGAAGGCTTTCCGAATCTCGCGCACTACAGCGCATCGAAGTTCGCGGTCGTCGGCTTCACGAACGCGCTCGCAAAGGAGGTCGCGCGCGACGGCGTGACGGTCAACGCGATCTGCCCGGGCATCGTGCGCACGTACATGTGGGACCGGCTGTCGGACGAATGGAAGGCGGACGGCGAGTCGATCGACGCGTCGTGGCAGCGGCATCAGCTGACGCTGATTCCGCAGGGCCGCGCGCAGACGCCGGAGGACATGGGCCGGCTCGCGCTGTTCTTCGCGACGATGGACAACGTGACGGGCCAGGCCGTGAACGTCGACGGCGGCTTCACGTTCCACTGACGGCCGCGGCCGGCGACGCACCGGCCGCACCGTGCAATCCGTCGCTGCGGCGCGGCCGCGGCGGCATTCGCAGTCAGACACTACTCAGGAGACACACATGTCCGTTTCGACACAGCTCAGCAGGGACAAGCTGCTGGACGCGTATCGGCTGATGCGCACGATCCGCGAATTCGAGGAGCGCCTGCACGTCGAGTTCGCGACCGGCGAGATACCCGGCTTCGTTCACCTGTATGCGGGCGAGGAGGCGTCCGCGGTCGGCACGATGATGCACCTGGGCGTCGCCGACTACGTCGCGACGACGCACCGCGGCCACGGCCACTGCATCGCGAAGGGCGTCGACGTGCGCGGGATGATGGCCGAGATCTACGGGAAAAAGACCGGCGTCTGCCACGGCAAGGGCGGCTCGATGCACATCGCCGACCTGTCGATGGGAATGCTCGGCGCGAACGGGATCGTCGGCGCCGGCGGCCCGCTCGTGTGCGGCGCGGCGCTCGCGGCGAAGCACAGGAAGACCGGCGGCGTCGGCGTGTGCTTCTTCGGCGACGGCGCGTCGAACCAGGGTGTGATCTTCGAATCGATGAACCTCGCGTCGGTGTGGCGGCTGCCCGCGATCTTCGTCGCCGAGAACAACGGCTACGCGGAAGCGACGTCGTCGAGCTGGTCGGTCGCGACCGACAACATCGCCGATCGCGCGAACGGCTTCGGGATGCCCGGCGTGATCGTCGACGGCTTCGACTTCTTCGCGGTGCACGAAGCGCTCGGCGAGGCGGTCGAGCGGGCGCGCAACGGCGGCGGCCCGACGCTCGTCGAGGTCAAGTTCTCGCGCTACTTCGGCCACTTCGAAGGCGACGCGCAGACCTATCGCGCGCCGGGCGAAGTGCAGAAGCTGCGCGACGAGAAGGATTGCCTGAAGCATTTCGAGGCGCGCGTCGTGCGGGCCGAAGCGCTGACGACCGACGAGCTGAGGGCGGTCGACGCGCAGGTGAAGGCGCTGATCGACGATTCGGTCGCGCAGGCGAAGGCCGCGCCGCTGCCCGATGCGGCCGATCTGCTGACCGACGTCTACGTGTCGTATCCGTGAGCGCCGCGTGACGCGCTGGCGGCCGATACGGCGAACCGAACATTCCAGGAGACAGACATGGCAAGGAAGATCACTTATTCGCAGGCGATCAACGAGGCGCTCGCGCAGGAGATGGCGCGCGACGACAGCGTGATCGTGATGGGCGAGGACAATGCGGGCGGCGCCGGTGCGCCGGGCGAGGACGACGCGTGGGGCGGCGTGCTCGGCGTGACGAAAGGGCTGTTCCACAAGTTTCCGGGCCGCGTGCTCGACACGCCGCTGTCCGAAGGCGGCTACATCGGTGCGGCGGTCGGCGCGGCCGCATGCGGGATGCGGCCCGTTGCCGAGCTGATGTTCGTCGACTTCATGGGCGTGTGCTTCGACCAGATATTCAACCAGGCCGCGAAATTCCGCTACATGTTCGGTGGCAAGGCGGTGACGCCCGTCGTGATCCGCGCGATGTACGGCGCCGGGCTGCGCGCGGCGGCCCAGCATTCGCAGATGCTGACGTCGCTGTTCACGCACATTCCGGGGCTGAAGGTCGTGTGCCCGTCGACGCCGTACGACGCGAAGGGGCTGCTGATCCAGTCGATCCGCGACAACGATCCGGTGATCTTCCTCGAACACAAGCTGCTCTACACGCGCGAAGGCGACGTGCCGGAGGAGTCGTACGCGATCCCGTTCGGCGAGGCGAACGTCGTGCGCGACGGCGGCGACGCGACGATCGTCACGTACGGGCGGATGGTGCATCTCGCGACGGACGCGGCCGCGAAGCTCGCGAAGGACGGCATCCACGTCGACGTGATCGACCTGCGCACGACGTCGCCGCTCGACGAGGAAACGATTCTCGAGAGCGCGGAGCGCACCGGGCGCGTGGTGGTCGTCGACGAAGCGAATCCGCGCTGCTCGATCGCGACCGACATCGCCGCGCTCGTCGCGCACCGCGCGTTTCGTTCGCTGAAGGCGCCGATCGAGCTCGTGACCGCGCCGCATACGCCCGCGCCGTTCGCAGGCGTGCTCGAGGACCTGTACATCCCGTCTGCCGACGCGATCGCGCAGGCGGTACTGAAGACGAGGAGCTGACACGATGTCGATTCACATGATCACGATGCCCAAGTGGGGGCTGTCGATGGAGCAGGGGCAGGTCAACGGCTGGCTGAAGGCGGTGGGCGAGCGCGTGACGAAGGGCGACGAGGTGCTCGACGTCGAGACCGACAAGATCTCGTCGGGCGTCGAATGTCCGTTCGACGGCACGCTGCGCCGGCAGATCGCGCAGGAGGGCGATACGCTGCCGGTCGGCGCGCTGCTCGGCGTCGTGGCCGACGCCGATACGAACGATGCCGACATCGACGCGGCAATCGCCGCGTTTCAGCGCGATTTCACGCCGAGCGCGGCGTCCGACGAAGCGGCCGGCCCGCAGCCGGAGAAGGCGCAGATCGGCGGCCGCACGATGCGCTTCCTGAAGCTCGGCGACGGCAGCGGCACGCCGGCGGTGCTGATCCACGGCTTCGGCGGCGATCTGAACAACTGGCTGTTCAATCACGCGGAGCTTGCCGCGCACCGGCCCGTGTGGGCGCTCGATCTGCCCGGTCACGGCGAGTCGGGCAAGGCGGTCGACACGGGCAGCCTCGACGAGCTCGCCGACGCGGTGCTCGCGCTGCTCGACGTGCAGCAGGTCGATCGCGCGCATCTGATCGGCCATTCGATGGGCGGCGCGGTCGCGATGGCGGCGGCCGAGCGTGCGCCCGAACGGGTCGCGTCGCTGACGCTGATCGCGAGCGCCGGGCTCGGCGCGGAGATCAACCGCGACTACATCGACGGCTTCGTCGCCGGCAACAGCCGCAATACGCTGAAGCCGCACCTCGGCGCGCTGTTCGCGGACAGCGCGCTCGTCACGCGGCAGCTCGTCGACGATCTGGTCAAGTACAAGCGGCTCGAAGGCGTGCAGGTCGCGCTCGAGAAGATCGCGAACGCGGCGTTCGACGGCGCGACGCAGCGGCGCGTGTTCCGCGACCGGCTCGCATCGCTCGCGCCGCGCACGCTCGTGATCTGGGGCGAGCGCGATCAGGTGATTCCCGTGCAGCATGCGCGCGGCCTGCCGGATGGCGTGCGCACCGAGGTGATGGCCGGCAGCGGCCACATGGTGCAGATGGAAGCGGCCGCCGACGTGAATCGCGCGATCGTCGCGTTCCTCGGAGGCTGACGATGACCGCCGCGCCGGAACGACCCAGCCTCACGGCACTCGGCCAGCCGGGCGCGAGAAGCCGCGACAAGCTCGCGCGCATTCCGGTGCGCGTCGAGCCGGCCGCCGGCGCGGCGCTGCCGAAGCCGCCGTGGCTGCGCGCGCGGCCGATGATGAGCGCGGCGGTCGCCGACATGGCGTCCGTGTTGCGCACGCATCGGCTGCATTCGGTCTGCGAGGAGGCGATGTGCCCGAACATCGGCGAATGCTTCGCGCAGCGCACCGCGACGTTCATGATCATGGGCGGCCTGTGCACGCGCCGCTGTCCGTTCTGCGACGTCGCGCACGGACGTCCCGATCCGCTCGATCCGGACGAGCCGGCGCGGCTCGCGGACGCGGTCGCGGCGCTCGGGCTGCGCTACGTCGTGATCACGTCGGTCGACCGCGACGATCTGCGCGACGGCGGCGCCGCGCATTTCGCCGCATGCATCGCGGCCGTGCGCGCGAGCGTGCCCGGCATCGGCGTCGAGGTGCTGACGCCCGATTTCCGCGGCCGCGTCGAGCGGGCGCTCGACGCGTTGTCAGCTGCGTGGCCGGACGTGTTCAACCACAACGTCGAGACGGTGCCGTCGCTGTATCGCGCGGCGCGGCCGGGCGCCGACTATCGCGGCTCGCTCGAGCTGCTCGCGCACGCGAAGGGCGCGCGGCCGACGCTCGTGACCAAATCGGGGCTGATGCTCGGCCTCGGCGAGCGCGACGACGAGGTGCGCGACACGATGCGCGATCTGCGCGCGCACGGCGTCGACGTGCTGACGCTCGGCCAGTATCTCGCGCCGTCCGCGCATCATCTGCCGGTGCGGCGCTACGTGAGCCCGGCCGAGTTCGACGCATGGCGCGCCGAAGGGCTCGCGCTCGGTTTTGCGGAAGTGGTCGCGGGGCCGCTCGTGCGCTCGTCGTATCACGCGGCCGACGTGCTGAGCGCGACGTAGCGGGCAGGGCGCTACGCGGCGGCGGGCAGGTGCGCGCGGCTCACGCGGCGCAGGTACAGCGCGAGCCCCGCGCCGGCGAGCATCAGGCTGACCGTATTCGCGAACCAGAAGCCGCGCGCGCCGGTCAGCGCCGCGGGCGCGATGCCGCCGACGTCGAAGCCGAGCACGTAGCCGCCGCCGAGCCCGACGCCCCACAGCGCGACCGCGTAGATCACGGTCGGCACGACCGCGACCTTGTACGCGCGCAGCACGAACGCGGACGTGATCTGCAGCGCGTCGAAGAGGTGATAGCAGGTGACGATCGCGACGAGCGGCATCGCGGCCGCGACGACGGCCGGGTTCGGCGTATACGCGCCGACGATCAGCGGGCGCAGCGTCAGCACCAGCACGCCGTACGCGGCGGCGATCGCGCACGCGAGCATCACGCCGTGGCGGCCGAGCAGCCGCGCCTCGTCGGGATGCCCGGCGCCGAGCGCGCGGGCGACGAGCGTCGATGCGGCCACGCCGAGCGACAGCGGCGTCATGTACAGCACGGCGCCGATGTTGCCGGCGATCTGGTGACCGGCGAGCGTCGTCGTGCCGAACTGCGCGATGAAGAGTGCCATGCACGTGTACGACGTGACTTCGATCAGATACGACAGCCCCATCGGCACGCCGAGCTTCAGCAGCGCCTTCTGGCGCGCCCACACGGGCCAGCAGAAGCGCGAGAAGATCGCGAGCGGCGCGAACACGTCGAGCTTCGCGATCAGCGCGAAGCCGATCAGCGCGAGCGCCCAGTTGATCAGCGTGCTCGCGAGCCCGCAGCCGGGGCCGCCGAGCGCCGGCACGCCGACGCCGCCGAAGATGAACCACACGTTCAGCGGAAACTTGAGCAGCAGCGCGCCGATCTGCAGGATCATCGCGAGCCGCGGCTTGCCGGCCGCGTTGGTCAGCGCGTTGTAGATGCGGAACACGAGGCTCGCGGGCAGCCCGTACGACAGGATGCGCAGATAGTCGACCGTGCGGTCGTGCAGCGTCGGCGGCGTGTGCGCGACGCGCAGCAGCGGTTCCGGAAAATGCAGCAGCAGGAAGCCGGGCACCGACAGCAGCACCGCGAGCCACAGCGCCTGGCGGACTTCCTCGCCGATTTCCGCATAGCGCCGCCCGCCGTACAGCTGTCCGGCGATCGGCTGCAGCGCGGACAGGATGCCCGTCATCCCGATATAGACCGACACGTAGATCGACGAGCCGAGCCCGAGTGCGGCGAGATCGGTTGCCGAATAGCGGCCGACCATCGCGGTGTCGATCACGCCGAATGCAATGATCGCGAGCTGGCCGACCAGCACCGGCCACGCGAGCCCGACGATCCGGCGGATGTCGGCGAACATCGTCATCCGGCCGTCCGGCGGCGCGGCGCGGGCCGCTTGACCGGCGCCTTCGGACGCTCGATGCGCTCGTACAGCCGGAAGCGCTCGTCGCGGTCGGCGACGCGGCGGCCTTCCCACACGAGACGCCACACGTATTGCGACATCGCGCTCGGCTCGCCGAAATCGGCGCGGTCCTGACGCAGGATCACGTCGCAGTCGCCGGAGAAGTCGAAGTGCATGTCGCCGAAGTACGCGAACGTCGCGATCTGCGCATCGCCGAGCCGTACCGGCGAGATGCATTCGTAGTCGGCCGGCAGATGCGCGGCGATCTGCTGCGCGACGTCGCGGTAGGTCCGGCCGTAGTTGACGATCGGCAGCCACAGCGTCATCAGCAGCACCCACATCAGCGTCGTGCCGGCGCCCGACAGCACGACGCTGCGCCACAGCACCTTCGGCTGCCGCGACACCCGCCAGCGCACGAGCAGACACCAGCACACGGTGACGATCACCGCGCAGACGAACGACAGGATCTTGAAATGCGGCTCGTAGCCGGGCAGCAGGCGCGCGAGGTTGCGCGCGAGCGGATGCGGGAAGCCGGTGAGCGACGCGAGCCACACGAGCCACACGAACGTGCCGAGGATCGTGAAGCTCAATACCGCAAACCAGTCGATCGCGTTGATCGCGCCGCGCTTGAGCGTCGGCAGCGCGAACGTCGCGAGCACCGCGAGCGGCGGCAGCAGCAGCATGTACATGCGGTTCGACTGCTGGTTCTGCAGGATCACCAGCGCGACGAGCGGCACGATCACCGACAGCGGAATCGCGACGTGCGCGCGGCGGCGCATGCCGGCCCAGCTCCACCACGCCCAGATCGCGAGCGGCCACGCGGGCCACGTGAAGAGCGGCAGGTTCTTCGCCGCATAGGCGAGCACGGCGGTCGGCGGCCCGGAGAAGCGCATCAGGCTGCCGTGGATCCACTGGTTGAAGAACCACGCGGCGTCGTCGGGCGCCGCGACGAACGCGGCGAGCGGCCACAGCGCGAAGATCGCGGCCGCGAGCGGCACGCCGACGAGCGGCAGCCGAAGATTGCGCATCTCCGGCGTGACGAGCCACAGCGCGGCCGTGCCGGCGAGCAGCGCGACGACGAGCACCGGGTTGCCGGACAGCGCGACGAGGCCGATCGCGGCGCCCCACCACAGCGCGCCTTGCATTGGCTTGTCGATGCCGCGCACGATCCCGTACACGAGCATCGCGATCCATGCGAACTGCGCGAGCTGCGGCGTCGTCTCGTGGCCGCGCTCGGCGAGGCCGAAGCACGCGACGAGGATCAGCAGCGCGCCGTCGGCGAGCGTGCGGCCGTAGTCGCGCGGCTCGGGCTCGCCGCCGAACGCGTATTTGAACGGCTGCACTTCCGCGCGCCGGCCGAGCAGGTAGGCCGCGTACCAGACGAATGCGCACGCGACGCAGAACAGCACGCCGGTGTCGACGCGCGACGCGTTGCTCGCATCCACCCACGGGCCGAGACCGCGGATCGCGAGCGCGCCGAGCCAGTAGCCGAGCGGCCCGTCGGTCGTGATGAACTTGCCGACGAGATTCGGCAGCAGCCAGTCGTGCCAGCCGCCCGTCGCCATCGTCCACATCACGCCGAAGCCGGCCGCGTCCTCGTTCTTCCACGGATCGCGGCCGAACAGGCCGAACGCCGCGTAGACGAGGCAGAGCGTGAGCAGCAGCCAGCGCGGCAGCGCGCGCGTGGCGGAGGCGGTCAGACGAACGACAGGCTTCATGCAGATGAGCGATTTGTTATGGGCAGGCGGCGCGCCGCGCGGGCGGCCGAGCCGGTTTCGAGCATCCGGCATTGTAGACGCGCCGGCCGTTGCGCGTCAGACGATCGACCGGGTGCCGGCAGACGGCTTGCGGTGCGTGCAGAGACGAAAAAGGGCAGCCTGGGCTGCCCTTTGGTGCGGTGCCGGTGCGTTGCAACCACCGGATGCGTCGCGAAGCTTACTTCGCGACCTTGCCGCTGGCGCGTGCGCCGAACTTGTTCTTGAACTTCTCGACACGGCCGGCCGTGTCCATGATCTTTTGCTGACCCGTGTAGAACGAGTGCGATTCAGACGACACTTCGATCTTCGCGAGCGGGTACGTCTTGCCGTCGAGGTCGATGGTTTCGCGCGTCTGGATCGTCGAGCGCGTGATGAACTTGAAGCCGTTCGACATGTCTTGGAAGACGACTTCGCGGTAGTCCGGATGAATGCCAGGTTTCATGATTTTCCTTGGTGAGAGCGGTAGCCAACCCGCCGCTTGCCGTGCCGAATCGTGCCGGTTTGCACGCCTCGGCCGCCGTCAAGCCCGGCGCGAGCCACTTGCCTAAGGTCGAAAAACGGCGATTATGCCAGAAAATCAGACGGTTGACGAATAATTTTCAGCGCGCGTCGAGGGCGCCGGTGCCGGCCGGATCCTGCCGGTAATAGCGCGCGAGCAGCCGGTACAGCTCCGGAAATTCGGACTCGAACGCGCGCGGCCGCACGAACAGCGCCTCGCTGCACACGGCGAAGAACTCGGACGGATGATCGGCCGCGTACGGGTCGATCAGCGATTCGCGTTCGAAGCGCGCCCACGCGCGGTCCGGCACCGCATCGACGCGCGCGCAGAACTGGTCGTACGCGTGTTCGAACACGTCGGCCCACGCCTGCGCATCGAGGTGCGGCGCATGCCAGCGGCGAAAAAGGGGCGGATACCCGTCGGCCGCGCCGTTCACCATGTCGATCTTGTGCGCGAACTCGTGGATCACGACGTTGTACGCATCGTGGCCGTCGGTCATCTGCGCGTCTTCCCAGGACAGGATCACCGGACCGCCTTCCCACGCTTCGCCGCTCGCGTCCTGTTCGACTTCGTGCACGACGCCGTCCTCGTCCTGCACGGTCTTGCGGATCACGAATTCGCCCGGATACACGACGACGCCGACCCAGCCGTCGTACAGCGACAGGTCGAGATTCAGCACGGGCAGGCACGCCTGCACGGCGATCGCGACGATCATCGCGTCGGTCAGCTCGAGCCCGTGCGCGGTCGAGAAGGATTTCTTCGCGATGAACAGGCTCGTCAGCTCGCGCAGCCGGCCCAGATCGCCGGGCGACAGCACGTCGAGGAACGGCAGCCGCTCGAGCGTATCGCGCCACAGCGCGTCGGGGATCGGGTGGCTGCGCAGCGCGCGGTCGCGGCGGCGCTCGTCGAGCCAGCGGGTCAGTTTCGAAAGCATGAAGGCGGCGGACCGAAATGCAAAGCCTGTCTTTTAACTCAATCGATCTCTTTTTGCCATGCCGCGAACAGGCCGCCGACCAGCGCGACGCCCGCGAGGAACGCGAAGCCGTCCAGCGACGTGAGAAACGACGCCTGCTGCGCGACCATGCGCGCGATCGACGCGATCGCGAGCGCGTGCGCTTCGTTCGGCGCATGGCCGGCCGCGGCGTAGCCGTGCGCGAGCGCGTCGACGGTCTGCCCGAACAGCGGATCGAACACGTTCGCGCGTTCGACGAGCCGCGTCCGGTGCACGGCGAGCCGATGCTGCTCGACGATGATCACCGACGACGTCGCGAACGAGATCGTCAGTTGCCGCACGATGTTCTTCAGCCGGTAGCCGTGCGTGTATTCGTCGATCGCGAAGATCCGGAACGTCAGGTTCGCGACCGGCAGCACGATGAACAACAGCAGCAGCCCGCGCAGCAGCAGCGGAACGACGAGCGCGGCCTCGCCGACCTGCGGCGTCATGCGCGTCATCCACAGTGCGGCCGCAGCCGCGATCGCAAAGCCCGGCACGACGAACCACTTCTTGTGCGCGACGCGCTTCGCATAGCGCAGATACGCGAACAGCGCGGTGCCGGAAATCAGCGACATCGTGCCGACGAGGCGCCCGGCGTTCTCGACCGGATAGCCGAGCCCGCCTTCGAGCAAGCGGGCGGTCAGATAGCTGAAACCGGTCGACTCGTAGTAATAGAACATGTAGAGCAGCAGCCCGATCCGGAACGTGCGCTCGCGCAACGCGTGGAGCCGCACGAGCGGCGTCGGATGGTGCCACTGGTGATACGCGAACCAGGCGAGCGCGACGACGCCGGCGATCGTCAGCGCGATCAGCATCGGCGAGCCGCTGTACAGCTGATAGTGGACCTGCTGCAGCACGATCTGCAGTGCGCCTTGCGCGAGCGCGAACAACACGTACGGCCAGAAGTGTCCGGAGCCGCGTTCGTCGTCGGTCGTCCTGCCGGAATCGGGCAGCGTGACGAACGCGAGCATCGCGAGCGCGAGGCCGGCGGGCGCCGTGCACGCGAACAGCGCGCGCCACGTCGAATACGCGACCAGCAGCCCGCCGGCGATCGGCGCGAGCGCGCTGCCGAGCAGGATCATGATCAGGAATGCCCGTATCGCGGGCGGCCGTTGCTGCGGCTTGAAGCTGATCTGGATCAGGATCCGGCACGCGCCCATCATCGGACCGATGAAATAGCCCTGGAAGCCGCGTGCGAACGCGAGCTGCAGCGACGTGTCGGCGAGCGCGGCCGCGACCGCGCCGACCGAGAACATCAGCATGCAGCCCGCGACGTAGCGGCGATGGCCGAGCCGGTCGACCCACCATTGCTGCTGCAGGATGCCGAGCACGGCCGCGACCGCATACGCGCTCGACGACCATACGAGCTCGTCGGGCGATGCGTTGATGCCGCCCGCAATGTAGCTCGCGAAGAACGAGAAGATCGCGTTGTCGAAATAGTCGATGCCGGTGACGAGCGCGAGTGCCCACGGAAACAGATCCGCGCGCAGGTTCGCGCGGCTCCATAACGGCGAACGGTCGCGCACCGCGTTCATTCGCTGACCTTGCGCGTACGCGGCTTGCGGGCTTCGGCGCGCCGCTGCGCGATCAGCGTGTCGGCGCTTTCGCCGGCCAGGCGTCGCTCGATGTAGTCGAGGTCGTGCTGCAGTTCCTTGCGCAGCGCGACGGCTTCCTTCAGTTCGCGCTCGACGGCCGCGATTCGCCGATCGAGCGTATCGATGCGTCCGGCGAGGCCCGCGCGGATCTCGCGCAACGATGCGTTCGAGTAGCGGCGCCGGCCGTCGCCCGTTTGTTCGAGCGGACGCTTCAGCATCTCGACGATTCCGTGCAGCGAGAAGCCGAGCGCGCGCAGCCGCAGGATGCGCGAAAAGCGCTCGAGGTCGGCCTCGTCGTACAGCCGATAGCGGCCTTCGCTGCGCGACGGCGTGACGAGTCCGCGCTCCTCGTAGTACTTCAGCGTGCGCGGCGTGACGCCGAGCCGCGATGCGGCGTCGCTGACGGTCAGCAGCTCGGGGGACGGCGGATTCGGCATGGCGAAGTTTCGGCGAAGAAGGGCGATGCGGCGATTGTAGATCAACCTGTACGTTCACGTACAGGTTGGCGCCGAAAAACGGCCGCCGGTGCGATGTACGGGCGGCCGTTTTTCGGTGCGGAGCGACGACGATCAGCCGCCGCGGCGCATCAGGTCGAAGAACTCGGAGTTGCTCTTCGTCTGGCGGATCTTGTCGAGCAGGAATTCCATCGCCTCGACTTCGTCCATGTCGTGGATGAACTTGCGCAGCACCCAGATCTTCTGAAGGATGTCCGGCTTGATCAGCATTTCCTCGCGACGCGTGCCGGACTTGTTCAGGTTGATCGACGGATACACGCGCTTTTCCGCGAGGCGGCGCTCGAGGTGCACTTCCATGTTGCCGGTGCCCTTGAACTCTTCGTAGATCACGTCGTCCATGCGGCTGCCGGTTTCGATCAGCGCGGTGCCGATGATCGTCAGCGAGCCGCCTTCCTCGATGTTGCGCGCCGCGCCGAAGAAGCGCTTCGGGCGCTGCAGCGCATTCGCGTCGACACCGCCGGTCAGCACCTTGCCCGACGCCGGAATCACCGTGTTGTACGCACGTGCGAGACGCGTGATCGAGTCGAGCAGGATCACGACGTCGTGCTTCATTTCGACGAGGCGCTTGGCCTTCTCGATGACCATTTCGGCAACCTGCACGTGGCGCGTGGCCGGTTCGTCGAACGTCGACGCGATCACTTCGCCGGCGACCGAGCGCTGCATTTCGGTCACTTCTTCAGGACGCTCGTCGATCAGCAGCACGAACAGGATCACGTCCGGATGGTTCTGCTTGATCGCGTGCGCGATGTGCTGGAGCATCACGGTCTTGCCCGACTTCGGCGATGCGACGAGCAGGCCGCGCTGGCCCTTGCCGATCGGCGCGATCATGTCGATGATGCGGCCCGTGACGTTCTCTTCGCCGCGCATTTCGCGCTCGAGCGACAGCGGCTTGTTCGGGTGCAGCGGCGTGAGGTTCTCGAACATGATCTTGTGTTTCGAGGCCTCGGGCGGCTGCCCGTTGACTTTGTCGACCTTCACGAGCGCGAAGTAGCGCTCGCCGTCCTTCGGCGTACGGACTTCGCCTTCGATCGTGTCGCCGGTGTGCAGGTTGAAGCGGCGGATCTGCGACGGGCTGATATAGATGTCGTCGGTGCTCGCGAGGTACGACATTTCCGGCGAGCGCAGGAAGCCGAAGCCGTCCGGCAGCACTTCGAGCGTACCGTCGCCGAAGATCGTTTCTCCCGTCTTGGCGCGCTTTTTGAGAATGGCGAACATCAGCTCCTGCTTGCGCAGGCGGTTCGCGTTTTCGATCTCGAGGCCGTTGGCCATTTCGATCAGTTCGGACACGTGCAGAGACTTGAGCTCGGATAAATGCATACGGAGAACCCGCCAGGGAGGAGATGCGACGAAAGAAATAAGGGAGGAGGGCGAGCGGAAGCGCTCAGAGACTTAACTGCGTCTTTCAGACGTTTTTTGATTCTAGCATACGCCGATTCGCGCTTGAGCGGCCGATCGACGGCTTGGCGGTGGACGTGTTGCCGGTTGACAACACGTCCGCGGAACGGCCGGTATTACAGGTGGCTATCCAGGAATGCGGTCAGCTGCGACTTCGACAGCGCGCCGACTTTCTGCGCGGCAGCCGCGCCGTTCTTGAACAGGATCAGCGTCGGGATGCCGCGCACGCCGAACTTCGCGGGCGTCGCCTGGTTGTCGTCGACGTTGATCTTCGCGATTTGCAGCTTGTCGCCGTAGTCTTTCGCGACTTCGTCGAGGATCGGGGCGATCATCTTGCACGGACCGCACCATTCGGCCCAGAAATCGACGAGCACAGGCTTGTCGGACTTGACGACGTCCTGTTCGAACGATGCGTCGCTGATGTGTTTGATCTGTTCGCTCATTGGGTCAATACCTCTTACGGTTCGGGGACTGCCTGCTTCGCGCGTTGCAGCGGCCGGCCGCCCGAGGGCTGTCGGTCGCTGCGGCAGGTAGCTCCGCTCTCCGGAAAGAAAGGGCGTGAGCGCTGCATGCCGCGGCTCGCGGGTCGTTCGGGCGTCATATTAGCTTAAATTGCTATCTGCTGCGGGCGCCGATAGTAGCCGCTTCGCGAGTAGGGGTACGGCGCGACGTTCGACCGTTGTGCGTCGAACATGGTGGTCTCGTCGCGAAATACAAGAGCGTTTCGCTCTCGCCGGCAAGCGGGCTGATGCGCGGCGATTCGCGGTCCGGCGCTCGGGCGCGAACAAACGTTCGCATTGAACCTGAAGCGGTGATAGAATGCGACGTGACGGGCCTCCTCGCATGGTGGGCCGGTGAACCTGGTCAGGTCGGGAACGAAGCAGCCACAGCCGTTTTCCGCCAGTGCCGAGGGTCGGGCTCGTCACCTTCCTTCTCGCCCCGTTCGTTGGGCGTTTTTTGTTTCTGCGTGCCGCTCCGTTTTCCTCCATTCCGTCGATCTTGCTTATCGTGCCGCGTGTCGGCGCGACGCGGGGTTACTGATACAATTTCCCGATGACCTATCAAGTTCTCGCACGCAAGTGGCGTCCGAAGGATTTCGCTTCGCTCGTCGGCCAGGAGCACGTCGTCAGGGCGCTCACGCACGCGCTCGACGGCGGGCGTCTTCACCACGCGTATCTGTTTACCGGCACCCGCGGTGTCGGCAAGACGACGCTGTCGCGGATCTTCGCGAAGGCGCTCAACTGTGAAACCGGCGTGACGTCGCAACCGTGCGGCGTATGCCGCGCGTGTCGGGAGATCGACGAAGGCCGGTTCGTCGACTATGTCGAGATGGACGCGGCGAGCAACCGCGGCGTCGACGAAATGGCCGCACTGCTCGAGCGCGCGGTGTACGCGCCGGTCGATGCGCGCTTCAAGGTCTACATGATCGACGAAGTGCACATGCTGACGAACCACGCGTTCAACGCGATGCTCAAGACGCTCGAGGAGCCGCCGCCGCACGTCAAGTTCATCCTTGCGACGACCGATCCGCAGAAAATCCCCGTCACCGTGCTGTCGCGCTGCCTGCAGTTCAATCTGAAGCAGATGCCGGCCGGGCACATCGTGTCGCATCTCGAGCGGATCCTCGGCGAAGAGCGGATCGCGTTCGAGCCGCAGGCGCTGCGTCTGCTCGCGCGCGCCGCGCAGGGCAGCATGCGCGATGCGTTGTCGCTCACCGACCAGGCGATCGCGTATTCGGCGAACGAGGTGACGGAGTCGGCGGTGTCGGGCATGCTCGGCGCGCTCGACCAGACTTATATGGTGCGCCTGCTCGACGCGCTCGCCGCCGGCAGCGGCCCGGAGATCCTCGCGATCGCCGACGAGATGTCGCTGCGCAGCCTGTCGTTCTCCACCGCATTGCAGGATCTCGCCAGCCTGCTGCACCGGATCGCGTGGGCGCAGTTCGCACCCGGTTCGGTGCTCGACGAATGGCCGGAAGCGGCCGACCTGCGTCGCTTCGCGGATACGCTGAGCCCCGAACAGGTGCAGTTGTTCTATCAGATTGCAACGGTCGGGCGGGCGGAACTCGGGCTCGCACCGGACGAATATGCGGGTTTCACGATGACGCTGCTGCGGATGCTCGCGTTCGAGCCTGCCGTCGCGGTCGGCGGCGGGGCGGGCGGTCAGCCTTCGGTGCCGCGTGCCGTGCCGGCGCCCCGTGCGGCTGCCGGATCGGCTGCGCCGTCGATTGCAGCGGCGAAGCCGGCCTCCGCTGCGCGTGCCGAGCCGGTGCGCGCGCCGGTCGCCGCGCCCGACGCTCGCCCGATGTCCGCACAGTCCGGCGACGAAACGGCCCGGTCTTCCGCGGAGCCGGTCGCCGCGCCGGCATCCGAGTCCGCGTTCGGCGAGCAGACGCCGGCAACCCCGCAGGCCGAACCCAAAGCGGCGCCGCAGCCGAAGGCGAGCGCCGCACCGCAAGCGGCGACGGCTGACGATGCGCCGGCGATCGCACGCAACGAACCGTTGCCGCCCGTTGCGGCGCAGCGCAACGACGAACCGGCCGCGCCGGTCGAGTCCGCGTCTCGTGCCGCGCCGCCCGAGTCTCCCGCGCGTGCTTCCGCGCGCGGCGGTGCGGCCGCTGCGCTCGACGTGCTGCGCAACGCCGGCCTGCGCGTGTCGTCCGACCGCGCGCGGAC
>NZ_CABVPR010000016.1 GCF_902499135.1 Burkholderia dolosa
TCTGGACCGCGTCTGCCGATTCCATCCTCGAAAAGCTACACCGACTTTGTTCGCGAATCAGCGGAACGGGACACTAGCTGATCAGACGTTTCAGTGCTTCGATCACCCAAGGCGACGCATCGACGGCCCGTCGAATAGTTGCCCCCAGTTCGCGGGCCGCGTGTACCGCGCCAATTTCCATGAAAAATTTCCTGGAGTTAGACGGAGGACCCTGGACCGATTCTTTCGACTTCTCGATCGCCGGTGTCGATGAATCGTTGCCAGAGCTCCCGTTCAGCAGTTTTTCCTTGACCGCCGCCTTGATCGGTTCGCCCAACACCGACGGAGCATGAAAATTCGGCCCGGACACGACCATCCGTGGCGCTTTTGTTTTCACAAGCCCCTTTTCAAACTTCTTGAGAGCATGCTTGCTTCCGAAAATCTCTTCTACTTTATTCGAGAATTTCAACGCATCGGCCTGCCCCATCCTGTTCGAAATTTCAACATTCTGTCGCCGGGGAAAAGACGCTGCGATATCCGTGGCCATGACGGCGGGCCCTTTACACCACGGATCCATGACGATCGACGCGCCGAATCGACCGCTTCTCGCCTCGACCCACATGTGATCGGCGGTCGTGCTCGACACAACAGATATCGAACCGTCGCTGTCCAGCTTCTTTCCGTGAAGTGCGACGCATGCGTAGGCCTGTTCCTGACAGTTTCCGGCTTCGATCTTCATGGCCGCCGCCGCTTCAAACGCCGTTCCCGGCTTATGCTTTTCGAAGTATTCCCTTGCGTATCGAATGCGCCGGCTCGCTTCCAGAATATGGACATTACCGGATCCCGCATTGTCCGCTCCGTACTTCATGATTTTACGGACATCTTCAACCGTGTCGGTGGCGTCAATCAGCAAGGGAAGACGGTGGTTAATGGGTCGATTGACGATCTGACGTGCGAAAACGTAGGCAGCCAGGTCATGTCGCCTCGGCGAAAAGTTTCCGCCATTTCTCCTGCTTTCTGCGAGGGATCGAACTTCTCGTTGGATTCGATCCGCCCTCGCTCCCAAAAATCGCTCATACTGCACCGCACATTTCCGCGCACTATCAATGTTGCGAGACAACTCGGGGCGGGATTCCACGAATTCCTTTTCAATTCCGCGTACATTTGCCCGCTTGAGATTCTCCGCCGAGAAGATCATAAATGACGACATGACTACCCCATAAAAAAACCGATGTCGATATTAGCCGTGACTTCGATACAAAAAACAAAATCCCGATCACCGCGCACGCTCCGCCACGGCGTCATATCGATTTCGCGATTTCCCAATACGCCGCCTCGAAAGGATCGAGCAAATGGTCGAGCGCCTCGATACCGCGGGCGGCCACGTCCGCCTCGATGCACGCGAGTTGCCGTCTAAGCGCCGGGGCCGGAAGCAGTCCGAAGCACCCCTTGAGCGCATGCAGCTCGGCAAGCGCGGCTTCGCGATTGCGATGGCGGCACGCGGCTCTCAGTTTTGCAAACGACACGCCGGTGGACTCGAGCAATATGTTGCGAAGATGTACCGGTGCACGAGCGCTCGCGCCATCTGCAGCCCGGGTCGGGCGGACAAGCGCCGCGCCGACGTTGCACGCCAGGTCTTCGAGTTCTTCGTAGAGCCTGTCGAGCGACAGCGGTTTCGTGACGACCTTGTCGATACCGGCCTCGACGCAGCGCCGGTTCTCTGCCTCGAACGGTCTCGCAGTCAGCGCGTAAATCGGCACGTCGACCGATTTCGCGCGCAACGCACGTGCAAGCTCGGGGCCGCTCATACCCGGCATGCAGACATCGGTGAGGACGGCGTCGAACGAGCCCCCGTCGAACATCTTCAGCACTGCTCGGCCGCCGCGCGCCGTGGCGACTCTGCATCCGAGCGTATGCAATTGCTGCTCGAGCAGGTAGCAATTGACGGGATTGTCGTCGACGACCAGTATCGACAAAGGCCGGTCGATACCGGCACGCGAACCGGATACGGCCGGTTCGCTGTGCGCGTGCGGAATTTCGCCGCAGGCCACAACGCATGACAGCGTGTCCGCCACGCCGCGTAGCGAGCAGCACGCGAGCTCCGTGCACCTGCCGACCCGCTGCGGCTCCATCGGCCCGTTTTCGACGCAACGCAACGTATGGCGCGCCGCATCGAGCAACCGGCCTTCGTGCGCCTGCGGCCAGTTTTTTTTTCCGCCGTGGACGATCACGATCGGATTGCGGTCGAGCAGCACGGACGAGACCTCAGCGGGTGAATCGAACGGGCTGACGCATAAATTCCACGCGCCGAGATGGCGCTCGATGCAATCGCGCCATTCCGCCATCGGCGACACGACAACGACCGGCTCGCCATCGAAGCGCGGCAGAGGCCATACCGGCCGGCTGTCACGCAATGGAACCCGGACCACGAACCGGCTGCCTTGTCCGGGCGTGCTGTCGACGTCGATCGACCCTCCCATCAGCGTAACGAGACGCCGGCATAGCGCGAGTCCCAGCCCCGTGCCGGCGCATCGATCGTCCGACGCGTGCGAGATCCGGGCGAACGGTTGAAAAAGCCGGTCGATGCCCGATGCGGGAATGCCGATACCGGTATCCTCGACGGTGACGATCAGCGTCGTCATGTCCTTCCCGTCGTCACATATCGCCGGCTCGCCCCGCAACCCCAGCGTCACTTTTCCCTGCGCCGTAAACTTCAGCGCGTTGCTCACCAGGTTGTCGACGATCTGCCCCAGGCGGCCGGCATCGCCCAGCGCGCGCGCGTTCAGTTGCAGATCGAAGTGTCCGTGAAATGCGATGCCTTTCCTTCGCGCGAGGGGCGAGAAGATGGCAAGCGCACGTTCATAAACGTCGACCACGTCGAACGGATCGTCCCGCAATGACATTTCGCCGGCCTCGATTCTCGAGAGCTCGAGCATGCCGTCGAGCGTCGCCAGCAAGTCGTTCGCGGCATCGTTGATCACGTTCAGGCGATCGAGCTGCGCGCGATCGCCACGAGCGCCCCGCAACGCAAGCTCCAGATGACCGACGATCGCGTTGAGCGGCGTGCGGATTTCGTGACCGATCGAAGCGACGAACAAGGTTCTTTCCTCGTCGGCCTGATCGGACACGCTCGTTTCAGCGACGAGCCGGTGCGCCCGTGCTTCGTTCGATGCGACGGCAGGTTTCTCGCCATCGGCCACGGAGTGAGCCGACCCGTCGACGCGCGCGGGCGTACGGTATCGGAGCCTCCATAGCACGCGCCGGGCGGCAGCAATTATGGCAGTCCAGACGAACGCTGCAATCGTAATCGCGCGCGCCACGCCCGTCCGGCGTTCCCGTCGCGAACGTTCCGAGCCGACACACGTGTCGACTCGGCCCCTGCGAAGCATCGCTCGTCTTGCGACTCATATGTCATTGAATCGGAACGAACGCAAGGCGGCAATGCACATCAAGCGGAAATCCCCGGCGAATCAATCGCAGCCCTTGTTTTTGAAGAAGTTGTCGACGGTTGCACGTACCTTGTCCACTGTAACCGTCGCGCTTCCGAGGCTACAAACGGCGCGTGCGTTGGTCTTCGGTGCGGGATAGGTCGTCAACGTGACGATCAGCGGCTTATTGGCCATCACCATATGGCCACCTGCCGCATTCGCTCCGTTCTTCAGGCGCATAAAGTAGTTAACCAGGTAGTTGAATGACTCGGACTTCCCCTTGTTATCAATCGCGCTCGCCATTTGCTGAAGACTCTCGCTCGGCAGCGACAGCCCCATGCTTTTTGCAATTTCATCGAGCTTACCTTGCACAAGCTGAACATTGCCGCCCGTTAGCGCGTCGAGAACACGATCGCGAATATACTCACCGACGATTTGAGTCGCGTCGGTGCCTTGATTCGATATCACGACGCTTAGCGGCCGCGAACCCTCGTCGTGCCACTTGCCATCATCCTCGAGCGTCTGCCCTATCACCTTATACGACGACCGCTCGTTCAGGTAAGTATCGATATGCTTGAGCTTTCCCTGAAGAATGAAATCCCGCGCACCGACCTTCGGATTGACCGGATATCCGGAAGCCTCCTTGAAAGCCATTCCCGGATGAAGAATGGTCACATTTGCGTTTTGATCATACGACGGGTAGCCGCACGCGATCTTGCCGCCACACTCCACTTCGTAAGCCAACGCAGCCGCACCGCTACCGAGCAAGAGCGCAGAAAGAATTATTTTTTTCATATCGCATATCTATAAAATAAATAAAATAGCAGCTGCCCCGACGCAACGTTCGGAACGAACCGCATATATAAGCGGCCAGCATCAGCCGCCACCTCCCTCCATCGCGAACGTGATGCAATATCGATAGTCTCCAGTCGTAATTCCAATATGCCCCATCGCGAAAACGGTTCACGCATGCTGACGGACGGGCCAGATCGAGTCAATGCAAAAATCGCTCATTCCGGACGCTCTTTCCGACCGCAGATCCCGATCCTCTGCCGGTGGAGACTATTATCGCAAATGAGGTCGATTTGGCGTCATCTGCCGGCTGAATCGCTGCAACACAAACGACCGGCGATACGATTTTTCAAAATCAACGAAATATGAATGCGCAACGCGGCTTTTCCTGCGCCCCGGTGCATGCTGCGCGGCAAGCGACAAATGGTGATGTGCGATAAAGATGCGTGTCGAATGGTGGGCCCGGCGGGATTCGAACCCGCGACCCATCGATTATGAGTCGACTGCTCTCACCGCTGAGCTACAGGCCCCGACTAGATCCGAACCGCCGAGCCGCTATGGCTTCATCGTTCGGCGCGTTTCGATCTCACAGCCGCGAGTTCTCTCGCGACCTGGCCACGCACTCCACCATTCCACACTTTCGCTCTCTTTCTTTGAGCCTGAGCGGACGACACGAGATAAAGATTGACTTCATTCAGAAAATCTTTCCGATCATTGACCGTCAATCGAGCAAATTCCAACAACAATTTTGCGATCGTATGATTGAACACCTCTACCATTCTCCAGTTATAGGCATGTAGGCCGGCTCCCCCCGGCTTCGACCTGCGGTGTATCGAAACGCTTGCCCATCGAGGCTTACACCGCTTGCGCAAAGCGATTTCACGAATGCAGTATCCGACCGGTCTGCCGTCGTTCGTCGATCAACTGCTGTACCAGGTCGCATGTGCCGCCTACCGTCAACATGCTTGGCAATGCATCGGCGTCGATATGAATGCCGTACATGTCCTGCAACGTAACCGCGACCTGCAGAATGTCCAGCGAATCGGCTCCGATGTCGTCGATGAGTTTCAGGTCGTCCTGCAGAGGCTCCCTAAACGAAAAGTAATCTGCGAGGAAGCTCCGAACCTCATTCGGCACGCAACCGACATCCGTTCCGTGCGCAATCGCATTCGTACCGCCCATTACGTCCCCCTTCATTTCCCTATCCTCCAACTCGCCCATACCCTTCGGTCGTGACGACTTTGCCAAGGTTCTTGTTCAGATACGAGCCGGTATGCTCGTGCGCAAAGCCCCTGCCGAGCGAAGGCGCCGGTCCAACTAACTCTTTCCAATGACGCAAGACGGCGCGGCTGTCTTGCTTGTTGACGATAGGCGGCGTGTTATCGTCCGGATGCGGACCGACACGCTTGTCCGCCCCGCCTTCATCATGCGGGGACGCCGGTGTACGCTGCCAATCCTCCTTCCCTTGCGCCCCGTTCGCCCCGCTCATGCCGTCGGGACTCTTCGAGCGCTCGTCCTCCGCGCCGGCAGGCTTATGCCGCGCGTGGCCATCGAAGGCAGACTCGAACGGCTTCGGCACAGCGACGTTGTATCGATTCTCACGTAAGAATCGCTGGGTCGTCACAACGGGATCCAGATCCGCCAACTCCAGATACGATCCGCTATGTCTCAGCGCAAATCCGTCGTACTGGTCAACGCCCGTCCGAGGCGGCAGGGGAGCCGCGAAGCTGGGCAAGAGCGGACGATACGGCATACTGAAAACAGGTCCGTGCGTGTGGGGCACGGTGCTAAAGATGCGCGCGAACGTGAACTGCGAGGCCAAGGTAGGCTTGGCCAGCGTGTTCGCATCGGGATGAGCGTTCGGTCCGCTCAATGGTTCAGTCTGCGTACCGACTTCCCGGCGCTGAACATCCGCAAAATCCGTTTGCGTGCCAACGTCGCTGGAAGTGCGGAACTCCCGATCCCACTTCATACGGGACACCGATCCACCATCATATGATCGGTCATCGTCCCGGTCAGAGTCACCGTTCCTATCGCCGCGCACGGGTTCGGACCATTGGTCGCGATCCTCGAACTCATTCTCTTGCCGCGTAGCGGTGATCGATGTCGCATCGTGAGAATCGTCATTCCCGCCGGGCTTCATCGGCGACACCAGGCCATCGGCCGTGCCGACATGCTGCGGGCCTTCCGAAGCACCACCACAGGACACCGTGATCGTCGGCGAGAACACGATTTTGTTGTACGGACCATACGGCGACACCTCCCCGGCGCGCACGCCGCCCGGCGACACCTCCTCGGCGCGCACGCCGCCGTGTCGCCCGTCTGTTTGCGGCCCCGCACGCTCACCGTCGGCATCGGCAACGCCATGTGCGGCAGGCTCGCGCGCCGGCACGTCAAGCGCCCGCTGCAACCTTTCCGCGTCCAGCAGGATTTCGAGCAGAAATACCCGGTTCATCCCCGAGTGTTCGTTCCAGTTATGGACGAGGGCCTGCAACGCCGCTTTCGCGCGCTCCGATATGATGCCGCCGTTATCGATGATCGCTTGCCGTCGCGGTCCGTCAAGCGCCCCCCCCAGACGTGCTTCGACGTAATCGGCCTGAGCGGCTGCGACGCGTGCGCTCACATGCCCGACTTCCCTCTGGAACGCTTCCTTCGTCACGAGCTTGCTAACCTCGTCCTCGATCTCCGAGAGCCGCGTGCTGCCGTTCCCTTTGCCGTTGTATCCGGCGAAAGGAGAATTGCTACCCAGCCCCTTGCTCAAAACGAGATCGCGGACCTGTTTCGCCAATGCGTCACACTCTTGTGCCTGCACACCGGACCGCCGCGCGACGTCCAGCATCGTCGCGATATTCTGCAATCGTCGGCGCGCGGCGGGAGAGACGTCAGCCGATTCTACGGACTGCAGCACCTTCGCGTCGCCATCGATCAGCGCAGCAAGCGCTTGCTGCGCACTCCGGCTTTTCAGTTCGAATGTCGTATGAACCCCGTGCAACGCGCGCTCTTGCGCCACGGGCGTGGAACGACCGCGCTCGCTACCGTCCGCGCTTCGGTTCTCCATCAGTTCACGAACCCGCTCGGTCACCAGACCGTGCGCTATGCGCTGTCGATCCTCGACGCTCAGCGAGCTACCGGCCCGATCGGACACCGTGCCGACAGACGAATCGCCCCAGGGTGCCACGGCAAGCCGGGCCGATGTACCACGACCGCGCACTTCAACATAGTGCGTCGAATCCGAGACTGCCCCCGTCAAACAATCAGCGATACGGTTTGACTGCAGCGCGTCTTGCGTCGACGCTTCATGCATTGCGCCGACAACAGGGGTACGATGAGAAGCCGAAAGAATCTCGGGCATCATTTACTCCAGTCATATTAGACCGCTACGCGTGAATCGCGCAGCGGTTCACCATTAAATGTTCCGTGTGATCGATTGTGCAATGTCGGCCATGATCTGCATGATCGACGCGATCGTCTTGTTGAGGTTCTCGAACTTCGAATGCATATCCGCGTACTTTTGGCCGTAAAGTTGCATATCCTCTTCAAAACGAGACATTGCCTGCTCCATGGCAGACATAAGTTTCGCAATCGATGTGGCACCACCCTCTTTGTCTACGTAGACATACCAGTCTCCGGACACAAGGTCATCCCAGGATCCATGCACAGAAGTCACGGCCGCCTTTAGTTTTTCATACAGCTTATTCAAAGGATGATCCGGCACATCTTTTCGATCAACATACCATCTCCCAAGATGATCCTTCTTAAACGCACTCTCTGGCACATAGAGTCCGAGTTCATCGAACAAACTCTTCAGTTGCTCCCTCGATTCTGCATAAACCGCAGCACCATTCAGTTCAGCCTGGACAAAATCTTCAATCGCGCGTGCGAGACGGCTAGTATTGAAGATTTTGTCACCATCACTCGTGGAGCTATAGAAGCTCCCAAGCTTAGAATAAATATCCTTGACAAATAAATCATATACAAAAACGACGTCCGAAAACCAACTTTCATACGCCTTCAGCTTGGCTGCCCCATACTTGATCGACTTTACGAGCTCCGCCCATATGTCCCCGATCGGCTTACCGGTAATCGGAGGTAGCGTCACCGGCGGCAGCGGCTTGATCGGCGGCAACGTACCGCCCGGTCCTCCCGGTCCTTCCGGTTCCGGTTCCGGTTCCGGTTCCGGTTCCGGTTCCGGTTCCGGTTCCGGGCGTCTCAATTTCCACAGGGCGAGTTCCACCATCAACTGGAAGCCGTAAAAAATCAGATCAATACGATCCCTGTTTTCCTCAATCTGTCCCTCAATGTTTTTGAGCACCTCATCGAGTAACTGCAGGAGGAGGTATCTTATCTGCGCGTCCCAATCCTCCGGCGACTGCTCCACGCGTTCACGAAAAATCTCTAGAAGGCGCTCAAGTTCCCGCCTATTCTCAGAAATACCCTCCAGCAACCCAGCCAATATGGACTCAAGATCCGGCTTTTCTCGCTCACCCCTCGCTATAGCTTCGACCAATAGTTTAAAATCCTGGAGAAGTTTTTTAACTTTCCCGACATCACCCTCCGTATACGAGAATAGCATCCCTATCGCGTATATCAGTGCACCGAGATTGACAATCCAGTCGCGACTCTCCGGATCTTTACTGAGCTCCTCAAAAATCAGCCGAATAATATCCTTTTCCGCCGGGAATAAGTCTTCAAATTCAGGGAGGCTGGAAATTAATTCCCGATATAACAACAACGCAATCTGCAAGAATTCCTTATCATCTTTGACGTCGAGCCATTCGAAAATCAGCTCAATAATCTCGTCCTGAGACAGCTTACGCTGGGTCGCCGGCGCATCGCTTTCGCTATGCAATGATTGCATGATGTTCTCGAAACGAACTCCGGCCATATCCCGCTTCGCCAACGCCTCCTCAAGCGCCTCGCGCGCGCCGATGGTCCGCGGCTGCCGCGGCGAATCCGCCAGACTCAGGCGAATATCGAGCACGTCACGCTCGGCCTCCGCGTACGCCGCATGCGCAGCCTGCAGCTCACCGAGCAACCGCATCCGCGGCGACGCGTCACCTCGTTCTTCCTCTAGATTGCGTTCGCTCGCCGTTGCAGACGGAGCCGGCTGCTCGTCAACCCGTTTCGCAACAACGTAGTCCCCAAAGCCGGGGACGCTTCGACTCACGAAAGTGCCGATAGACAACTCCGTCACGATCTCTTCCTCTCTTCCAATCCGTGTTGATACAAAAAATGCCGCCGGGACGCATCGTCCGTCCAGGCGGCCTTGCGATTACGGCGCCGTCACGCGCGCAGCATGCCCAAAACGAGGCTCTGCCGGCCCGCCATCAGTTGCTCGAGCTTCGACAACAGAGCCTTGACCGACTCCTCCGTGCGCACCGCCGATTGCACCAGCGATTGCTGCATACCCGACGCAAGCGCACTCGAACTGTCCTCGACCTTGACCTGCCCCGTGGCCGCCGCAGCCGCCACGCCGGCGCCCGACTGCGCGATGCCGGCAGCCGGCTGGGCCATCGACGAGATGGCTTGACCGAGTACCGTTTTACGCTGCTGCTCGAACGAAACCTCCTTCGACCGCTGCTCGAGGTCAAGCGCGCGCTGATCCATCTCGCTGGCCTGCACTTCGAGCGTGTCGCGCTCGGCCCGCGTCAGATTCCGCTCGCTGGATTGCAACGTCGCGGGATGGCGATCCCCGCCGACATTCCGAAGGCGATCCGGCTGCAGTTCTGGCGCATCCGCCTGTGCGATGGACTTTCGGATCGCGCGCGCGTCGTCGCGCAAGCTCACCGCCTTCTGGTCGTTGAATTTGAGGTTCTTGATCTGCCGCGTTTGCGAATTCATGACCTGCCGAGTGCCGGTGCCCGTCGTCACGAGCCCGACCGCCGCGCCGGCAATCGCACCGCCGAGATTGTGCCGCGCGCTTTCAACGATCTTGTCGCCCGCCTTGCGTGCATGCTCAGCAGACGTCACGGCCATTTGCATGCCGTTGGCGTTACGCTCGCTCGAGATTTTTCCGAGCAGCATCAGCGCGCGGGCCAAAAGATCGGTCAGGCGCGAGAAACTGTCACCCTTCGGCGTCTCCGTTCCCGGCTCGCCGCCGCCCTCGGGTACACCGCGCATGTCGCGCGGATCGCGCTCGACGGGCTCCGTCCGACGGTCACGCGTCGCCGACGCAAACTGCTGTTCGAGCGCGTCGAGTTCACCGTTCAGCCGCTCCGTGTCTGTATGCAGGTCGGCGAGCACGCGGTCGCGCGTTTGCGGCTCCAGCGACTGGAGGTCGCGCGTCATCAGGCGGGCCAGATCGGGCACGCTCAAGGTGTGCGCTTCGGGAGCGACGTACGGAGCGATCTGCTCACCGTTCGATTGCTTGATGGCCCGAGCCTCGGCGGTTTTCTGGCTGCCGGTCGATGGCTCGACGTTACCGAGGGGGACGAAGTCGCCGACCGGAGATGCGATTGTCATGATCAGTCCTGCCATATATCTGTATTCCTGTATGTAAAAAACACGCTCATTGTAAAAAACGCGCTCATCTTCAAACGACGCGGCTTCCCGCGATCATGCGGGTCACAGCCACGTTGGCGTCCGTATGTGTCTGCACAACGCGGCTGATCGCCGCAAAGACTGCGTTCGCCTGCTCCGCGGACCTCGCCACCGCATCAAGCAGCGCCTGCATCAACCGCTCGAGCAATTCCGTTTCGTTCTCGAGCACCTTCACCTTGGCCTCCCCCTTGGCCGCCTCCACTCCGTGCACCGCGGCAGCGATGTTCAGCCCGCCGGTCGCGGCAACGTGGACGACGGCGCCGCCGGCAGCCATCTGCTGCATGCGGTGGCCGTACATTTGCCGGCTGATCGCATCGCTCTTCATGCCGAGGCGCTCCATCGCGGCTTCGACCATGTTGGATGCACCGGAAGCCAGCCGTCGTCCGCCTTGCGACGCGGCCTGCTTCAGCGCCTCGGGAACCAGCTTGCCGAGGGTACGCTCGACGCCCTTCGCGAGCAGCGACGCGACCTTGCCCGCACCCTTCGCAACGAGACTGCCCGCGCCGCTTAGCGACACCGCGGCGATCGCCCCGACCATCGCAACAGCCACGGTTACCATCGCGATCATCTTCGCGATCTCTTCCCCGACACCGAGCGCCTGCAGCACGTCGGACAACTTGTCGGACAGGAATTCGAGCACCGGCTGCAAAACAGCCATTACCGGCTTGAAAAGCTCTTCCATGAACGATTTGCCCGTCGCCGCCTGGACGATGGAATCCGCCGCCATCAGCGCGAGGCCGATGCCGGCCACCGCCAGGCTTGCGCCGCCGGTGAACACCGCGCCGATCGTGGCCACCGCGGTCACGACCGCACCGATGATCTTGCCGACGCAACCGGCCGTCTTGTTCAACTCCTCGGCTTTCGCGTTCTCCTTTTCCACGCGGTCCATTTCGTCGAGCATCTTCTGCAGGCGCTCCTTGCGGGCGATGTCGATCTGAGCGCTCTCGTGCTCGATTCGCGACTCGGCCCGCTCCGACAACATCTCCGAGAATTTCGAGAACAGCAACAGCAGCGTTTCCAGCGCCGAGACCTCGCGCTGCATCGCGTCCGGCGCACCGACTCGCGGCTGGCGAGCCGCTTCGTCTGCCGCCTCGAATGCATCGAACGCGCGGACACGCGCGGTCTGCACCCGCGCAATTTCGTCATCGGCCGTCTTACCATGCGCGTCCAGCTTCGCATATTGCTCGAGCATGCGCCCGAAGCCCTCGACTTCTGTCTCCAGCTCGCCGACTGCAGCGGCGTAGCCGCTCACGTGCGTCTCGCGGTCGTGAGCCTCCGCGGCTCGCCGCTGTTCGATCGCTGATGCGTTCTCCGCCAACCGGCTCAGCGGCATCTGCTGCAATTGCGGCAGCACGCTCTTCACGACCTCGAGTGCACGACCGAACGGCACGGACGGCTGCCGCAGCGGACTGCCGTCCGGACGCTCGCCTTTCGCGCCGTCGTCCTGACGGCCGAACACTTCGACCATTTCCGCCAGCAGCTGCTGACAGTCGGCACCGCCCACGGCCAGACGGTTAGCAGCGGCCGCGCGCTGCAGATCTGCCGAAACGAACCGCGGCGATACCTGCCATGCCCCACTGATTCCGTCGTTATTGATCTCACTCATCGATTACCTTCCCTTGTTCATGCTCCCGCACTTTCTCCTTGATCGCATCCAGATAAGTCGCAGCACGCTCTCTCAACACGTCATCGCACGATGACTCGACGATGACCGTGAAGCACTGCTTAGCTTTACCGCGTCGCCCCATCGCGAGCTGACATTGACCCGCATGAAGCATGGGACGATAGTCATCCTTTCCCTGAGCAAACGCGACCGCGTAGAAGTCCGCAGCCTTCTGATACTCGCGCTTCATCTGATGCACCGCGGCCAAACCCATCCAGAAATCCACGCAGTAGAAGTCGTAGATACAGAGAAAGCGAAAGAACTTCTCCGCATCGTCGAGCCGCCCCTGGTGATAGAACTCATATGCGAGGCCGTAAATCGACTCCATATGATCTTCGCCGAGCCCGTGAATTTCCTTAAGAGTGATGCCGTTGCCCACCGACTCCAAAACTACGTTCAGATACTCTTCATCGGTGCCCATTTGATGTTCCATAAACAAACTCCCATCGACCACCAAACGGTGATCATATTTTGTATAGGTCACGATAATCGCGCGTTAAAAAAACGCTCACCGGCTCATTTTTCAACTGCCTTTTCGGCGCTTTTTTCGCCGCGGCCCGAACTTCCATTCGCTTCGGTCTGCGTCACGCTCTCGTCCTTCGATTCCGGCGCTTCGTCCGCACGTGCCTGTGCTTGCGTCGAAGCGTGATCGTCCGTGTCGCCCGCCGTAGCCAGCTCGACGTCGCGCAGCCATACCATCAGCCGTACGACCGGCTCAAGTACGTCCAAACTCACTATCTCGTAGCGCTTGTGCGACTTGTAGATCTGGCGCGCAAGCGGAACGTCGACGATGACGGGCACGCCGATCTTCTCCGCATAGCGCCGTACCGCGAGCGCCCGCTGATTCCGTTCGCTGATGGACACGAGCGGATACGGCAGATGCGACGGATTGAAGTAGATGCCGACCGCCACGTGCGTTGGGTTCGCAATGATCATTTTCGAGTTCTGGATGTCGTGCTTGTCCTGCTCCGACAGCAGCTCCTGATGCATTTCCTTACGCCTGCCCTTGATCTCCGGCGAGCCTTCGTTTTCCTTGCGCTCGCGCTTGACCTCCTCCTTCGCCATTCGCAGCTCCTTGCGGTGAATCAGCATTTCCACGAGTACGTCGAGAATCAGGATCACGAGCGCACATCCGAGACACGTCAAGACGAGATCGACCATCAGGTCTTTCCATAGCCCGACGACACCATGGAGGTCGGAATAAAATTGGGCGAGCAGCTTCTCCTTGTTTCGTACCCATACGATCGATACCGCCACCGAAAACACCACGAGGTACAGCAGCGACTTGACGAAATCCTTGACCGTTCTCAGGTTGAAGATCTTCTTGAAACCGCGAACCGGGTTGAGTGCTTCGAAGTTGATCTTGAGCGCCTTCGTCGCGAGCACGAACTTGCTCTGCATCAGCGACGGCACCGCAGCCGCGAGGATGCAGACCAGCAGCACCGGCGCCACGACCTTCAGGCACGCGACCAGCAACGATTTCACATAGCTGGACGTATCGACGTCGAACCCGTTTTGCATCATGTCGATCATCACGGCACCGATCTCATGCAGGCTCATCTTCGATACGACGAAAACGCCGCACAGCATCACGCATGCGACGACCGCGTCGCGCGCCTTGAGGATCTGCCCGCGCTCGGCAGAATCCCGCCGCTTTTTCGGTGTTGCTTCTTCGGTTTTGCTCTGTGCCGACATACGTTACCCAGTCTTCAAAAAGGCGCGAATATCGTCGAGCGTCGGACTGAGCGCGATGATTTCGCCGGAGAACAACGGCGACATGTAGATCAGCAGCATGCCGAACACCACGACGCTCTTTACGGTCATCGACACCGAGAACGGATTCATCTGCGGCGTAAAGCGCCCGAGCAGACCTAACGACATCTCGCATAAGAAAAGCAACGCGATAACCGGGCTCGCGACGACGACGGCCTTGACGATGACGGCGTCGATGATCTGCGTAGCCGCCGTCCATTCGAGCGCGCAGCCCTGCAACGGATCGCAGAGGCGATAGCTGCCGTCGATCGCGCGAACGAACACGTCGAGGCCGCCGTTGTGCAAATAGACCGCACCGACAAACAGGTTAAGGAAGTTCGCAAGCTCCGACGTATCGATGCCGTTGGCCGGGTCGACCGAGCTGCTGAAAGTCGCGCCGCGCTGGTTGTCGATCAGGCTGCCGGCCGCGTGAAACACCCAGAATGGCCATGCGAGCAACGCGCCGAGCACCGCGCCGATCGTCAGCTCCTGCGCGACCGCTGCCAGATACGGCAGCGTGCCGAGTTCGATAACGGTGTTCAGCGGAGGCGGCCAGAAGCCCAGCGCGACGATCACGATCACGGCGTTGCGTGCGCTGCCGGTGAGCACGTTGTTGTCGAGGAACGGCAGCATGAAAAAGATCGGACCGATCCGTGCGAAACCGAGCGCCGCCGCGAGCAGCCAGCCGTGCACGTCGAAAAGCAGGGCTACGTTCATCGGTCATCTATCCCAGCGCAAGCCCGATCATCTCGCGACTGAAGGCCAGCATCACTTCGCCGTACCATCCCGCCAGCAGGAACAGGCACAGACTCACTGCGAGCACCTTGACGCCGAAAGAGAGCGTCTGTTCCTGGAGCTGCGTGACGGTCTGGATAAGACCGACGACGAGACCGACGATAGTCGCCACCGCGACGGGCCCGACGATCAGCATCAGCGTGATATACAACCCCTTGTTGGATGCGTAAGCAACATCACCCATCATGCCCCTCCCAGATCGAGATACTGCTTGACCAGCCCCTTGCTCAGGATCGACCAGCCGTCGAGCGACACGAACAGAATCAGTTTGATCGGTACCGATATCACGACCGGGCTCATCATCATCATCCCGAGCGCAAGCAGCACGCTCGACACGACGAGGTCGACAATGATGAACGGCAGATAAATGTAGAAGCCGATCTTGAACGCACTCTTGATCTCGCTGAGCGCATAGGCCGGCAGCAGTGCGGCAATCGCGGGTTCTTCGTCGGATGCGTCGGCCGCGTGATCCGCGTCAACGGCGCGATCGACCTGGATCTTCTGGAAGAACGCGGTCAGTTCCGGATCGCTATAGCGCTGCAAGTACTGCCGGTAGCCGCCCAGTCCACCGTCGACAAACTGCTGAACCGATTCGCGACTGGTGAAATCGACCGGGTTGTCGAGCTGCTGATCGTAGATGGCCTTACCCACCGGCATCATCACGAAAATCGACATCATCAGCGCGACCGCGTTCAGAACCAGGTTCGACGGTACCTGCTGCAGGCCGATCGCATTTCGCACGATGACGAATACGATCGAGAACTTGAGATAACACGTGCCTGCCGCCAACACGAACGGCAGCAACGAAACGAAGGCCAGCAGGCCGATCATGGCGATATGGTTATCCATCGCGGCGCGCCCTCGCAACCTGATGGATCTCGACGCCCAGCCGCCCGTCGAGTTCGACGAGCTCGCCCACGGCGAGCACCGTGCCGCCGGTCGTGATCTCGACCCGCCGCTCTGCGTCGGCAGCCAGCGGCAGGAACGTGCCGTGCGCGAATGCGTCGACGTCCGACACACTGGTCGTGCAGCGATGCAGCACGAAATCGATGCGGATCGGCAGATCCGACACGTCGATCGGTACGACGCCGTCTCCGTCGGGTGCTCGAACGTCCTGATTGTCGTTGCGGTCGGTATTCATGATGTGCAGTCCTTTTTCGTCAATCCTGAAAGCGCCCAGTACGCGTCCTTCGACGCAGACGACGTGGCGCGGCTCGATAATCAGCAGCAGGTCGCCCGGGCGGACCGATCGGACCAGCTCGCGCCGCAGCCGGCTGGCGCCGAGCCGAAACTCGAGCGATACGGGCAGCGAGCGTGCCCATCGCGACAACGTCGATGCATGGTCCGGCATTGCCGCAGGCAGCCCGGTCAGCCATAGCGGTCCATGCGCGAAGTCGACCGCGACCACCGACGGCGGTGCCGCATCCGTGTCCGTGGGCATCCGCACGGTCATGCGGTGGTACGACAATTCGTACAACGACGCGGGCACGTCGATCGGCCGGTCGTGCGCATTGAACAACCGCATCGCGTGTTCCATACCGCGCCGGCCGCACCGCGCGAGGGCTGCGATCTGCGGTGCTGCGCGCTCCAGCCAGGCATCGAGATCGATATAGCCGCTCCAGCGGCGATCGTCGCAATGGGCATCCACGATCGCCAACGTATCGCCGGCCGGCGGCGGCTCATGACGCCAAGCCACATCGCGGCGCGTCCATGCGTCCAGCAATTGCCGCATGCTCAACGCGTCGCGGGTAGTTCGCCTGATGCGCGCGAGGGTCATGTCGTCTCCTCCATATCACCCGTATCGGCCGGCGCGCCGTGCGGCGAATCGGCCAGCAGCCAGCCGTCGCTTGACAGCGGGCGCTCGACGCTCAGCTTGCGCAGCGGCTGACGACGGCGGTCGAGTTGCTCGCCCACGAAACTGCTCGACGGAATCAACGTAAACCTGTCGCGCTCGCGAGGATCCTGCACGATACGAACCGTATGACCGGCCCCCCACGATTCGAACCGGTACACAAACTCGCGCGGGCCTTGCGCGCCGTCGCCGGCGTCGAGCATTTCGCGCTGTTCGATCCACGACTGCATCCGTTGCTGCGCAGGTTCGTGGCGACGCTGCTCGTCCATCTGCCGGCCGCGTTCCAGGACGGACGGTGCAGTCGTACCGTCGTCGCCGTTCGGCAGCGCATTCTCGCGGCCTTCTTTCACTTTCGACGTTCGCGACTCACGCTGCTCGACAAACTCGAACGACGTCTGCTCATCGACCGTCGAATCCGAGCCGGACAGCCGATCTTCACCAATCTGCAGTCGCGTCGGCGCAGCCGACCGTGTCGTTGCGCCGCTCGCAGCTGCATGCCGACCCGGCTCCGTGCCGCCGCCTGCCGCCTCATTTTCTGACGCGCCTCCGTCATGTCTGCTTCGGCCCAATTCGGCATTGACATCGTCGGACCGCGCGTTGCCCAGCACACCGCCGTGCAACTCCTCGCGTTGCGGCGCCACATCGCTGATGCCGCCGTCCTGCGCCGCCACAACGCCCTCACGCGACGTGGCACGATCACGCCATTTGCGGTCGACAGCCGACGACGTGTCGTCGTCGGACATATCGCCGTTTGAAAAATCGTCCGGCACGTCGTCCACCGTCGGGTTCGCTGCCCGGAAAGATGACTCGATCGAGCGCACAATCGGTCGCTCGACGGACGGATGCGCTAGCGCGTCACCGCTTCTGATTACGTCAACCATGATTTCCGCTCTTCCAGTTCAGATTCCTCGGCATTGAGCTGCATGCGCCGAATCCGCGCATTGACCTTCCGATGCGCGTCTGCGTAGCGCTCGCGCTTGTTTTCCGCTACGCGGCAAGCTTCGAGATGGGCATCGATGCGACGATCGCAGTCGCTTGCCCGTCCGTCGTTCTGTTCGAGCTCGACCCGCAGCATCTGCGTCCGGTGACGCAACGACGCGCCTCTGCGCAGCCAGTCGTATAGCCCGCCGCGATCGACCACGCGCTCGTCGAGCGCTGCAACGCGGCCCGATTCGACGATCAGATCGATCGTGCGCTGCAGCCGGTCGCGTTCAGCGTCGATCGCCTGCCGCTCGCGGCGAACAGTCAGCAGCCGGCGCTCGGCCGCCGACTTGCGGCGCTCGCACATGCCGATCAACTGACGATACTTAGCCGGCGAGTACATGGAGCCCTCTCAGCATTTCCGCTTCCTCGCAGCGCTCGTCGTGGCGCTGGCGCAACCATGCGTCGAGCTGCGGGCGCAAAGCGAGCAGCGCATCGTCGTCGGCACTTTCACCGCGGCGATACTCGCCGAGATCGACCAGCATCTGCAGGTCGTCCATCCGCGCCATCTTGGTCCGGATGCGCCCGGCCGCGTGCACATGCTTCGCGTCGCATATTTGCGACGCGACGCGACTGAGACTGCGCCGCACGTCGATCGCCGGATAGTGATTCGCCGATGCGAGCCGCCGGCTCAGATGCAAATGCCCGTCGAGAATCGAGCGAATCTCTTCGGCCATCGGGTCGGCCTCCTCGTCGCTCTCCAGCAGCACCGTGTAGAACGCCGTAATGCTCCCGCTCGCCGTAGCGCCCGGTCGCTCCAGAAGACGCGGAAGCGCTTCGAACACCGACGCCGGATAGCCGCGGCGCGCAGGCGCTTCGCCCGCCGCCAATGCGACGTCCCGCAGCGCACGCGCGTACCGCGTCAACGAATCCTGCAGCAGCAGCACGTTCATCCCGCGATCGCGGAAATACTCGGCCACCGTCGTCGCAAGCAGGGCCGCATTGCAACGGTCGACCGCCGGCGCGTCCGACGTCGAGAAGACGATGACGGTCCGCTCGCGGCGTGCAAAGGTCGAGAGCTCTTCAACGAGTTCCGTCACTTCGCGGCCACGCTCGCCGATCAGTCCGATCACGCTGACGTCCGCCGACGCGTGATCGATCAGCATCTTCGACAGCGTCGTCTTGCCGGTTCCGGCTTCGGCGAAGATGCCGACGCGCTGTCCGATGCCGCACGTCATCAACCCGTCGATGGCGCGCACCCCGGTAAGAAAGCGCGTGCGTATCGGCAAGCGATTGTCGATCGAAGGCGGTGGCGCCTCGAGCGCCGCCCACGTGTCGGCTGCACGTTCGGGTCGCGCGTCGGCAATCCGGCCGACGATCCGACCGGTCGAGTCGACGACGGCGCCGAGCAAGTCGTCGCCAAGCCGGACCGTCAACGGCCGGCCGGTCGGCACGAGCACCGACTCCCGCGAGCATCCCGCCGCGCTCCCGAGCAGACTCAGCACCGCGGCATCCTGCCGAAATCCGATGACCTGGGCTCGTGCGACGGCGTCCGTATCGCGCCAATGGCGCCGGATTTCGCACACTTCGCCGATGAACGCTCGATTCAACGGTGCCTCGATGATCGGTCCCGTCATCCGCGTCGGGTGCGTCAACCGGTTGACGACACGCAGCGGCATCATTGCTTCGCGATCTCCACGAACTGCACGAGCGAATCGAAGAATTCCTGGATCGCCGACGCCATTTCGACGGGACTCTCCAGCACGTCCGGCCGAATCTCGGCGGAAACCTGCAGTTCCCCAGCCGCTTCGCGGAACACCAGCTGCTCGCTTACGGAAAAGGACACGCCCTTCATCAACTCTTCGAGAAAACGCTGTGATCCCGCGCGGACCACGCTCTCGTGATAATCGCAAAGCGACGACCAGATCATCACGCTGCTTTCGTCATCGTTCTTGTAACCGATGTAGATCGTCGGTGTGTCCTTCAGCGCGATCTCGACAGTCGCCCGTGGGTCGAGATCGTCGATCAGGTTCGAATCGCAACCGGCTTCGTTCAACGCTGCGCGGACGATCGTACCGATATCATTGCCTTGCATGAAAACCTCCTTATAGAATTTGTCGACACGTCGACCCCGATCAGATCGACCGGACGACGCTCACCGATGCGCTACTCGTGAGTTCGCCAAACGAAATCACGTCGAGATCGGGAAACTTGTTTTCGACGAGACGCTTCACAAAGCGTCTGACGTCGGCAGCCGTGAGAAGCACGACGTCCTTCTGCGATAGCGGTAGCTCGCCGAACAGCACCCCCAGCCGATCGATGATTTCCTCGCTCGACGCCGGGTCCAGATTGAGAAATGCGCCGCTCGAGTTTTGCCGCACGCCCTTTCGAAACACCTCTTCTGTCTCCGGCGAAACCATGATCACCCGCAGCCGTCCGCCGATCGAGAACTTGTCGCTGATATACCGCGCCATCGCGGCCCGCACGTGCTCGACAAGCGCAATCACGTCCTTTTCCCTCGGCCCCCACTGCGCCAGTGCCTCAAGGATCAGTTTCATGTTGCGGATCGAGATCCGCTCTGCCAGCAAGCGCTGCAGCACTTCCGAGATCTTCTGCACGCTCATGCTGCGCGAAACTTCCTTCGTCAGGTCCGGCGCATTCTTCTCGACGTGATCGAGCATCAGCTTGGTTTCCTGAATGCCGAAGAACTCCGGTACGAGCTTGACGAGCAAAGGCACGATGCACTTGTAAAGCTCGTCCTCCGCGCTTCGCACAACGACGCCCATCTCCGCGAGACGGTCCCGCTCTTCCCGCGGCACCCAGTAGCTCGACTCGAATTCGCTCAGCGCATACGACTCGACATCGATATCCAGATCCGCGAATTCGTCCGGAGCCGACACGATGCGCAGTCGTTCCGGCCGGATGTGCACGAGCCCGCAGTTGATCTCGTTGATCAGGAAACCGACGTGATCGGGTTCCATCTTGTCGGACGCCTTGATCGCGATGTCCGGCAACTTGACGCCGTAATCGAGAAAGAACTGACTTCGTACGCGCTGCCCGATCTTGCGCCGCTGATACCACTCGGCCTGATCGGCGCCCACGAGCAGCATGAATCGCACCGTCTCGGGACCAACGCTGTCCAGGTCTTCGATGATGCCGTCCGCATCCGGCGTCGCAGCTCTGGCCGCCTCGTCTGACTTGGTGCCGGTGCTTTCGCCGCCTGAGCCGCGCTTGCGTCCGAAGTAAACGACGAGCGCGAGAACGCCCGACAGCATCAGGAACGCCCACACCGGAAAGCCGGGTACCAGTCCGACCAGCGCGCCGATCACCGCCGTCATGACCACGGCAGCCGGAACGCCCACCGTCTGGCGGATGATGTTCCGCCCGAGGTTCATGTCGTCGCCGTTGATACGGGTCACGATGAAGCCGGCGCTGATGGAAATCAGCAGCGCGGGGATCTGCGTCACCAGGCCGTCGCCGATGGTCAGCATCGTGTACGTCGACATCGCTGCGGACATCGTCATCCCGTGGCTCGACATCCCGACCGCAATGCCGCCGACCAGGTTGACGACGATGATGATGATGCCGGCGATCGCGTCGCCCTTGATGAACTTCATCGCCCCGTCGAACGCACCGTACAGCTGGCTTTCGCGCTCGAGAATGCCGCGCCGCTCCTTGGCCGCGTCGCCGTCGATGACACCGGCGCGCAGATCGGCGTCGATACTCATCTGCTTGCCCGGCATCCCGTCCAGCGAGAAACGGGCCGCCACTTCCGCCACGCGCTCCGAGCCCTTCGTGATCACGATGAACTGAACGATCGTGACGATCGAGAAAATCACGAAGCCGACCACAAGACTGTCGCCGATCACGAACCGGCCGAACGTCGCGATGATTTCGCCCGCGTCCGCCTCCGTCAGGATCAGCCGGCTTGTACTGATGGACAGCGCCAGCCGAAACAGCGTCGTGATCAGCAGGATCGTCGGAAACGTCGAAAAGCTGAGAATTCGCTCCGCATAGAACGAGCCCATGAACAACAGGATCGCGATCACGATGTTCAGCGCGATCAGAAAATCGACCAGCACTATCGGCAAGGGCACGATCAGCATCGCGATGATCGTAACCATCAGCGCGACGATGATCAGCTCCGGCCTCGATTTCGAGGCCTTCAATAAGGTTGATAACATCCGCTATCCCGTTTCACTTCTCCGACCGGATCATGCGCAGCTCATCCTGATACGCCACGTCCATCATGCGATCGAATTCATTTTTCACTTCATCCGCATCCCGCTGCTCGACGAACAAGTCGTCAGGGAGGGCTCGATAGGCTCGTCTCAACGCCTCGATCAGTATCGATCGCTCGCGATTCGACAGCCGCTCCGCGCGGTGCCATACGATGTTCGCCACGATCGCGCCCACGCTGTGCTCCGCGCGAAGGAAACTGCACAGCATCAGCAGCCACAGCTCCTCTTCGCCGACGTCGTGCTGCGCCGGCGCCCCCGCGCCCGCAAGCAGCGCGCGCGACAGCAGCGCCGCGACAAATTGTTCGTCCGCGGCCTGCAGACGCTGCAGTTTTTTCACATGCCCGATCAGGTAGCCGAATTCGACGACACTGCAGCTCGGATCGGATGCGTGAATGTCGGTCGACAACGACTCGCCGACGAACCGCATCACCGCGTGGCGATGCTCGTGTCCGTATGTTCCGATCCACGCCTCATACTGATCGAGCACCGCGCCGTCGCATTCGAGGAAGTTCCGATACGTCAGCCGAAGCAGTGCCGGCCGGATCTGCAGCCGCTTGCCGAACAGCCTCGCCTTGAGTGCACAGTTGAATCCGCCCTTCAGCGCTTTCGGATTCGCACGCTGCTCGACTTCCTCCAGGACGCTCTGCAGCAGGCTGCGCTGCGCGCGCGTCAGCTGTTTGCGTTTCAGCAGCTGCTTCAATACCGCGTACAAGTCGCTCTCATCGGGAAACAGCTTCATCGCCTGTTGAAAGAGCCCGATTGCAGACGGACGTTGCGTCGTGACGATCTGAAAGAGCTTTTCGGCCTTCGGCTCCACCTCTTCATCCAGCACGCGGTCGAGACCATCACTTTCGCCGCTGCGCTTTCGCTCGAAGTCGCGGCGTCGGTGAAACTGCGTCATGATGCTGCCCATGTGGCTTGCAAGGTCGGCCACTCTCTGATGGAGCGCTGCCGGCGACAGATCGTCCGGATTCTCCAGTTCGTCGATGTCCGGTGTCGGCGACCGCTCGCTCGCCGCCTGACGAGCATCCTTGTGCCGCGCCTCCGTCAGCATCCGCGTCTGGATGCTGCCCACATGACTGCCGAACGACGTACCGTTGATCGATGCCATCGAGTTCCCTGCTACTGCGCGACCACGTCGGCCGTCCTGTCAGCGCGGCGGATCATGGACCCAAAATCCGCATCCTGGTCGATGGTCCTGAAGTCCGTATCCAATCCGTCGGTTATCTCGCGCGGGCTGATCAAAAACACTCGTACGGTGTCGCGATTCACCTCCGTCTTGAAGCGGAACAGGCCACCGATGAACGGAAGGCTTCCGAGGCCCGGAATCTTCTCGACCACGTCGCCTGTCTCGCCGCGCGTGTATCCGCCCACCAGCAGACTCTTGCCTTTCGGAACCCGTGCGACCGTGCTGATCTTGGTACGGTTCACGGTCGGCATCGGATCCTGGTCCACGTTGCTCGATTTCGCGCTGCCGTCCTCGATGTTCAGCGCGAGCTCGATATCGTCCTTCGCATTGAAGCGCGGGACCACGTTCACCATCGTGCCGTATGTCACTTCCTTCAGATCGACCGCACGCTCGCCGACCAGCTTCGCGTAGAAGGTCTGGCTGCTGTCGAAGACTGCCGGCGTATTTTCCTGCGTTAGCACCACGGGACGCGACACGATCTGCGCGCGCCGGTCGCGAGCAAGTGCTGTCACTGATGCAATGAATTCGGTGCCGCCGACAGTCGACAGCGACGTGTTGTTGTTCATATTCAGGCTCGCGGACATGCCGCCGAGCGACACGGTGCCGCGCCAGTTCACGCCCAACTGATCGAGCGCCTCGCGCTCGAGGTCGATGATCCACAACGCCAGTTCGATATGACGCTTCTCCTCGTCGAGCGCCTGGACGAGCTGCCGCACGAACTTCACCTGCTCGGGAGTGCCCTTCACCATCAGACTGTTCGTTTCGGGATAGGCGACGATGCGTACGCCGTGGGACGACGAAGTTTGAACGGCCCCGCTCGGCCTCGTCGGAGGCGGTCCGATCGCCGCGTCTAGAGCGGGCATGGTGCCGTCGGCCGCGGCCGGGTTCACCGCCTCTTTCGAAGCCGATGCATCGAGCCGCTTCGTCTCCACAATTGCATTCTCTTCGCCGATCGCTCTCTGGACTAGCGTCGCAATGCCGGGAATGACCACGTCGCCGGTGCGACGCGTGAACGTTCGATCGATGACGAACGTGTTGTGAACCTTGATGATTTCTACGCGCTTCTCGTCGATCGATGCCGTTTCCTGGTCGAGCGAATTCGCCATTTGCACGACCAGATCGACGTAGATCGGCGGTCCGGACACGTATAGCGTGCTGGCGTGGTTGCTTCGAACCGGATAGCGCGCGTCGTACAGATTCGCCTGCTTGAGAAAATTCGTAACGGCCGACGGCGACGCGTTCCGAAGCGTGATCAACGCATTCTTGGTTTCGCTCGCGTCGTAAACGTAGATGGTATGGCCGTCGTAGAAATTGATCAGCGCGAACTGCCGGCTCAGAAGCTGCACGCTCTGCGGATTCGTCAGGTCGAAGTTGCCCGTCATTTTCTTCGCCGCTGCCGCCTTGCTGACGATAATCGGCGTACCGGTCCTGCTCGAGATGGCTTCGAATACCGAGCGCAGGCTCTCCTTGCGCGCGACGTAGCCGTGCCGGGGCTCGCCGGTCTCGCTACCCTCCTCGCTCGGCGACGCCGACGCCGGCTGACTCATCATCATCGCCAGGCAGCACAGAATGAATATTGCCTTTCGCTTCACTTGATCTTCCTTGTTGTCGGTCGCTCAGGTCCAGCAACCGAGTTAGGCTCAGTCCCATCGCGGCTCGAAAGTCGCTGGACAAGTGGGACGGAGACGCATAGCCGAGGTCCATCGCCACTTCCGTAATCGCCCCCCTGCGCTCGATAATCGCCAGCACCGCACGCGCCAGACGCCATGCCTTCAGCGCGGTCTTCGGCGGCATCCCGAGCGCGCTCCTGAAAACGCGGCGGAAATGCGCGGCGGAGAGCCCATACTTGGGGACTACTGCGCCGAGCTTGCCATCGTGGCAAAGAAGGAACGACACCATTCCGTACGTTTCGCTTCGTCGCAGCACGTCGGCCACGCAACGATAATCGTCGGAATCGAGAAATGCTTCGCGCAGCAACCAGCGCTTCGCGCACATTCCGTCGGATCTTTCCGAAATGAACGCTGCGACGTCGCCGATCGGCTCCGGACGAAACCCGTTGTATCGCCTGGCATACCCGAAGTCGATAAACGCCAGCAGCGCCGGCAGCTCGTGGACATCATTTGCTCTCACATCGAACCCCTGCACTCGATAGAGCCGATGAATCGCTCATCGACACATGCCGTGTCCGAGTGGCGGACACACCTATGCAAAACGACCGCCAGTCAGTCTAAGTTTAGAAATCCGGACGTTAAATCTGACTCATCGCAGAAACGCGCTGGAGCGATCTGACCAGTATGATTCTCAAGGGGTCGCAACACGACTGCGGCTTGCGGGCGGTTGGGCCGGCATCGCAATCGCGGACTGCACCGGCCTGCCGGCTGCCGACGCCCTGCCGACGGTGCGGCAATTGCAGAAAACGCGCAATTCGACCGTACGTGGTTCCCTTCGACACGGGAATACGGCACCATAGGGACGTTTCGCTCCGGATGCGCTACGTACTCGTCCACACGCCCTCTACCCGCGATCGTCATGCTTGCGAGCAGTTTCAGTGTCTTGTGATTGATCGTGTCGGCAGCAGCTCCGCGTCCCCGCAACCGCTCGCCGCGAAAGTTCGCGGTACGTGCCGACCGTCCCGGCGGTATCGGCGCGCCGCAGCGTCTTCGATACGCGGCGCAGCATGCCAATTCGTTGCGACGCCGGTGCGCACGTCGCTCTTCAGATCGCCCTCCGACGCATCCGGTTCGGTATCCGAAATCGGGCGCAGCCCAAAGAATCGCAACACGGTGCCCGCATTCATTGGTCTGGGCTACCGGATTTTTATCGAACGCAACGTCATCATGAATAGTTTGAAGATTCGCCTGGCCATTGCCGACGATCACCCGGTTCTGCTGTACGGGGTACAGCACGTACTCTCCGATATCCCGACTATCCAGGTGATAGGTACAGCCCGTAATTCGACCGAGCTGATCGAGTTGCTCGAGCGTAGTCCGTGCGACGTGCTGATGACCGACTATGCGATGCCGGGCGGCGAGTACGGCGACGGCCTCAGCATGCTCGCGCTGTTGCGTCGACGCTTTCCGCTACTGAAGATCATGGTGCTGACGGCCGGCATCAGTCCCGCGATCGTTTCGGAGATCGCGAGGATCGGCATCCGGTCGGTGCTCAACAAGGTGGATGACATCGGCCATCTGATCACCGCCATTCATACGGTATTCGCCGGCGCCGCCTATTATTCGCCCGGTGCGCAAAACCTGGCGCACGCCGCGGCGTCCGAATACATGCCGGACACGATGTCTGGCACGAGTCTCACCAAGCGTGAGGCGGAAGTATTGCGGCTTTACGTCGCAGGCATGTCGATCAACGAAATTGCGACGCAGATGCGCCGCACCAAGCAGACGATAAGCGCGCAGAAACAACGAGCGATGAAAAAACTGGGAGTCGAGCGCGACGTCGACCTTTTCCGGGCCGCTTATGAAATGGGATTCGGCACGGCAGTCCCTGAATCGCAATGTACATCGACGGCCTCGTGGCAAAGTGCCGGCCAGTAAACCTGGCGCCGTGCTGCTGCGCGGCGCCACGCCGCACGGCTACCAGGGCTCGTACTCCTCGCGCACCAGCATTGCCTGTACGAAGTTCTCCAGAACGATATTGCCCGCAAACGAGTAGACCTGAGCTGCGTAAAGCTCCTTGTAGACTGGCAAATCTTCCCCGCCGTCCGCCTTCGCTCGCATCATGATCTCCATGAGCGTACTGGTGTGGGTCGAAATCGGTGCAAAGGGCTTCGTCCCGTCGTCTTTGGTGAACTCGACCATCAGGTCGATCAACGCCTGCGCGTCAATCGACGAATTCGCTTCCCAGTGAGCCTTCATAAGCGCGTAGAGCGCATCGAAAGGCTTTTTGTCGATCTCCTCCGTCATGCTTCCGAGTCGCTGCGCGATCGGCACGACGGCATCGTCCGCTCCGCCCGCGCTGACATAGTCGCGCATTGAAATAGGCATGGTCATCGCTGTTTCTCCTTGCGTGCTGCGTCTTTCGACGCTCCGATGCCCCGCAGCACCGCCGCGAGGCGCTCCCTGCATTCGGCAGCAATGCCGTCCGACTCCGCGTAAATCGACGGGATCGCGCTCATCACCTGCGCCGCACCTTCCGCCGCTACGGCGTCGATAGACAGTTCCAGAACGTTCTCCCCCACGCGCAGCAACACGGCATCGCCGTCCCACTGCTGAACCGCGATCGCGTCGCCGAAGCGCGCTTGAAACTGCTCGACGAGCGCATCCATATCGCCGAGCTTTCGCGGCAACAGCAGTTCCGCGCGCCCGAGGCCGTCTTCTCGTGCCGGCAGTGCATCCAGCATCGCTGCCGCGATCACGTCGGGCCGACCCAGACAGTCGCGCAGCAGCGCCGTCGTTCGCTCGACCGTCGCGCTCCTGATCCGCTCGGCCAGTTCGACATGTGCCGCGAGGTACCGCGCGAGTTCCTCGGCAACTGCGACGAGACCGTCCGCGTAGCCTTGCGCGCTCGCGACGCGCATCGTCTCGGCGGCCTGCTTCTGCGCGTCATCGACGATTTGATGCGCACGACGCCTGGCATGCCGAATCAGATCGTTCGCGCGTGCGTTGTTCTGCAGCAGGCTGCCGCGTATCAGCACGCCGTCCGTTGCGATACTAGGACGTACCAGCTGGATGATTTTTCGCATATTGGATCGCTCTGTGGATGAGGAAGATGTCTGCCGATCCGCTCGACGGCGCCCCGGACGTCAGTCGGTCGGTCTCCGGCGCGAACATCAGCGCCACCCGCTCCCGAAGCGCCGGTGCAGAAGCCTGTTGCCACGCCATCACGTGGTCGATACCTGCCGCCTGAACAGTCGCCATACCCGACGTCCGCAATGCTCGCCGGTGCGTCCCGTCGCTTCTCGCCGGCGTTCCGCCCGACGCTGCGACGAACGTCCGAATCCTGCGCGGCAGCGTCATCTGCCGCCCCGCCCACGTCAGCTCTGCCTTCAGCAGCTGCGCACCGATCAGCTCGCAGACATCGATCAGCCGCGGCCACGTGTCGATCAGGCATCGCTCGGCCGACGACGGCATTGCGCGCCACCCGACCGACAGACCATAGGCATCGATGATCATGTCGTTCAATGCAGCACGCATGCCCGTAAAGGACGCCCAGTCCGGCAGTGTCACGCGTCCCGGATGAATATACGAAACCGGATCGAACAGAATGCGCTCCACGGCGCTCGGCGTATCACGGAGTTCGCTCATGTCCGTTCCGTATCGCCGTTGTCGTTGCCCGCATCGTCGCTTTCACGCCCGCGAAAACGACGCAGCTTTCCGAGCATGGCCGTCGCCTTGCCCCGTCCCGACGTCGAACCGCCGGACCGCGACCAGCCATACAGCACGCTTGCCGACACGACGCCGAGCGACGCGATCGCTGCCGCTACGGCATAGGGTCGCACCGGAGAGGCACGCTCGCCGGCCACATGCGGGGGTGCATGCTGCAATCCCGACTGCCTCGACGGCACGACCGAAATATTGTCGTATTCGAGCTTAGGCATGCTGTTCTTCAACAGGCGCTTGATATCGCTGACGAGCGCCTGTATCGACACGGCGTCGTCGTGCACAACGAGCACGGAAATACGCGTCGTGCTCGTCGCCCCGCTCGACTCCTCGAGATCGTAGGCGACGTGCACGCGAGCGGATACGACGCCGTTGAGCGCGCGTACCGACTGCTGCAAACGCTGTTCGACAGCGGACAGCAAGCGCGCCCGCTCGGCCCGCGGCGATGCGACCAGCGAATCTGCCGGAAACATGTCGGCGACGTTGACGGACTTCGACGAAGGCAAATCGTAGGTCTTCAGAATATCGACCGCCGCCGCAAAATCTGCACGACCGACCTCGACGCTGAAGCCGTCACGGACCGTTCCGACTTTCTTTGCCGGAATATTGTGACGATACAGTGCAGCCATTACCTCGTTGGCCTGCGTCTGGTCGAGGTTCTGCATCAGGTAATCCGCCTTGCATGCAGCCAGCACGAAAGTCGTCCCGAGCACGCCGAGACGAATGAGCCGGCCGATCATGAACGCAGCAGCGTTTCGACCGCCGAAACGCCCTTTCGGGTGATCGCACTGTAAAGCTCGATACGGTTTCGATAATCGCCCAGCCTGGACTGAAGCTCGATCATCGCTTCGAAGGATAAGTCGATGTTCTCATCGCGTACGCTCGCCAGCAGATATTCGTACTCTCGCTGGGTCTCGGCGGTAAGGTCCGCGAACGCCGTGCCGATCCTGCTCTCGATCGGCAACACCTGCTCGCCGGGTGCCGCACCGACGCGGACCAGCCCACTCCTCAATACCGCGTCGGCCGCCTGCACTGCTTCCATAACGCCTCCATCCATACGAAGGCCAAACGGATCGCCGGGCGTATATACGCGCCGGCGCCCCGTTGGCCGCTTCCCGATTAACGGAAGTTACCGACGATCCCCGAATCGACGTCCTTGAACATCTTGATCACCGACGACTGCGCGTTTCGCGCAATCGACAGTTCCGACGTCACCGCCTGATACCGCGCCAGCAGCGCCGGGTCCGAGATCGCGCCCGATTCCATCTCCTTGCGAATTTTCTCTTCCTCCGTATGCAGCTTGCCGATCGTCGGCTCCAGGGCTGCATAGATAGAGATCAGGAAGCCGTTGAGCTCCACCGGCTCCGTCGGATCCGCTGGGTTGGTCACGTCCAAATTATCGACACGCATAAAAACTCCTTAATTTCATTGAAGAAAAATAAAAATACTAGAACAACTCATTCTCGAAATACCAATGTTGTCCACTCTCCTTCACATATCCGACGCCTCCGTATTTGAAAGATTTTCCCTTCACCCATTCCGCGCCTGATTCGGTCACGAACGACACGTAGTGCGCACCAAATGCTCTTTCGAATTCGTCGACGAATCGCCCCACCTTGACCCGGACCACATCGTCCAGCTCCCCGCCGATCCTGAACACCACTCCGCTTTCAGTGCCAACTCGCCGATACGTGGCGCCGGCCGCCTCGATCCCTGCCGCCGCGTGCTGCTCGACGAGCGCATCGCTCAGACGCTCGATTTCAACCGTCTTCGCATAGGGCAACCGGGTTCGCAAAACCGCTCGCCACCCGTCCTCGACCTGCTTGTCGCGCGAGGCCCGCTCGTCGCTCAGCACGAGCACCGGCCGCGCCGGATCATCGAGCCGCACGCGATGAATCGCCGCACCAGGATCGCTTTCGAGCAATTGCCGATATGCGCGTAACTCCTCGTCGCGTCGCGCGACAACTTCGACGTTCCCGGCCAGCCCGCTGCGCATCAAAGCCTGCTTTGCCCGCGCGACATCCCGCTGCGTGGGCGCGATTACATATGCGACGTTCCGTGTCTCGGCCGTCAGTACCTCGTACTTGAATGCCATGCTGCCGATTGCGGTTTCGATGTCCGGAACCGGAGGCGCGGATTCGTCCACGCCGTTCAAAACGATCATCGCGGCAACTGCACCGGCGATCGCTACTGCCGCCGCACCTGCAACCTTTCCCCACGATCGGAATCGCCGTTCGGCAACCGGCTCCGCACTGTCGCCCGGCGCTTGCGCCAACGGATCGACCCACTCCTCTTCCGGCGGGCGAACGGCCAGCATCAGCGTGCCTACTTCGCACAGCGCGCGATAGGGGTGCGTCGACTCATCGACACCATCGTCACCGAGACGCCTGACCACGAACGTCTCGCTGTCCGGATCGCCCAGGATCAACTCGAAGTTTTCGGCCGCGTCGTCGCCGGGAATGACGATTGCGTTATCGGGCAGATCCGGCGCAATTTCGCCGGTCATCAATGCCTGCTCCGGCTTGACGATAAATAGCGTCGTGCCCGCCTGTATCCGATACTCGCAGCCGTGCAGCGATCCGCTCAAGATGCGGAGCACGGCGCCTTCCGCTGAATCCGGCGCTTGCCCTTCCAGTGGCAGTTCCACCGATTCGGCCATTTCTGGCTCCTTCATCAATCATCCGTCCATCCTTGTGAAACGACCAATACGCTTGCGGAGTTAACTAGTTTCCAGTATTGACGCGCGACCTTGCCCGCATACGACTTGCGCGCAGCCTCGCGTTTTTCGCCGCTTCCTGCGTTGTAGGCGCCGACCGCGCGCCATGTGTATCCGTGTCTTTCGATGAAAGTCGACAGAATTTCCGCACCGACGAGAACCGACGTGCACGGATCGCGCGTCAGCTTCTCTCGTGAAATGCCTTGACGCTGAAGCCGATGGAAATGCGAACTGTTGATTTGCATCAAACCGACGTCAATGGTTCCATTCCGGTTCTTGCCAATTGCGTTCGGATTCATGTTCGACTCGACGATAGCGATCGCGTGCAACAAATTCGGGTCGATCCCGTATCGCGCACCCGCATCCTCGAAGCACATCGCATCTGCACGGAGCGGCAGCGCCACGCCCACGACGATGCCCGCCCATCGGACAATCCACGCGATGGAACTACCACACCGGGAACGCCAGCCGCGCATCACGCCATACGCCCGCTCTTTTTTCACCATTCTTTTCGACATCGACCTCATACCCTATAGTCACGTTACGTCATGGAAGCGGGCATGAAATCAATCGTTCAAGAAGTGAAATTCTGCGGCACACAGTGCTCTGAACCAATAGCACGCAACCGAAATTTGCCCGCACATTGCGTTGACTGATCAGAAAACCCTTCACGAAAATCTGACTGATTGCCCGAAGCCGTCGCTGGCCGCGTCGGACCGCGACATCACCCCACCGTGCCTACGATGCCGATTTCCTTCCCTTCCGGGATCTCGTTGTAGGACAGCACCTGCAGTCCGGGCGCGAAGAGCCGCGCATAGCGCGCCAGCAACGGGCGGATTCGCGGAACCACCAGCATCAGCGGCGGCGAACCGGCCAGCTTCATTTGCTCGCGCACCTGCGGCATATGGCTCTGCAGTTGCGCGAGCACGTTCGGATCGACCGGGAAGTTGTCGAGCGGCACGCGCCCGCCCGCCTGCTGCTCGGCACGGCCGAGCTGGGCGAGCAGCAAGCTTTCGAGTTCTCCGGTCAAGCCGAAGCCCTTGATCTCCGCATGCGGCCCGTTGATTGCCGCGACGATCTGGCGGCGCAGTGCGCAACGCACTTCCGCTGCCAGCAGCAACGGCTCCTTCGTCGTTTCGATCGCGTCGACCAGCGTCGCGCCGATCGTCTCTATATCCTTCAGCGATACCCCTTCCGCCAGCAACGCACGGCAGACCTTCCGAAGCTGCACGTACGTCAGCTGCTTGCCGAGCGCGTCCCCCAGCGCAGGGGCGATCGCCGACAGCCGCTCGAGCAGCGCCTTGACGGCGTCGTAGCTGAACAGCTCCGGCAGCGAGTCGACCATCACCTTGGTCACGTGCGTCGCGATGACGGTGGCGCAATCGACGACCTGGTATCCGAAGCCGAGCGCATGCGCCTTATGCGACGGATCGATCCATGTCACCGGCATGTCGTAAGCCGGATCGACGTCAGGTATCCCATCCAGCTCGCCGTACACGACCGGCGACGGAATCGCCATCAGCTTGTCTGCATGGACCGTTGCTTGCGCAACGGTTGCGCCGTTCAGCACGATCGCGTAGCTGCTGGCCGGCAAGCCGAGATCGTCCCGCACGCCGATCGGCGGCAACAGGAATCCCAGCGCCTCCGATCGGCTGCGGCGCGTGCCCTGCAGCCGCTTGACCAGCGGTGCGCCGTGCGCGGGATCGGCCAGCGTGACGAGCTTGTAGCCCAGCAGCACCGACAGCGTGTCCACATACGGAAGAGCGGACCAGTCGAGCGACGCCTCCGGTGCGGCGACGAGCGCGGCTTCGACGGCTCCGGTGTCCTGTTCCGCGCGGTGACGCGCGGCAGTATTCGCACGCTTCGACATTCTCCAGCCCGCGAAGCCCATTACTGCCGCGAAGAGCAGGAACGCGAACGTCGGCATGCCGGGGATCAGGCCGAGCACGGCCAACATGCCGGCCGCGCTGTACAGCAGGCCGGGCGATGCAAGAAGCTGCTGCCCGATCTGCTGCTCGAAATCCCGCTCATCGCTGATCCGGGTAACGATTACCGCCGCAGCGGCCGACAGCAGCAGCGCAGGAATCTGCGCAACCAGACCGTCGCCGATGGTCAGCAGCGCGTACTGCCGAAACGCGTCGGCCGCCGACAGATCGTGCATCGTGACGCCGATCGCCAGGCCGCCGACCATGTTGATGATGAGCACCAGAATGCCGGCGATCGCGTCGCCGCGCACGAATTTCGACGCGCCGTCCATCGCGCCGTAGAAGTCCGCCTCGGACGTCACCTCCGCGCGGCGCTTCTGCGCCTGGTCCTGCCCAATCAGCCCGCTGTTCAGATCGGCGTCGATCGCCATCTGCTTGCCCGGCAGCGCGTCGAGTGTGAAGCGCGCGGACACCTCGGAAATACGCTCCGCGCCCTTCGTCACGACGACGAAGTTGATGATCATCAGGATCACGAACACGACGAGGCCGACGACGAAGTTACCGCCGATTGCGACGTTCGCGAACGATTCGATCACCTTGCCTGCCGCGTCGCTACCCGTGTGGCCGTCGAGCAGCACCACGCGCGTCGATGCGACGTTCAGCGTGAGCCGCATCAGCGTCGACGCCAGGATGATCGTCGGGAACGCCGAGAAGTCGAGCGGCCGGCGCACCGTCACCGCGGCGATGATCACCATGATCGACAGCACGAGGTTGAACGTGAACAATCCGTCGAGCACCAGCGGCGAAAGCGGCAGGATCACCATCGACAGAATGATCAGCAGCGCGGCCGGAACGGCCAGCCTCGTCCGTTTCAGCGCTTGAAGAAAAGAAGCGGTTCCATTCATAGATTTCGATCCTGCAAGTTCTCCGGAATATCGAGCTCGGTCGGTACAGCGGGACGCGTGGCTCTCTTGCCTTGCCTGAACGCATCGATCTGCAGCACGTAGAACAACACCTTTGCGACTGCCTGGTAGAGCGCCGCCGGAATCTGCTGATTGACCTGGCTCGAGTGATAGATCGCACGCGCGAGCGGCGGCAGCTCCAGGACCTCGATCGCATGTTCGCGCGCAACGTCGCGAATGAAGTGCGCCGTTTCATCGATTCCCTTGGCGACCACGTACGGCGCCTGCGCCTTCGACACGTCGTACTTCAACGCGACTGCGTAATGCGTGGGGTTCATGAGCACGACGTCCGCGTCCGGGACAACCTTGCGAATGCCCCGCCTCGCCATTTGCCGCTGAATCTGCCGAATCCTGCCTTTCACCTCGGGCTTGCCCTCCGACTGCTTCATCTCGTCCTTGACGTCCCGTTTGCTCATGCGCTGTCCGCGCATGAACAGCATTCGCTGCAGCGGTACGTCGATCATTGCGAATGCAACGAGCACACCGACAAGCACGAGCGTCGCATCGACGAACAACGCCGCCCCGCCGGCCAGCGCCGTTTCGAACGGCACGCGCTGTAGTCCGACGAAGCGGTCGATGCTGGAACGGCCGACGTGCCACAGCGTCGCGCCGAGTACCGTGGCCTTCGCGACGGTGATCGCGAGCTGCATGTAGTGCTTGCCCGACACGAGACGCTTCAGCCCCGACATCGGGTTCAGTCGTTCGGCCTTCGGCATGAAGTTCTCGTGACTGAATACCCATCCGCCCGGAAACAGCGAGCCGACGACGATGCATGCCGGCACCGCGGCAAACGGCGCCAGCATCTTGCCGATCAGCAGCAGGGCCGTGACGAACAACGTCGACATCGCGTGCTCCGCGCCGCCGTCCGCAAAGCGTTCGACGAGCGACGCTGCGAACAGCCGACGGAAATCGTCGAGCCAGGCCGGCGCAAGGACGATTGCGAGCTTCAGCGACACCAGCGTGCCGATCGCCGTCGCGATGTCCCTGGACCGGGCGACCTGGCCTCGCTGTTTCGCCTTGCGCAGCTTCTGCGGGGTCGCTTTTTCGGTCTTGTCGCCGGTCGACTGGCCGCCGCTCATCGCGCAGCCTCCGCGCCTGTTCCGGCCAGACCGTCGTATACGTCGAGTACGTGGATCACCATCCGGTGATAGTGATCGGGCAGCGACGGCAGTAGCAGCACGACGAGCAGCAGCCCGAACATCGTCGTCACGGAGAAACCGAGCGAAAACAGGTTCAACGTCGGCGCCGCACGGTTCAACAGGCCGAGGCCCACTTGCACGACCAGCGTTGCAAACGTCACCGGCAGTGCGAGCGCGGCCGCGGCGGAGAACATCCAGCCGACGGCAAGGGCGAATCGCCGCAATGCCGAAAAATCGAACGCGCTGCCGCCGATCGGCCACACGTCGAAGCTGCGTGCCAGAACCTGCGTCATCAGCAAATGGCCGTCGACGGCGAAAAACAACAGGATGAACAGCACGTACATCACGTTGGACAGCACGTCCGACGGCTGGCCGTTCATCGGATCGTTCATCTGCGCCATCGACAGGCCGATCTGCGACGAAACGATCGAGCCAAACGCCAAAAGCGCGGACAGCACGAGGTGAAACGCGAAACCGAGCAATCCGCCGATGGCGACCTGCTCGCCGATTACCGCGACCGCGGCCAGCGACAGCGGGTCGATCGACGGTCCTGCCGGAATGCCGGGCTGCACCGTGAATGCGAGAACGAGCGCCGCAAGCGCCCGCGCGCGCATTGGAATCATCGCGTCGCCGAGGATCGGCGCAGCCGCGAGCGCGGCAGCGATCCGGCAGAACGGCCAGATGATCGCCGCGGCGATGCGCATCAGGTCCGGCAGCAGCAATTCCATGATCAAACAGCCGTCTGCGCGGCGCGCTGAAATATCTCGACGGTGTAGTGCATCACGCGCTCGAGCACCCACGGCCCCGCAAACGCGAGCGCGATCAGCGTCACGACGAGACGCGGCAAAAAACTCATCGTCTGCTCGTTGATCTGCGTCGCGGCCTGGAACAGGCTGACGAGCAGCCCGGTGATCAGGCCCGGCGTGATGAGCACGAGCAGCACGACCAGCACGAGACGCAAGGCGTCCATCGCGAGACCGGCAGCGAGGTCGGGCGTCAGCATCAGCCGCCCCTCACGCTCGTGAGCAACGTACTCACCGTCAGCGACCAGCCGTCGACCAGCACGAACAGCAGCAACTTGAGCGGCAGCGAGATGACCAGCGGCGACAGCATCATCATCCCCATCGCCATCAGTACGGACGCGACGATGATGTCGATCACGAGAAACGGAATGAACAGCATCGCGCCGATCTGAAACGCTGTTTTCAACTCGCTCAGCACGAACGCGGACAATTTCACGAGAAACGGCTGTTGCGTCGGCTCCTTGATCGCCTCGGTACCCGACAGCTTCGCGATCTGCGCGAGCGTCGCCTTGCTCGTCTGAGCCAGCATGAACTGCGACAACGGCGCGTCCGCCGCCTTCAGCGCCTGACGCAGGCCGATCTTCTCCTGTTCGTACGGCACATAGGCCTTTTCCCAGATGGCTTCGCCGACGGGACGCATCGTCAGGAGCGTCAGAACGAGCGCGACGCCCGTAATGACGCGCGCCGGCAGCCCCTGCTGCAGGCCGAGCGCCTGTTTCAGAAGCGACAGTACGATCACGTAGCGCAGAAAGCTCGTCATCGTCATCAGCAATGCCGGCAGCAAGCCAAGCAGCGTCATCAGCACGAGAATCTGCGTCTTGATGGAGAGCCCGTCGCCGCCGGACGATATCGTCAACGTATCGGCGAGCGCGGGCCCCGCGCATACCAGCGCGGCCGACGCGCAAAGCACGCGGCGCAAAGCGGCGGAGCTGAACATGCCGCGGCCCATCACGTCGTGAGCGACGACAGGTCGCCCAGTTCGACGAGCTTCATCCCATAGTTGTCGCCGCAGACCACCACTTCGGCCGCGCCGATCGGCAAGCCGTTCACCTTCACGACGAGCGGCTCGCCGGCAATCCGGTCCAGCTCCACGATGGAACCGGTGCCATAACCGAGCAAATCAGCGAGCGGCACGGTTGCGCCGCCCACCTCCAGCGTCAGCCGTACCGGAATCCGGCGCAGCATGCGCAGCGATGCGCCGGCTGCGCCGGCGGACGGGCCGCCGTCGGCCGGCGCGTCGGGGAAATCGTCGAGGGCGGCATCGAGGTTGAGATCATCGTTCTGGTTCATCGGCTACTCCACGAGTTCGAAGGCAGTGAGACAGATTTTTCCGCCGTGCTCCACGACGGCCGCGCGGAAGACCTTCAGTCCATCGACGTCGACGTCGGCAGCATCCGGCAACCGGATAGGCAAGATCGACCCGCGATTCAGGTCCAGCACATCGCCCAGCAGCAGTTCCCTGGTCACGATCGTCGCGTTCAACGCGACAGGAATGCGTGCGCCCAACGCTCCGTCGTCGTCGGACGGCGCCCTGTCGCGCACTCGCCTCGGTACGCACGTTGCAAACAGGCGGGCGAGCCATGCGTCGTCGAGCGCGAACTCGATGCGGCCCGTCACGTCGAGCGATTCGTCGCGCACGATTACCGACAGGATCTGCGAGCCCGGTCCGATGCCGTCGAACTGTTGCGGCGTAAGCGCTCCAGCGTCGAGCTCCAGCAACGGCAGCAGTTCGCCGAGCAATGCACGGCGCGTCTGCATCGCGAACCGCTGCTCGGTCCGCGTTTCGGCCGGCAAGCTGTCGGCCTCGAGGCGCTCGGCCCGATCGCCATAGTGATAGGCAAGCAGCAGCAGCAGCAAGCCGCGCTCGATGCGAATGCCTATCGCGCCCTGGTCGTCGCCGAAGCCGTGCCAGGCGGCAAGCGCTTCGCCACTACGATGCGGGACGATCGCGCTGTCCGACACGATCAGTCGCGCACCGCAACGGTGGTTGTAGCTGTCTTGCAGATACGTGCCGATTCGTCGTCGCAACGCCGCATGGAAATCGCCTAGCAGGTGAAACGGCCGGCCGAGCGTACACGGGTCGAGCGCAAGGCAGGACCGCGTTTCGGCCGACGGGAGATGTGAGGCAGTCGTCATCGGGTTCAGGCGTTCCGAAAATGATGTTGAACGCATTTTCGGCGGCCTGTCGCTCCGTCACGACAACCCTGAACGAATCCTGAACGGAACGAAGAAAGGCCGGCCGCAACGCGGCCGGCCTTGTCGCTCGACGAACGGCCGCCAGGCGACCGGCGCCGGCCTTACTGGACCAGAGACAGCACCATCTGGCTCATGCTCGACGTCTGCTTCAGCATCGCCGTGCTGGTCTGCATCAGCACCTGCTTCGCGGTCATGTTGGCGCTTTCGGCCGCCATGTCCGTGTCGGTGATGCGGCCGTGCGCATCCGTCGTGTTCGCCATCATGTTGTTCAGGTTGTTCGCCACGTGGCTAAGACGGTTCTGCGTCGCACCGAAGGACGAGCGGGCCACGCCGAGGTCGTCGAGCGCCGCGTTGATGAGGCCGATCTGCTCGTTCGCGCCGTCGATCAGTTCGGTGCCCTTTTCGGCCGATGCGTCGGCCTTGTATGCCGACGAGATGGCGCCGAACGAATCGTCGAGCTTCTTGAGATCGCCCGAGAAATCGACCGTCATCGTCTCCGACGCGTCCGCGCCGATCTGGAACGTCAGCGCAGACGCCAGCTTGCCGCCGTTGGCCGCCAGCAGCTTCTCGCCGCCGAAGCTCGTATTGGTCATGATGTTCGCGAGTTCCGCGCCGAGCTCGTTGTACTCGGCCTGCATCGCTTCGCGATCCTTTTCGGTCGCCGCACCGTCGGCCGCCTGCGTCGCCAGATCCTTCATCCGATACAGGATGTTCGTCGCTTCGCCGAATGCGCCGTCGGCCGTTTGCAGCATCGAAGTCGCATTCTGCGTGTTCTGCATCGCGACCGCCATGCCGCGCTTCTGCGCCTCCAGACGGACTGCCATCTGCAGGCCGGCCGCATTGTCCTTGGCCGAATTGATCGCCTTGCCGGTACCCAGGCGCGTCATCGAAGTGTTGAGATCGCTGCTGATGCTTTGCATGTTCCGTCGAATCGTCTGCGCTGCCGAGTTGGTATGTACGCTCATTGCCATCATGTTTCAAACTCCATTGGTCGTGGTCATCCGGAAAATCGGCCATCGCTTGCTGTATTCGACGGCCACACGCATTCAGGAAACGACCCGCGGCTTGAACTTGTTTAGCCGCTTCCGCCCATTTTTTGCCGGAAGCGGACCGGCGCGGCACGCGGCCACCAGCATGATTCCGATGCCGCCCCGATACAGACTTGTCCGAATTTGCTATTCTTAGCGCCAAAACCCTCGACACCATCGCTTGCCACCCCGACCGACCATGACGGAACATCCGCCTGCCCGGGCAACGCGCATTGCCATCCTGGAAGACGACGTCTTCCAGGCCAGAACGATCGAAAAATGGCTGAACAAGGCGGGCTATGAAACCGAGGTCCGTCACGATGGAGACGGTCTCGTCGCGCTCGTCGGCGATACGCGGTTCGATCTCCTGCTGCTCGATTGGGATGTGCCGGGGAAGAACGGCAATCAGGTGCTTCGCGAGATGCGCGCGCGGTTCGGCCATGCGTTCCCGATTCTGATGGTGACGCAACACGACGACGATCGCGATATCGTCCGCGGCCTGACGGACGGCGCCGACGACTACATCATCAAGCCGGTAAAGGAGGCGGTGCTGCTCGCGCGCGTGGAAGCGCAGATCCGCAGCTACCACGCCGGGGCGCAAGGCAAGGAAAACCTCAGCGTTTGGGGCTATACGCTAGACCGGCACAGCCTCACCGTGACGGTGCCGGGCGGCAAGCAGGTCTCGCTGCCGACCCGGGAATTCGAACTGGCGACCTGCCTGTTTCAGCAAGCAGGTCGCGTCGTGTCGAAGGACGCGCTATACCAGCGCCTGTGGGGAGCGACCGATGGCGGCGACACGGTCACGCTCGCCACTTACGTGAGCCGGCTACGCAACTTGCTGGGCCTTCGCAAGGACAAGCACGGCCTCGAGATTCGGACAGTCTACGGGCACGGATATCGGCTTCAGCGCGCGAGCGACGAATAAGCGGCACGTTCGGCTTGCGTCCGGCGCAAGCACACAACTCGGCAGGAACCATGCGCAAATTGCTCGACACGATGCGGGTGCGGGGTGCGCCCAAGATGTTGCTGATCGCGCTACTGGTCGTACTCGCGTTGCTGGCCGGCCGGCCAGCCGGCCGAACGGTGTCCGGCGCCCTCGATCGCCTGCTCTACGACGCCGTGGTCAGGTGGTACGCGCGCGGGGCGCCCACGAACATCGTGCTGGTAAATATCGATGCGCGGACGGTCGCCGCGCTCGGCTTGAGCAATCTGCCCGGCGACCCCGAGCGCCTGCTCGCGCAGCTTGGCGCCGCGGGCTCCGTCGTATTGGATGTCCCGATGCTGCCGGCTCAGGACTATACGCGGCTCGAGAGCGCGATGCGCCGCCACGGGCGGGTCGTTCTGGTGCTGCCGAGCACCAGTCAGGAAGCGCCGCGAATGCTCCCGTCCGCACCATGGAACACCCTGCGCGTCAATGCCGCCGCCATCGCGCAGCGCGACCTGGTGCTCGGGCATTTCGGAACCGTGTCCGGCTTCGTGCCGTACGCGACGATGCCGGACGGCGTGTTCGCGCACGTCGCGCTGACCGCGTTGCGAACCGTAGGGATCGACCGCAGCGCCGACGTTCTCAAGTACGTTCGACCGGCTGCGAATCGCGACGCACCGGGCCAGTTCCGGACCGACTACGTGCTGGCCATGCTCCATCAGCAAGACGATGTGACGCAATATTCGTATCTCGACGTCATCGAAGGCCGCGTGCCACAACAGGCGTTTGCAGGCAAGATCGTGTTCGTCGGCCATTCGGCGTGGCTCGGCGAGGGCCGTTATCCGCTTTCGCTGCTCAGCCGCAATGTCGTGCCGCGCGCATATCTGGACCTGCTGTTTACCGACGCGGTCGAGCGCCATCATCTCGTACGCGAGCTTCCCGATTCGATGGAGATGCTGATTTACGCCGTACTGGCGGCCGGCATGATTGTGATCTGCCTGCGGTTTTCCGGACGGGCGATACACGTCATTGCGCTCACGTGGTGCATCGCACTGGTGGTCATTCCGCCGCTGCTGCTGACGCTCAGGATATGGTTGCCGGTCGGCTTGCTGCCGGTCATCTGCCTGCTCATCTACGGATACTTCGCGTGGGAGCGCCACAGCAGCATGGTCGCGATGATGCGCACGGAGATCTCGAGCTTGCGATCGATCTCCGAATCGATCGGTACGCTGCCGGCCTCGGCGCTACAGGCAGCCGAAACGGCAGACGGGCTGGGCGACGTGCAGACCGCCATGAGGCAGATTCGGAGCTGGCAAAAGATCTACGTCGACATGATCAACCAGTTGCCGTACCCGGTTTTTCTGGCGCTGGAAGGCAAGGTCGCTGTCTGGAATGCGCGAGCGGCGGAATTTCTCGGCGACGCGTCGCCCGCGCGAACCGGTGCGGCGCACGAGCGCGTCGCGCCGATCGAAGACGCGATCGCCGAAAGTCTTCGCACGGGCGGCGATGTCAGCCGGGAAATCGCGTGGGACGGGCGCGCGCATCTGCTGTTATGCGAGCCGCTATCGAGCCCGGCAGCGACCGACGGTTCCGTCCCGGCCGGCCGCGACGACGCTCAGCGGTCGCACCTCGTCTGCCTGATCGAGGCCGACAACGCAGTTTCGTATGACACGCAGGTGCTGCGCCATATCGCTCACGATCTGCGCAGCCCGCTGACGTCGATTCTCGCGCTGATCGAGCACCGGCACGAGGAGCAAGACGGTACCGGCGATCAGGCGTTTCTTCGGGATCTTCGGCGACAGGCCGACTACTCGCTACGAATTGCGAACGGTTTCGTACAGTTGTCACGCGCCGAGCGCCTGTCCGATAGCGCGTTCGAGCCCGTCATGCTCGAAGATCTCGCAGTGGACGCAGTCGGCCAGACGCTCGTTGCAGCCCGCAAGAAGTCGATTTCGCTGCACGGCCCGTCCGGCGATGTCGACGATACGCTGATTCGCGGCGACGCGCACATGCTGATGCGCGCGCTCGTCAACGTGATCGACAATGCGATCAAGTATTCGCCGCCGCGCACGGCAATCGACGTGCGCATCGAAAGAATCGGCGACGCCGAGCTAGCGCTTCACGTGGTCGACCAGGGTATCGGCATACCGGCGGAAGCGTTGCAGCGGCTCTTTGAACCGTTCTTTCAGGTTGAGCGCGGACGACGCGAGGACGGCGGGGTCGGGCTCGGACTTCCGTTCGTCAAGGCGGTCGTCGAACGGCATCGGGGTACGGTCGAAGTGTCCAGCGCGCCCGGACACGGAACGGATTTCGTTATCCGCTTGCCAATGTATCGGCAATCCGATTCGGGCCGAACCGGCACGTAGCAATCGCGGCTGGAAGCAAACCGCCGGCCGACCGCCATGCTCGCACGCCGTCCGGTTCGTCATACCGCCGCGAAGCCACGCCTATCGCAAGCATGCCGACAGACGACGCGGCCGCCGCTCGAGCGGGGCGCGCATGCCTGGCCGGCGTTCAGCCGCAGCCCGTCGATAATGCTCGCCTTGAAATTCCGCAGCCGCTGGATCTCGCCCCTCAGTCCGGCTATTTTCCGCCTGCTCTCCGTGATCCGCTTCCGCTCGGCCTCGTAGACGGCGTTGACATATTCGCCGGGAAGCTGGCCGGCCCTTACATTGCCGATCATTCGCTCACACTCGACCACCTTGTCGAGCGCGCGCTTTGCCTTGTCGAACTCGGGGACCGGCGACGCGCAGACGATGCGGTCCATATTTTGCCCGCTGCTCGTCGCGATGCGAAATCGGCTAGCGGTGCGGTCGCTCAAAATGTCATAACGCAACGCACGGTCGACCCCGTTGTTCCGATACGTGCGATGCCGAAAACGATACGCGTTGCGCAGTGTCCGTTTCATGCCGATATCGCGGGCCTGTTCGGTAATGCGTACGTATTTGCCGATCTCGATTCTCAGCCGCTCTTCCAGATGCTTGACCCGACGTTCAGCACGCCGCCGCCCCGCAACGAGCGTCTCTTGATTCTCCCTGCTGTGCTCCACCTGCCTGTTCAGGTCATTTATCCTGTTTTCGCTCTCGACAATCTTGTCCTCGCAGTATCTGATTGCCTTGCTCTCGATTGCCAGGATCGATTCGCCGATCCATCGCGCTGCCTTCGTACCGCCTTTCGCTCGACTATCGGAAAATGCCGACTCGGCACGCCTCGCGGCGTCGATGACGGACGAACGCAGCGCCTTCATCTGCTCGAAGTTCAAATCCGACACGTCGATTCGCTCGACCAGCGCGGCGAACTTTCTCAATGTGCCGCGCACCGCCCCATCTTTACGCGAATCCTGCTGATGCGGGAGGCCGCGGAGCCCGTCGAGGTCATCAAAAATTTCCCGGAGAGCCTCATTTTCCATACGTGAAATACTCCGAAGATGATCGATTCAGTGGATTCAAGATTTGCGAGCTGTATTTCCCCTACTGCAGTCTGCTAGACCACAACACAGCCGTTCGCCGTCGGCAAACGATAGCCCGCAATCTATTGATCCAATATAAAAAATCGATCACCGGCTTGCGCGTGTGTCCGGGTACCGGCACGCCGCGGCAAATCCGCTTGCGCATTCGGAAAACCAGCGACTGCGGCAGGCCGAAGCTGGCATTCGGTGCATTGGCGATCGGCGCACGCCGAAGGCACCGAATCGTCCAATACGGATCGCCGTTCGGATGTCGTCGCCGCACGCTGTCTGTTTCCGCACGCTCGATTCCGCGACGCAATCGACGCGAGCCGTTGATCTGAGCATGATCGATTTCACAACCAAACCTCCGGTGGCGCTGTAAACGCTTCGGCCATTTCAATGTGGTGCGGCGACGGCCCCCGCATTAGCGCAGAACCGCCATGTCGCTCGCTGCGCGGCCCGAAGCCGGGCCACGCAATCATGCTGCCGGAGATCGTCATTCAATCGACGATATCGTCGACCCTTTCTCGGGCTGCCGATCGATCCATCATCGGACCATGCCGCCATTGAAGTTGGCGTCGGGATTTTTCTTCAGCAGCTCGCGCCGTGCGGTGCGCTGCTCGGCATCGATGGCTCGCACGTCCTCTTGCCGCGCTGAGCTATACAGTTGAAAAGCGTCCCGTTCTTTCACAGCCTTGTCTCGACTCTGCAGACGGAGCAGCTTGTCTTGTCCCGCAGAAAATTCTTTTAATTTTTTCGGATTATGTCGATAAGTCGTTTTCTGGAAATCATCCTCGATCTTTCGGCTCATACTCGCACAGCGAGCGAGTGATTTCGCAACATCGTCTCGCGCCGATAGTTTTTCCATAAAAGGTAAATTTCCGCTTTCCATTTTTGCCAACCCACTGGCAACCTTCTTCAGTTCTCGCGTAAATTCCTTTATCTGGAATTTATGCACCGTCTTTTCATTTGACGTCGCAAAAAACTCCGCAACCTTTTACCATCGTGATTATGTATCGACATCCGCGTCGCCATCACCGAATTTACACTCATGCCCAATCTCCTTAGTGACCACAGAACACACCGTGCCCGTAGACGAAAACGCCACGGGCCACTGTGTCGGAACGACCAGGACCGATTAAGGACACTAATAAAAATCGCTCATCTGGCGCTTTCCGTCGGCCGGCAACACCCTGCAGGTGCAGCGGTTCTGCTCGCCGGTTATCCGGCCCGGGACGCGTTTGCGAACTGCGTCGATATGTCGCGCAGCTGCGGGATGGCCGGAAATCACGCGCGAGCAGCCAACGTCACGATCAATGCAATCGCGCTCGTTGCGGCCTTGTCGTGCTGAATGCGCACGTGTACGCGGTGCTCGCGGCATACGGCATCTGCGCGATTCTTTTCGGTGCGCAGTGGATGGTGGGGTTAAGCAGCGCACAGTCCGCGCTGGCCGGCGCGCTCTTCATCGCACAAAGCTACGCGCCGATGCCGGCCGCCATCGTGAAGATTTCCGGTTATGCGACGGTAGGCGCCGTCTATTTCCTGATATCGGCGATATGGCTGCACGTCCGCGACATGCGGCGCAACCTTTCGTGAGCCGCTGCACGCGCGGCCGTGTTCCGCGCGCGGCCGTCCGAGGCCGGCGAGAATCGGCGGAGGCGTGCGCCGCTGTTCGGCGCGCGCACGCATCGCCGCAGTTCACGCTACTTCAACCGCCCCGACAGAAACTGCGCGAGCCGCTCGCTCTTCGGATCGACGAGAATCTGCTGCGGATCGCCCTCCTCCTCGATCTTCCCCTGATGAAGGAAGATCACGTGACTCGACACGTTGCGCGCAAACCCCATCTCGTGCGTGACGACGATCATCGTGCGCCCTTCTTCGGCGAGCGCCTGCATCACCTTCAGCACTTCGCCGACGAGTTCCGGATCGAGCGCCGACGTCGGCTCGTCGAACAGCATCACCTCCGGCTCCATCGCGAGCGCGCGTGCGATCGCGACGCGCTGCTGCTGACCGCCCGACAGATGCGACGGATACATGCGCTCGACGCGCTCCGGCAGCCCGACCTTGCGCAGATACTTGCGTGCGCGCGCAACGGCTTCGTCCTTGCCGATGCCCAGAACGGCGATCGGCGCCTCGATCACGTTGTCGAGCACCGTCATGTGCGCCCAAAGGTTGAAGTGCTGGAACACCATCGCGAGCTTCGTGCGCATGCGCTGCAACTGCTTCCGGTCGGCCACGTGCAGCGAGCCGTTGCGGTCGCGTTCGGTACGGATCGGCTCGCTGCCGATCGTGATCCGCCCGGCGCACGGCTGCTCGAGGAAGTTGATACAGCGCAGAAACGTACTCTTGCCCGAACCGCTCGAGCCGATGATGCTGATCACGTCGCCGGCCTTCGCCTTCATCGACACGCCCTTCAATACCTCGTTGTCGCCGAACTTCTTGTGCAGGTCTTCAACGGTGAGCTTGTACATACGGAGTTCTTCCTTCGAATGCGTCAACGACGCGGCGACAGATAGGCGAGCCAGCGCGCCTCGAGCTTGCGGAACGCCCAGATCAGCGCGAACACGACGACCGCGTACAGCACGGCCGCAATGCCGTATGCCTGGAACGACATGTAGGTCGCGGAATTCACGTCGCGCGTGACCTTCAGGATATCGGGCACGGTTGCGGTGAACGCGAGCGTCGTCGCGTGCAGCATCAGGATCACTTCGTTGCTGTAGCTCGGCAGCGAGCGGCGTAGCGCCGACGGCACGACGATCCGCGTGTAAAGCTTCACGCGCGACATTCCAAATGCGACGCCGGCCTCGATCTCGCCCGCCGCCGTCGCCTTGATCGCACCCGCGAAAATCTCGGTCGCGTACGCACATTCGTTCAGCACGAACGCGAGCAGCGTGCAGTTCATTGCGTCGCGGAAGAACGTGTCGAGCAGCACGTGATCGTGCACGACCTGCAGGCTGTAGATGCCGGTGTAGCACATCAGCAGCTGCACGTAGAGCGGCGTGCCGCGGAACACGTACGTGTAGAGCCAAACGGGGCCCGCGATCCAGCGCTCCGACGACGCGCGCGCAATTGCGAGCGGCACCGCGAGTGCGAAGCCGAGCACGATCGACACGACGAGCAGCCACAGCGTGATCGCGAGACCGCTGAAGCGATAGCCGTCGGTGTACAGATAGTTCTGCCAGTACTGGCTGACGAGTTCGATCACAGTGCGGGCCTCCGGACGCCGATGGAATAACGCTTGTCGAGGCGGTACAGCACGACGTTCGACATCGTCGTGATCGCGAGATAGATGGCGCCTGCCGCGAGCGTGAAGAAGAAGAAATCGAGCGTGCTCTTGCCGGCGTCCTGCGAAGCCTTTACCACGTCGGCCAGGCCGATGATCGATACGAGCGCGGTCGCCTTCACGAGCACCTGCCAGTTGTTGCCGATGCCCGGCAGCGCGAAGCGCATCATCTGCGGGAACAGGATGCGGCGAAACACGCGCCAGCCGCTCATCCCGTACGCGAAACCGGCCTCGAGCTGCCCGCGCGGCACCGCGAGGAAGGCACCGCGAAACGTCTCGGTGAAGTACGCGCCGTAGATGAAGCCGAGCGTCACGACGCCGGCAGCGAACGGATCGATATCGATCTGCTCGCGGCCGAGCAGGTCGGTCGCGTCGTTCAACAGGATCTGGATCCCGTAGAACAGCAGCAGCATCAGCACGAGGTCCGGCACCGCGCGGATCAGCGTCGTATAGAACGTGCCGAGCGACTTCAGCATGCGGCTCGTCGACAGCTTCGCGGCCGCGCCCGCGAGGCCGAGCACGAGCGAAGCGGCGAGCGACAGTACCGCGAGCTTCACGGTTTCGACCGTGCCGGCCCACAGCAGCGGACCAAATCCCTGGAAAATCATTTGAGCGTGTCCCGATTCGAAACGATGAACGACGCAGCGCGGCAATCGCCGCATGCGTCGCGACGGCATCGGCCGCCCACAGCGGAGCCGATCGCGACGCACGCAACGGCAATACCGGACGCGCGCTCTTTCATCGCGTGCTGTATTGGCGTATTGGCGAACTCGGTCGACGCTCGCCGCGCGCCCCCGCACGGCAGTTCGCCAACCACCCTTCCAACCCGGAACCTGCGTTCGCCGCAGCGCCCAAGTTGTACATACAACTTTGCCTTTTCGAGCGCGAGGCCGGCAATCCGTGTTTGTCTCTAGTTGCGTCCGGACCGTCCCTTTCGCAGCGTTTTTCTTATATTTCAGTTATCTACGAATTACACGCGGCTGAATCCGCGCTTTCGGCGTGCAGCCGGTGCGCCGCTCGCGCACGTGGGTTTTGTCTATACTTTTGCACCTGCGGTGCGGCGAGCGGCGACATCCGCCGGCGGTTCCGCGTCGCGACGCATGCCGGAACGACGGCGCTCCCGTGTCGATCGCGCGCTCGGCGCGACGACGAACCGGTACACTCCGCGGACACCGCACGAAGGCCGGCATGCGCGGCCGCCGTCTCTTGAACAGCGATGCAATGACCACACCGATCTATCAGGAAATCAAGGACTTCATCCTCGCGCGCATTCATTCCGGCGAGTGGGCGGAAGGCGACCAGGTGCCGTCGGAGAACGAGCTCGCGCGGGAATTCAACGTCGCGCGGATGACGGTCAACCGCGCACTGCGCGAACTGACGGCCGAGCAGGTACTCACGCGCACGCGCGGGTCCGGCACGTACGTCGCATCGCCGAAATACGAATCGACGCTCGTCGCGATCCGCAGCATCTCCGACGAAGTCGCCGCACGCGGCCACCGCTATCGCGCGCAGGTGCTGCAGGTCGGCGCGGCCGTCGCCGACGCGAAGCTCGCCGACGAATTGCAGCTCGACACCGGCAGCGCGATCTTCCATTCGCGCGTGCTGCACTTCGAGAACGACACGCCGGTGCAGCTCGAGGAGCGCTGGGTCAATCCCGCGTGCGCGCCCGAATACGCGCTGCAGGACTTCACGACGACGACGCCGAACCAGTACCTGACGCGCGTCGCGCCGCTGCAGCGTGTCGAATACCGGATCGAAGCCGCGATGCCCGATGCGGAATCACGCCGGCTGCTGGCGATGGACGAGCGTGAACCGTGTCTGCTGCTGCATCGGCGCACGTGGTCGCAAGGGATGGTCGCGTCGGTCGCGAATCTGTGGCACCCGGGCAGCCGCTATCGATTCACCGGGCATTTCTGACGCGCACGCGTCACCGCGCGGCGGGCCGCGCCCATCGCTCGATCGCATCGACCGCACGCCGCACGCCGTCTTCCTGCGCGATACGCGCACCGAGCTCGGCCGCGCGCGCCTTCGTATCGCGGTGTTCGGCAAACGCGATCGCGCGCGCGAGCGCAGCAGCATCGACGCGTCGGCCGGCAATCGGCGCCGCTGCCACGCCGAGCCGTCGCAGCCGGTTTGCCCAGAAGAACTGATCGCCGGCGAACGGCACGACGACCGACGGCACGCCGGCGCGCGCAGCCGAATGCGTGGTGCCCGATCCGCCGTGATGAATCGCCATCGACGTGCGCGGGAACAGCCAGTCGTGCGGCGTGTCGCCGATCACGCATACGTGCGCGGGCAGCAGCGACGCGTCGATGCCGCTCCAGCCCGGATAGAACAGCGCGCGTCGACCGTCGAGCGCGTTCGCGAGTGCAGCGGCCATCGCGTGCCGATCGAAACCGGCCATGCTGCCGAAACCGACGTACACGGGCGGTTCGCCCGCGTCGAGAAACACCGACAATTCGCGCGGCGGCGTCCAGTCGCGCGCATCGATGCGCCACTGACCGCATGCCATTGCATTCGACGGCCAGTCGCGCGGGCCGGACAGCAACGCGGGCGACACGCCGTACAGCATCGGATGATCGGTCCATACGCGTTTGCGCGGCGGCAGCCCGCATACGTTCTCGCGCGCCGCATTCGTCGCTTTCCTGAACGCCTGCCACAGCAGCGCATTCACGAGCCGGTGACTCGCGCGGTTCAGCCAGCGCGGCAGCTTGCCGGGCGGCAGGAACGGCGACGCGAACTCGGCCGTCGGCGTGATCGGGATCATCCCGGTGCCGATCGCCGGCACACGGCGATACTCGGCGACCGACAGCCCGACGAACGATGCGAGCCCCGACACGAGAATCGCATCGCAGCCGGCCGACGCGTCCGCGATTTCGCGCATCCATGCGGCCGTATTCGCGTTCGCGATCGCCGCGAGCGCCTTCGACGTGTCGTTGAAGCCGCCGCGCGCGTTCACCGCGCCCGACAGTTCGCCGTCCGGCGCCAGCGCCGCGCGCATGTCGCCCGACAACGCTGCACAGGGCACACGAAGCGCGGCGGCCGAGCCGAGCGTCGCGGCATCCGCCAGCAGCCGGACGTCGTGACCGGCGTCCATCAGCGCACGACCGAGCGCCGCCAGCGGGCGCGTGTCGCCTTCGGTGCCGTAAGTGGCGATGACGAGCTTCATGCGTGACTCCTCGTATACGACGAGAACGAGTGGATTCGCAAAAATGCACGTCGTATACTAATGCAACTCGTACACTTTCTGCCAACTACCGTTCAATGCCGACCACCACCGACGATACCGGCCGCCGCGCGCGCAAGCGCATCCAGATGCTTGCGCATCTGGCAGCCACTGGCGCGCGCCTGTTCGACGCGCACGGCTACGACGCCGTCACGATGGAGCAGATCGCCGCGCACGCCGATGTCGCGAAGCGCACGCTGTACAACCACTTTCCGACGAAGGAAGCGCTGCTCGCGCACTGGCTCGAGGGCGAACTCGCGCGCGACCTCGCGCATCTGCAGCGCGACGTTGCACGGCGCAAGACGTTCGCGTCGAAAATCGGCTGCGTGCTCGACGCGTCGGCCGCATGGTGCGAGCAGCATCCGGCGTATCTGCTCGCGTATCTGCGGCACCGGTTCCTGAGCATCGGCACGGTCGAAGCGGAACGCGACGATGCGGACGGCAGCGATATCGCGCTCGTATGGCAGCAGCTGATCGCGGCCGGTCAGCAGGCCGGCGAGCTGAACCGCGCACTGCCGGCCGAGCAGCTCGCGACGTGGTTCCATCACCTGTACCTGGCGGCCATGCTGCGCTGGCTGACCGTGCCCGGGCTCGCGCTGACGCGCGAATTCAACGCGATCGTCCGGTTGTTCGTCGAAGGGGCGCGAGCGAACGCGTAGGTGACGCGTGCCGCAGCGCGTTGCGCGACACCGACGGATCGACGCCGCGAACGCACGCGCAGCATGCCAAATTCCGCGCGCAGCAGTATGCTGGCGTCGTACGGCTGCGCATCGCGCATCGGGCGAACCCGCGCGCACGTCGTCGCGCGGCCGTGCGACCGCAATCATGCGTTGCAAGGAGGGATTCGTGATGGCTACCACGCATCAGCACTTCCACCTCGAACTGCGGCACGCTACCGCGCCGACCTATATCGTCAGCTACCTGTTTCCCGCGCTGCTGTTCGTGTACGAACTGCTGCGCGTCGGCCAGTGGATCCGCGATCACGGGATGCAATTCGCCGCGTACAAGCAGATGGGCTACGAGTATCTGCTGATGCTGCTGTTCGTCGGCCTGCAGATCGTCGTCGAGGCGATCTTCCTGCTCGGCGCGGCGATGCGCAAGGACCATCGCGACTTCGAGCACCGCGTGCCGAACGTGGTGCTCGGCATCGGCTGCTCGATCGCGCTGCTGGCGATCGATCTCGCGATCCAGCTCGCGTTCTGATCGCCGGCGCGCGACGCCGCCGGCCGTTGCATCGGCATTCACGCGCCGGCGTCGCGCAGGAAGGTCGCAACCGCGGCCAGCACGTCGTCCGTCCGCTCGCGGTGCGGCACGTGCCTGCACGCGTCGAGCAGCACGAACGACGACGGGCCCGCGACGCGCGCGGCGATCCGCTTCGGATGCGCGTCGGAGCCGTATTCGTCGTGCGCGCCGTGAATCGCGAGCGTCGCGCAGCGCACGCGCGGCAGGTCGTCGTCGAGGCTCCAGTCGCGAAACGACGGCGACAGCCACGTATCGACCCACGCGCGCAGCACCCACTCGGCCTTGTCGCCGTGATACCGCACGAGCCGGTCGAGCTGGCCGGGCGCGTCGAACTGGCGGCCGGCGTCGCGGATGCCGGCGAGCGTGCGATCCTCGACGAACGCCTGCGCGGCGATCGTCACGAGCGCGCGGCAGCGTTCCGGATACGCGGCCGCGCAGCCGACCGCCATCCCGCCGCCGACGCTGTGTCCCAGCGCAATGAACGCATCGATCCCGAACTGCGCGAGCAGCGCGCGGAATCCGTGCTCGGCCTCGTCGCGGACGAACGTCGTGTCCAGCGTGCCCGGATGACGATCGGAACGGCCGAAGCCGAGGCGGTCGTACGCGATCACGTCGCGTTGCGTCGCGCGCGCGAGCCGGGCCGGGAAGTCGCGCCATAGTTCGACGCATCCGAGCGAATCGTGCAGCAGGACGATCGGCGCGGCCGGATCGGGTGCGGCCGGCGTAGCCGAAGCCTGCGCACGCGTTACCGGTTCGCGCACCTCCCGCACGGCCCGGCCGCGCCAGCGCTTCGCAAAGAGACGCCCTTGCGGCGTCTCGACGATCGTCTCCTCGGTGTCGATATCGGTCATCTGTATGTCGTCTGCGCAAAAAGCGGCGGCATGCGGCATGCTGCGTCGAATCTCGCCGATGTTGGCGCTCGCATGCGCGGCACGTCAAGCCGCCGCGCGCACGCCGCGTTCATTGCGGCTGCGGCGGCAGATATTCCATCTGCGCCTCGTCGTACAGCCGATAGATCAGCGCCTGCATCGCGCGGATGTCCTCCGATTCGTCGAGCATTCGCATGCTCATGATGATCGGCGACACGAGATTCGGATCGTCGAGCGGCTTGTAGCTGATGTCGTCGCGCTTGAGGCCATACACGCTGTGCGGCACGACCGACACGCCCTCGCCCATCGCGACGAGGCCGAGCGCGATCTGCAGTTCGCGCGTCTCGTAGATTCGCCGCGGCTGCAGCGCACGATCGTGGAACGCGGCGAGCACCTGGTCCGCATAGCTCGGCCGCGGCGCCTTCGGGAAGATGATCAGCGTGTCGTTCACGAGATCGTGCAGCGACAGCACCGCCTTTGCGCCGTCGAGCGGATGACCGACCGGCAGCGCGACGATCATCCGCTCTTCGCGCAGCACGACGCGCCGCACGCTCGGATCCTCGTGGCGGATGCGGCCGAAGCCGACGTCGATGCGTCCTTCCTTCAGCGCCTTGATCTGGTCCATCGTCGACATCTCGTGCAGGCTGAGCTCGACCGCCGGATATTCGCTGCGAAAGCGCCGGATGATCTTCGGCAGCATGCCGTACAGCGTCGAGCCGACGAAGCCGACCGACATGCTGCGCTCGATCTTGCCGACCCGCTTCGTCATCGATTCGAGCTCGGCCGTCTGTGCAAGCAGCTGCACCGCATGCGAATAGAAGAACCGCCCGGCATCCGTCAGCTTCAGCGGCCGCGCGCTGCGCTCGAACAGCGACACGCCGAGCGCCTCCTCGAGCTGCTGAATCTGGCGACTCAGCGGCGGCTGCGCGATGTGCAGACGTTCGGCCGCACGCGTGAAATTCCGCTCCTCGGCGACCGCGACGAAGTAGCGGAGATGTCTCAGCTCCATTTCGCCTCCTCTCGGACAGTTGGCGACTGCACTACCGTGCGGCGATCGGACGTGTTGCGCGATCGTTCCGAATGCGCGCCGGATGCCGTGACGATACCGCAGAAAGCGGCGATCCCGGCCCGCGCGCTCCGTATCGCGAAGCGCAGAACCGGAAGCGCGCGGCTTCCCGCTCCCGGTTCGATGCCGCGTCGCGATCGCCGCCGCCCGCCGTTACACCTCCGTCGCGTACAGCGCGTCGCGCTGCTCGTCGCTCAGCGAATCGAGCGGCACGTCCGGCAAGCGATAGCAGATCATCGTGCCGTACAGCTCGGCCAGACAGTTGCTGCCTGCGTCGAGCGCGTAGCCGTCTTCGCCGTCCGGTGCCGGCGGATACACTTCGCGCCACGCGTTGATCGCGGCTTCGATTCGCACGATGGAAACAGGTCCGGCCTTCCGCTCGGCGGGTGATGCGCTCATGAATTCCTCTGGGTTGCACGCGCCGCGCGCCATGCCGGCCGCGGCGAAACGATGAAAACAAACGACGAGAGCGTCGGACGCCGCCGGCCGTCGCGCGCTGCACGCGTGGATGCGATCCGCGCCGCTCGCTGCGCCGGCCGGACCGTCGCCCGACAGGGCCGGGAAATATAACCGCGTTTGGCCGCGCGTACGCAAAAACCCGCAAAAAAGCAGGGAACGCGCGCTCGCGGCCGCTCGACGACGAACTTCTCCGCGCCGTTGCACCGAACGCCTGCGGGCCCTTGTCGTGGTCGTGGTCGCGCATCGTCCCGTGCACGACATCCCATGACGAACGGTGCATTTCGCCGCGCGGCCGCGATGCTTAACCTCAGTTGCACGCGCGCCGGTTGGTGTCGCGTTTTCGTGCGTCGCGCGCGATCGGCATGCGAGCCGCATCGCCGCAACGCGATCCCGAAACGATTCCGAGGAGCGCACCATGCCTCAAGTCAACATCGCAGCAGAAACGACGCTTTTGTTCGACTTCGGCCAGCATTCGCCGGTGGAGATCTCCAATCCCGGCCCGGACGACATCGACGTTCACATCGACTACAACATCGGCACCGCCGCGTCGCCGCAATGGAGCAGCGCGCTCACCGGCGCGTCCGGCATCGCGAATCCGACGCGTCTGCGTGCCGGCGCAAGCTTCGTCGTCGCGCGCACCGATCTCGAAAGCGAGCACGTGCGCATCGGCGTGCACGGCAATCAGAACGGCGCGCGCGTGTCGTACTGATGCGCGGCGTTCCGGCGGCGACACCGAACGCCGTCGCCGCCCGCGCGCGCTCGAAAAAAAACGGGAAGCCCGCATAGGCTTCCCGTTCGATTCGTCCGTCGCGGCGCTGCGCCGCATCGCGTCAGCTCGCGGTTTCGCGATTCGCGACCTGCTGCGCGCGGCGGTTCGCGGCCACCCACGGCGCGATCTCCATGTCTTCGTAACGCACGAAGCGGCTTTTCTTCACGAACCGGTAGCCGAGCCACACGACGACGAACAGCGGAATGCCAACGTAAGTCGCCGCGACGCCGGCCCAGTCGATCCGGTTCGCGAGGAACGCCTGATAGTCCTGTCCAAGCGCGATCACGACACACAGCACGAACGCGAACAGCGGACCGAACGGAAACCACTTCGATTCATACGGCAATTGATCGACCGGGTAGCCCTGCTTCACGTACCCCTTGCGGAACCGGTAATGGCTGACCGCGATGCCGAGCCATGCGATGAAGCCCGTCATCCCGGACGTGTTCAGCAGCCACAGATAGACCGTCTTGTCGCCGTACAGCGACGTGAAGAAACACAGCGCGCCGACAGCCGTCGTCGCGTACAGCGCGTTGCGTGGCACGCCGCCCGGAGACAGCTTCGCGAACAGCTTCGGCGCGCGCCCCTCGGTCGCGAGGTTGTACAGCATCCGCGTCGACGCGTACATCCCCGAGTTGCCGGCCGACAGCACGGCCGTCAGGATCACCGCGTTCATCACGCCGGCCGCGAACGCGAGGCCTGCATGGCGGAACACGAGCGTGAAAGGGCTCACGCCGATATCGGTCACGTCGGTCTTCAGCAGGTTCGGGTCGGTGTACGGAATCAGCACGCCGATCACGAAGATCGCCAGTACGTAGAACAGCAGGATTCGCCAGAACACCTGACGCACCGCGCGCGGAATCGTCGTGCGCGGGTTTTCCGATTCGCCGGCCGCGACGCCGATCAGCTCGGTACCCTGGAACGAGAAGCCGGCGATCATCGCGACGCCCATCATCGCCGGCAGGCCGCCGGCAAACGGCGCATCGCCGATCGTCAGGTTGTGCCAGCCGTTGCTCGGCGCGCCCTTCAGAATGCCGAAGATCATCAGCAGCCCGACGCCGATGAACGCGACCACGGTGACGACCTTGATCAGCGCGAACCAGTATTCGGCCTCGCCGAAACCGCGCACGGTGAGCGCGTTGAGCAGGAACATCACCGCGAGAAATGCCGCGCTCCACCAGACGCCCGGCACGTCCGGGAACCAGTAATGCATCACCAGCTGCGCGGCGACGAGCTCCACCGCAATCGTCACCGCCCAGTTGTACCAGTAGTTCCAGCCGAGCGCGAAGCCGAAGCCCGCGTCGACGTATTTCGCGCCGTAGGTCGCGAACGAACCGGACACCGGCATGAACGCGGCCATCTCGCCGAGGCTCGTCATCAGGAAATAGACCATCAGGCCGATCAGCATGTACGCGACCATCGCGCCGCCGGGGCCGGCCTGCGAGATCGACGCGCCGGACGCGACGAACAGGCCCGTGCCGATCGAGCCGCCGATGGCGATCATCGTCAGGTGACGCGCCTTCAGCGCGCGATGAAGCTTGGGAGGGTTCGCGGGCGAACCGGGTGGGTCGGAATTCGGGATTGCGGACATAAACGAGACGAACGTTGAGCGGGCCGCCGGCATCCGGAGCCGGCGCGCATGCAGACCCGCGCGCGGCGCGCGTGCTGCGACACGTCGATACGGCCCCGATACGCGTTGCGCGCCGGGCGCCTGCGGCGAAGCGCGGATTCTACCCGATTCGCCACGGGGACAGTTCGGGCGACGCGCGCGACGCTGTGCTTGTGCACGTCGAAGAATCAACGGGTTGGATGCGCTCGCCGGACGATCGCGCGCTCCGGCGGCAAGCGTCCCGCGTCGATACGGCGCAGCGCGGTGCGCGCTTTTCACTACGCGCCACGACAAACATTTAATACCCGACAGCAAAACCGAACCTCGATCTGAAATTGCGGATATTCAGACGAAACGCTCGCTTCCGAATCGATTCCGTTCAATCGCGGCATGCGACACGGTAACGATACGTAATCGTTTCAAACGGTCGTTTTCCATATATGCGATTTTCATTTCGGACGGAACGGCAAGGATTCGCGAGATAATGCGAATCATTCGAGATAAATCACTGCGCGGAACCGTCGACGACGCGAATATCCGCCGCCAAACCGCCGAGGATGAACCCGCACCCGCTACTCGCCGCACTCCGCCGCCAAACCGCGTCGATCGTCGCCCGCATCCTGTCGCCGCGCGGCGTACTCGTCGCCGGCATCGTGCTGTTGCTGTTCAGCTGGGGACTTTCCACATTGCTGCTGATCGATGCGCGCCGCGATGCACTCGATCACGCGATCGAAAATGCGCACAACCTGATGCTGCTGATCGAACGCGATATCGCGCGCAATATCGAGCTCTACGATTTGTCGCTGCAAAACGTCGTCGACGGTATCGCCGATCCGGAGCTGATGACGTTGCCGCCGCGCCAGCGTCACCGGCTGCTGTTCGACCGCGCGTCCACCGGCGCGTATCTCGGATCGATTTTCGTGATGGACCCGCACGGCAACATCGTGATCGATTCGAGCATGTCGCCGCCGCGGCAAGGCAATTTCGCGGACCGCGACTATTTCCAGGTGCAACGCAACGGGCTCGTGCGCGGCCTGTACATCAGCAAGCCGTACGCGTCGCGGCTGCGCGGCGGCGCGCTGACGATCGCGCTGAGCCGCCGGATCACGCTGCCCGACGGCTCGTTCGGCGGCGTGGTCGTCGGCACGCTGAGCATCGACTACTTCCGCGCGCTGCTCGACGGGATCGAGGTCGGCAAGCACGGCAGCGCGGCGATCATCGAGGAGAACGGCACGCTCGTGTGCCGGCTGCCGTACGACCCGCGCGTCGTCGGCCTCGACCTGCACGCGGCGCCGATTTTCATCGAATCGCAGCGCCGCCGCCAAGGTGCGGTGACCGGCACGGGCGCGATCGACGGCGTGCGGCGCGTCTATGTATACAAGCATCTCGCCGGGCTGCCGCTGCTCGTCGACGTCGCGCCGGCCGAGGTCGACATCTACGGACCGTGGCGTCATCGCGCGATATGGACCGTCGTGCTGATGAGCCTCTTTACCGGCTTCATCGCGTGGGGCTCGCTCGCGCTGTCGCGAGAGCTCAAACGCCGGCAGATCGCCGAAGCGAAGCTGTACCGGCTCGCGCGCACCGATTCGCTGACGGGCGTCGACAATCGCGGCACGTTCGACGCGGTGCTCGCGACGGAAGCGCGACGCGCGTCGCGCAGCGGGCGGCCGCTGTCCGTGCTGTTCGTCGACGTCGATCACTTCAAGGCGTTCAACGATTACTACGGCCATCTCGCCGGCGACGACGTGCTGCGTCGCGTCGCGCAGTGCGCATCGCGCTGCCTGCGCCGCGACAGCGACCACATCGCGCGCTACGGCGGCGAGGAATTCGTCGTCACGCTGCCCGAAACCGATGCGCACGGTGCGGCGACCGTCGCCGAATGCATCCGCCGCGCGATCGCCGCACTCGACATCGCGCATGTGAAGAGCCCGTACGGACGCGTGACGGCCAGCATCGGCACCGCGACCGCCGCGAACGGGCGGACGAACGCCGCGACGCTGCTGCGGCTGGCCGACGAGGCGCTGTACCGCGCGAAGTCCGGCGGCCGCAACCGCGTGGCCGACGCGCAGCCGAGCGCGGCCGACGCGTAGCCGCGGCCCGCCGCACCGCGCGAGTTCGCCGTGGACAGCCCGCGCGCGTTCGGCTAGCGTTACGTGTGCCGCGCACGCGGCGCGACGCCGGCTCGCGGCACCACGCCGCGCGCCCCCCGCCACTCCCGCTCCGTCATGACCGCCCAGTTTCCTGCCCGGCTGCCGCCCGTTCTGCGCAATGCACTCCGTCCGCTGCTGGACCCGTACCGCCGCTATCGGCACGCGAAGCTGATCCATGCGGCGCGCGTCGCGCTCGCGATTCTCGTGTCGATCGCGTTGTCCACCGGGCTCAACGTGCCGCACGGCGAATGGTCGACGATCACCGTGCTGATCGTCGTCGGCGGCCTGCAGCATCACGGCAACATCCGCAAGAAGGCCGCCGAACGCGCGCTCGGCACGTCGATCGGCGCGCTCGCCGGGCTCGCGCTGATCGTGCTGTATTCCGTCGCGCATGCGCCGCTCGTCATCTACCTGCTGATGGCGATCGCGTGCGGCGTGTGCGCGTATCACGCGATCGGCAAGGCCGGCTACATCGCGCTGCTGTCGGCGATCACGATGGTGATCGTCGCCGGCCACGGCGACAACGAAATCGTCGACGGCCTGTGGCGCGCGGTGAACGTGCTGACCGGCATCGCGATCGCGCTCGCGTTCTCGTTCGCGCTGCCGCTCTACGCGACGTATTCGTGGCGCTACAAGCTCGCCGACGCGCTGCGCGCTTGCGCGGCCGTGCATGCGCGCCTCGCCGGCGACCGGCCGGTGAGCGACGACGCGCATCTGAAGGAAATGGCGACGCTGAGCGCGCTGCTCGTGCAGCTGCGTTCGCTGATGCCGTCGGTGTCGAAGGAGTGCGCGATCTCGATGACGCAGCTCGAGGCGATCCAGCGCAGCCTGCGGCTGTGCATCGGCTACCTGGAGATTCTGTCCAGCGCGCTGCCGGCACGCGACGACACAGCGGCGCGCGACTACATGCGCAGCGGGATGAAGGCCGAGAACCGGCGCATCCGCGATACGCTGGTCGGCGCGAGCCGCGCGCTGAAGTTCGGCACGCCGAGCCGGCTCGCGCAGCGCCGCCGGCCGGCCGAGCCGCCGCCCGACGTGCCGCCGCAGCTGCTGTCCGGGTACGTGTCGATCACCGCAAAGCTGGCCGGCGAAGTCGATCAATTGCGCGAGAAGCTGCTCGATACCGCGCGGTCGTGGAATATTTGACGCCGGCGCGTCGGGTTGTCGGTGCCGCGCGAGGCCATTTCTTTCATTTCGCATACAATGCGGCGGAGCGCTCGACCGGCGGCGGTCCGTCCCCGGAAATGGCGTCGCGCTGCCGCCGCGCCATTCGGCGCCGGCGCAACGCCGGCCGGCACCGCGCGCGGCGCGCCGCGCCGCGCCGGCCGGGCCCGCCGCACCGAGCCGAACCACGCATTCGCGCGCAATTCAGCCCTTGCCGCAACTTCCCGGACAGCCGATACTCGCATATTCCGCGAAATACGATCCCACCGGACTTCAATCCACGGTAATTCCTATGAGCACGATTCTCGAAAGCCTCCCGACCGGCCAGAAGGTCGGTATCGCCTTCTCCGGCGGCCTGGACACCAGCGCCGCGCTGCACTGGATGAAACTGAAGGGCGCCGTCCCGTACGCATACACGGCGAACCTCGGCCAGCCCGACGAAGACGATTACGATGCGATCCCGAAACGTGCGCTCGAATACGGCGCAGCCGGCGCCCGCCTGATCGACTGCCGCGCGCAGCTCGTCGCCGAAGGCATCGCGGCGCTGCAAAGCGGCGCGTTCCACATCACGACCGCCGGCGTCACGTACTTCAACACGACGCCGATCGGCCGCGCGGTGACCGGCACGATGCTCGTCGCCGCGATGAAGGAAGACGGCGTCAACATCTGGGGCGACGGCAGCACGTACAAGGGCAACGACATCGAGCGCTTCTACCGCTACGGGCTGCTCGTGAACCCCGATCTGAAGATCTACAAGCCGTGGCTCGACCAGACGTTCATCGACGAGCTCGGCGGCCGTGCGGAGATGTCCGCGTTCATGAACCAGGCCGGCTTCGCGTACAAGATGTCGGCCGAGAAGGCGTATTCGACCGACTCGAACCTGCTCGGCGCGACGCACGAGGCGAAGGATCTGGAAAGCCTCGAAAGCGGGATCAAGATCGTGAACCCGATCATGGGCGTCGCGTTCTGGCGCGACGACGTGAAGATCGCCGCCGAAGAAGTGACCGTGCGCTTCGAAGCGGGCCAGCCGGTCGCGCTGAACGGCGTCGAGTTCAAGGATCAGGTCGAGCTGCTGCTCGAAGCGAACCGCATCGGCGGCCGTCACGGCCTCGGGATGAGCGACCAGATCGAGAACCGGATCATCGAGGCGAAGAGCCGCGGCATCTATGAAGCACCGGGACTCGCGCTGCTGTATATCGCTTACGAGCGTCTCGTCACCGGCATCCACAACGAAGACACGATCGAGCAGTACCGCGAGAACGGCCGCCGTCTCGGCCGCCTGCTGTATCAGGGCCGCTGGTTCGATCCGCAGGCGATCATGCTGCGCGAAACCGCACAGCGCTGGGTCGCACGCGCGATCACCGGCGAAGTGAAGATCGAACTGCGCCGCGGCAACGACTACTCGATCCTCAGCACGAAGTCGCCGAACCTCACGTATCAGCCGGAACGCCTGTCGATGGAGAAGGTCGCATCGACGTTCTCGCCGCGCGACCGGATCGGCCAGCTGACGATGCGCAACCTCGACATCACCGATACGCGCGACAAGCTGCGCGTGTACACGCAAGTCGGTCTGCTGACGCCGGGCGACGCGTCGGCGCTGCCGCAGATCAAGGGCGACAGCGGCAAGTAAGCCAGTCGCTTTCACACGCGGCCGGGCGGCATGAAAACCGCCCGGCTGCACGCAGTACTTCCCTCCTCCGCTTTTTCTTCAAGCTCTGCCGGATTCGAAACGCACCTCGTGACGGTTCTGCAGGCGCGTCGCGATCATTTCGATGCGGTGGCCGGCGCAGTGGCCGTCGCGGTCGCGGTGGCCGCAGTCGTCAACGCCGTGGAAGCAGTGGCATTGGCATTGGCCGATGCCGATGTCGGCGCAGATGCCGGCGTGCGCGCCAGATCCTGGCCGATTATCTCCGCGACCGACTTCTCGCACCACTTGATCCCTTCCACCGACTTGTCGAAATTCTTCTCGAGATCGCTGAAGCTGCCGTACGTGTAAGCGAAATCGCTGTCGATGTGGACGCTGTTCGCCTTGATGTCGTGGCCGCACGCGAACGTCTTGTAGTACAGGTCCTGCTTCGTCTTCGCGTCGACCATGCGCGCGCGGATGACCACCCACGGAATGTAGTCGGGCTGATTGGCCGGCGAGATGTAGCCGAACGACGTGAACCACACGTTCATGATCGCGTCCGCGTCGGTCTGAATGTCCGAATAGTCGTCCGACTTGCCGTCCGCTGCGAGCTTCGTTTTCTGGTTCAGCTTCACGACCTGATAACCGTTGTCGGTAAGGCGGCCGGTGACGCCGTCCACGATGTCCGGCGCGAATGCGATCTTGCTCGTCGTCACGCGCTCGGTGTAGGTGTTCGTATGGCTTGTGTTGACCGCCACTTGCGCGAGTGCGCCGACCAGGCCGAAGCCGCTCGCGGCGCCACCCAAATTGACGACCGCGACGCGTTTCGGTTCGGCGACTTCGAGGACCGCGATCGAACGCAGCTTTTCGCGCGCTTGCGCATTCAGATCGGTGTTCGGCAACGTCACGCAACCGGACAGCAGCGTGACGAGCACGCCGGCCCCGAACAGGGTCGCTTTGGAAGAGTTCTTCATCGAGTAGAAAGGAGGTTTCGTTGTTGACGGAATTGTTTTCGTCGGGCGCGCGCACGCGGCGCATGACGGCGCCGTGTGCGCGACCGTGCGTTTATTGCTTGATGACCTGACCGTACGCGACGAAGCTGTAGTCGGCCGCGCGCAGCACGTACAGGATCGATCGCTGGAAGCCGTTGCTGCCCTTGATCGGCACGAACATGATCGCGGCGCTGCCCGACAGCGGAACGCCGGCCGGCAGCTTGCAGCCCGACGACGCCGAAGCGGTGAGCGTCATGTCGTACATGTTCTGGTTCGAGGCCGGTGTGGCGAGCATCAGCGTGCCGGTCATGTTGCAGCCGCTCAGCGTGCCGGTGACCGTGCCGCCCGACGCGATCGTGAACGACGCGTTCGTCGTCGCCCACGCGCCCGTGACGCTGTCCTGCGTGACGCTCAGTGCGTTTTCCGCGTTGTAGGTCCACGTCAGATTCGATGCCGTACCGCCTCGGCTGATCGTGCCGGAGAACGTCTGCTTCGGGCTGTATGCGCCGGAGCCCGAATCGATCTGCGTGACGAAGCCGGTCGTCGCGGCGAAGTTCACGCCCGAGCTCAGCGACCACGTGGTGCCGTTCACGTTCAGGCTCGCGAAATCGTCGGACATCACGAACGACCCGAGCAGGTTGAGCGTGGTCAGGTTGTTGTGCGGATCGATCAACGCGATCGTCGAGTAGCCGAGGCTGCCCGACTGCGTCCAGATCCCGATCGGGCCGCTCGCCGTTGCGGCGGTCGAGCCGGCTTGCGGGCTCGTGAGGCTCGGCAGCGCCTCGCCGACCATCACCGGCTGAGACGATGCGACCGGCGCGCTTGCCGGCTGGGCCGCGAGCGGCGTCGATGCGACGGCCGGTGCGCTGGCCGCGTTATTGGTGCCGCCGGTGTTCGCGGGCGTTCCGCTTGCGTTCGACGAGCCGTCGCCGCCGCCGCAACCCGCGACGACGAATACCGAGATTGCGGCTGCCGCCAGCAAACAAAGAGACTGCTTGTTCAATTCAACCCCCGATTGATGATGCTTTTTTTTGGTCAAGATTCGAATCTGTTTGTTGCGCTCGTGCGTCGATTCAGGAATTAATTCCTAGTCAGTTTTTTGTACCTCCGTGGACGACATTGAATAAGTACCGTGGTATTGCGGTCAGGAGAAATTGAAGCTTGGAAATGGATAGGCCGCCGATCGGTGCAACAGAGATATGCACGGATCCGCCACTGCGCGAGACGATGTTCGCGGCGACGATCGGGCAATGCCGCGGCAGTCGTGCCGCGGCGAGCAAGAGTAACGACGCGCGAGCCCTCGGTTGCGCACATGTCGCGTCGAATCGATATGTTCCATGTTTGTTTTGTGCACACGGCTTCGCCGGTCGTGCGCCGCTGTTTGTTTGGTCGTGTGGTTGTACGGTTTTAGCGATACTTTTTTCGATACCGAGGGAGATAACGGCAGGGGCGCGGCGTTCTTTAGGGTTTTTGAATGGCTTTTCTAGTTGGTTAAGGCGAGATATTCTTACAGATACGTTTCAGGGCCTGTCGGGAATTTTGTGTTTAAGGCATAACATGCTCCCAAGGAGAGTTTATGCCTCGCAAACCGAAAGCCCAGCCGGTGGACCTGCCGCACTCGCAGCACATCCGAGTGCAGCATGCGCAGTCACATCTCCGATCTTGCCCAGTCCGCCTTCGCCGAAAAAGTGAAGTTCGTTGAGCTGCCCGACCGCGCTTGCCGCGACAGCGGCCAGATCACTCACCACGCTTCCTCGCAGCGCAGTCCCGAAGCTCCCGCCATACGCGACCGTGTTGACCGTGGCCGACACCAACCCCCGGCCCGCAATCTGAAGCGCCGCCTGCAGGAGCTGCTGCGCCGTCACCGTATTTGACGCGATGCTGTTTCCAATCGCCTGCAGCGACACCGCACCGAACCCCAATCCCGCAGTCAAATCCTGCATGATCGAAGCAACCGCCCCGGCCTTAAGCACCTGCCCGAAGCTGAAACCTTGGTCGCTGAACGCCTGGTTCATCGCGGACGACACCATCGCGCCCACGACCGGCATCCCCATCGTGGACAACGCAACAGCGGCCGCCATCGAGAGAAGCTGTTCCGGACCGAAGCCTCCTTGCTTCACGAACTCCGAATGCAGATGGTCAGCCAGCGTCTCTTGCGTGAACTCGCCGCCGAATTGCCGCTGCAGCGACGCAAGCATCGCCTGCGTCGACGCCGCATCGACCGTCCCATCCGCAGCCAGCTTCTGCAGCGCCCCGCCGATCTGGTTCAGCGTCTGCACGTTCAGGTCCATGTTCGCCGCGCTCATGAACCCGCCGGGCTGCACCACCGTCCCGGTCGTCTTCAGATAGCCGCCGTCGACCTTCTGCCAGATCTCGCCGACGTCGACCTGGTTCGCCTGGTTCGTCAGCGTGTGCGTGTCGACGCTCAGCGTCCCAGACGCGGTGATGCTCCCCATATTGAGGATGCTGCCGTTGCCGTCCTGATTGAACTTGAGCGTGACGTCGTGTCCGGAGATGTTGCCGCCCGCCGACATCGCTGCGTGTCCTGCGGCAGATACACCTGCGGCATCAGCGCGGTGATCGTCGGGCACGATGCCGTCCCCGTCGCATGACACGTCGGGTCCGGCACCGTCTGCTCGACGTACCACAGCATCGGCTTGTCGAGCGCGTTGATCTGCTCCTGCGTCAGCGCAGCGCCGAGCTGCAGGTCATGCGCCTTCGAGTAGTCGATCGCGTTCTGATACAGGTACTCCTTTTCCTGCGTCGTGACCGACACATTCCGCGTGCTGTCGTACGTCAGCCCGTCGACGAAGCTCGACTTGCCGGTCTGCTTCAACGCTGCCTGCTGCAGCAGGAGGTCCTCTTCCTGCGGGTTGTAGTAGAACAGCGTGGACGACGGCTGAAGGCTCGGCGGCAGATTGTTCAGCAGGTCCTGCGGACCGCGCGAGCCGAGCGCGGAGCCGCCGAGCGACGCGTCGACGTACGACGCCTTGCCGGCGACCGGCGTCGGCAGCGTGCCGGTGCCGATCGCGCGCGGCACCGACAGGTTCAGCCCCGGCAGGTCCACCGGACTCAGCGAAATGACTTGCGACGGCGCGTTCACGCGCGGCGTGTAGGTATTCGCGGTCGTGATGCCGTTGATCAACTTCTGGCCCGTCAGCGATACGTACGTGCCCAGCACGTTGCCGACGTTCTGGATCTGCCCATTCGACGAAATCGACTGGTTCGGCGCCTGGATGGTCGCCGCGATGTTGCCGACCGGCGTCGGCGGATCGATCGTGCCGCCCGTGCTGGTCGGACAAGATTACAAACCGATTTCCAACAAAGGCACAATGCAAGCCCGCCCACCACACACACGTTCAATGCTCGCTCGCCATCCCCTCACCGTCATCCACCTGAACGGCCCGATCAACAGCGGCAAGACGACGATCGGCGTCGCGCTCGCTCAGCGGCTGCCCGATGCGCGCTTCATCGACGGCGACGATCACGACGCGCCCGACGATGCGCCGTTCGACGTGCAATGGGCGATCGCGCTCGCGCGCATCGTCGACCACATCGCGACCGCGCGCGAAGGTCATCTGGTGATCGCCTATCCGATCGGCGACGCGGAATTCGCACGGCTGCGCGCCGCATGCGATGCGCGCGGCGCGCGCCTGTTCGTCGTGACGCTCGCACCGCCCGAGGCGGTCGCGTCGTCGGATCGCGGCGAGCGTGTACTGACGGAATGGGAACGGCGACGCATCGCCGCCATGTATCGCGAAGGCTATGCGTCGCGCGCGTTCAGCGACTGCTTCGTCGACACGTCGAAAGCGTCCGCAGATGCGTGCGCGCAGCAGATCGCCGAACGCGTCGCGACGTTCCGCGCATGATGGCGCGCGACGCACGGCGCAGCATCAGCGATGCTGCCGCGCGCCTGCGACGGCCTGCCCGCGCGCACCCTTGCGGCTCAGCATCAGCGTGACGACGGCCGACAGCGCGAGCGTGCCGGCCACCACGTACAGTCCGGCCGCATAGCCGCCGGTGGCCTGCTTGAGCCAGCCGATCGCGAACGGGCCGACGAAGCCGCCGAGATTGCCGATCGAGTTGATCATCGCGATCCCGGCAGCCGCGCCGGCCCCCGACAGAAACGCGCTCGGCATCGCCCACAGCGGCGCCTTCGCGGCGCTGATCCCGACGTTCACGATCACGAGCGCGAGCACGGTCGACAGCGCGGTGCTCGCCTGTCCGGCAAACACGAAGCCGACGCAGGCGAGCACGCACGGAATCACGACGTGCCACGTGCGCTCGCCGCCGCGGTCGGAATGCCGCGCCCACCCGATCATCGCGACGACGGCCGCGACGCTCGGAATGCCGGTCAGCAAGCCCGTCTGCAACGCGCTGAAGCCGAACTGCTTGACCATCAGCGGCGCCCACAGGCCGAGCGTATACAGCCCCGCCGACGTGCCGAAGTAGATCAGCGCAAGCGCGAGTACGCGCGGATCGCGCAGCGCCTGCCACGCGCCCGCCGTGTGCCCCGCATGCAGATGACGGACGTCGGCCTCGGCCTTCAGCTTCGCGATCAGCCAGTCGCGCTCGTCCGGCTGCAGCCACGCGGCCTTCGACGGCGTATCGGTCAGGCACTTCAGCACGACGAAGCCGAGTGCGATCGCCGGCAACGCTTCGATGATGTACAGCATCTGCCAGTCCGCAAGCCCGAGCATCGGCGGCATCTGCATGATCGCGCCGGACAGCGGCGAGCCGATCGCGGTCGAGATCGGCGCGGCCGCCATGAACCATGCGGCGGCCACCGCGCGCTGCCTCGCCGGGAACCACAGGCTCAGGTACAGGATGATGCCGGGGAAGAATCCGGCCTCGGCCATGCCGAGCAGGAAACGCAGCACGTAGAAGCTCGTCGGCCCGACCGCGAACGCGGATGCGGCCGACACGATGCCCCACGTGATCATCACGCGCGCGATCCAGATGCGCGCGCCGACGCGATGGAGAATCAGGTTCGACGGCACCTCGAACAGGAAGTAGCCGATGAAGAACAGGCCGCCGCCGAGACCGAACGCGGTCGGCGACAGGCCGATCGCGCGGTTCATCGTCATCGCCGCGAAGCCGACGTTCACGCGATCGAGAAAGCTCACGAAATAAAGCAGCATCACGAACGGGATGATGCGCCACATCAGTTTCCGCGCGACGCGCGTTTCCAGATTCGCCTGCATGTGTCTCCTCCTTCGAGGTCGAGCGGTGCTCTGTGATCGGAATGCACGCCGATGCGGCGACGAAGCGCGCATCGGCGCCCGGCTCGCGTCGGGCGCGCGAGTCACGGGCAATCGGTGTCCGGTACAGGACGATCGCGAACGTCGGGCGACGCGTACGCACGCCGCGACCATGCCGCCGCGTTCGCGTCGGCGGTCAGTCGTCCGCGGTCACGCCGCCAGCGCCGCGCGCGCGACGTGCTCGCACACGGCGGCCGTCACGTCCGCCGTGGTCGCACGGCCGCCGAGATCGCGCGTGTGCAGCGACGGGTCCGCGGTCACGGCTTCGATCGCGCGCATCACGCGCGCGGCCGCGTCGGTCTCGCCGAGATGGTCGAGCAGCATCGCGACCGACCAGAACGTGCCGACCGGATTCGCGAGGCCCTTGCCCATGATGTCGAACGCGGAGCCGTGGATCGGCTCGAACATCGACGGATAGCGGCGCTCGGGATCGATGTTGCCGGTCGGCGCGATGCCGAGGCTGCCGGCGAGCGCGGCGGCCAGATCGCTGAGAATGTCCGCGTGCAGATTCGTCGCGACGATCGTGTCGAGCGACGCCGGCCGATTGACCATCCGCGCGGTGGCTGCATCGACGAGTTCCTTGTCCCACGTGACGTCGGGAAACTCCTGCGCAACCTGCTTCGCGATCTCGTCCCACATCACCATCGCGTGACGCTGCGCGTTGCTCTTCGTGACGACGGTCAGCAGCTTGCGCGGCCGCGATTGCGCGAGCCGGAACGCGAAGCGCATGATCCGCTCGACGCCGGCGCGCGTGAGGATCGACACGTCGGTCGCGGCCTCGAGCGGATGCCCCTGATGCACGCGCCCGCCGACGCCCGCATATTCGCCCTCGGAGTTCTCGCGCACGATCACCCAGTTCAGATCGTCGGGCCCGCAGCGCTTCAACGGCGCGTCGATGCCGGGCAGGATCCGCGTCGGCCGCACGTTCGCGTACTGGTCGAAGCCCTGGCAGATCTTCAGGCGCAGCCCCCATAGCGTCACGTGGTCGGGCACGTCCGGGTCGCCGGCCGAGCCGAACAGGATCGCGTCCTTGTCGCGCAGCGCGTCGAGGCCGTCGGCCGGCATCATCGCGCCGTGCGCGCGGTAGTAGTCGGCGCCCCAGTCGAAGTCCTCGAACTCGAATGCAAAGCGGTCGCTGCCGCGCGCCAGCGCCTGCAGCACCTGCTTGCCGGCCGGCACCACTTCCTTGCCGATCCCGTCGCCGGGAATGGTCGCGATACGGTAGGTCTTCATGCTGAACATCCTCGATCGGTCGTGAGCGTGAACGCACTTTACCGAACTGAAAATGCGGTAACCGGTGCTAGACTCAAAGCATCTTTAACTTCAATTCACGAATCGGATCATGGCGGACGCCATTCAGCCGGCCGATCTCGGCTTCTTCTCGACGCTGGCCGCGTCGGGCAGCCTCAGCGCGGCCGCGCGCGAACTCGGGCTGACCGCGGCGGCGGTCAGCAAGCGGCTCACGCAGATGGAGCGGCGCGCGGGCGTTACGCTCGTCAACCGCACGACGCGGCGCATGATGCTCACGCCGGAAGGCGACGTGTATCTCGACTACGCGCGACGCATCCTCGATCAGATGGACGAGCTCGGCGAACTGCTCGGCAGCGCGCAGCAGCGCCCGAAAGGGCTGCTGCGCGTAAACGCGACGCTGGGCTTCGGGCGCAGCCACGTCGGGCCGGCGATCTCGCGCTTCGTCGCGCGCTATCCGGAAGTGTCGGTGCAATTGCAGCTGTCGGTAATGCCGCCGCCGCTGACCGACGACGCGTTCGACGTCTGCATCCGCTTCGGCGAGCCGCCCGACACGCGCGTCGTCGCGCGGCGGCTCGCGCCGAATCGCCGGCTGCTGTGCGCGGCGCCCGCGTATCTCGCGCGGCATGGCGTGCCGGCGACGCCGCACGATCTGACGCGACACAACTGCATCGGCATCCGGCAGGGCGACGAAGGCTACGGCATCTGGCGCCTGACGAGCGGTCGCGGCGCCGCGCGCCACACGGAAGCCGTACGCATCGGCGGCAACCTGACGACGAACGACGGCGAAATCGCGGTCAAATGGGCGCTCGACGGGCACGGCATTCTGATGCGCGCGGAATGGGACATCCGCGACTATCTCGCAGACGGCCGCCTCGTCGTCGTGCTGCCCGACCACGAGACGCCGAGCGCGGATATCTACGCGGTGTATGCGCAGCGCCACCAGATGTCCGCACGGATTCGCGCGTTCGTGGATTTTCTGGCGGGCGAGCTCGGCCGCTGACGGCGGGCATGGAGCGCGGCGCGCTCGTAGCCGGGTTCCGTGGCGGCGCGGCGCACGTGTGCGTGTGCGTGTGCGTGTGCGCGTTGCTTGGCGCTTAGCGTTTGGCGTTTGGCGTTTGGCGTTTGGCGTTTGGCGTTTGGCGTTTGGCGTTTGGCGTTTGGCGTTTGGTGCTTGGTGCGCGGTGTGCGGTGTGCGGTGTGCGGTGTGCGGTGTGCGGTGTGCGGTGTGCGGTGTGCGGTGTGCGGTGTGCGGTGTGCGGTGCGCCGCGCTTGATGCGCGATGCGTGGCGCGGCGTGCAATGCGTCGGCAAGCGCGCACCGATCCGAATACAATGCGTCGATCCCCGCCCCTACCCACTTGTGCAGGAGCCGCCATGTTCGACCTGACCACGCTGACCACCTTCATCGCCGTCGTCCTCGGGCTGTTCCTGATTCCCGGTCCCGCCGTCCTGCTCGTGCTGAGCCGCACCGTGCAGGGCGGACGCAAGACCGGCATCCTGACCGGCCTCGGCGTCGCGAGCGGCGACTTCGTGCATACGCTGTTCGCGGCGGTCGGGCTGTCCGCGCTGCTGATGACGTCCGCGCTGGCGTTCAACGTCGTGAAGCTGGCCGGCGCCGCGTACCTGATCTACCTCGGCGTGCGCGCGCTGCTCGAGAAGGCGTCCGATCCGTCGCTGCCGAAGGTGCCGCCCGTCACGCCGCTGAACGCGTATCTGCAGGCGATCCCCGCCGAAGTGCTGAACCCGAAGACCGCGCTGTTCTTCCTCGCGTTCATGCCGCAGTTCGTGCATCCGGAACGCGGCTCGACGTTCGCGCAGTTCGCGGTGCTCGGGCTGGTCTTCGTCGTGCTCAGCTCGCTGTACACGACGCTGATCGCGTGCTCGATCCGCCCGCTCGGCCGCGTCGTGAAGCGGCTCACGTGGCTCACGCGCTGGCAAGGGAAAATCATCGGCTCGATCTTCATCGCGCTCGGGCTGCGCGTCGCGGTGCAGCAACGGTAACGAACGGCATCCGCATGGTGTCCGCCGCAGCGCCCGCGCGCGAAACGCTCTACAGCGACCCGCGCCTCGTCGCCATCTACGACCTGTTCAACGCGGGCGATCACGACTTCGCGTTCTATGCGTCGCGCATCGGACTCGAGCAGCAGCGCATCCTCGATCTCGGCTGCGGCACCGGCACGTTCGCGCGACGGCTCGCGGCGGCCGGACATCACGTCGTCGCGATCGATCCCGCGCCGGCGATGATCGACCATGCGCGCCGGCAGCCCGGTGCCGACGCCGTGCACTGGCGCGCGGGCGACCTGCGCAGCGTGCGGTCCGACGAACGGTTCGATGCCGTCGTGATGACCGGGCATGCGTTTCAGTGCCTGCTGACCGACGACGAAATCGACACGACGCTGCGCGGCGTGCGGCAAGTGCTTGTCGAAGGCGGGCGGTTCATGTTCGAGACCCGCAACCCGCGCGTCGAGCCGTGGCGCGCATGGACGCGCGAGCGTTCGACGCGCACGGTCGAGTCACCGGAATTCGGCATCGTCGAACTCAGTCATGCCGCGTGCTCGGTCGACGGGCCCATCGTGTCGTTCGACACGCATTATCTTTTTCGCCGCGATGACGTGCTGCTGAAGAATACGAGCCGGCTGCGGTTCATCGCGCAACGCGAGCTGCGTGCACGGGTGGCGGCGGCAGGATTCTCGTCGGCGAATTGGTGCGGCGATTGGCAAGGTGGGCCGTTCGACGACGCGACGAGCGCGGAGATCATCGCGATCTGTCGGGCGTGACGGCGGACGCCCGGCGCGCCTTCTCGTCACGCCGGCCTCGCGGGCGCAACCGCCCGACAGGCGACACGCACCGCACGTACATATGAGCGGCGTTCCGGCGGACGCGTAAAAAACCGCATCGACGGATGCTTCGGATACCACTCCGTCCCACCACCGTCGAGCGCCGTCGGCATTCCGCCTTCCCGTTGCAAGCGAACCGCGACGATCCGCCCCTCCTTGTCCAGGCGCAGCCACTGATGCCGGCAATCACGACGACGAATTGCGTCGCCCGGCGATCGTTGAAGAAAAGGACAACAATGGAGAGATCTGTCACGCGGTAGAGCTGCTCCCGCACATGCCGCCCGACCGACTCAGGTTAATCAAATGACCGAAACCGACTATCAACTCATGGAACTGGCGAACGGCAAGCCGGTGAAGATGTGGACGCACGGCGTCGCGGTCGAGGAAGACGCGCGCACGCAACTGCGCAACACCGCGCAGATGCCGTTCATCTTCCGGCACGTCGCGGTGATGCCCGACGTCCATCTCGGCAAGGGCTCGACGATCGGCAGCGTGATTCCGACGAAAGGCGCGATCATCCCGGCCGCGGTCGGCGTCGACATCGGCTGCGGAATGATGGCCGCGCGCACGACGCTCACCGCATCGGACCTGCCGGACTCGCTCGCGGGCCTGCGCGGCGCGATCGAACGCGCGGTGCCGCACGGCCGCGCGCCGGGCCGGCGCGATCCGGGCGCGTGGGGCGACCGTCCGCCGGCGGCCGTCAGCGACACCTGGCAAGCGCTGCTGCCGGGTTTCCGGCGGATCGTCGACAAGTATCCGAAGCTCGAAAAGACCAATCATTACGCGCATCTCGGCACGCTCGGCACCGGCAATCACTTCATCGAAGTGTGCATCGACGAAGCCGAGCGCGTGTGGTTCATGCTGCACAGCGGTTCGCGCGGCGTCGGCAACGCGATCGGCAGCCTGTTCATCGAGCTCGCGCAGGCCGACATGCGCCGGCACGTCGCGAATCTGCCGGACCGCAATCTCGCGTATTTCACCGAAGGCAGCCGGCACTTCGACGATTACGTCGAAGCGGTCGGCTGGGCGCAGGACTACGCGCGCCGCAACCGGCAGGTGATGATGGACGCGGTGATCGGCGCGGCGCGCGACGCGATCGGCAAGCCGTTCGCGCTCGACGAACACGCGGTGAACTGCCACCACAACTACGTGCAGCGCGAACGCCACTTCGGCGAGGACGTATTCGTCACGCGCAAGGGCGCGGTGTCCGCACAAAAGGGACAGCTCGGGATCATTCCCGGCTCGATGGGCGCGAAGAGCTTCATCGTGCGCGGGCTCGGCAACCCGGAAAGCTTCTGTTCGTGCAGCCACGGCGCGGGCCGGACGATGAGCCGCACCGAAGCGAAACGCCGCTTCACGGTCGACGATCAGGTGAAGGCGACGCAGGGCGTCGAATGCCGGAAGGACGCCGGTGTCGTCGACGAGATCCCGATGGCGTACAAGGACATCGACGCGGTGATGGCGGCCCAGCGCAGCCTCGTCGAAGTCGTGCATACGCTGCGCCAGGTCGTGTGCGTGAAGGGCTGACGCGGCGCGCCGGCTCGCGTCACGCGCCGACGATCGACAGCGAGAAGCCGTCCCACCCTTTCTGGCCGACCGTCTGCACGGCCGTCGTCGCGAGCTTCGGCTCCGCGACGATGCGCGCGAAGCCTTCGCGCACGCCGACGACGTCCGGATCGCGATTGCCGGGATCGGCCACGCGCCCGCGGCGCACGACGTTGTCGACGACGATCACGGTGCCGGGCCGCGACAGCTTCAGCGCCGCATCCAGATAGGCCGCGTTGTTGTCCTTGTCCGCGTCGATGAAGATGAAATCGAACGGCGGTTCGCCGCGATCCACGAGCCGCGCGAGGCTGTCCTTCGCGTTGCCGACGACGATCGACACGACGTCCGCGAACCCCGCACGCGCGATGTTCCGCGCCGCGACCTTCGCGTGCTCAGGATTCAGCTCGAGCGTCACGAGCGCACCGCCGGGCGGCAACGCGCGCGCGAGCCAGATCGTGCTGTAGCCGCCGAGCGTGCCGACTTCGAGAATGCGCCGCGCGCCGCACATCGTCGCGAGCAGTTGCAGCAGCTTGCCCTGGTTCGGTGCGACGCTGATCGCCGGCAATCCGGCCGCGTCGCTCGCCGCGAGCGCGGCGTCGAGCACGTCGTCGGACGGCACGAGCGTCGCGGAGAAATACGCGTCCACCGCGTTCCACTGATCCTGATCCATGGCGTCCGTTTTCGTCTGTAAAAAAGCATTCTATTCAGAACGTCCTGGCAACGAATACACGATTCGCCGCACGGCATTGCGCGAACCCTTTCAACCGGCGATGCGTCTTTTTAAACAATCGGTTTATCGACTATTGCTTCGAAACCGATATTGCACTTGGCGCCGCGACGATCCGATCGACTATGCGACCTCGTACTTTCAGCAGTCGGGAACGAATAATGCTCTGCACAATGAGAATTGGCACTATTTATTTCTTTTGACGCGATTCGCAATACCGGCGAATATTCGCGTCGATCTACCGCCGATAACACAAAAATCCACGCCTTCTTGTGCCGCTGGAGACCATACGTTGCTTCATCACCGACTCGTTATAAAGGGGAAGATATGACGCCGTTGTCCCAGAATGTGAACACCAAGGACGCTTCGACCGTCTCGAAGGTCTCGCCGGTGTTCTGGAAGCCGGAGCCGGTGATCGCGGAACCGCGGCCGGAACCGAAACAAACGATGCCGGACTTGCGCGATTTTTTCGCGGCGGCGGCGCTTCAAGGCTTGCTGTCGCGCGACGCGGGCCGCAACGTATCGGGCATCGCCGACTACGAATCGAAACGCGCGATCAACGCGTACCGGATCGCGGACGAAATGCTGAAGGCGCGATAAGCGCCGCGCCCGCGCGTACCGCCGCGGGCGTTCTTCCCGCATTCGGTACGGCATTCAAAAAAACGCCGCAGTCCACACGCGCAACGCCGCCGCTGCACACGGCGGCGTTGATCCATTCGAAATCGACCGTTAAATTGGCCCCACTCGTTCGCCAGCATCAACTATCCTTGCGAAGGAACGCATTCCCGCGAAGGAGTTTTTGCGATTCGATACCGACTTCGCGAGATTGATCTTGCAACCTGTGTGCTGCGACCGATCAGACATGCCAGATAGCTCATCACATCCGGTCGATTCCAGCGAACCGGAAGAACTGCACGACGCTCACGCGTTGGTTCAGAAATTTGCCGAATTCCGCTTCCAGACCGTCGTGGAATCGGTGACCGACTACGCGGTCTTCATGCTCGACCGAAACGGGATCGTGGTCACGTGGAACGCCGGCGCGGAGCGCATCAAGGGCTACCGCGCCGACGAAATCATCGGCCGCCATTTCTCGCGCTTCTACCAGCCCGGCGCGATCGCGGCCGGCCGCCCGTCGTACGTGCTCGAGCAGGCCGCCAAGCACGGCCATTACGAGGAAGAAGGATGGCGCGTGCGCAAGGACGGCTCCGCATTCTGGGCATTCGTCACCGTCACGGCGGTTCACGACGAAAGCGGCAGCCTGCGCGGCTTCATCAAGATCACGCGCGACATGACGGAGCGCAAGCGTCTCGACGAACTCGAGGTCGCGACACAGCGGCTGGACGTCTTCATCGCGACGCTCGCGCATGAACTGCGAAACCAGCTCGCGCCGCTGCAGAACACGGTCGGCGTGCTGCAGAGCCTGCCGTCTTCGGCGCTGGTGCCCGCGCTCGCGCATTGCCGCGACGTCGCCGGCCGGCAGATCACGCAGCTGGTTCGACTCGTCGACGATCTGCTCGACATCGGCCGCATCAAGTCCGACAAGGTCACGCTCGACGAAGCGTCGGTGAACCTGCGCGACGTCGTCACGCGCAGCGTCGACGGGATGCAGGCAAAGCTCGACGCGCGCGGACAGCGCGTCGACGTCACGCTGCCCGGCAGCGCGGTCACGGTGCGCGGCGACGACGCGCGTCTGGTTCAGGTGCTGTACAACCTGCTCGACAACGCGTCCAAGTTCTCCGCACGCAACGCGCGCATCGGCGTCGACGTGCGCGTCGATCAGGATACGGCCGAGATCCGCGTCGTCGATCACGGGATCGGCATCGCGCCGGATGCGCTCGAGCGCGTGTTCGGGATGTTCGAGCAGCCGGGCGGCGCAGCGGGCGAGACGTCCGGCGGGCTGGGCCTCGGCCTCGCGATCAGCCGGAAGCTCGTCGAACTGCACGGCGGCAGCATCGCGGCGGAAAGCGCGGGCGTCGGCCAGGGCTCGACGTTCGTCGTGCGGCTGCCGATCGAACGATTCGGGTCCGCGGACGTCACGGCGCCTGCGCCGAACCCGACGCCGCTGCCCGATCCGAACCGGCTGCGCATCGTCATCGTCGACGACAACGTCGATTCGGCCGACACGCTCGGCACGTTGCTCCGCGTGAAAGGTTATGCGCCGCGCGTCGCGTACAACGGCCGCGACGCGATAGCGCTCGCGCGCGAGTACGCGCCGCATCTGATGCTGATCGATCTGACGATGCCGGAACCGGACGGCTTCGACGTGCTGCGCGCAGTGCGGTCGAGCGACGCGACGGCCGGCACCGTGTGCGTCGCGCTGTCCGGGCACGTCCGTTCGTCGGACCGCGCGAATACGCAGCGCGCCGGCTTCAACGACCACTTCGCGAAACCGATCTCGATGAGCGCGCTCGACGAGCTGCTCAAACGCGTCGACGCCGAAGTGCGGCATCGGCGAGACGCATGACGCATGACGCGCACGCGGCGTGCGCAGCGTCCCGTTCGTTCGGCGCGCCTGCGCCGAACGGCGACCGCTAGCCGGACTGCGCTGCCGCGTCGTCGTGCGTCGCCTGCACGCGCGCGAGCTGCTCGATCGACGTGCTGACCACATGCAGCACGTGGCGCGCGATTTCCTCGCTCGACATGCCGGCCCGCGCATACTGCTCGACGCTCATCGTTCGAGGCGGCAGCGGGCCGTCTTCGTCGTCGACGATGTAAATTTTGGCGGTAGCGGCGTCGGAAATCAGGACCACCTGGACAGTTTTACCGCTCACGACAGCCTGCTTGCACACGGTGGACATTCGTTCTCTCCGGTTGAGCTCCGTGACGGCAAGTATGACGCACGACACCGGGAAATAATCACCTGCTTCCGCGCAAAACTGAACGCTTACGGTTGGTAATGTCGGTAATCCGAGAGACGCTCACCCGACGCGTCGAGTGCATCGCAACAACGGGCGATGCGCGGCGGTTTTCGACGCAGCGGCGCTGCGACGCGGGTCGGGGCGGGCGCATAACCGCACGTAACGGCGCGTGCGCGCAGCATCCCGGCGCGCATCGCGACCGCAAGCAGCGATCGTTCGCTCGGTGCGGTCGCGCGACCCGGCCGCCGGCTTTATCCGCCTTCGTTCTTCGCACGCCGGCGCTGCGCGAGCCAGTCGAGCAGTCGCTGCCCGTCGCGTTCGCCGAACCAGCGCGCATGTCCGAGCAGATAACCGTCGTATGCGACGTCGACGATCTCCGGCGCGTCGACGATGCAGCCGAAATACGCGACCTCCGACAACGCGAACTCCGTATGCACGATCGGCAGCAGCGCGATCAGCGCCGCGTACGCGGCGTCGCTCAGCGGCGCGAGCGACTCGTAGCCGTCGAGCAGCGCGTCGATCTGCTCGTACTCGACGCGGCGCGCATCGGCCGGCGCGAGCCAGTCGATCGCGTTGCGCTCGATCGCGAGCGCAATGTCCATCACCGCGCACGTGCGGTCGGCCAGACCGAAGTCGAGTACGGTCTGCACCTGCGCGCCGGGCGCGGTATCGGTCCACAGCAGGTTCGACGCGTGCCAGTCGCCGTGCGTCCACAGCGGCGGCAATGCCGGCAGCAGCGGCGCGAAGCGCGCGTGATACGGACCGATCGCGTCGGCGACGTCGCCGCGCCAGTCGCGCGCGCCGAGCGCGCGCACGAGCAGCGGCTGCGCGGCGACCCAGCGTTCCAGCGCGCCGCCGAGATCCGCGGACGACAGCACGCGAAAGCTCGACAGCAGCGTGCGCACCGGACGCGCGGGCGCGTCGTAGCCGGCCGACGCGCGATGCAGCGCAGCCAGCGCGCGGCCGGCCGCATACGCGTGCGACGAATGCGCGAACGGCTTCCACGACATCACGCCGCGATACGCATCGACGCCGGGCGCGACCACGTGCACCTCGTACGTCCAGTCGCCGAATGCGAACGCGGTCGCGCCGTCGCGGCCGGCCAGCACGTCCGGCACCGGCACGCCGTGCGCGCGCAGATGCGCGATGAAACCGTGTTCTTCGTGCAGCGCGGCAACGTCGCGCAGGCTCGCGTGATGCCGCTTGACGAACAGCGCGCGCCCGTCGGTCGTGCGCACCAGCACGGCCGCCGAAAACGGGCGCGGGCTATGCCACGTGAGCCGCGCGGGCTCGCCTGCGCCGTCGATCCGCTCGAGCACGGCTGCGACTTCGTCGCGCGCGATCAGCGGCCAGTCGCGTTCGGCTTGCTCGCCGTCGACGCCGAACTGCGGCGGCGCGACGTCGCGCGCAGCGGCGTCGCGTGATCCGGGCCGGTCCGGCTCGAGTGGAAATGACATGATCGGCGTCGCTCCGTCGACGAATCAGCGCGCGCCGTCGCCGGCTGCGAGCGCCGTGCCGCCGCCCGCGCGCAGCGCCGCGGCGGTGCGGCTCCAGTCGCGCCAGCCGACGACCGCGAGCGCGATGAACAGCGCATAGAGGCCGGCCGTCAGATACAGCGCCTTGAACACGAACATCCCGACATAGACGACGTTCACGACGATCCACAGGCCCCACGATGCGATGTAGCGCCGTGCGGTCCAGTATTGCGCGACGAGGCTGAACGCGGTCAGCGACGCATCGACGAACGGCAGCGCCGCATCGGTCCAGCGCGCCATCGTCGTGCCGAGCAGCGCGCTGCCGACGACGGCCGCGGCGAGTTCGGGCAGCATCTGCCGCGGCCGCACGCCGGTCACGGGCGCGACGTCGCCTTCGGCCGCCGCCGCGCGGCCGTTCGCATCGAGCGCGCGCTGCGCGAGCCAGCGCCGCCAGCCGTACACCTGCAGCACCGCGAACGCACCCTGCAGCAGCATGTCCGAATACAGCTTCGCGTCGAAGAAGATCCAGCCGTACAGCGCGACCGACGCGAGCCCGATCGGCCAGCACAGCATCCGTCGCTTCGCGGTCAGCCAGATCGCGAGCGCGCTGACGATCACGCCGGCGATTTCGAGTGCGGACATCGTTCGTGCTCTCCCGTGTGTGGGCCGCGGCCGCGTGTTACGCGGCCCGCGCCCAACGATCAGAAATCATAGGTCAACGATACGCGCGCGACGCGCGGCGCGCCCGGGAACAGATACGCATCGCCCTGCTGCTCGCCCGCATCGCGCCAGTAGAACTTGTTGAACAGGTTGTCCACCGACACGCGCAGCACCGTGCGATGACCGGCGATCTTCGTCGTATAGCGCGCGCCCAGATTGAACACGAACCACGACGGCACGCGCGCGGTGCCTTCCTCGTTCGCGTTGCGGCTCGCGCTGTATTCGACGCCGCCGAGCACGTCGAGCCCGGCAATGCCCGGCACCGCGTAGTCCGCGTACAGCGACGCGCGCAACGCGGGCACGTTGATGATCTGGTGCCCTTCGTATGCCGGCGATCCCGAATCGTACGCGCGCGCCCGGATCGCCGCGACGCTCGCCGTCAGCGACAGCCGGCGCGTGAGCTGCCCGGCCGCACCGAGCTCGATCCCCTGATGCCGCTGCGTGCCGCGCTGCACGAACGTGTAGCGCGTGCCGGACGCGTCGGGCTCCGCGAACTGAAACGGCTTGCTGATCGAGAAGACCGCGGCCGTCAGGCTCAGCCGGTCGAGCCAGTCGTATTTCGCGCCGACTTCGATCTGGTGCGATTCGACGGGCGGCAGGAACGCATACGCATTGGTCGCGCGCACGGGCGCCTGATCGCCGAGCGACAGCGCCTTGCTGTACGACGCATACAGCGACAGTGCGTTCACCGGCTGGTAGACGAGCGCGACCTGCGGCAGGAACACCGTCCGGTCGGTGTGCGCGGCCGCGCCGTCGATGCTGTCCCAGCTGCGCTGGCGCAGCAGCAGCTGCTTGCCGCCCGCGAGCACCTGCCAGCGCTCGCCGATGCGCACGCGATCGAGACCGAACACGCCGTACTGCCACGCGTCGAGACGCGGATACGACGGCCCGGGCTCGTTCGGCGACGGTGCGAACGTCTGGTCCGGTCCGTAGATGTTCTCGCTGCCCACGTAGTCGTACACGGCATCGGCCATGTGCACGACGCGCCGCTGCACGCCGACGCCGAGCGTCAGCTCGTGCCGCAGCGGCCCCGTCGCGAACTTGCCGGTGGTCACCGCGCGCACGTCGTCGTTGCGACGGTATTCGCCGGGGCTGCGGAAGTCGTAGACGTCGTAGTCGCCGTTCGCGCCGAAGAAGAACGGCGACGTCGTGCCGGCCGCGCAGCTCGGCGCGTACGCGCAGCCGTACGCGAACGCGCTGTTGTCGTCGATCATCGTGCGGCTGCGGCCGACCGCCACGTACGCTTTCCAGTCGTCGTCGAACTGGTAGTCGAATCGCGCGTTCAGGTTCAGCGCATCGGTCGTCACGGGCTTCGCCCACGGCTGCGCGCCGAGCGCCTTCGACGTCGTGTGCACGGACGGCACGACGGTGCCGCCGAGCAGCTGGTAGCCCGGCGCCGATCGCTGGATCCACTGCTGGAACTCGGCATTGAACTGCAGGCTCGCACGCGCGCTGATGTCCCAGTCGGCGGCGATCGAGCCGAACGTGCGTCGTCCGTTCGTGCCGTCGATGTACGAATGCATGTTCTCTTTCGCGGCGTTGATCCGGAAGCCGAACCGATTGTCGGGGCCGAAGCGTCGGCCGACGTCGACGGCCGCCGACGCCGACCCGCGGCTGTCGGTGCCCACCGTTGCGCTCGCAACGTTTGTGGAACGCTTGGTCACGAAGTTGATCACGCCGCCCGGCGCGACGACGCCGCTGTCGATGCCCGCCAGCCCCTTCAGGATTTCGACGCGCTCCTTGTTCTCGAGCGGCACGTTCTGCTCGCCGGACACGGTGAGCCCGTCGATCCGGATCGCGCTCGCGAGATCGATCGGGAAGCCGCGGATCGCAAAGCCTTCGAAATAGCCGACCGGCGCATACGCGTTGACGATCGATGCGTCGTTGCGCAACACGTCGCTCAGCCGCTTCGCCTGCTGGTCGTCGATCTGCGCGCGCGTGACGACGCTGACCGACGCGGGCGTGTCGCGCAGCGGCGTGTCGTCCAGGCCGGCCACCGATGCTTCGCGCGCGCGGAACCCGCCGCCGCGCTCGCCGCTGACCGTGATCGCCGGCAGCGTCGCGTTCGACGCGTCGGCGTCCGACGCGCGCGCATCGCCCTGTGCCGCGGCGGCCTGCGCCGCGAAAAGCGCGAGGCCGACACCGACTCCACGCCCGACCTTCGCGCGCCGCCGCGATGCGCGCGACGCTGTTGTTCTGTTCACCGTCATCGTTCTGGATGGAAAACGCGCCGCTCGGCGCGATCGAAACTCGTTACGAAACTGCGAAGCGCGGTCCTGTCGATTGATCGATCGAATCCGCATCGAGTCGCCGCGCGACGCGGCGTCGAACCGATGCGTGCGCACCGCGCGCATCGACGCGGCGATCGTCGACGCGATCGCGCCCGTGCCGATTCGATCGCGAACACGCAGGATGGGACTTCGGGTGCATCGGCGCACCGGCGGCCGATGCAGCCGCCGATCCGTCGCGCCGATCGCATCGTGCGGCATCGTCAGGCGGCGGACGCTTCGGACGCCGCGGTGCACGCGCGACGCACCGGCATCGCGCCGTTCGCGCGGCATGCCGGACGCACGCGACATCGCGGCGCGGCGCGCATTTTACCGCGGGCGGGCTGGAGGCCTGCCAACGCGGCAGGCCGGGCGGCCGAGAAGACGTTCGATTCGCGATCCACGCGCGCTTGCTCGCGGTGGGCGAATCATTCGGAAGTACCGAAGTGCGGGGGCCGCATTCGCGCGTCCGGGCCGCGCGGCGCTCGACCGCGGCGCCTGCGGACCGACATGCGTCAACGATCGAGCACGAGCGGCGTCGTGCCGCGCTCCGCAGGACGCGCGACGCACAGCAGCGCGCAGCCGGGTTCGACCTGCGCATCGGGCGGCTGCACGTAGTCGACCGCACCGGACAGCACGCGCGTCGCACACGTGCCGCACGAACCGGAGCGGCATTCGGACGGGGCGGCGACGCCGCGCGCTTCCGCGAACTCGAGCAGCGTGCCGTCGGCGGGCGTCCATGCGGTTTCGCGCGCCGTGCGCCGGAACACGACCGGCACGCTCGCCGCATGCTGCGGCGCGGATGCCGGTTGCGCCGCGCGGCGCACGACCGTCGACGGACCGAACGCCTCGAAGCGGATCCGTTCGTCCGGCACGTTCAGCGCGCGCAGCCCTTCGTACAGGTCGCGCATGAACGCCGACGGCCCGCACAGGTAGAAATCGTAGTCGTCGAACGGCAGGATCTGCTTGAGCTGCGCGACGTCGATGCGGCGGGGCCGCGCCGCGTGGTCGCGACGTGGGCGGCTGTCGAACCAGTGGAGCGACACGCGCGAATCCGCGGCCGCGATCGCCGCGAACTCCGCCGCGAACGGCCGCTCGGCCGGATCGCGCGCGCCGTGCACGAACACGACGCGGCGCGCCGGTGCCGCGTCTGCCAATGCGGCGCGCAGCATCGCGAACATCGGCGTGATGCCGATGCCGGCCGACACGAGCACGGCCGGCCGCGCGCTCGCCGCGTCGAACGTGAAGCGGCCGCGCGGCATCTGCGCATCGATCGTCGTGCCGATGCGCGCGTGATCGTGCAGCCACGCCGATACGCGCCCTTCGCGCTTCACGGTGATCCGGTAATGCGTGCGACCCGGCGCATCGGACAGCGTGTAGCTGCGGATCGCCGCGCTGCGCTCGCCCGGCAGCGCGATGCGAAGCGTCAGATGCTGGCCGGCTTCGTAGGCGGGCAGCGGGCCGCCGTCGGCCGGCTCGAAGTGAAACGAGCGGATCGCGCGCGCTTCGTCGACGATCTGCGCGATGCGCAGCGTGCGCCACGCGCTCGCCGATACCGACGCCGACGCTGGCACCGGCACTACGGCGCGCGCCGAAACCGACGCGTGTGTGGTCGCGCTCGCTCCGGCTCCGTCACCCGCCGCCCGCGCAAACTGCGGCGCCGGCTCGGCCGCCGACCAGCGGAACGGCAGCACGCCGCGCGTACGCCGCACTTCGCGCACATGGAAGCGCACGACGCGCTGCGCGCCGTCGAACGCAGCGACGAGCGGTCCGTCCCACACGATCTCCGCGTGCGCGGCCACATACAGCAGGTCGCCGCTGTCGAAATCGATAAACAGCAACCCCGCGCGCGGATCGCGCTGCAGGTTGCCGAGCGTGTTGAAAAAGCGGTTGCCGCTGAAGTCCGGCGTGGTCAGCGTCTGCGCATCGTCGACGCGCACGAAGCCCGGCATCCCCCCGCGGTGCGACACGTCCGCGCCGCGTGCCGCGCCCGCATCGGCCGACGTGTTCGCGCTCGCGACGAAGAACGTATCGGCGCGCGCGAGCAGCGCGCGATCCGCGTCGCCGAAGCGGTCGGACACGTCGACATCGGCCGGCGCGGCGGCGTCGCGCGGCACGAACGTCGGCGTGCGGCGCTGGATGTATTTCGCGCAGTTGCCGAAACTCTGCTCGACCGCGATCGTCAGCGCATCGCCGTCGACCGCGCGCACGACGCCGTTCACGCGATTGCGCCGGCGCGTACCGAATTCGATGCCGAGCCCGCCGAGCGGCGCGCCGACGTTCCACGCGCCGGCGAGCGGATCGCCGGGCAGCGCCGGTGCGTCAATACGCAGCGTGCGCGCGTCCGGCGACGTCACGAAGCCGCGCGCGCCGGCGCGCAGCGTCGCCCACGGCTGGCCGCGCGCATCGACGCCGCCGATCGCGAAGAACGGCAGCTGCGCGAACAACGCGCGATGCTGGTCGGGCATGAAGCGCCGGATCCCGCGCCGGCCGGCGGCGCCCGCGGCATCGGTCACGCCCGCGCGCTGCTGCACGGCAAGCTCGCCCGCGTGAAACGGCGCAGTGTCGAGGTCCCAGCCCGGTACGGCAGCGGTCGGTGCGTTCATCGCGTTCTCCCGGTACGTGCGTGCGTCCGCCGCGCGCTCACGCGGCGAGCAGCCCGGCGCGGGTCGGCTGCATGCCGATGAAACCGGGCAGCGCTTCGATGCGCGCGAGCCACGCACGCAGATGCGGATACGGGTCGAGCGACACGCCGCCTTCCGGGGCGTGCGCGATGTACGTGTACGCGGCGACGTCCGCGATCGTCGGCTGCGTGCCGGCGGCGAACGGCTTCGCCGCGAGTTCGCGATCGATCACGTCGAGCACCTTCGCAGCGGTCCGCTTCGCCGCGTCGTGATCGAGCGATGCGCGGAACACGGTGACGAGACGCGCGGCTGCCGGCCCGGTCGCGATCGGCCCGGCCGCGTACGACAGCCAGCGCTGCACGGTCGCCGCGCCGACCGGATCGTCCGGCAGCCAGTGCGCGTCGCCGTAGCGCTTCGCGAGATAGACGAGGATCGCGTTCGAATCGGCGAGCACGACGCCGCCGTCGTCGATCACCGGCACCTGTCCGAGCGGATTGAGCGCGAGGAACGCGGGCTCGCGCTGCGCGCCGGCGGCAAGATCGACGTCGACGGTTTCGAACGGCAGCCCGAGCAGCGACAGGAACAGCCGGACGCGGTGCGCGTGCCCCGACAGCGGGAACGAGTACACGCGAATCGGCGATGCGGGCTTGCTGACGACAGACATGGAACACTCCGGAGTCTCGCGCCGCCGGGAATCGGCGACGAACGGCTCCAGCGTAGCGCTCGTCGTTCACCGCCAGAAGACGGATAATCGCGGAAAAATCATCCGCTTTCATAGGACAATCGACGATGGCCGATCTGCGCGACGTGAACCTGAACCGGCTGGCGACCTTCGTCGCCGTAGTGGACGCGGGCTCGCTGACGGCCGCGGCCGAACGGCTCGGCATCGCGAAGACGGTCGTCAGTGCGCACATGCAGCGCCTCGAGTCGGAAGTCGGCGCGAACCTGCTCGTGCGCACCACGCGGCGGCTCAGCGTGACCGATGCGGGGCGTGCGTTCTACGACGCGTGCCGCGACATCGTGCAGGCAGCGGAACACGCGCTCGACGCGGTGTCGTCCGACGCAGGGCCGCTGCGCGGCACGCTGCGCGTGAGCGTGCCGGTCGACTACGGCGCGCAGGTCGTCGCGCCGGCCGTCGTCGCGCTGCGCGACGCGCATCCGGCGCTGCACGTCGAGCTGATCGCGAACGACCGCGTCGTCGATCTCGTCGCCGACAATCTCGACGTCGCGATCCGCATCGGCCGCCTCGCGGATTCGAACTATCGCGCGGTGCAGCTCGGCACGTACGAAAAATGGCTGGTCGCGAGCCCGGCGTTCATCGCGCGCCACGGGCTGCCGCGCTCGCCGGACGCGCTCGCCGCGCTGCCGTTCGTGATGCTGTCGACGCTGTCGCGTCCGCACACGCTCGAACTCGAAAACACGCGCGGCGGCCACGCAGCGGTGCGCTGCGTCGCGGCGGTCGTGTCGAACACCGCGACCGCATGCCGCGCGATCGTGCTCGCCGGCGGCGGCTTCGGGCTGCTGACCGACTTCTCGACGGCGGACGACATCGCGTCCGGCCGGCTCGTGCGGCTGCTGCCCGCATGGCGCACGGCACCGGCGGGCATACACGCGGTGTATCCGTCGACGCGTCTGCCGTCGCTGAAAGTGCGCGCGTTCATCGACGCGATGAAGGCGCAGCTCGGCGCAGCGCCGCCGCGGCCCGCGGCGGCCCGCGCGAAACGTTCGAAAGGCCGCGCACGCTGATACGGCGAAACGACGCGAATCGTTCGGCTCCGCGCGATCGACCGCGAGCGGCGCACGTCGTTTCTCCGTTCGCGACCGGCGTCGGTGTGGACTGCGCTACGCCACCGCCTGCAACGTGCCGAGCAGCACCTTTCTGCAGCTCGCGACCATCCGCGCTTCCGGATCGCGATAGCCGGTCAGCAGCCACGCGGCGCCGACGTTCGTCATCGCGCCGACGAGCGCGAGCCCGATCAGCCGATGCTCGGTGCGCTGCGCCGCCGTGCGCGGCGCGCGCGGCGCGCCGATCGCCATGATCAGCTTGCCGAAGTCGACCAGCATGCGCTGGTACGTCGCGTCGGTATCGGCGCTCACGCCCATCACTTCGAGCAGCAGCACGCGCGCGGCGCACGGGTCGCGCAAAAAGCGGAAGAACGCGCCGAGCCCCGCGTCGATACGCGCGCGCAGGTCGCCGCCGCGCGCGGCGACCGCAGCCGCGACCGCATCGTGCAGCTGCTGCGCGTGATGCAGGTACGTGCAGCGCAGCAGGTCTTCGGTGCCGGCGAATGCCGCGTAGAAATAGCGGTCGTTCAGCTTCGCTTCCTGGCAGATCGACCGCACGGTCGCCTTGCGAAAGCCGACCGTGCCGAACACGCGCGTCGCCGCGCGGATCAGCGCGTCGTGCCGCTCGGCGGCGCGCACCTCCGGCGCGACGCCGCCGTACGACCGGCCGCGTTTTTCCGTTTCGAGTGGTTTCTCCATTCCGCTGTTTGACATCGCGACGCCCGAAAAACTAAAGTGGTGACGACCGACACCACAATAGACGCGCCGCCGACGCAGCGCAAGCGGAACGGGGGGACACGGATGAACGGGTTTTCCGGCAAGGTGGCCGCGATCACGGGCGCCGGTTCGGGCATGGGCCGCAGCCTCGCGGTCGAGCTCGCGCGGCGCGGCTGCGACGTCGCGCTCGCGGACGTCGACGAAGTCGGGCTCGCCGGCACGGCCGCCGCGTGCGCGGCGCACGGCATGCGCGTGACGACGCGGCGCGTCGACGTGTCGGACCGCGACGCGGTATTCGCGTGGGCCGATTTCGTGCGTGCCGAGCACGGCAAGGTCAATCTGATCTTCAACAACGCGGGCGTGTCGCTCGCCGCGAGCGCGGAAACTGCGCGCCTCGTCGATCTCGAATGGATCGTCGGCATCAACTTCTGGGGCGTCGTGCACGGCACGCAGGCGTTCCTGCCGCACCTGCGCGCGTCGGGCGACGGCCACGTGGTCAACACGTCGAGCCTGTTCGGGCTCGTCGCGATGCCGACGCAAAGCGCGTACAACGCGACGAAGTTCGCGGTGCGCGGCTTCACCGAAGCGCTGCGGATGGAGCTCGAACTCGACGGCGCGCCGGTCAGCGCGACCTGCGTGCATCCGGGCGGCGTCGCGACGAACATCGTCGATGCGGGCCGCATCGATGCCGGCATTCGCGCGATCACCGGGCAGGACGAAGCGACGCATCGCCGCCAGGCGAACCGGATGATCCGCGCGACGACGGCCGACGACGCCGCGCGGCAGATCCTCGCGGGCGTCGAGCGCAATGCGCGCCGCGTGCTGATCGGCGCCGACGCGCGCCGCCTCGACAGGCTCGCGCGGCTGCTCGGCGCCGGCTATCAACGGCTGGTGCTTCGTCACGTGCGCCGCGCGCGTGCGCGCAATCTCGAACGCGCACACGCGTCGGCCGCACTCCCGGCCACGCCGACCAAGGACGCCGCATGACCTCGACGACTACGACGACCGACCGGCGCGACGCGCCGCCCGCAGCCGACGCGCATCGCGACGACAACGACGTCGACGTGCTGATCGTCGGCGCCGGGCTGTCCGGCATCGGCGCCGCGTATCACCTGAAGCAGCGCTGTCCGTTCGCCAGCGTCGCGATCGTCGAAGCGCGCGATGCGATCGGCGGCACGTGGGACCTGTTCCGCTATCCGGGCGTGCGTTCGGATTCCGACATGTTCACGCTCGGCTACAGCTTCCGTCCGTGGCACAGCGACAACGCGATCTCGGACGGCCGGACGATCCTCGACTACATCCGCGATACCGCGCGCACGTACGGGATCGACCGGATGATCCGCTACGGCCGGAAGGTCGTCGCGGCCGACTGGGACTCGCGTCGCGCGCGCTGGACCGTGCACGTCGAGCACACGCACGGCGGCACGACCGATACGCTGATCTACACGTGCCGCTTCCTGTACATGTGCAGCGGCTACTACGACTACGACGCAGGCTATCTGCCGGACTGGCCCGGCATGGACACGTTCGAGGGCCGCATCGTGCATCCGCAGCACTGGGCGGACGACCTGTCGTACGCAGGCCGGCGCGTCGTCGTGATCGGCAGCGGCGCGACGGCCGTCACGCTGGTGCCGTCGATGGCGGCCGACGCGCAGCACGTGACGATGCTGCAGCGCTCGCCGACCTACATCGTGTCGCTGCCCGCGCGCGACAGGATCGCGAACGCGCTGCGGCGCGTGCTGCCGCCGCGGCTCGCGCACCGGCTCGTGCGCGTGAAGAACGTGCTGCTGACGATGTATTTCTACAATGTCGCGCGCCGCCGGCCGGACGCGACGAAGAAGTTCATCGTTCGCGCGGCCGCCCGCCAGCTCGGCCCCGGCTTCGACGTCGCGACGCATCTGACGCCGCGCTACAAGCCGTGGGACCAGCGGCTGTGCCTCGTGCCGAACGGCGACCTGTTCAAGGCGATCCGCGCGGGCCGCGCGTCGATCGTCACCGACGAGATCGAACGCTTCACGCCGACCGGCCTGCGGCTGAAGAGCGGCCGGCAGCTGGACGCGGACGTGATCGTCACCGCGACCGGGCTGAACGTGAAAATGCTCGGCGGTGCGCGCGTGAGCGTCGACGGCCGCGCGGTGAATCTGGCCGACACCGTGTCGTACAAGGGGATGATGTACAGCGACGTGCCGAATCTCGCGTCGTCGTTCGGCTACACGAACGCGTCGTGGACGCTGAAGGCCGAACTGATCGCGCGCTACGTGTGCCGGCTGCTCAACCACATGCGCGCGAACGGGTACGACACGTGCGTGCCGCGGCTCGCGCCCGGCGATCTCGGCGACGTGCCGGCCGTGAACCTGAGTTCCGGCTACATCCGGCGCGCGGCCGGTATCCTGCCGAAGCAGGGGCGCCGCAAGCCGTGGAAGTTCCATCAGAACTACGTGCTCGATCTCGCATCGCTGAAGTTCAGCGCGCTCGCCGATTCGGCGATGCGTTTCGAACGCCGCGCGCAAGCCGACGCGGCCGCCGCGCCGGCCGCCGATCCCGTACTCGACACCCGCTGAGGCGAACATGAGTCCTACGCTGCATCTGATCCTGAACGTGCTGATCGCCGTCGCCGCAGTGCTCGCGGCTCTCGCGCTGTTTTCCGGCTACGTCGCGCGGCGCGTGACGCGCGCGTTTCCGCCGGAAGGCCGCTTCGTCGACGTCGGCGGCGACCGCCTGCACTACGTCGAATACGGCAGCGGGCCGCCGATCGTGTTCGTCCACGGGCTCGCCGGCCAATGGCGCAACTTCGCGTACCTGCCGCTCGCGCGGCTCGCCGAACGGCATCGCGTGATCTTCGTCGATCGGCCCGGTGCCGGACACTCGACGCGCGGCGCGGCATCGCAGGCGAACGTGTTCGCGCAGGCCCGGACGATCGCCGCGTTCATCGACGCGCTGCAGCTCGACAAGCCGGTGCTCGTCGGTCACTCGCTCGGCGGCGCGATCGCGCTCGCGGTCGGCCTCGATCATCCGGAGCGCGTGAGCCGGCTCGCGCTGATCGCGCCGCTCACGCACATGCAGTCGGCGCCGCCTGCGCCGTTCCGGCCGCTGATGCTGCCGTCGCCGCTGGTGCGCCGCTTCGTGTCGTGGACGTTCGCGATCCCGCTGACGATCGTCACCGGCCGCAACGCGGTGCGGCTCGTGTTCGCGCCGGACGACGTGCCGCGCGACTTCCCGGTCAAGGGCGGCGGGCTGCTCGGGCTGCGGCCGCGCACGTTCTATGCGACGGCGACCGATCTGCTCGCGGTGCCGGCCGACCTGCCCGACATGGAGCGCCGCTACGCGGAACTCGCGGTGCCGGTCGACGTGCTGTACGGCCGGGCCGACGCGATCCTGAACTGGCGCGAACACGGCGAAGCGCTCGCGAAGAAATCGGCGCGCGTGCGGCTCGAAGTGGTCGACGGCGGGCACATGCTGCCGGTCACGATTCCTGACGCGACCGCGGACTGGCTGCTCGACGTCGCGGCCACGCCGGTCGACGCGGCGCCGGCCGCGCGCACCGCGCATTGACGAGCGCGCGACGCGGGCGGAACGCGGCATCGCATGCCGACGACGGTTCCCGCATGCCGCGCTCGCCATCCGCTCCGCGGTGCTGCGGGTCAGGTTTCGTCGTCCGGCAGCGTCAGGCCGAGGTCCGAGATCACTTCGCGGGCGCTGCGGAACGCCTCGACCGCGGCCGGCGCGCCCGCATACAGCGCGCTGTGCAGCAGCACCTCGCGGATCTCGACGAGGCTCGCGCCGTTGTTCAGCGCGCCGCGCACGTGCCCCTTCAGCTCCGTGCTGCGGCCGAGCGCGGCGAGCATCGCGCACGTGCACAGGCTGCGCGTCTTCAGGTCGATCCCGCCGCGCTGCCACGTGCTGCCCCACGCGTGTTCGTTCAGCCAGTCCTGCAGCGGCCGCGAAAAGCCGTCGAGGTCGCGCATCGCGCGCTCGACGAACGCCTCGCCCATCACGTCGATCCTGCGCGCCTTCCCGTATTCCCTGTCCTGTTCGCTCATTTCCCGGTCCTTTCCATATAGACGGTGATTGACGGGCGATCGCGGCTTCGGCGCCGCGACCGCCGCGTATCGGTGTCGCGTGATGGTCGCGGCTGCCCGGCGTTTCGTCAAAGACGCGGCGCTCGGTTCGGCCGCCGCCCTGTCGCGCGCCGGCCGCCGGACGTCGCCCGGAACGCTACGTAACATCCGCGCGCGCGTTACGCCGCGCGGCCGGAACATCGCGACGCCCGCGCGGCGCACTGCGTGTGCCTGGCGCGTGAATAACGCGCGATAGCGTTTAAATCGCTGCAAACCGCGGGTTTTCCGCAACGAAATGCGACGCGATGCGTGGAAGATCGGGATGGTGCGGAACTTGCAGTAAAGGTCCCGGCAATCATCCAATGTCGAGGCCACCATGCACAACTACTTCAAGAAAACGACGGTGTCGCTCGCCGTCTCGTCGCTGCTCGTGCTGTACGGCTGCGGTTCGGTCGACGGACCGACCACGCCGCCCACGGTCAAGCCGAGCACGTCGGGGACTTCCGGCACGTCGGGTACGTCAGGTACGTCGGGCGGCACGTCCGGCGGCAGCTCGGGGACTTCGGGTAGCTCGGGGACGTCCGGGGGGGCGTCAGGTACTTCCGGTACTTCCGGTACTTCGGGCACATCCGGTACGTCGGGCACTTCCGGCACTTCGGGCACATCCGGTACGTCGGGCACTTCCGGTACGTCAGGCACTTCCGGTACGTCGGGTACTTCCGGTACATCGGGCACTTCCGGTACGTCGGGCACTTCTGGTACGTCGGGCACTTCTGGTACGTCGGGCACTTCCGGTACGTCGGGCACTTCCGGTACGTCGGGCACTTCCGGTACATCGGGCACTTCCGGTACGTCAGGCACTTCCGGTACGTCGGGCACCTCCGGTACGTCGGGCACCTCCGGCACCTCGGGCACCTCCGGTACTTCGGGCACCTCCGGTACTTCGGGCACTTCCGGCACTTCGGGCACTTCGGGCACTTCCGGCACCTCCGGCACCTCCGGCACCTCGGGCACTTCCGGTACGTCGGGTACTTCGGGCACCTCCGGCACCTCCGGTACTTCAGGCACCTCCGGCACCAGCGTCACCCCGCTCGGCAACGTGCTCCAGAAAAGCGGCAACCTCGTCACGTCGCTCGGCACGGCGGTCGTGAACGGCGGCTCGCAAATCGGCGGCGTGCAGATCCCCGGCACGAACTCGACGACGGCCACCAGCATCGGCAATGCCGTCTCGAGCCTCGGCAACGGCGTCCAGTCGCTCGGCAACGGTATCGCCGCGGGCCTCGGCTCGATCGGCGTGTCGTCGAACCCGCTCGGCCCGACGCTCACGTCGACCACCGGCCTGCTGACCGGCACCGGCGGCGCAGTCAACAACCTCGGCAACGCTGTGACGAGCCTCGGCTCCGGACCGCTGTCGCCGCTGTCTCCGGTGACGACGCTCGTCGGCGACCTGCTCAACACCGTCGGCACGGCAGTCAACTCGACCGCGACGAACCTGAACACCGCGCTGAACAGCGCGCCGGTCCAGCAGTTGGAAACGCAGGTCGGCAAGGTGATCAACCCGATCACGAACACGCTGACGGGCGGCGTCACGACGCCGGGCGTCACGCAAACGCTCGGCAACGTGACGCTGCTTGGCGCGCCGCTCAGCGGCCTGCTCGGCACGCTCGGCAGCGGGCTCGGCCTGGCGGGCACCCGAATCGGCGGCGCAACCGACACGCCGGTCGGCCAGGGCGTCGGCGGCGGCGTCACGCAGCTCGGCAACACGGTGGCGTCGGGCGGCGGCCTGCTGTACAGCGGCAACGCCGGCAGCTCGAGCAGCGGCACCAATCCGCTCGCACCGATCACCGGCCTGCTCGGCACGCTGACCGGCGGCCTCGGCGGCGGCAGCTCGAGCGGCACCGGCGGATCGAGCGGTACGAGCGGCACCAGCGGCGGCCCGCTCGCGCCGGTCACCAGCCTGCTCGGCACGCTGACCGGCGCGCTCGGCAGCGTCGGCTCGAGCGGGACCAGCGGCACCGGCGGAACGAGCGGCACCAGCGGCTCGGGCGCAGGCGGCCTGCTCGCTCCCGTCACGAACCTCGTCAACGCCCTGACGCCGCTCGGCGCAAGCCTGACCGGCACCGTCACGACGCCCGGCGGCAACGTGACGGGCACGCTCGGCGGGCTACTGTCGAGCGGACCGGTCGGCACGCTGACGGGCTCGCTGACGTCGCCGGCGGGCGGTACGGGCGGCACGGTGACTGCGCCGGCCGGCAGCGGCACCGTGTCGACCGGGCTGAGTGGCAGCTCGAACGGCGGCACGGCAGGCACGACCAACAACCTGCTCGCGCCGGTCACGAACCTGCTCGGCGGTCTGCTGGGCGGCGGCACGAAGAAGTAACGCTTCACGTATCAGAACGACAGGCCAATGGCCGGGCGCACACCATTCCAATGCCCGGCCGACGGCCGGTGTCACCCGCAAAGCGGGGGCGCCGGCCCTCACCCATACGAGGATTCGATCATGAATTCCACACTCGACGGCATCGCCGCGGTCCACGACCGCCCGCCCCGTTCCGCCACGCCTTTCCGCGCCGGCCTGCTTGGCATCGCGGCCGGACTCTTCGCGCTGTGGATCACCCGCGATCAGCCGGCCCTCGATGCGGCGACGCGCGCGGTCATCGCGAGCCTCGCGATCATCGGCACGATCGCGCTGCACGAAATCTTCATCTCGCGCGTCTATCTGCGCCCGAGCGCGGGGCTGTCGCGGCACGCGGTGCGCCCGCTCGGCATCGCGCGCGTCGCGACGCGGCTCGGCGCGCTCGCGTCGATCTACGCGGGCATCGGCGCGATCTACTGGCTGCTGCCCGAATATCACGGCGCGTTCTACCTGCCGTTCTGGTCGCTGCTGCGCTCGCTCGCGCCGTACGTGATCGTCGCCGCGCCGTTCTACTTCGCGTGGATGGACCGCCACCAGCGCGAAACCGACGACGCGTACCTGCTGTGGGGCCGCTTCCTGTTCCGCCGCGAAAAGCCGGCGAACTGGCAGCCGGTGCGCGAAATGCTCGCCGGCTGGGGCGTGAAGGCATTCTTCCTGCCGCTGATGACGGTGTATCTGTCGAAGGACGCCGATCACCTGAGCGCGTCGCTCGCGAACGCGCTGCATGCGCCGATGACGCTCGCGACGTTCGTGTTCCTGTACGACCTGTCGTTCACGATGGATCTGATGTTCGGCACCGTCGGCTATCTGTGCACGTTCCGCATCCTCGACAGCCACGTGCGCTCGGTCGAGCCGACCACGCTCGGCTGGCTCGCGGCGCTGATCTGCTATCAACCGTTCTGGTCGCTGATCTCGACCAACTACATCCGCTACGAAGGCTCGCTGTTCTGGGACAACTGGCTGCTGTCCGCGCCGACGATCCGCGTGATCTGGGGCACGGCGATCATCCTGCTGCTGATGACCTACGCGCTGTCGACGATCTCGTTCGGGCTGCGCTTCTCGAACCTGACGAACCGCGGAATCATCACGTCCGGTCCGTACCGCTTCACGAAGCATCCCGCGTACATCGCGAAGAACCTGTCGTACTGGATGGTGTCGGTGCCGTTCGTCGAGCCGCTCGGCTGGCAGGTCGCGCTGATGCACTGCGCGGCGCTCGTCGCGGTCAACCTGATCTACTATCTGCGCGCGAAGACCGAAGAGCGTCATCTGATGCGCGATCCCGACTATCGCGCGTACGCCGAATGGATCGCGCAGCACGGCTTGTTCGCGCGGATCCGGCACGCGTTCGGCGGGCGTCACGCGACCGCGTGACGTGGCGAGCGGCGGCCGTCGCGGCGGCGCCGCACGGGCGGGCGCCTAGCGCGCCTTCGTGCGTGCAGCCTTCCTTGCCGGTTTCGCCGCCTTCGCGCGCGACGCGTCCTTGTCGGGCTGCGCGACGCCGCCGGTCAGATCTTCGAGCGATGCGAGCGCGTCGACGTACGACAGAAACTGCTGAAGGTAGTCGGGCGACAACGCGCGCATCGTCGACAGCGACCGATGCACGAGGCTGTTCGAATTGAGCGGCCCTGCATTGCGCGGCACCTGGTCGAGCGACTGGCGATACTGCTGCTCGGTGCGGATTTTCGACCACGTCGTGCGGAAGTAGTCGATCAGCTCGGGATCGGGGCCCCGCCGATCGGCGTGCGTGCCGCGCGCGATGCGTTCGACGAGCGCCGCGAGCGCGCCGCCGGCACGCGTGCGCGGCGCCGCATCGGCGAACGCGCGGGC
>NZ_CABVPR010000017.1 GCF_902499135.1 Burkholderia dolosa
AGCAGGCAGCCAAACCAACCGTAAAACCGGACATTTCTAAATAGCCAGAAAGCGGGCATTTGAGAATGGCTTTGACAGTGATGTAGGTCCCAAGTTCAGATGTCGCGTTTCCGCTAAATAAAAATGTCGTGTTTTGGCCTGTAGGTTGATCGTCTGCACCCTTGGGAGCGCCGACGATGAACGCGACTGGGACGATCACCATGACGATGCGTGAAGTGGATCGGCTGAAGGTCATTGAGGCGGTAGCCGAGTGTCGGCTCAAGCCCGGCCAGGCAGCCGACCGGCTGGGCCTGAGCGTGCGCCAGGTAGAACGGCTGGTCATTCGGTATCGCGAGCACGGCCTGGCGGCGTCGCTTCGGGCCGTCGTGGCCGGCCAGGCAACCGCAAGCTCGACGACGGGCTCGCGTTACGCGCCTTGACCATTATTCGAGAGCGCTACGCCGATTTTGGGCCGACGCTGGCCTGCGAGAAGCTCTGGGAATGTCACGGCATTCGGCTGGCCAAGGAGACCGTCAGGAAGCTGATGACAGACGCAGGTTTGTGGATTCCGCGCCGGCAGCGTCCGCCGAAGGTTTACCAGCCGCGGGCGCGCCGGGCGTGCCGGGGTGAACTGAGCGTCTGCGAATTCTCGACGACCGGCGTTGGCCGACGACTCCGCGGCATCGAACTGGATCACGGGCTCGTGAACCAGGACGGGGCAACTGGGCGCAAACAGATGTGCCCTCGCCTCGCGCATCGGCCTGCTCGCGTGACGCGATCGTTTTGAGGTCGATTTGCTCAATCTCGCGATCGAGTTGCTCGAGTTCCACCAGCAATTCGCGCAGGGTCTTCGTCATCGGATGGGGAATGAAGGCGAGTGCCGATGCCAACCGCCGCGACACATGAAGCAGTCGGCCTTGCTGGTTCTGAGCGGCTTTCGCGTATGGGCGGATTCTGCTCGGCCGCCGATGTATTGCCTGGCGCGTCATCGTGACGAGTTCTGCGGAGTTCCACCCGAAGCAATAAGCAACTGGTCGACCAGTTCGAGCTTCAACGGCTTGTCGGCATCCAGTTTTTTCTTCTCGATCACGTATTTCCAGCCATCGCCGCTGCCGGGGTTACGATAGAACGCGACGATCGCCACGTACTTCGTGCCGGCCTGCATCGGTTGCGTGAGACTCGCAGACGCCCCGGGGTTCAGCACGGAACCGATGCTCGCCAGCAGATCCTGCGCAAGCACGGTCCGGTCGTTTTTCAGCAGGTCGTCGTACGAGGCTCCATCGAACATCTTGCGGTCCTTGAGCTGATACACGCGCACCGCGACCGACGTCGGGCGGCCGGCATCATCGGGGTTCAATGCTTCGCGGGCAGACAGATCGACGTTGAGCACTTTCACCTGCTTGAAAAAAACAGCGTGATACGCGCTGGACGACGCATCCGAGACGGACTGCCACGCACCGCAAGCCGAAAGCAGCAACACGGACGCAACGGTGGATATCGCAAAACGAAATGACATCGGTATTCCTTGGTCAGACATGGCGTGGAGTGAGATGCGGGTTCGGCTTCGGCGTGGGAAACGCTTCGTAGACGCCGAGAGCAACGTTGATGAAGCGTTCTTCGTCGGCGGGCAGAACGGTCGTCCAGCCGAGGCGTGGCGCCGGACCCGCTAACGCCGGCCCGATCGCCGGTTTGGGCGCAAGCCGCGAAGAAATCTCCATGCGCAGGTGGACGTCCGCTTTCGTGCCGACATACAACTGAACGAACGCCATCAGCTCACGATGCAACCATGCTCCAGGTAGAAGATCGTGAGCCTGCTGCGCATCTGCCGGCCGCACTGTCACGCGCACTGCGCGACTGCGGTAGGCAAGCCTGCGGCCGAGCACATAGCCGCCGCCCAGACCCCGGCGCACGCCATCGTCCAACGCTGCGGTGCCCACGGACGTCAGCGGCCGCGGCTGCCCAGCACGCGTGATGGCAGGAAAGAATTCATCGACGCGCACGCCAACGCGCGGCACGGCCAGCGCGATGACGCCTGCAATACCTTCCGACGTGCGGGTGCGCTGAATCAGCAGTCCGAGCAGCGCGAGCATGCGCGAGTCCGGCAAGCCGGCACGCTTCGGCTTGTCCCCCCAGCCAAAACCGGCCAGGCACAGCAGATTGCGCGAATGCGCATCGGTGCCGCCCGCACGGAAGCTTTCCGGATAGCGGTACTTCTTCCACGCGCGGTATAGCAGCGTGACGATACGGTGGTTGAACTGGTCGAGAAACGTTTCGACGACCTCGTGCCCTTCCTCGCGAAGCACGATCTCGTCGATCATGTGCGGCGGCATGGCCGCATCGACGCCATACAGGCCCATGAACGTCGTGCGGACGGTCGGTGGCGCATCCGGCCGCTCGTCGTCGAATTCGACCGAAGCGATTTCGCCGGCCGGAAAACCCACGCGCGGCCGCGGCCGGAAGCGAACCGGTTCGTACTCGGCCGTATCGCGCGTGCCGAATGCAGGCTGCGCCGGTGCCCGCAGCTCCAGCAGCCGGCACAGCTGCATGAAGTTCAGCTTCGGCGCGCGGGCCAGCAGCGACGCGACGAGCGGGTCCAGATTCGGCAGGTCGTGCAACTTCATAGCGGAGCCCGTTGCGCCTTGCTGCGCGGCCAGTTCGTACGCGTCTGCGACGGTAAGCTCACGATCGACAGCTTCGTGAACAGGTTGATTTCCGCATACTGAGCAAAGAAGCGATGGAGCAGTTCGCCGAACAGCATCACGTCGCCGTCACCGGCGAACGCATGGGAATCGAGCGTCACCTCGATGAGCACGCCTCGTTCAACCGAGCCACCCGACACTTCCTCGAGCAGCTCCTGCGAAACCCACAGGATGCCGGCGAGCCGCCGGCGGTTCAGTTCGTCGTTGGTCCAGTCGTATAGCCCGAGCGCACCGCGCAGCACTTCGGCGTCCATCAACGACAGGAAGTTCGGCGCGAGGTGCGACAGCACACGCCACTGAAAGCGGTCGTCCGTTGGCGGATAGAGCGGCAGCGTCGGCGCGACGAGGTTCTTCACGCCCACGACGTTCGGTGTGCTCGCCGCAAGCTCGGCGATGCTGGCTTCACGCAAGCCCTTGCGCGGCAGCATCCCGTTCGTCCCCGTAACGCGCAGCGACAGGCTTTCCTCCGGCAGCGTATCCATGGTTTCCCACGCATGGCCGCCGAGAATGACCCACGTCTCGTGCAGGCCCGATACGCCGGGGCGCACACGGGCGTGGAAATACCGCTCCGGCGCTTCATGGCGCAGCATCCCGCCGCGATGCCGGAACGTGGCGAACGGCACGTACTCGTATCGTTCGGCGGTCTCGTGATCGAACGCCTCGATCGCATCGACCGAATACGTTTCGACGTGCTCGCCCTGGTGACCGGCCGGCACCACCCGATATTCCGTCTCGTGGTGATCGATCTCGATCGGTTCGGCGTCGAGCTCGAACAGGTTGATGACCGGCGTGCAGAAGAGTCGCACGTTCTCCGCGGTGAACCGCTGGTCCGACGGATACGTGTGCTTCAGCACGATCTCAAGTTCGAAGCGGGTCGAGTTCTCCGGCAACTTCGTGATGTCGAGCCCGCACAGGTCGACAAAGAGAAACTTCTCGCGGAACGTGAAGTACTCGAGCAGCAGCTGGTAGCCGGAGAACGCGGCGTCGGCCTTCGGCCACAACCGCTCTTCCGTCGAGAATCCCGCGGGTTCGAGCGTCACGTCGGCAAGCGGCACGGCTTCGCCGTCGCGCGCTTCCGGGATGCGCCACGCGATCGAATCGACCTGCCGCGTGAGCGCTAGATGCATCGCGAACGCCGTTGGCAGATCCGCACTCAGGTGCAGGCGCAGCCGCGACAGATCCGTTTCGTTGCGCCGCGCGGAACCGCCGAGCGCGAAGCCGAGCCGGATTACCGAGCGGCCGTCGTGGCGCATCGTCGGGCCGGCGTGCGTGATGGTGACCGGCTGTAGCGTCACCGGCTGCGTGGTCCGGTACAGGCACTGTACGGTATGCGGCGTCGAGCCTTCGGAACCTGCCACCGGCGGCACGGCGATCGGTGCGGACCGCACGGGCACGCCGGCGGGCACCACTTCGGTTTTCTGGAGCTTTTCCGTATGCGGAATCAGCTCAACGACCGACAGCGACGGAATCATTCGCAGGTAGTGCGGCCACAGCAGGCTCACCAGCCCTTCGGTCAGCTCCGGCAACTCGCCGTCGAGCTTCTGCTGCAGGCGTCCCGTGAGGAACGCAAAGCCTTCAAACAGCCGCTCGACATACGGATCGCGGTCACCCACGCGATCGAGGTTGAGCAAGCGCGCACGGTCGGGATGTGCCTTCGCGAATTCCTTGCCGGATTCGCGCAGGTAGCGCATCTCGGCTTCGTAGTAGCGCAGAATCGGGTCGTCGTTTTCCATCAATGTGTCTGCTTATGAAAGAGTCAGCGCGCGTGCGGGATCGAGCACGGTCAGTTCCGCCTGGAGCTCGCCGATGCGGCGAGCGAGTGCCGGCTTGTCGGCATCCTTGCGGTTGCTCGTCGCCTTCAGCGCCCGGACCAGCTGCTGCCTGACCTCGAAGACGAGCGCCGGCTCCCAGCTAGTGAGCGGCAACGAGCGCGCGCGGGTGTCGAGCTCGGCCAGCAGTGCCAGTGCCGTGTCGGCGCGGCCCGCATGATCGGCCAGGCGAGCCATCACGAGCCGCTGCAGATAGCGATGACGGTCGGTCTTCAGTCCGGGCAGCGCTTCGAGCCAGCCGAAGGCGGCCTCGATACCTTCGCGACCGGCCAGCTCCCGCGCCTGGGCTTCGATCTCCGGCCAATCGCCGCCCGCGCCGTCCTCGCTGCCGGCCGACACCGGCAACGGCACCACCGATTCGCCTGCTTCCAGATCGCGTACGACCGCGTGCCGCGCGATCCACTCGAGCGTCGCATCGTCAGCGAACGGCGTGCCGTCGTTGAACGCGAGTCGCTCGATGCCGGGCAACCGTTCGAGGAACAGCGCGAAATCCGCGCGCAGCAGCTCGCGCCACGTGCTGTAGGGTGTACCGACGTGGTCGAGCGCGACGTGCTGGAAGTACTGAAGGTCGAACCACAGGTGATTGACCCCCTCCATGAATGCGCCTTCGATACGTTCGAGCAGTTCGTGCCACTGCTTCTGCAGCACGAGCCGCTTCATCTGCTGCCGCAGCTCGCTGCGCGGCGGCGCCAGGCGCGTGCAGAAAGCCGCGTCTGCTGGCGGCACTTCGTGCAGCGTGTCCCAGCGCACGCTGCGCACGAGTCGTACCGACGGCAGGTAGCCGTTCTCCTGGTCGCGCAGCCACACCGCCATCGTGCGCGCCTGTTCGACCAGATCCCGCGTCGACGCGATCGCACCAGAGGCGGCAGTCGCTGTCGAAGGCGCTGCGGGCATTCCAGCGTCCTGGTCCACGCGGCGTGCAGGTTCATTCTTGCGCTCGAACCGCGAGACGAGCCGTTGCAGGTTCGGGCGCGCGGCTTCCGGCCACGCTCCGGTATGTGCGACGAGCACGTCGAGTGCGGCCAGTGCGCGTTCGAGATCGATCGGCGCGAACTCGCCGCGGCTTTCCAGCAACTCGATCATGCGGGCGGTGGCCAGCATCTCGAGTGCGCCCTTCTTCGCCTCGGCGCGCGCGGGCAGCACGGCTTCCCCGAACCGGTCGACGAGCGCGGCCGCCAGCTCTAATCCGTCCGCAAACCCCGCGGGACCATCCTGCCGCAACCGCGCGAACGCGTAGTAGCCAGCCAGACGCAGATCCTTGCCGGTCTCCCTGATCAACTGCTCGCAGGAACGGATGATCAGTCCGTCGTCGATACCGGAGAGCTTTTGGGTTTCTTCGCGCAGCTCAAAAAACGTATCCTCGTAGCCGGGATCGCGGCCGACGCCGGCGTCGCCGGGCAGTAGCTGAAGCCAGGCACTCCACGCGTCAAGCCGCGAGCGCGCGAGCTGCTCGGCGTCATCGCGGGCCGGAAAGAGGCTCTTGAACAGTCCGCCCAGCATTACTCGACCTCCGACAATGTGCCGCGTGGTAGCGGCATCGCGGCATGTTTCGCCGCCGCGATCGCCGAAGGCGGCAACGGCGGCGGCTGGGGTGGCAAATTCGTGGCCGAGCGCTTCGGCGCCGCATTCGTGGCACCGGTCACGAAAACCCGCTGCGGCAGCGTGAAGTGACGCAGTTCCAGCACGTCCAGCGGCCCCGCACCGGCTTCGCTGCGCAGTTGCACCTTGAGCGGAATGCCCCGGCTCGTATCGGGCGTCCACGTCAGCAGATAGCGCGCGCTGTCCTGCTGCGACACCTTCGCACGCTCCAGCAACCGGATCAGACCGAACCGGCCCTGCGAATCGAGTGCGGTGCGCAGGCCGCCCTGCTCGGTCTGCCATTCGATGTGCGACAGATTCTCCAGCGTCTGACCGGGCCACTCGAATGGCATCCATTCCAGCTTCTGGTTGAAGTAGTGCAGCTCACGCCCGGACAGCACGAATTTCATGTCGGTAACCCCAGGGGTCGGCACAGCCTGCAGGTCGAAACGCACGTGCGCATCACCGGATGGAAACAGGACCGTCGAGATGCGCGTGAGCCTGTTCAGGCTGGTAAGGAACGCGGGATCGATCGTCAACGCGCCATGATTGGCGCCCTCCGCTGCCACCCAGCGGTCGCCCTGCCGTTCGACCACGCCGGCGAGCTGCGTCGTGACAAACTGTGTAATCACGCCGTTGTCCGGCCGCATGAAGCGCGCCATTTCAGGCAGCGACGCATCGTTGTCCGAATCTGCGAACGGATAGCGACCGCCGAATGTCCTGTTCCAGTCGGCCACGATCGCGGTGCGCCAGATCTCGTTCAGGCTCGATGCGGCCGGCTGCACGACGACCTGCCAGGTTTGATCGAACGGCGCCCGGAACAACTCACCGAACCCGGACCACTGCTCTCCCAGGCTTGCCGCGAGGCGGCTCGCGTAGTCGCGGCTCTCGGCCATGTCGGACGTCTTGCCCTGCAGGACCGACTGCGCAGCGAGGCGCGCCATCGCATCCGGATCTGCGGCGGAGACGATCTGCGATGCCTTGAGGCGCATGGCCGTGACCCGCTCGAGGTATCGCGCGAGGCTCAGATCACCGGTCGAGGCGAGCTGCGCGGCGGCCTTGCTGTTCGCTGGCGCACCGGACACCAGATCACTGCCCGTCAGGCGCAGGATCGGACCGAAAGCGGTAGCAAGCGGCGCAAGCTGCGGTTGGGTCTGCTTCGACGGATCCTTCTCGCTGCCGCCAACGAGCTGCTGCGCCTTGCTGATCAGGTTGTCGGCAAGCGACTGCGCGTTCGCGCCCGCGCCGGCCTGATAGACGATCGCGTTCATCAGTGCGACGAGCGGCGAGCGCTGCGGATCGCCCAGCAGCGTGAGCTGGTCGGCCGTCGCGGACAACGTCGGCGCCGGCTGCCAGCGAAGGCTGTTGAGGAACAGCGCCCACGCACGCGCGTAATCGTCGAAGTAGCGCTGGCGAAGCTGGGCCTTGAGCGTTGACGGTGCAGCCTGTGTCGCCTTCACGTCAGAGAGCACCCAGTCGCCCACCACATTGTGCTGCTCGCTTGCGTCGTCGATCGCCTTCGCGATGCGCTCGTCCCATGCAGCACGGGTGAACACGCCGGGCACGGTCGCCGCGGTGTTGAAGAGGCCGCGGCTGGTCGTGTCGCCGAGCAGCGTCGCGAGCGATACGGGCGGATACTTGGCCTTCGCGTCGTCGAGGATCTGCTGGTAGACCGCGTCCGTCGAGTTCTGGATGCCGCGCACGCTGATCACCGTCTGGCGTGCCGAGGCGACAAGGCCGAGATCCGGCGACATGGCGGGCACCCTGCCCCGGCCCAGGTGGTCTGCGAAGAAAGCAATCGTGTGCTGCCGCAGGTCGTCCCAGGTGCCGGAGGACAGGGGCGAGTTCGCGGGACGCTCGGGCGCCGCCGTCGCGACTAGCTGCGGTGTCAGGAAGGCGGCGACCGCGCGTTCGGGCTTTGCGAGCATGAGGTAAGCCTTGAGCGTGTCGTAAGCAGCTTGCACCTGCGCGTTGCCACCGCTGGCAATTTCTGCGTCTGACAAGGCAGCGAGCTGACGCAGCCGTTCTTCGAGCTTCTGACGAATCGGCGCAACGAGGATGTGGCTTGCCGCATTGGCGTAACCCGGCCACAGCGCCTCGAGCAGCGCGCCATCGCGGTTCAGGCCGAAGCGTGTCTGCCACGGAGCCCCCTCGCGCTGATGCACTTCTAGCGTGTCGATCTGTTTGTCGAGGCCGTTGAGGGCTTGCAAGGCTTGTGTGCCGTCTTGCACGGCAGACAGGTTCGCGACGGTATCGGCCACGTTCTGGATCGTCGCGCGATTGACGAAGCCCGACAGCATCGTGCCGCCGATCCAGCAACCAATCAGGCCTGTCGTGACCCATGCTGCGGTCGTTGACAGCGAGAAGCCGACACGGCGTCCGTGAATCTTGCGACTATGCTCGATGACGGTCTGCCAGATGATTCGATGTTGCGGGCCGATCGCTGGCTCGTCGTCGTTTGCGTCGACGGGCGCCGCCGGAGCCAACTCCCGTTCCTTGAACAGTGGTGCGAACAATAGCCCGTGGACTGCATGCCGCCAGTTATTCGACTGGGTGGTTTGCAGCACCAGACCCGATAGCGCACCACGCAGGTTCGAAATGTGTTGCGACAACTCGGCCGGATAGCGGTCACCTGGATCTTTCGTCAACCGCACGACACCGGCATCCGCGAGGTTGTAGCCAAGGTCTTGCAGCAACGCGTCAATCTCATCCGCAGTTACGCGCGCGTTAGACCATGTAAAGCCGATGGCCTCGTCGGGGCTTGACGTTTCGCTACCGAAGTCGGTGACGTTCACAAGATACGCGGGTGCGGCCCAGCGCAGCGCGCGGGCGATACGGGCCAGACGCTGGCCGAGCTGGTCGGCATCGAATGGCGCTGCGGCGGAACTGCGGTTCCGGGTTATCGCCACGATGGCATCGACCGGGCGACCGCGGCGCAGGCGACGGATCTGATCGAGCCATTTAGTCTCGAGCGCATCGCGCGTTTGCCGCGCGTACAGCAGCACCGTGCCGCTCGTGAGCAGATACCCCGTTTCCACGAGTCCCGGCGCTAGACGTTTCACCAAAGGTTCGTCACCGGCAATGAGCACCCATCGATCACGGTAGCGCCAACGCCAACCATGTCGCTCCTTTAGCGCCGCTCGGATCCGGTCGTGGCGGATCACCGGGAGTTCATTGCGCATGGCCTCGGTCGCATCAATTCGCGCAAGCCGGTCGCGCTCATATCGGTCCGCGCTACGATTTCGTGAGTGGCGTGCCACAACCCGCCACGCAGCTGACAGTGCCCCTCGAGCCAATAACAGAATCAAACCGATCAGGCAAACAAAAATCAGCCTGCGTTGTGGAGAAGGATCGATATCCGAACCATTGAACCAAACGTATAGGGCGGCAATCGCCGTTAGCGCCCCAACGAGAATCCAGTATCCATATTTGTATAGCTTCATACTGTAGTGTCTGTCGATGTTTGACTCGGCGGTTGCACTACCGCAAAGCGAAGCTGGTGTTCTCGCCACGCAATCAACTGCGGGCCGTTGTTGTTGGCCGCATATTCAATCCCCAGCGCAATAGCAAGCCATCCCGCAGCGTTTCCAGAATGTCCGAGGATGGCATCGATATCATGGATACCCGAGAGATTGTCAGTTTGAGACACGCCACTCCTCAGATCAGACATGTATCTGACAATTGCTGCCTTGTCGGCAGGCCCTAGCCCAGCCTCCCAAAGATGATGAACCTTGTCACCCGTTGTCCCTCCCCATTGCAATGCCGTGGCGAGTGCACTATTGCCATCCGGCTGAGCTTCCACCGGTCGATTTAGCACCGCGATCGGATTGATGCGGCAACGGCTGGCCAGCGGCGCCCACGAAAACAACAGCGCAACTGCAGTCTCGGCACCGTTTTGCTCAGGCGTATGACGAAGCTGTACTGCAACAAGTAGGAGGAATTTCTCTAGCGTCGGGCCGCCTCGTACGTCAAGCCATTCATCCAGCAGCATGACGCCTGTTCTAGCGTTGACCACCCCGGTTGTCGTTCGTCGCAAGCCTTCTGCATGCCAGCACGCTAACCAGGAATTGACTACAGCTTCTTTATTGGCATCTTCGGGCAACTGCAATTTCACGGCAAAGGGCACATCGCCGGGGACCACCCGTACGCGATTCGCGATAGCGCGAATCAGTTGCTGGAAGCAAGCTCGGTAGCGCAGCGGATCTTCATCGTCACCGCTCAACGGTAGGGAGGAAAAGTCGTTGGCGTCGGCTTCACCGGCGCCCGTGTTATTGACAAGAATGGCAGCTACGTCGCTGGTTCCCGCTCCAGTCAAATAGGCACTTCCGACTACGGCGAGCGGATCACAAGCAAATTGCAAGGCCCTTTCACGGTCGGCGCGCAACACTTCGTTTTCAGCATCGATACGGTCACATTCCTGCTCGTAATAGAAACAGCGAAGACCGTAACCGAGGGCCCAAGTAAGGAACGGGATCGCGAACGACTGTATCCAGAACCGCGGGATTCCGGTCGGGACACCTCTGGGCCATGTCACTACGGTGTAAACGACTCCGCCAACCATAACCACTATCAGCAATGTCAGCCAGAGAACTAACCGTGGCGGGGACGGACGAGGTTCCGACGATTCAGCCGGAGGAAGCGTCACAGGCATTCGCTCACCGCAAGCTCGAGATCAAGCGACAGCCGCACATAGCACGAAAGCCGTGGCGTGCGATGGGGACGCCGTCGTCGGTCATCGTGTCATCGCCATCGACGATCAGATTGGGTTTGACGTCGCCATGCAAAGGGCATGTCACCTCATCACCTTTGCGTGCGACAAATCGACCTTCGAAACGCATGGTCTTGGATGCGCTGATTACCACGCCACCGTGATCGGTCGCGTCTCCTATACGAACTGGATCCATCATTTCTTTATCCCCAGTGATGGCGTGGCCACCCGCCCCGACCATCAGACCGTGGCGCCTGCGTCATTCGATGGAACCGTCGCCTCAGCGACACTCCAGTCGTTGGCTGGGACGTACGAAACGTCGCCGAAGTACATCATTCGCCAGTTCTGAAGTTTCGAAAAATCTGCGCCGAAGCCAGCTACTGAGTCGTGAACGAGGTAGTCGAAAAAATCGAGGAGGGCTTTGGCTTCACTGCTTGCACCGGTGATCAGCGAGACATCTTCATAGGCGCGTGCCAACGTCGCCTCGCGCAAAGTCAAGGCCTTGCCATCCAGTTTCCGGGTCTCAGCTTCTCCAGTCGCAGCGTTGACTGCGAGACCGCCCGCCGTGATGAGACTGAGTTCTTTATCCTGAGTCTTAACAAGATCGCCGTTGCCTGTCTGTGCAAGCACCTGCTTCGCTTTTGGAAGACGCGCGCGGGCCGCTTCGTCATTAGTCAGCTTAGAAAGGTAGCTACGTGCGAGATAGAGCGGATAAAGGTGATCTGATACTGCCTTTTCAAGCGCACCATTGGCGCGTGTTCGCTTCTGATACTGATCGAACAATGCGACAGTTTTTGGAGACAACTTGAATGATGCCTGTGTGTCGACGTCCATGGTTTCGAGCGCACGCAGCGGAACGCCGGCCACGCGCGCTGCTCGATACATATGCAAGAGCGGGATCTGGCTCAGCTTTTCATCATCTTGCAGCGTTCTTGTTTGCTCTCCGGGCGCGTAGCCGCCGCCGACGTCCGAATGGACGCCCGGATAAACGACCTCGATGCAATTCGGCGGATAGTGCTTTCCGTCTCGCACGGAATCGAGCGGAAACGAATCGCGAACCTCGTGCGCAGCCACGTAATGAATACATTGCTCGACCATGGCAGGTATCTTCAGGTTCTTCGCCCAATAGTAGTGACCATCCTTCGGCGCGATCATCAGCCCTGCGCCTAAAACCGGCGAAAACACATTGAGGGTGAATTTCAGAATCGGGCTGCGATCCAGTGATTGTGCGCCGGCCGGCAATCCGGCTGATGCAACGGTGTCGAACAATCCCATGAAATACAGTCGGATCGGATAGCCCTGATAGCGCCAGCCCCCTCCTTCCTGCTTGCATTCTTTGGCAAGCCGGACAGCAAAAGCGCGGGCCGACGCAGCCCCTCGGGAGAAGCCGAACAGTGCCACGTTGATCATGCGAATCGGCTGCTTTGGGTTCGTCGCACGTGCCTTGGCTTTTGCAATCCGCTCGTCGAACTGCTTTCGTGCCCACTGCAGGCGTTTTTCCCCACCGGCGCCAAACCCTAGCCCCAACGGACTTGCTGTCATTTCTCCGATTTCTGGGAATGGCGTGCCCAGGCCATTGATATATACGGCGAATCTTCCGGCGCTTTCGTCATCGAGTCCATGAGCGAAGAATAACCGCGCAACGTTACTATGTTTCAACTTATGGGTGTCGTTGAAGCGATTATTGCCTGTTCCGTCAAAGAAGAGCGAAATCCAGAGAGACTGCGAGCAGTCCGGTGTACCGGGCCGCTTCGTTGTATCCAGGCATGCCATTGACGCAGCACGCTGCTGGCGTTCGATGGCGGTCAATGGCCTCAGGCCCGCCGACGCAGGAATTTGAGTGTTATCCAACATAGCTTTGGTTCTCTCTATCGTACGAAAGGAAGACGTCGCTCGAGCTTGAGTCTCGGTGGCGACGGGCCGTCTGAGCCAGAGATAGCCGCCTCGATGTGCCCGTCAGGGTAGAAGTGAACTTCGAGATAGCTCGGATCAGGAGGAATGGGACCTTTCACTTCGACTCGCGCTTCCTTGTACGGTCCAGAAGGCTCGATTACCTTTCTCGGCGGATAGGACTCGAGCGCGCTCATCTTGTACTTCACGTCGACCCAAAATGGTGTTTTGGTGCTGCGACTCATCACAACGCAACATGACATCTTTCCGCCACCTGCAGTCGGCGTACTTAATTCGAGGTTACTTCCTCCCTGGCCATTAACGGCAAAGTCCGCCACGGCGCGATCCGTATAGTTGTACCCCACTATCCCGAGCATATAAGGCTCTTGCTTGCAACCGGACAACCCCATGATTGCAAGCAGACCGATCACAGCGATGGGTGTCCATCGGATCATTTTCTTCAACGGCATGATGAATCCACATGAAATTGCGAGCAGTCCGGTGTACCGGGCCGCTTCGTTGTATCCAGGCATGCCATTGACGCAGCACGCTGCTGACGTTCGATCGCCGTCAATGGCCTCAGACCCGCCGACGCGGGAATTTGAGTGTTATCCAACATAACCTTTGGTTCTCTCTATCGTACGAAAGGAAGACGTCGCTCGAGCTTGAGTCGCGGTGGCGACGGGCCGTCTGAGCCAGAGATAGCCGCCTCGATGTGTCCGTCAGGGTAGAAGTGAACTTCGAGATAGCTCGGATCAGGAGGAATGGGACCTTTCACTTCGACTCGCGCCTCCTTGTACGGCCCAGAAGGCTCGATTACCTTTCTCGGCGGATAGGACTCGAGCGCGCTCATCTTGTACTTCACGTCGACCCAAAATGGTGTTTTGGTGCTGCGACTCATCACAACGCAGCATGAAGTCCCTCCCCCTCCAGCCGTTGGAGTGCTCAATTCAATGTTTCCTCCGCCTTGTCCGTTCACACCGAAGTTCGCAACAGCACGATCGGTGTAGTTGTACCCCACGATACCGAGCATGTAGGGCTCTTGCTTGCAACCGGACAATCCCATGATTACAAGCAAGCCGATCACAGCGATGGGTGTCCATCGGATTATTTTCTTCAACGGCATGGTGAATCCACATGAAATTGCCAGCAGTCTGGTGTGCCAGACCGTTTCGTTGTATCCAGGCATACCATTGACGCAGCACGCTGCTGACGTTCGATGGCCGTCAATGGCCTCAGACCCGCCGACGCGGGAATTTGAGCGTTATCCAACATAGCCTTTGGTTCTCTCTATCGTACGAAAGGAAGACGTCGTTCGAGCTTGAGTCGCGGTGGCGACGGGCCGTCTGAGCCAGAGATAGCTGCCTCGATGTGCCCGTCAGGGTAGAAGTGAACTTCGAGATAGCTCGGATCAGGAGGAATGGGACCTTTCACTTCGACTCGCACCTCCTTGTACGGCCCAGAAGGCTCGATTACCTTTCTCGGCGGATAGGACTCGAGCGCGTCCATCTGGTATTTCACGTCGACCCAAAATGGTGTTTTAGTGCTGCGACTCATCACAACGCAACATGACATCTTTCCGCCACCTGCAGTCGGCGTACTTAATTCGAGGTTACTTCCTCCCTGGCCATTAACGGCAAAGTCCGCCACGGCGCGGTCCGTATAGTTGTATCCAACGATCCCGAGCATGTAGGGCTCTTGCTCGCAGCCAGATAACCCCATGATTGCAAGCAGGCCAATCACAACGATCGCAATCCATCGGATCATTTTCGTCAACGACATGCTTTCTCCTCTGGGTCGAGCGCATTAAGCAGGTCCGATCTCACACGGTCAGCAAGCAACACCGCACTATTTCGTTCATCGTCAGGCGCGTTGGCGATAGACTCTTCGCAGATCCGATAGCGTGTCCGTGCATCGAAGGCTGCGACGAGATCGTCATCCGTCAATTGAAGGACGTGCAGGATCGAGTCCGGAAGACACGCTTCGACGAACGCAGCCGTCTGTGCCTCGTTTAACTGAAGCGGTCCGCGATATTGGTCTACTGCCGTATCAGTGCAGCGGATTTTGTTCAACGCTCCGTACCGGTCGATATGCCACCATTCCTTCGCAAGACCGAAGTACTGCTCGTGCTGCTCCGAGGACAAAGCACGGTCGAGTACCGAAAGCGAGCGCGTATCAAAGAATTTCATCTGCCATTCGCTTCGGTCATCGCAAATCACGTCCAGCCGCTCTCTAAGCCCGGCAACGATGTCATCAAACGCAAGCTGCGAGAACAGGAACGAGACGGCTCGATAATCGTCAACGCAACACTGCGCAAGCCTCGTTAGCAGGCTCGACGGTTGGGCTGTCGTTGCTGAAATGCGGACAACGTATGGACCGTATTGATTGCAATGGTCCTCGGAGGAAGCGTCGAATATCAAAGAAAGCCGTTGGCTGCTAACGTCTTGGCCGAGCCATTGTCGTAACTCGCGATAGAGCTCCGGGTAGGCAACGCCATACACCAGCGCGCTAGTTTGTACGCCCGGATTGGATACCTGGAATTCGCGAATCGTCTCGATGAGGGATTCCGTCTGCAGTTCAAAGGTTGGCGTGTTCATTTTGTGCCGAGCAGTGCGCCCTGGGAAAACTCAGCGAGCAGACATGGGATACAGATGGATTTAGGCAACAGCGGCAGTATCGGTTGCATAGACGCGGGGCCCGGCTTGTCCCATGACGCACATCTCTCAAGAATTGCACCCATCGTCCCATTCTCGATGCGGCTTCCATCGATTCTGATATACGAACCACCTGCACCGATCCAAACTTCTTTTTCCGCCGAAAGAATCAGCCGCCCGTTGGTACTGGTGATCGAAATATCCTTCAGAGCTGCCAGTTCCATCGCGTCGCTTTGCGCCTGAATCTCGACCTTGCCCTTGGCCGCGAATATCTTGAGGCCGAGACGCTCTGCTAATATCGAGATCGCTTCACCGGCGGCTACCGTGAGTCGCTTCAGAACACCGACATCGGCGTTACCGCCCGCAGTCGCGATGAGATTTCGCCGCGCGCTTACCTGCAGATGACCGCCAGAGACCACCCCCATGCCGGCGGGCGCACTTATGAGAACGCCAGCTTGTCGGAGTTCCTTTAGCGTTCCTTCGAACAGCGCCTTTTGCTGCTCGTAGTCCGCTGCGATAGCGTTCGCTGCCTTGGCGGCGTCAGATAGCGCCTGCATCTGTTCCAACGCGCGCTCGAGCAATTCGTGCGCCGACCGCATTTCTAGCTGTTTGCCCTGCCCGCCCTCCTGTGCATCGGCAGACACAAACACGCCCTTTGCCGCGCGCACTGTGGCGTGACCATCGGTGCGCAGTTCAGCGCCCTCACCACGCTCCTTGCGGTTCTCATCGACCATGTGCCCCAGATTGAGCTCGCTGGTCTGGAACGGCGTCGTCAGGTGGATGTGCTCGACGTTCTCCTTATCCTCCATCCGCAGTTCGTTCTGCGCGGCTGTGCGAACGATGTTGCGGGTGTGGTTCAGGTTGTTGACGAGATCCGGATGCAAGCTGTCGTGCATCGCGCCAATAATCACCGGCCTGTCCGGATGACCGTCCGTAAAGACGATCGCCACCTCGGCCCCGTCGATCAGCGGGAAGTGGTGCCCGTAGTTGTCCCCGCTGTACGGCTTCGCGAACCGCACCGGCCGGCTAGTGCCCCCAGGGCTCCACTCATCGAGGTCGAACGGCAGCTTGATCACATACCAGCCCTGTTCGCTCAGGTACGCGTATTTGTAATTGCCCGGTGACGTGATCCGGGCCGGCAGGATGCCGTCGATGGATGGTCGCTCGATCGACGCCATCGGTGTACGCCACACCCGGTCCGAAGGTATTCCCTCGAAGGTGACCCAGTACGAGTCGCCGCGGGCACCGCTCGACTCGACCGAGGTAACAAATATCCCGTGCTTCACATCGGCCGGATTCGGGTCGACACGTATCACCTCGCCCGCCTCGAGCCAGAATGGATTGCCCGTCCCTTTGAAGGTGATCTGCTGCGCCAGATGTTCCTCGTGACGCAGCCGCGCCACGCCCTTGCCCTCTTCGGGCGTCTGATAGTGCTCGCCCCAGCGATAATCGATCCCGTTCGTCGTCTTGTCGTCGCGCGCGACATTTTCCTCGACGAGCAGCGACACGCCGGCCTCGCGATGGTTGTAGTCATGCAGCCGCACCGCCTCCGGCACGCGCCGGGTCCGCTTCTCGAGCGTCTTGATGGCGTCCATGCCGGAACTCTCAAGCCCCGAATCACGCCGGTACAGCACCGTACGCTGCTTGCGCGCATAGGCGTCGAGATCGTCGCCGAACACCATGACCGCGCGGTCCTTTTTCTGCTCCCAGCGAAACCAGATGCCTTCCTGCGCACAGATGCGCTGGACGAATGCAAACGTTGTCTCGTGATATTGCGTAACGTACTCGTGCCGCTTGTACTGGCGACGCAGCTTGAATTCGAAGTCGACGCCGGCCCGATAGCCGTAGTGGCGCAGCGTGTCGGTGACCATTTCCTCGACCGACTGCTTCTGGAATAGCCGGCTCGTGACGGCCCGATTCAGGTCGGCGAGCTTCGGCTCGAGCCGCACCCGATAGTGCGTCTGATCGGCCGACGTTGCATACTCGTCGAACTCCGTGATCACGCCGTGGATCGTGTACGCAGCCGGCATCTTGCTGAACTGTTCCGCGTTCTCACCGAACATCTTGCGCAGATAGTCCATATTCGGATCCACCGGGGCAATGATGAATTTCGCGGGACGGCCGACCACCTGCTCCATCGGAATGCCGGCCACGGGGCTGGAGAACTCGATGTCGTACCGGTACAGCTCGCTCACGGCATCCCTGCCTGCGAATTTCAGAACCGAGGTTGGCGCCGGATGCGGCGCCAGCTTCAATTCGTAAGCCTGGGTAGGCAGGATCGACGACATACGGCAACTCCGTTGAGCGAGCAACGATAAAAGCAGCGACGCCGAAGCCGTCACGGCTCCGGCGACAGGCACATACGTGAGAAAAAATCAGCTCTTCGCCTTGGGCATCTGCGACACCAGCGACAGACCGATGTCCATGCCTTCGACCTGGAAGTGCGGGATGATGAAGAGCTTGATGCGGAAGAAGCCCGGGTTGTCCTCGATATCCTCGACCGTCACCTTCGCCTCACGCAGCGGGTGCGACGCCTGCAGCTCGTCGCCAGGATCCTTCATCTCGGTGACGAGCCCCTTGATCCAGTTGTTCAACTCGAGTTCGAGCAGACGCCGGTCCTTGGTCGTGCCGATGTTCTCGCGCTGGATCAGCTTCAGGTAATGCGCGATGCGCGAGAGCAGGAAGATGTACGGCAGGCGCGCATTGATACGGCTATTGGCCGTCGCTTCCCTGGTCTCGTACAGCGCGGGCTTTTGCGTCGAGTTGGCTGAGAAGAAGCACGCGAAGTCGTGGTTCTTGTAGAACGACAGCGGGATGAAGCCGAGATTGGCGAATTCGAACTCGCGCGTCTCCGGAATCAGCACTTCGGTCGGGATCTTCGGCTGCACGCCGGTACCGAGGTCGTACAGGTGTAACGGCAGGTCTTCCACCTTGCCGCCGGCCTGCGGGCCTCGGATCTGCACACACCAGCCGTTGTTCACGAAGCTGCGCGCCATGTTGGCCGCGAACGCGAACGACGCGTTGACCCACAGATACTTGTCGTGATCCGGGCCCTTGACCGCCTCTTCATAGTTGAACGCGCGAACCGGCGTCGTATCCTTGCCGTACGGCAGGCGCCCCAGCACGCGCGGCATGGTCAGCCCGACATAGCGCGCATCGTCGGTGTCGCGGAAGCTCTTCCACTTGATGTACTCGGCGCGATCGAAGTAGTTGCCGATGTCCTGGATCGCGGCCACTTCTTCCATCGACTTCTTGCCGAAGAACGCGGCCCCCACCGAACCGATGAACGGCATGTGAGCGGCGGCAGCCACCTTCGAGATATTGCGCAGTAGCGCGACATCCATCGGCGAGTTCGTGAACTCGAAGTCGCTGATCATTGCGCTGATCGGCTGACCACCCGGCGTGTCGTACTCTTCGATGTACGTGAGTCGATACAGACCACTCTGGACCAGTTCCGGCGCGTCCTCGAAGTCGCGCTGCAGCGCATCCTTCGACACGTCGAGCACTTCGATTTTCGCGTTCCGGCGGAAGTCGGTACGCGACACGAGCATCTTGAGGCCGCGCCAACGCCCTTCGAGCGCCTGGAATTCCGGCGTGTGCATGACGGCGTCGAGTTGACGGCTGATCTGCCGGTCGAGTTGGCCGATGTAGAAGTCCAGCAGCGATTTGTCGAGCCGGTCGACCGGCTTGCTTTCCTTCGCGATGAGATTCAGCAGCGCGTCCATGCCACGGGCGACACGTTCGTCGGCCGACGCCTCGGACAAAGTATCGTTGTCGCGGAACGCCTCGAGCGGACGCGCCTCGGCGATGGTATTAAGGTTGATCTTGCTGCACAGCGACGCGTATACGCTGTCATTCTCAAGCACGACGGTCTCGGTCGCGCCCTGATGGGCTTCGTTCTGTTTCATGTGTGGTCCTGTCTGCGTTCGTATGGGCACCTGGTTGCGGAATGCGGTGAAGGCCGACTTGAGCCATCCGCGATCAGGCATGACCTTCCGGCTGCGTGGCGGCCGTCGCGACTTGCGCGAGTTCGCTGCGCAGCTTGTCAGACAGACGTTTATCCTTAAGGATCTTCTCGAATTCGCGGCGGAACGTGCCGTTGTCAAGCAGGTTCGATTTGAGGTCGCGCAACAGATTGCGCATCGCCAGCAACGCCTGCATTTCCGGAATCTGGCGTGCGACCTGCTCCGGTTCGAAGTCCTTCATCGAGCGGAACGACAGGTTCACCGGCAGTTCCGAGCCGTCACCGGCCAACGTATTCTCCGCCGCGATCGTCAGATCCGGTGCGTAATCGGCAAGCACGGCATCGAAGTTGTTCTTGTCGATATTGACCTTCTTGCGCTCAGCCAGCGGCGCCTGCTCGCGCCCCGCACTGAAGTCGCCCGCGACGAGCAGCTTGAGCGGCAACTCGACCTTCTTCTGGGCGCCGCCCGTATGCAGATCCAATGTGATTGAAACGCGACTCTTCGGAATTTCGCGCTGAAAGCTGTCCATAGGATTCCCAATCAACTCAAGTTCAAGACACCCGCAGAACTCGCCCGTTGCGTTGCGGCGCCTCCCTTCAGCCGCGCCCGCGGGAATGCGTATGCGCGACTCGTAAAGGAATACTGACGGCACCTCATAGCGCGGCCTCCATTCATGCGACGTTATTGCCACGGCGTATTAAACAGGTTTACCCGCCTTGCGTCAAAGAGTATTCGCTGTCGCGAATAAACGACGCAATGTCAAAAATTATCGAAACTCATTTTAGGAATTGTCCCATTGATTTTCCGTCAACCTTTGGTGTGGACGATGTTATTCATCGATTTACCAGACTTCGATCGATCGCCTGCATCTCCTTGCGTATCAAGGCTTAAGTGATAGTTTGACAATTGGTGACATTTGCTTTGTTCTTTATCGGTGAGTGGCAAAAAAATAGATTATGAAATGTCTCCCTATCAGATTCCTGCTTCCCGACTACGCAACTCATATGAACTACTACAATTTCATTACGCTTTGCATACCAAAACAATAAAGTCGTATACGGACGACGTTCGTAGCAATAGAATCGTCCATTCACGATAGTCAACAACAAGTCATACACCACACCTATGCGGATCGACAAACCGCTCTGGCATGAGGGCTTGATCCTCACGCAGCAGCATTTCCAGCAACAGGATCGATGGGCGGGGTTCGCGATGCAGCAGCTCGCGGGCGCCGCGCTCGCCGAGCCTTGGGGCGCCTTGGGCGTCGAGATCGATGAGGAGGCGCTGGCAACCGGGCGCCTGAAGCTCACGCGACTGAAGCTGCGTTTTCCGGACGGCACGCCGGTCGATACGACAGTGGCGGATACCATCCCGCCGGCACGTGATCTGACGCAAGGCGTCCCTGCCGATCTTCAGAGCGTGGTCGTGCTCGCAGCGCTTGCATTGCCGGACGCGAATGGCAACAACTGCCGCTTCGATGAAGTGACGCTGGCGCGCCCCCGCCGCGCGTATCGCGAATTCGTGAAGGTCACGGACCTGAACGGCACCGGTGAATCGGAGATCGCGGTCGAACGCCACGCAGTGCGGCTGCTGTTTGACTTCGAGTCCCACGCAGACGATACGGTATGCGCGGTTGCACGCCTCACCCGTTCGACCAGCGGCCAATTCCAGGTCGACCACCGGTTCGTGCCGCCGTGTCTGACGCTCGCAAGCCACACGCTGCACATCGAACGAATCAATCGCCTCGCCGATATCCTGCAGGCCAAGAGCCTCGCCCTCGGCGCTCGCCGCAGCGAACGCATCGAACAGGTTGCCGAATATGGAGTCGCCGACGTTCAGCTGTTCTGGCTGCTGCATTGCATTCATGCGGCGTGGCCGCAACTGCGGCTGTACGCGTCGCACCCGAACCGATCGCCCGAACACCTGTATGTGACGCTGGCCCAACTCGCCAGCGCGCTGATGACGTTCTCGACGCTCTCGCAACTCACCGATATCCCGGCGTACGATCACGCGCGTGCTGACGAGGTGTTCGCCAAGCTCGAGTCGATGATCCGTGACCTGCTCGACGCGATCATTCCGTCTCGCGTCGTGTCGATCGGGCTCACGCGAAAGACGCCGACGACGTGGACCGGTCAGTTTCTCGACGAACGGATCGTTGGCGACGCGGCCGACTGGTATCTGTCGGTCAACGCGCCGACGTCCGCGCTTGAGCTCGTCGAGCAGTTTCCACGTTTGTGCAAGATTGGCGCGCCCGACGATGTCGAGCACATCATCAATTCCGCGCTGCTCGGCATTCCGCTCAAGACGGTCCAGCGCGTGCCCGCCGCGATTCCCGTGCGCCTCGACAACCAGTACTTCGCACTGGATTCGACGAGCACGGCGCACGCCAAGATGCTGGCTGCGCGTGCGTGCCAGATCTATCTGCCGGCGTCGGTGCCCGATGCCGCGCTCGAACTCTACGCGGTGCTGCGCTCATGAACACGCTGAATGCCGGCCGTCACGCGACGGCCCTTATGGGGAGCCAGTCTGGCACAGCGCGTCGATCTGGCGAAGGCATCCGCGATCTGCTGCGCGATACGGCCTTGCTCGTGACTATGCTTAGCGCCGGAGGGCACGTTCAGGATGCGGCCGGGTTCCGCGATCGTTGCCGAAAGCTCATCGAGCATTTCTCGAACGCGCTCGAGCAACGCGGTTATCCGGACGACGTGCGGCAGGAAGCGCTGATCGCGCAGTGCGGCCTGTTCGACGAAACCGCGCTGCGCCATCTGCCGGCCGAAAGCCGGGCCGGCTGGGAACTGAAGCCGCTGCAGGTCGAGCGGTTCAATCTGCACGACGCAGGCGAGCGCGTATTCGACCGGCTTGACGCGCGTATGCGTGAAGCGTCGCCGCGCGTCGAACTGCTCGAGTGCTACTCGGCGATCCTCGGCATGGGCTTCGTCGGGCGCTATGCCCGCGAGGGGGAAGCGAAGCGTACTGCACTGATCGCATCGCTGAATGCCCAGTTGGAGAAGCTGCGCTCGTCAGCGGAGCGGCCGTTCATTGCCGATCGCGCGGGACGACGGCTGTCCGACTGGTTTTTCCGGCTTTCGCCGTGGGCGATTGCTGGCATTGCCTGCGCGATCGCGTTGGTCGTATGGTTGATGTGGACCGCTGCACTCGATGTTCAGCTCGCGCACCTGGTGCCGGCAAAGGTCGGCCAGCCGTGAAGTCGGATCTGCCTGTTCTGTCCGCGGCGCCGGTGCGGACACCGGATCATGGGCACGAGGGGCTCGGCTATCCGTTTCGTGTGCTGACGATGTTTGCCGCGGCGCTAGCGCTGGCGGTGATTTGGCTCATGCTGCCGGTCGGCAGCGGTTTCGCCTGGACGGTCACGGCGGTCATCGGAATTGTCGTGCTCGCGCTGCTGGGCGGGTACACGCGACGGCTCGTACGTGCGCGCGAACACAGTGCGCTGGTTTTGACTGCGTTGGGTGCAGCGACGTCCAATATTCCCGTCAGGCTGCGCACGCGCATGCCGCTCGTGTTGGTCACGGGCGACGGCCTGCCCGCCTTGTTCAATCGCGACGGCCAGGAACGCTTCGCTCACGTCGGCGACGGTGCAATCTGGCTGCGCGTCGATCGTCCCCAAGAACTGCCGCAGCTTGCTGTCGCAGTCCGGCAGTGGCGTGACGGTCGCGCGCCGGACGGCGTTGTGCTGTCCGTTGCGCCGGCTTTGCATACGGGCGCGGATGTGTTGACGCAGGCGCTACGCCTGGCGCGCCAGGCCGTGGCCGACGCGACACGCACGCTCGGCACTCGCCTGCCCGGCTACGTTGCCGTCTATCAACGGCTAATCTCCGGCGACAGTCTGCACGCGCAGACCGCCCCGCAATCGGACGGCCTGGATACGAACGGCGCGGCCGTAGCGCATTGGTATGGCGTGTCTTCGGCGACACGCCTCGTCGACGCGGACCGTTTCGAGCCGGTCCTCCGGGCCGCAGAAGATGAGGTGCTGCACGTCGCAGGCGAGCGCGCGGTCGCTGCCCGTGCAGCGGCGCTTGCATCGATCGTCGGATGGACGCAACGCGTCGTGATCGGCGCGCTCACTGACCCGCAGCAGCCTGCCACGCCGTGGACGTTATTCGGTGCCGCCTGGATCGACTGCGGCCCCGCCAGTGGCCCCGGCAATCCCTGGCAACGCGACGTCGAGAGGCAAACCCGCGTCATGCGCGCTGACGCCGCGGCTTCCGCGCTGCCCTGGCCATTCCCGCAGCCACTGATCGAAGCGATGCCACGTCGGTACTGGATGTCGCCACGCATGACCGCGTTCGCCCATGCGCTCGCGTTCCTCGCGTGCGCGGCCGCCATGGCGTTCTGGGCGTCGGGCAAGAATAACGAGGCGCTGCTGGCCCGTGTCGGTGCCGATCTTGGGCGCTATTCGATGATTCCTGCCGCGCACGATGCAGCAAGGCGCGACGCGCTTCAGGCGCTCGTCGCCGATCGGGACCAACTCGACCGCTACGCCCGCACCGGCGTTCCACTTCGCCTGTCGTTCGGCATGTACCGCGGCGCCGCCCTGATGCCGGCGCTGAACGACGCGATTGCCTCGTACGTGCCGCCGCCCGCGCCGCCGGCGGTGATCACGCTCGACAGCATGTCGTTGTTCGACAGCGGCAAGGCGCAACTGAAGCCCGGCTCGAACCGCGCGATGGTGCGCGCCATCGAAATGATCAACGCGCACCCGGGCAAACGCATTGTCGTCGCCGGCTATACCGACAATGCAGGCAATCCGGACAGCAACCTGAGGTTGTCAAGGGCGCGTGCGCAAGCCGTGCGCGACTGGCTGATCGATGCGTCCGGCATTCCGGCGACGCAGTTTGCGATCCAGGGCTACGGCGATACGCGGCCGATCGCGAGCAACGACGCCCCCGACGGACGCGCCAGGAACCGACGCGTGGAGATCACGCTGGTTCCGGATACGGCGGCTGGCCGCAGCGGGCAGTGAAGGACGTTTTTAGCCCCCGGAGCACCCCGCTTCGGGATTCTGAGGCTCGGGGGCTGGCTCCGGGCGATTTTGGCAGTAAGTAGAAGGAGTGTTTCAATGGCAATTCCGGCCTATATGTGGCTCAAGGACGACGGCGGCGCCGACATCAAGGGTTCGGTGACGGTGCAAGGCCGTGAAGGCAGCGTCGAGCTCGTCGCATTCAATCACAGCGTGCATATCCCGACCGACGGCAATACCGGCAAGCTGACCGGTACGCGCGTGCACAAGCCGATCGCACTGACGAAAGAAACGGATGCGTCGACGCCGTACCTGTACAAAGCGGTGACGAGCGGCCAGACGCTCAAGTCGGTCGAGATCAAGTGGTACAAGATCGACGACGCGGGCAAGGAGAAGGAGTACTTCAACACCAAGCTCGACAACGTCAAGATCGTGGCGGTCAACCCGGTGATGCACGACATCAAGAACCCGGACTACGAGAAGCACAACCACCTCGAGAACGTTGAGCTGCGCTACGAGACGATCACCTGGTCGTACAAGGACGGCAACATCATCCACAAGGACACCTGGACCGAGCGTTCCTGATCGGCCGAGTATGTGACCGGCTCGCTGCTGCAGCCGGTCCTTTTGCCAGCCGGTCCTTTTGCCAGCCGGCAACGCAGGCTGGTCTTTTTTCCACTGGGAGCAGGCGGGCAGCTGCGCTCCCATCGTGACTGTTTCCACCATGACGCTGCGTGACTCTACCCACCTGCTCCGACGACTCAACTCGCACTGCGCGAAGGCGCTGGAGGCGGCCGCCAGTCTTTGCCAGGGGCGACTTTCGGACGAAATCACGGTCGAGCACTGGCTGTTGAAGCTGATCGAGCGCGGAGACGGGGATATTCCGACAATCTTGCGGCATTACGGGATCGACATCGATGCTGTCTGGGATACGTTGATTGCCGCGATCGAGCGCCAGCCCCGCAATCTGCGCGGTAAGCCGGCGCTCTCGCCGCAGCTGGCCGTCGTGCTGCAGGACGCGTGGTTGCATGCCACGGCGGAGTCAGAGCCGGAGACAGGTGACGCCTCCATCCGGTCGGGTCACCTGCTGCAGGCTATCGTCGATACCCCACACGTGCTGCGCGCGCAGAACGCGTGGCCGCTGCTGTCCGCCAGCAGCGCGCAAATCCAGCGGCTTCTGCCACGTCTCGGTCACCGGTCGTGCGAAAACCAGCCGGAACAAGTGGGAACGGAAACAGACGGCAAGGCGCTTGCCCCGGCTGGCGATGTCCGGACGGCGGCCGCAAGCGATGGCGCACGAACGCCCGCTCCGCAACGATCCGTTGACGGTGACGCCCTTGCCCGTTTCGCGATCGATCTGACCGACAAGGCGCGCCGCGGTGACATCGATCCCGTATTCGGTCGCGATCGGGAGATCCAGCAGACGGTCGATGTGCTGGCACGCCGGCGCAAGAACAATCCGATCCTCGTCGGCGAGCCGGGGGTCGGCAAGACCGCGCTCGTCGAAGGTCTCGCGCTGCGCGTGGCCGAGGGCAGCGTGCCGAACGTGATCCGCGATGTGCGCATCCTCACGCTCGATCTGGGCCTGCTGCAGGCCGGCGCTGGCGTGAAGGGCGAATTCGAGCAGCGCGTCAAAAGCGTGATCGACGACGTGCAGGCCTCGCCGGTGCCGATCCTGCTGTTCATTGACGAAGCGCATACGCTGATCGGCGCCGGCAACGCGGCCGGCGGCGCGGACGCCGCGAACCTGCTCAAGCCTGCGCTCGCGCGCGGCGAGCTGCGCACGATCGCGGCTACCACCTGGTCGGAATACAAAGAATTCTTCGAGCGTGACGCCGCACTCGAGCGACGCTTCCAGATCATCAAGGTCGATGAGCCTGATGACGAGGCAGCGTGCCTGATGCTGCGCGGCCTCAAAAACCGCTACGCACAGTATCACCACGTCCACATTCGCGACGAGGCACTCGTCGCGGCGGTGAAACTCTCGCGCCGCTATATTCCGGCGCGGCAACTGCCGGACAAGGCGGTCGATCTGATCGATACGGCGGCCGCACGCGTGCGCATGGGCCTCGAATCGCCGCCGGCAGAACTGCAGCGGGCGCGCGCCGCGGTCTCGGCGCTGGAGCTGGAGCATGCGACGCTGGTAGACGACGCGCGCGCAGGCATCGCGCACGCGCAGGCGCGCCAGACTGCGCTTGACACCGCGCTCGTGAACGCGAAGTCAGAACTGGCGGAGCTGCAGGGGCGTTATGACCGGGAGCTCAAGCTCGTTCAGGCGCTGCATGAACAACGTGAACTCGCGCCGTCCGCGCGCGACGGCGCTTCGTTCGCGCAGGCGCGGCAGGCGCTCGCCAGCGCCCAGGGCAAGGCGCCGTTGATCTTCGCGGATGTCGACGCGCAGGCGATTGCGCGTGTCGTCGCCGAGTGGACCGGGGTGCCCGTCGGCAACCTCGTCGAGGACGAACTGCAGAGCCTGCTCGCGCTCGAGGCACAGCTCGGAAAGCGTGTGGTCGCTCAGGACGATGCGCTTGCCGCGCTCTCCGAGAGCCTGCGCACCGCGAAAGCGGGACTCAAGAACGAGCACGCGCCGCTTGGCGTGTTCCTGCTTGCCGGACCGTCCGGCGTGGGCAAGACCGAGACCGCCCTGGCGCTGGCCGATCTGCTCTTTGGTGGCGAAGCGGCGCTCACGACGATCAACATGTCGGAGTACCAGGAATCGCACACGGTGTCGCAACTGAAGGGCTCGCCCCCAGGCTACGTCGGCTATGGCCGTGGTGGCATCCTGACGGAGGCCGTACGCCAGCGCCCATATAGCGTCGTGCTGCTCGACGAGATCGAAAAGGCCCATCGTGACGTGCTGGACATCTTTTACCAGGTGTTCGATCGCGGCATGATGCGCGATGGCGAGGGACGCGAGATCGATTTCCGCAACTGCGTGATCCTGATGACGTCCAACCTTGGCAGCGCGCAGATCGACGAAGCGACAGTGGACAACCCCGACATCGCACAGGCCGCGCTGCTCGAGACCATCCAGCCGGAACTCGTCGCGCATTTCCAGCCCGCGCTGCTCGCTCGCTTCCAGACGCTCGTCTACCGGCCGCTGGATGCAACCGCGCTCGCCTCCATCGTGCGCCTGAAGCTCGCGAAGATCGCAGGCCGCCTGCGCCGTCAGCACGACGTCGAACTGACATGCGACGAGTCGCTGATCGATGCGATGGCCGAGCTGTGTCTCGCTCGCGAATCGGGCGCGCGCAACGTCGATGCGTTCCTCAACCAGCGCATCCTGCCGACGGTGTCGCGCGAGTTGCTGGCGCGCATGGCGAGCGGCGCCCCACCGGCGAAGATCGCGCTGTCGAGCTCGGCGGAGGGCAACCTGACGATCGATTTCGTTGACCGTGACGAGGCGGTGGACGCCGCAGCGCCTGCGGCGGTCATCGCGTAACGGAAGCGACCCCATGCCGGCCGGACCCTCCCTCTATGACATGCTGCTCGGCCAGATCGGTGGTGAGCCGCTCAGCGCGTACGACGACCGAACGCTCGAGTGTATGAGCGTGCAGCAGAACGTCCAGCGCATCCTGAGCACGCGCGCGGGTGCGCTGAAGCACCTGCCCGATTACGGCTTGCCAGATCTGACCAACATTTACAAAGCCTTGCCGGCGTCTGCCCATCTGCTCAAGGAGCAGATGGAGGCGACGTTGCTCAAGTACGAGCCGCGTATCCGATCGATCGACGTCGAGATCCTCGAAAACGACGATCCCGGCGTGCTGGTGAGCTTCGAGATGACGTGCCATCTGAAAAAGGCCGGGCTGGTTCGATTTGGTACGTATTTCGAGCCACCCGGGCGCATGCATGTGAAACGGCAACAGGTGAAATCCGGCCGGTTAATTTGACAGGTAGACCGAAATCCTCAATCGCGTAGCCGCGCACGCATTCGGCCCGGCCATGCACGCCAGGCCGTTGCGGCACGCGTGTGATCAGCGGCGCGATGTCGCCCATATCGGCAAAGACCGGTTTGAACGGCTGTCGCGAAACCGATCTCGAACGCGCTGCCTGAATCTGGCTCGCCGGCGCCGCGAAAGTCGGCGCGAGGTTTGCCATCACGACGTCGCTGGCCCGGATCGATGAGACGTTGTTCTCTTAGATACGGTGCGCCTGGTGCGCGGGTGATACATCCCGTTCGAGCTCGGCGTCCAGCGGAAAGATGCCCTTAAACGCGAACTCAGCGCACGGCGCTTTCAGGCTCGCGCCGTAGTCGTCCGCATCTTGACGAAACAAATCGAACCCCGCGAGGTAGACGACCGGACGCGTCATACGTCATGTCCGGTGATCGCCCGGACGAGCGCGCGGATATCGAGATGCGCGAAGCGATCGGCTGCCGTCCAGATCGATGTGTCCCACGTCGCCTGATGCGCCGAAGACTGATCGACGCGGACGCGTCATCATCCGTTTCCCGCCGATCGACGCTCATTCGTAACTGATGCTCACGGTCGCCAGCGACGAAACGCTTCCGGCGCTCGGGCGGCCGTTGGTCCCGACGTATTCCGCCGTCAGGTTCAACCTTACCGAGCCATCGTTCACCGGCTCCGTCGCGGTGTTGCCCACGCCGTTGGCACCGAGTGCCGTATCGTCGTCGGCCTTCGCGAGCCGTACGCCGACACCCGTCGCGGTGCCGGTGTTGCGAAACGCGACCGGCAGATCGGAATCCGCATCGCCAGTGAATGAAAACGTCACGCGGCTGACGCCGACGTCGCATTTCTGCATTCCGATCGAGAACTGCGTGCGACCGGACGTCTTGCCGACAGCGGACAATGAATTCGTCGCGGTAGGCGGCAGCGCGACGACCTTGCGGTCGTCGCCGACGCGAAAGTCACACGTCCCACGCGAGAACGCAATGCTGCCGTTGATCAGCTGATTGAAGTTCTGGTTCGGGTTCCCGTTGATCCCCTGCTGCCCGTCCAGTTGAAATACCGAGTAGTTCGATATCTGCGTCTGGCCGGTAGCAGGCGCCATGCCCTTGCGCAACAAGACCAGCGAATAAGTCAGATCAAAATATTTTTCATACCATGTAAGGTACCATTCAGTAACTGAAAAGCCGGTCGGAATCGACCCGTCGCTCTGTCGATAAAGTTTTCCGTTGTAGCGAATTGCGACTTCAACGCCCTCGCCCACCGGCAACTTGCGCGGATTCACCCAGAACGAAACGGGTTCGTTGACACGAGACCAGCAGTAAAAGCGCTGCCGGATCGCCGCAGATTCCCATATGACGCCGCCTTGCTGCATTGACGCCAGCACGTATAGATCGTCTGGCAGTTTCTCGACCATCGTCACCGGCCCCTTGTCTTTTCCGATGTAACACGAAAGCGCACGCGCATCGAAAGGAAAAATCACGCAAATCAATGAAAACAGTGCCGCTAATATCCTGTTCATACTCTAACCGCCTCTAAGAAAATAAGCTTAAACGGCAATATTTCGACGATAAATAAGCGCCGCAGCAGCAGAACGACCTCGTGAAGCCCAAACCAAATCGAAATTCGACTCGCATTGAAGCCGCCAGGTCGGATTTCTGCCCGCCTCGGCACCGAATGCGTGTACATCCGCGCGACCTTCCAATGCAACGAACGATTTCTTCGGCCACGCTGCGCGTTCGGCGGCCTCGCTCCGCCGAACTCAGACGCCAGGCTCCGCTCTCCGCGCAGGAATGGCGTCCACCTCAGCCGCAACACCGCCCACCACGCACGGCAGCTCGAAGCTTTGCAACGGCCGATATCCGGACGCCCGCTTGCGCACCGGAAGCGAATACGACACGCTGCAAACCGACTTCTCTTCGCCCTTCTCCCACTGCACGTTCAGCTCGCCACGGTCGGCAAGGCCGCGCGCCAGCAGCTTGCCGCCCTGCCCGATCACACCGACATCCTTGCCGGCCGCATCCGTCACGATCGCGCCGAACGGCGCCAGCGAGCCGTCCGCCTGCCGAACGCGGATGATGGCCGAGCGGCCGTACTCGGTCTTGAATACGAGCAGCGGCACCGCGCCGGCGAGCGGCGCGACGCGCTGACTCGTCTCCTTCAGCTCCACGTCGGTCGACAATCCCTTCGGGTCCAGCGACACGTCGTTCATCGCGAACGGCGTCAGGAACGGCACGATCGCGTACCCGCGGCCGTCGATCCGCACGCCGGACTCGTTGGTCACGCGCGCACCTTCGGCGTGCTTGGCCTCGACGATCGCGAACGTTTCGGACAGCGGCCGCGACAACGTGATGCCGCCCGGATGCGCGACGATCGCGCCGCGCGCGGCGAACGCGAACTGCCGATAGTCTCGGCTCGCACCGACGCTGCCGGCGAGTTCCGCGATCGAGCCGCGATACATCGCATTCGCACCGGCGCTCGTCTGCGTGCCGGACCCGCTGCTGCGATTCAGGTTGACGCCATACGACACGTTGTTGTCGACGCCGAGCGCACCGCTCACGCTCGTCGCAACCTGCGTCATGCCGCGCGTGTCGCGGTTGACGCTCGTCGACAGCGTCGCGGGCCGCGCGCGGCCGAGCGGGATCGACAGCCCGACATACGCGAGCGTACTGGCCTGTCCCCACGCATCGCGCTGCCGCGTCGCCGACACGTTGTACGACACGTTGCGGAACGAATTGCTGTAGCCGATCGTGAAATCGAAGTCCGACCCGCTGCGATTCCAGTAGGTCGCAGTCGACGCCGTCACACTAAGGCTGCCGCCCTTCCGGCCGAGCTGCTGGCTCGTCGTCAGCGACGCGCGATTGCGCTGGCGATACAGCATGCCGGACGTCACGCGGGACTTCGACCGGTCGCGCGCAGCCATTGCATCGTTCAGGCCGAAATAGCCGTTCGTCGAATAGCGGTAAGCAGCAATCGCGACGTTCGTCCCGGTCGCCGCCACCGTCTTCGCGTAGCTGATCCGGAAACTCTGTCCCGAGTACGTCTTTTCGTTCGGGACTTTCGTCGCCGCATGCGTCACGTCGACGCCGAACGCACCCCACCCGGTGTTCAGCACGGCGCCGGCCATCATCGCCAGGTAGCCTTGCGCAGCGGTCATGCCGCTGTAGCCCGTCAGCGCATTCGTGATGCCGCGCTGCCAGGTCGCCTGCGTAAACGCGGGCGTCGTACTCGGCAGGTTGCGCACGACGCCGGCCGTCAGGCTGTAGCGGCTCTGCCCAGGACGCAACGACATCGGCACGGCCGCATACGGGACGGAGAACGAATGCGTGGAGCCGTCCGCTTCGGTGACCACCACTTTCAGGTCGCCGCCATAGCCGGTCGGATACAGATCGTCGATCACGAAACCGCCCGGCGCGACCGTCGTCTCGTACAGCTTCACGCCGTTCTGGGAAATCGTGACGATCGCATTGGTGTTCGCGACGCCGCGCACGACGGGCGCGTAGCCGCGCTGCGATTCGGGCAGCATCCGGTCGTCGCTGTACACGCGTATCCCGCGAAACGACGTCGAGTCGAACAGTTCGCCGGACGTGTAGCTATCGCCGACGACGAGCTGCGACGACCACGACGGCAGATTGCGCTGCAGGTACGTCGCGACGTTCTCGTAGCGTCGACGGCCGCGGTCGTCCCAGTTGAACGAGCCGCTGTGCCGGAAATGCCAGCGCTCGTAGTTGAATCCGCCGTCGACGCCTACGTAGCCTTGCGTACTGCCGTTCGCGCCGCTCGTGCGCGAGTTGTAGACGTTCGCGTTGTAGCCGACCATCGCGACGGGCACGCCTTGCGTCCACTGGTCCGGGCTGACGTAGCCGCGCGCGTGACGGCGCATCGAGATCTGCGGGATGCTCAGGTCGAGCCGCAGATCGTTGAAATCGAAGCTGACGGACGCGTCGGGAATCGCCTGACCGATGCGCATGCATGCGCGATCGGCTTCGAGCACCGTCCGAACGTCGAGCGGCAGACGGGCGACGTCGACGCCGACGCGATCCAGCAATGCGTTGTCGAAGCACGGCTGCGCGTCCGGCGTATCGGGTGCGGCCTTGAACGGCACGTCGACGCGTCCGATCCAGTCGCCGTCGACATAAATGTCGGTGCTATACGTGCCGGGGCGCACCACGTTGCCGCGCGAATATCGCGACACGTCGATCGCACCGCCGCCGTTGTTCAGAAATCCGCCTTCGAACTCCACTTGCGCGAACCGGGCCTGCGCGACTTGCTGCGGCTGCGCTCGATCCTGCGATGCAGCCCGCGCATCCATTTGCCATCCGGCGACGATCGACAGGACCAGCGCGCATATCGGCTTGAGTGTCGGCCCGCTTCGCGGGCGCAAGCTGTTGTGTTTTTTCTTCATCGTGCCTTCGTCCCCGTTGACGATTTATTTCCGCCCCCCGCTCGGGCTCCGCTGCGACGGCCGATCACACGGCCTGCCCGCCACGCCATCACGTCATTTCGAAACCGGCGCCTCGTGCGAGTGGTTGGCTCCCCAGTCGTCGACGCTGCTGTACAGAACCGTCGCGCCTGCCAGATCGACGCCGCTCGCCCCCGTGAGCCGGAACGAAGCCGTTTCCCCCGGCGCGACATGACCGAACTCCGCAGTGAAACGCTTGCCCGCGGACTTCAGTTCGACGCCCGCGAGGTTTACGACGTAGGCGGTCGGATTGGTGGCCTTCAACACGGGCCGGTGCGCATCGTCGGCGCCGAGCGTCCATTTCAGTCGCGCCGGCGCGTCCGCTGCATTGCCCGGCAAGCCGGCAGGCCTGTACATCAGCTTGATCCGCGTGCGAAACGCGAACTGCAGCCGGTTCACGCCGTCCTTGTCGCTGGCTTTCGGCGGGACGTCGAGCACGTTCAGCCAGAACAGCGATTCCTTGTCTGCCGGCAGCGGCTCGCCCGTATAGAGAATTCGCAGCGTCTGGCCCTTGCCGGGCTCGACACGGAAGACCGTCGGCGTGATGACGAACGGCACGTCGATCGCGTCCGGCGACGCGCGTTCGTCGCCTTTGTCGAGCCACGCCTGAATCAGCGACGGCAGCTTGCCGTCGTTGGTCAGCTGTACGGTGGCTTCTTTCTCCGATCCGGGAAACACGACACGCGTGCCCGACAGCGTCACGCTCGCGTACGCGCTCGTGCCGAACAGCATGGACACGAGGATCAGAGCGATTGCATATGAGCGGCTGATTTTCATTTTTTCGACCTTCCTGTTGATGCGAAACACGAACCGGTCCGCGCGACATGCATCGAACAACGTCTCACGCCGGCCGCCGTCGTGACGGCCGGCGTGCTCACTCGACACCTGACGGAATTACGGATAGACCAGCGAATACGTGACGAACGAGTTCGCGGAACCGGCGGTCACCGTGTCACTCGTCGCGACATACTGAGCGGCGAATTGCAGCGTCGCGGAGCCCGTGCCGCCCACCGCCGTGTCGATAGCGACGGTCTGGACGTTCTGTGCCGAGCTTTCCGCTCCGAGCTTGATGTCTTCGTATTTGTCGTTGAGAACCGCGATCTGGATGCCTTTCGCTGCATCGGTGCCAGTCAAGTTCAAGCGGCCGGTACCGATGTCGACATTCGGGCCGGGCTCGAACGCGATCGACACCTTCTTCACCGGCGCGGAAACCGTGCCTCCCTCCCCGGCCTTGTCAGTCGCACAACCGGACACCGTGAGCTTGAACGGCGTACGGCCTGCGGTGGATCCGACACCGGTGAACTGACTGGTCGATGCCTTCGGCAGCGCAACAGAGAGGTCGCTCCCGCCGCTCACCTTGCAAGTCGACGACACGACCGATCCCGTAAAGTTGATGGTCCCGTCCGATGCATGGGCGAGGTTCACAGTCGCCAATGGCGCGGCGGCGATTACGATCAAACGAATGGTTTTTTTCATTTTGGATATGAGAATTAACGATATAAGAATTTGGCGCCGATAATCAGTTAAATAAATTTCGCCAAACAGCCTGCACATCAACGGTTCATTTCGACATACGCGAGCCTCCGGCAAAAAGGTTTAAATAGGACGCATGCGTCATGCCGAACCTCTCGATTCGGCGTTGGATCAACCAATGAGATCGGATATCGCACTGCTTCAAATACAAAGTTCGACGAGCGTAGCTTTTCCAGGTGGCCCAGAACGTACACTCCGTTTTGTCCGGACGACTTGAATCGATGCGTATCGCTTCCGGCAGGAAAATAATTTAATATCGGAATCCGGCTTTACATGGTCACGCCAGACGTTCAATCAATGCATCACGCGGGCAACACCGTACTTATCGATTCCACATCGACTGTGATATAATCCGCGCCCCATGCGGCATACTCGATCATCGAGGTAACGATTCAACACCGAATTCATGTACACGCCACCAAACCGATCCGCTCTTAGTCTTTATCGAGATTTATCTGACCAAGTTTTCCTAGGAATTAACTTTTTTAATATTCTATGAAGTTAAATATTTCCCGGATATCGGACATGTCCAATTTTGCAAACCGTACACTAAGACTTGTACTACTTTTGACATTTATTAACTGTTGAGTGAAAGCCGCCGCGCTGCGCGCTCCCGGCGACAACGCCTTCTGTCGCGGCCTTCCTCGACTGCGCCGCGCCTTGGTTGCGCGCGCGGTTCGCAACCGCAAGTGCTCGGTCCAGCACACTCGAGTTCCGCGATTGATCCGGAACGTCAGTCGATCGCAAGACAATCGTGATCCGCAGTCGGCGAGCCTGGCGACGACATGGCGTCTCTCCGGTCAGGCGATTTTCTTTGGCGGTGTGCAAGCGACGGACGGTGGCGCTGCAATAGCGTCGCGTCCGGCGACTGGGTACGACGCGCCGCGGCTAAGGTTTCGCGACGTTGCGTCGATCTCGGGCAAATTCCGTGCGACGTTGCCGACGGGCGCCGGAATCAGCGCCTGGGCGCCACCGTCGGCGCAACCCGGTTCCGGCGAGCATTTCGAGATTGCAGCGATTCCGCAGAGGACCTTTCCTGTGCAACGCATTAATCGTCGACTGCGCGATCTTCAATAATGGCCGCTAGATCTGCCCGTTATCGAGCCGGGCGAACAAACGACCAGAGTTCATGCATTCCAATAAAACGACCAAGCGCGCGAGCTGCCGCCTGAGCAACTTCGCGGGGACCGTCATTGCCGCATCGGTAAGCAGCTTCGCGCCGGGCATCGCATTCGCACAGAGCAGCGTGATGCTGTACGGCCTGATCGACACGTCGATCACGTATGCGACCCACCAGCGCACACATGGCGCAGGTTCACCAGGCAGCGGCAGCGTCGCGATCACGAGCGGCGCGCTGAATGCGTCGCGCTGGGGACTGCGCGGCCGCGAAGACTTGCGGCGGCGCAGTCGCAGCGGTGTTCGCGCTCGAAAACGGCTTTTCCGGCACCAGCGGCGCACTGTCGCAGAAAGGGGGCGACCTGTTCGGGCGCCAGGCGTGGGTCGGCATCGGTTCGAAAACGGCCGGCACGCTGACGTTCGGCCGCCAGTACGACCCGATTCTCGACTTCGTGACGCCGCTCGGCGCGTCGGGGCCCGGCTGGGGCGGCAATCTGGCGGTCCATCCGTAGGTCCATCCGTACGACAACGACGACTCGAACCGCAATCTGCGGATCAATCACGCGGTGAAGTACACGAGCCCGACGTACCGCGGGCTGACGTTCGGCGCGATGATCGGACTGTCGAACACGGCCGGCCGGTTCGCGAACAACGCCGCATGGAGCGCGGGCATCTCGTATGCAAACGGACCGCTGAAACTCGGCGCCGGCTATTTGAAGATCAGCCGCGATCGCCACGCGGCAAACCCCGACGGCGCGCTGAGCACGGTCGACGGCTCGACGACGATCACCGGCGGCAACCAGCAGATCTGGGCGATGGCCGCGCGCTATGCGTTCGGCGTCCATTCTGTCGGCGCGTCGTGGTCGCACTCGGCCACCGACGGCGTAACGGGCGTGCTGCAGGGCAGCGGCATCACGCGGCTGAACGGCGAATCGCTCGTCTTCGACAACTTCACCGTCGACGGACGCTGCTTCGTCACGCCCGCCTTCAGCGTGGCGGCCGCATACACATACACGATGGGCCGTTTCGACACACGCAGCGGCCAGACGCGCCCGAAATGGAATCAGCTCGTCGCGCAGGCCGACTATGCGCTGTCGAAGCGCACGGACGCGTACGTCGAAGGCGTCTATCAGAACGTCAGCGGCGGCAACGGCAACGCCGCGTTCAACGCGACGATCTGGACATTGACGCCTTCGGCCGGCAGCAACCAGGCCGTGATCGCGCTGGGCCTGCGGCACCGGTTCTGAGCCGATGCGATTCTCCAACGTCGTCGGCGAGCCGGCTCGCGCGACGCACGGACACGCGCTCGGAACGCTCGGCGTGCAGGCATCGCAGTTCGACACCGCCAGCGTCGGCAACGAAAAGCCGGTCGCGCTCGGCCGCGATGGAGCGGCATGGGCGCAGAACCGCCGCGCCGATCTCGCCTATGGTGGCCGGAAGCCGCCGTGTCGGGCGGCTCGATGCCGCGCCGACGATCGAGTCGGCGCCACGGCCGCCGCCGCAGCGCTTGCTGCTTCGCCGCAGCAAGCGGCACGAGCCGGCCTGTCACGCGCGCGATACGAAAAAAGCATGGAATAAACGACCGCCGCGACACGTTTCGTCGGCGCGCGGGCACGTGCTTGACGCGATCCTGCCCTTTCCTGCTGCCTGCGCGTCGAAAGGAGATCGAAAATGAAATCGGCAACGTTGGCCGCGACACTGATCGCGGCGCTGGCGCTTCTGCTAACGACGGGCTGCACGTCGCCGGACGGCGGAGCTTCACAGGGCTCGTCGATGAGCCGATACGGCGGCGGCGGTTCGGGAGGCGGAAGCGGCTACTGAGCGACCGGGTGCCGGCATGGCCGCGCCGCGCGCGCATGGCGGCCAAGCAGCCGCGCGCTGCGCGCGACGCGCGGCGTTCAGCGCACGACTTCATGCGGCACACCGGCGTGGGCTGCCGTTGCGCTCGGCGACTGACCGCGTCGGGTCGCGCACCGACAATTCGCCGGCCCGCGCGAGTTCGTCCTTACGAGCGCGTCGGCGAAGCCTGGCATCCGCTGCCGATACGACGCCATATGTGATCGCCTGAGCGACCGACGTCCGCGCCTCTTTCACGCCGCCGTTTGTCAGCCCGGCAAACGGTGCGCGCAGCAGTTTCGACGGCTACGGCGGTTTCGTCGCGCGTTGCCGTCACCCGTGCAGTACCGCAGAGCGGCACGGACGTCGTCCATGCTGTAGCTGCCGATTCGGGACCCTTGTCCACGATGACGTACCGAACAACGAACCGCCCAGCGAACCGGGCGCCGGGCGGCCGGCCGACGAACGATGCGCCGTCGCTCCCCGGTCGGCATGCCGACGCAATCGACAGCTCACACGACGTCGCGCGCGCCGCACGCACTGATCGGCGCCGCGCACACCGGAAGCGGCGCTGGCGGCCCCCGCGTCGCGCCCGCCGCACGCGGCAAGCGTCAGCGCGCCTGCGTCAACCAGCGCCGCCCGCAGGTGCCGCACCGTGCATGTTTCATGGTAATGTCGTGCGCATCCCGGTTTGCCGGCGCTTCCGCGATGGGCAGCAAGGCGTCTCGCCCGCCGTCGCGACATCGTGTCGAGGTCCAAGATCATGGCAGTCAGGGCGTCCCTCCTGAACTCCGTTCTCGCCACTCCCCCTTCCGGCAATTACTGCGTGTCGGCCGCATTGCGGCCGTCGATGCTCCTCACGCTGTTCGAGGACGTTCGTCCGATGGCGCTGTCCGGGCTCGCGAGCGGCTTCGTCGCGGCCGTCACGCTGATCCGTCTGCAACAACTGTGGTGTCTCGCGTGGCTCGTCGCCGACGTCGGCCTGCTCGTCGCGCGCCTCGCGATCGCGCATGCGTACCGCGTGCGCCGCGACGCCGGCGACGATCGCGCCGAATACTGGGCGACGCGTTATGCGCCCGTGTCGCTTGCCGCCTGCTTCGTGCTCGGCCTCGGCGTGATGGGATGCATCGACTCGGCCGACGTCGAGCTCGGCACGCTGTCGGTGATGGTCGCCGGCGGCGTGTTCGGCGGGATCGCGTCGCGCAATTCGGCGCTGCCGCGCCTCGCGATGACGCAGGTTGCGCTCGGCGTGCTGCCGATCGGCGTCGGCGCGCTGCTCGCGGACCGCCCCGGCGCGTGGCTGCTGGTGCCGCCGCTCGCGATCTATCTCGCGGCGATGCGCACGGTCGTCCAGCGCCATTACCGCGTGCTCGTCGCGCTGATCGCCGCGCGCCAGCGCAACGCCGAACTCGTCGCGCGCTTCGACGCCGCGCTCACCTATATGCCGCACGGCCTGTGCATGATCGACGGCGAGCGCCGCGTGGTCGTCGCGAACCGGCGCACCGCGCAGCTGTTCGGCTCGCCGCGCGAAATCATGCTCGATACGCCGCTGCCCGACGTCGTCGCGGCACTGGGCGCGCATGCCGCGACCGATGCGAACGGCCTCGCCGCACGGTGTGCGGACTGGCTGAACCGCGACGAAGCGGCGCCGTTCGACATCGCGCTCGGCGACGGTCGCCAGCTCGAGCTCACGCGCCATCGCGTGCCGGACGGCAATGCGGTGATCATCGTCGAGGACGTCACCGCGCGGCGCGAGACCGAGCAGCATATCCGGCACCTCGCGCGGCACGACGCGCTGACGGGGCTGCCGAATCGCCACGAGTTGCATGCGCAACTGAAGCGGATGCTCGCGCGCGGGCAGCGGCAGCCCGGGCTGGCGCTCGCGGTCATGTATCTCGACCTCGACGGCTTCAAGCCGATCAACGACCGCTTCGGCCACCACGCCGGCGACGAGGTGCTGATGCAGGTCGCGCAGCGGCTCGGCGGCACGCTGCCGCACGGCGAGCTCGCCGCGCGCGTCGGCGGCGACGAGTTCATCGTCGCGATCGAAGACACGACGATGCCGGCATGCTCGACCCTCGCCGCGCGGATCATCGAGCGGATTTCGGCGCCGTATACGCTGTCGATCGGCGAGACGGTCAGCTTCGGGATCAGCATCGGCATCGCGCTCGACGACGGGCACGGCTCGCCCGACGAGTTGATCCGCCAGGCCGACAGCGCGCTGTACGACGCGAAGTCGGCCGGCAAGGGCATTTACCGCTTCTACTCGAGCGGGAGCCGGCGTATCGCGCCGGCCACCGCGAACTGACCGGCCGGCCCGCGCGCCGCACGATCGCCGGTTCGGCAACGCTCTCCACCGTCCGCCGACGATTCATTTCCGAAACATTTCCCGCGGTTTCGCCTGCGTGCGGTGTGGCCGCGCGCGTATCGACGTCACGTGACGTGTTCCGTAACATCGCCGCGCGCCGCGCGGCACGTTCGCCGCAGAAGCCTGCACGATCGATGCAGCGGCCGGCTTTTGGCCGCTGGCACTCTTATTGCTCCCTGACAGGAAACAGCACGTCACGGAGCTTGCCCATGAATACCGTCGAAGTCATCAGCCGCGCCGAAACGATCGACGAATCGGCCGTGATCGACGGCGCATCGCTGATCCGGCGGCTCGTCGCCGGGTCGCGGTCGCGCGTCGGCGAAGCCGCATGCGTCGACAATCCGCCGCTCACGCTGTACGGCGCGTACCGGCAGGGCATCGCCGATCATGCGGCGCGGCGCGCGAATCCGTATCGCGCCGGCAGCCGGTTTTGGGCGCTGTGGGAGGAAGGACGTATCGAAGCTGAAACATCCGGTCGTTGACGCGGCGTTCCGCAGCTTCGACGGCGGTTCCGCCGCAATTCGCGCTCGACGCGAAGCGGCACGGCGGCGCACCGCTCGGCGTCGCGTTGCGCCGCGCCCGCGGCCCGCACTGACGGTCGAAGCATCCGCGGCGCGCCGCGAACGTTTCCCGATAAGATGGCAGCTCCCCGTTGATCGCACGACGCCGCCATGACCGCCCCCTCTTCCTCGTCGCCCCGCAATCCCATTCACTGCGAAATCGATCTCGACGCGCGCGGCAAGCACGCCGGCTACCTGCGGCTGCCGCATTCCGTGCACCGTTCGGCGTACGGCTGGCTGCCGATCCCGATCGCGTCGATCCGCAACGGCGACGGCCCGACCGCGCTCGTGATGGCCGGCAATCACGGCGACGAATACGAAGGCCAGATCATCGTGTCGCAACTGATGCGCGAGATCGAGCCGGAGATGATCAGCGGGCAGCTGATCCTGCTGCCGATGGCGAATTTCCCGGCAGCGGACGCGGGCCTGCGCGTGTCGCCGCTCGACGAAGGCAACCTGAACCGCAGCTTCCCCGGCGATCCGACCGGCACGCCGACGCAGATGATCGCCCATTACATCGAGCACGCGCTGCTGTCGCGCGCGCAGTATCTGGTCGACCTGCATTCCGGCGGCAGCTCGCTGCTGTATCACGGCGGCAACATGCTCGCGATCGATCCGCTCGACGCGGACGAAGCCGCGAAGCTCAACGGGCTGCTCGTCGCGTTCGGGTTGCCGAACGCGCTGCTGCATGCGCCGAATCCCGTGCATTCCGCATCGGCCGCACGTCGTCAGGGTGCGATCTCGATCGTCACCGAACTCGGCGGCGCGGGCATGGCCGATCCGTCGCTGATCCGGCTCGGCCGCCACGGGCTGCTGCACTACCTCGGCTACATCGGGCTGCTGCGCGGCACGCTCGTGCCCGCTGCGCCGCCGACGGTCACGCGCTTCATGCGCGTCGACGGCGACCGCCACTTCGTCTATGCATACGAGCGCGGCCTGTATGAACCGCTCGTCGAACTCGGCGACCGCGTGAAAGCCGGGCAGCCGGCCGCGTGGGTCCACTTTCCGGACACGCCGTTGCGCGAGCCGATGCTGCATCGGTTCAACGGCGACGGCGAAGTCGTGTGCAAACGCGTGCCCGCGCAGGTGCGGCGCGGCGATTGTCTGTTCCAGCTCGCCGAGCCGGCCGCGGCGCCGAGCGTCCAGCGGGTGTCCGCGACCGCGTGACGGCCTGCGCGGCCCATCAGATGTCGTAGCGCGCGCAACGTGCTGCCCGGCGTCGCACGTTGCGCGCCGCGCATTGCACCGCGACGTGTAGTCGAAACCGCACGCTATCGGCGACGTGCGAACGACGAGCGCAGCAAGCTCCGCGTGCGCTTCGCGCGATGCAGCCGACACCATAGCTGGCAGCATCGCTCTTCCCCTGCGCTACGCCACTGACGGAACGCATCCCGTCATCGGCATCTGCAACGCGGCTCGCGATTCCGGACGATCGCCGCAAGCGAACCGAACAAGAGAACGGCGAACAACACAGACGCCGCACGCTCGCCCGGAATCAGCCGACCTCTCGCAGATATCCGTCTCATACGTCCATCGTCGTTTCCGCTGCGAGCCTTCTGACGCACGCCGCGAAATCCTTATCGAAATTGCTTCGTTCGTCTTTGCGCGCCGCGCCGCTAACGTGTTCGGAACGACGGCGGCCGGCCGCGCGCGTCACGCGATACGCAACGGCCGCCGTGATCACGACAACCGCGCGGCGATAACGGAACGACGCGCGCGGGCCACGCGCCCGCGCGCCGAGCACAACGTCCGTATCGCGCGCTCTTCGCGACGCCCATGGCCACGAACGACCGCATCATCGATACGACGCCGCTCGACGTCCGCGCGCAGCCGCTGATCGACGCGCTGATCGACGAATACGCGACGCGCTACGCCGCGTACCGTGCCGACAGCGGCGCGGCCGCGCGCGACGAACTCGCACGCTACCCGGCCGAGCTGTTTGCGCCGCCGGACGGCGCGTTCATCCTGCTGCTGCGCGACGGCGAAACGATCGGCGGCGGCGCGTTCAAGCGCTACGACACGCAGACGGCCGAGCTGAAGCGCATCTGGACCCGCACGGATCTGCGCCGCCAGGGCCTCGCGCGACGCATCGTCGATGCGCTCGAAGCGCGCGCCGCGCAGCAGGGCTATCGACGCGTCTACCTGACCACGGGCTTTCGTCAGCCGGAAGCGTGGGCGCTGTACGACCGCACCGGCTATACGCGGCTGTTCGATCCGTCGATCGACCCCGAAGCGTATTTCCATCTGCGCTTCGGCAAGGATCTCGTCGATCCGTCTCGCACGTCGACGCTTGCCGACCTGTGGGCGCCCGTGCCCGAGCCCGCGCTGCCGCGCTGAACGCGCGCGGCAGCCGTTCCCGATCCGATTCCGCTTTCACGACAGGACTTTTCATGCCACGACCCGCATCTCTTCGTTCCGATGCCGTTCGCACGCTGGCTGCCGCGTTGATCGGCGCGGCCGCATTCGCCGCCGTCACGGCCGCGAGCGCCGCGACGTTCGATCTGAGCCCCGAACAGCGCGGCCGCCCGCGCGGCACCGCGGATCCGGCCGTCGAACGCGCGGTGCCCGCATCGTTCAGGTTCGTCGAACCCGGCACGCTGACGATCGGAATCGCGCCGAGCCTGCCGCCGATCAGCTCGTATGCGACCGACGCGCGTACGGTGATCGGCTTCGACGCGGACGTCGGCCAGCTCGTTGCCGACACGCTCGGCCGCAAGCTGAAAATCGTCGCGCTCGCGTGGGCGGACTGGCCGCTTGCGCTCGAATCGGGGAAAGTCGACGCGGTCATTTCGAACGTGACGGTGACCGAGGAGCGCAAGCGGAAGTTCGACTTCTCGACGTACCGCAAGGATCAGGTCGGCTTCTACGTGCGCAACGACAGTCCGATTCGATCGATCCGGGAACCGAAGGACGTCGCGGGGCTGCGCATCGTGACCGACGCCGGCACCAACCAGGAAAAGATCCTGCTCGCGTGGGATCGCGACAACGTCGCGCACGGGCTGAAGCCCGTGCAGGTGCAGTACTACGACGATCAGGCAATGCGGATCGTCGCGGTGCAGTCGGGCCGCGCGGATGCCGTGTTCAGCGTGAACTCGGTGCTCGCGTATCAGAGCGCGCAGCAGCGCAAGACGCGGCTCGTCGGTGCGATCAGCGGCGGCTGGCCGCGCACGGCCGACATCGCGATCGCGACGCGCAAGGGCAGCGGGCTCAGCGAACCGCTGACCGTCGCGCTGAACGAGCTGATCAGGAACGGCCGCTATCGGCAGATCCTCGATCGCTGGAACCTCGCGTCCGAAGCGATCGACCAGTCGCACACGAATCCGCCCGGGCTGCCGAAGATCTGAGCCCGGCCGCTGTCCTGCCACTGCGCTGTTGCGCAGCACGCACGAACGCCGCCCATCATGAGCTATTCGCTTTCGTTACTGGACAAGAGTCCGATCGCCGACGGCGCGAGCGCCGCCGACGCGCTGCGCTTCACGACGACGCTCGCGCAGCGCGCGGAACGGCTCGGCTACGAGCGCTTCTGGGTCGCCGAGCATCACGGCGCGCCGGGCTTCGCAAGCTCCGCGCCGGAGATCGTCGTCGCGCACCTGCTCGCGCGCACGTCGCGCATACGCGTCGGTTCGGGCGGCGTGATGCTGCAGCACTACAGTCCGTTCAAGGTCGCCGAGACGTTCCGGCTGCTCGCCGCGCTCGCGCCGGGCCGCGTCGATCTCGGCGTCGGCAAGGCGCCGGGCGGCTTGCCGCTGACTACGCGCGCGCTGCAGTGGTTTCACGACAAGGCGGCGAAGCCCGACTTCGCGGGCCAGCTCGCCGCGCTCGACGCGTTTCTCGGCTGGGGCGTCGCCGAAGACCATCCGCTCGCCGGCGCGGTCGCGATGCCCGAGCCGCCGCAGGCGCCCGAACGGATTCTGCTCGGCGGCTCGCCGGACAGCGGCGCGCTGGCCGCGCGCCACGGCTGGCGGTTCTGCTACGCCGGCCATTTCAACGGCGACAGCACGAACCTCGAACGCTCGCTCGACGCGTATCGCGGCGCGGGCGGCACGCGGCCGCTCGTCGCGCTGTATGCGGTCGCGGCGCCGACCCGCGACGACGCCGAGCGGCTGATCGGCCCGCTGAAGATCTTCAAGCTGCAGCTCGCGAGCGGCCAGAGCTTCAATCTCGGCAGCGCGCAGGCGGCGGCGGAATTCGCACGGCAAAGCGGCGCGTCGGCCTACCGGATCGACGAGCTGCGTCCGACCGTGCTGGCCGATACGCCGGAGCGCGTGCACCGAGCGCTCGATGCGCTGAGCCGGCGGCTCGACGTCGATGCGTTCGTGATCGATTCGCCGGTGACCGACTACGCGGCGCGGCTCGCGTCAATCGAATGGCTCGGCGGCGCGCTGTCGTCCACGCCGCTCGACGCGGCGATCGCGGCCGGCCGCTCCCTTTTCCCCGACTCCAACGCGTGACGCTGCGATGACGACCCGACGACCGATTCCGTTCGGCCTGATGCTGCAAGGCGCAGGCAGCCACATGAATGCATGGCGGCATCCGAGCAACCCGCCGGATGCGAGCATCAATCTCGACTTCGCGATCGGCATCGCACGCAAGGCGGAAGCCGCCGGCATCGCGTTCGCGTTCGTCGCGGACGGGCTGTACATCAACGAGAAGTCGATCCCGCACTTCCTGAACCGCTTCGAGCCGATGACGATACTGTCGGCGCTCGCGGTCGCGACGAAGAAGATCGGGCTCGCCGGCACGATCTCGACGTCGTACAGCGAGCCGTTCACCGTCGCGCGCCAGCTCGCGTCGCTCGACATGATCAGCGGCGGGCGCGCGGGCTGGAACGTCGTGACGACGCCGCTCGAAGGCACCGCGAAGAATTTCGGCAAGACGCATCCCGATCACGAACTGCGCTACGAGATCGCCGACGAATATCTGCAGGTCGTGCAGGGGCTGTGGGACAGCTGGGACGACGACGCATTCGTGCGCGACCGCGCGACCGGCCGCTTCTTCGATCGCGACAAGCTGCACACGCTCGACCATCGCGGCCGCTTCTTCCAGGTTGCCGGTCCGCTGAACATCCAGCGCTCGCCGCAAGGACAGCCGGTGATCTTTCAGGCCGGATCGTCCGACGCCGGCATCGGGCTCGCGGGCAAATACGCGGACGCGGTGTTCACGCATTCGCCGTCGCTCGACGAGACGGCCGCGTTCGCGCGGCGCGTGAAGCACAGCGCGATCGAACACGGCCGGCGCGCGGACGACGTGAAGATCTTCCCGGGCGTCGGGCCGATCGTCGGGCGCACGGCCGCCGAGGCCGAAGACAAGTACCAGGCGATCCGCGACTTGCTGACGATCGACGAAGCGCTCGCGTATCTCGGCCGCTACTTCGATCACCACGACTTCACGCAATACGCGCTCGATGCGCCGTTCCCGGAACTCGGCGACATCGGCCGCAACAGCTTCCGCTCGACCACCGACCGGATCAAGGCCGACGCGAAACGCAACGGCCTGACGCTGCGCGAGACGGCGCTCGCGGTCGCGACGCCGCGGCCGAATTTCATCGGGACGGCCGAGCACGTCGCCGACGAGCTGATCCGCTGGTTCGACGCGGGCGCGGGCGACGGCTTCATCCTGGGCTTTCCGGTACAGGCACAGGGCGTCGACGATTTCGTCGAACTGGTGATTCCGGTGCTCGAAGCGCGCGGCCGCTACAGCCGCGACCTGCCGGGCAGCACGCTGCGCGACCATCTCGGCCTGTCGCGCAAGGCGAGCCGCCATGCGACGGCGACGAGCGCCCAGGCCGCGGACGCGGCCGCTTGATCGGTCCGCGATACGCGGCGCCCCATCGATTCGAGGACTTTCATCGACATGAGCGACACGACCCACGTCGGCGGCGCGCTGCCGCCGCGCTCTTCTTCCGCCGCGCGCGACACCGGCGGCACGCGTTTGCGCATCGTTCCCGCACGGCGCCGCTCGCGCACGGCCGGCAGCGTGCTCGCGCTCGCGCTGATCGCCGGCGTTCTGCACTCGATTCTCGGCAACCCGCAATGGGGCTGGCCGGTGTTCGCCGAATGGTTCCTGTCGCCGCCGGTGCTGTCGGGGCTCGCGCGCACGCTGGTGCTGACGCTGCTCGGCGCGGTACTCGGCTTCGCGCTCGGTGCGCTCGTCGCGCTGGCCCGGCTGTCGCGTTCGCGGCTGCTCGCCGCGAGTGCGTGGACGTTCGTGTGGCTGTTCCGGTCGATTCCGCTGATCGTGCTGCTGCTGATCCTGAACAACCTCGGCTACCTGTACGAGCACGTGCGGCTCGGCGTGCCGTTCACCGACATCGTGTGGTTCGACGCGCCGACGACCGAACTGATCAGCCCGTTTCTCGCGGCGGTGCTCGGCCTCACGCTGAATCACGCGGCGTTTTCCGCGGAGGTGATCCGCGGCGGCATTCTGTCGGTCGATCAGGGCCAGCTCGAGGCGGCGGCCGCGCTCGGGCTGCCGCGCTCGCGGCAAACGACGCGGATCGTGCTGCCGCAGGCAATGCGCGCGATCCTGCCGACCGCGTTCAACGACCTGATCACGCTCGCGAAGGGGACGTCGATGGTGTACGTGCTCGCGATGCCGGAGCTGTTCTACACCGTGCAGGTGATCTATCGGCGCAATCTCGAGGTGATTCCGCTGCTGATGGTCGCGACCGCCTGGTATCTGATCATCCTGACTGTGTTGTCGGCGATCCAGGTGCAGGTCGAACGGCACTATGCGCGCGGTGCGCTGCGCAATCCGCCGCCGTCCGCGCTGACGTTCCTGCTCGCGCGTGCCGGCGCGCTGTGGCGACGTGCGACGACGCACGCGCCCGCAGCGCAACGCGTCGACGACGATGCCGCGCCGCATGTCGGCCGCGAGGTGACCGTCCATCGCGTCTCGAAGCAGTTCGGCACGCACCGCGTACTCGACAACGTGTCGTTCGTCGCGCCGCGCGGCAGCGTCACCGCGATCGTCGGGCCGTCGGGTTCCGGCAAGTCGACGCTGCTGCGCACGATCAATCATCTCGAACGCGTCGACGACGGCTTCATCGAGATCGACGGCGAGCTGATCGGCTACCGCCGCGACGGCGACGTGCTGCACGAGCTCGGCGAACGCGACGTGCTGAAGCGGCGCACGGCGGTCGGCATGGTGTTCCAGAGCTTCAACCTGTTCGCGCATCTGACCGTGCTCGAGAATCTGATCGAAGCGCCGGTCGCGGTCGGCGGCGCGACGCGCGACGACGCCGAGCGCATCGCACGCGCATTGCTCGCGCGCGTCGGGCTCGCGGACAAGGCCGACGCATACCCGCGCCAGCTGTCCGGCGGCCAGCAGCAGCGCGTCGCGATCGCGCGCGCACTCGCGCTGCGCCCGAAAGTGCTGCTGTTCGACGAGCCGACGTCGGCGCTCGATCCCGAGCTCGTCAACGAAGTGCTCGACGTGATCAAGGAGCTCGCGCGTTCGGGCACGACGCTCGTGATCGTCACACACGAGATCGGCTTCGCGCGCGAAGTCGCCGACAACGTGCTGTTCATGGAACGCGGCCGCATCGTCGAATCGGGGCCGCCCGCGGTCGTGCTCGATGCGCCCGCGCATCCGCGCACGCGCGCATTCCTGTCGCGCGTGCTGTGAGCGGCGCGGCCGTTTTCGGAAGCCTCGGAGATCCGACACGATGATCGATCGACGTGAATTCATCACCGCCGCGCTCGTCGCGGCAGCCGCCGCGCCGTGGCGCGCCGCGATTGCGACAGGTGCGGCAAGCGCGGCGGCAGACCTCGATCCGCGTCAGGCCGGCCGCATTCGCGCGCCGCGCGACGACGCGGCCATCCGGGCAGCAAGCGGCTATCGGTGGGTGAGCGACCACGCGTTCACGGTCGCGATCTCGCCGCATGCGCCGCCCATATCGACGTACGCGACCGACGCGCGCACGGTGGTCGGCGCCGATCCCGACTATGCGCAGCTCGTTGCCGACGCGCTCGGCCGCACGCTCGTCCTGGTGCCGATCGCGTGGGCCGACTGGCCGCTCGGACTGTCGTCGGGCAAGTACGACGCGGTGATTTCGAACGTCGGCGTGACCGAGAAGCGCAAGGAGAAGTACGACTTCACGACCTATCGTCTCGGGCTGCACGGCTTCTACGTACGCACCGCGAGTCCGATCGCGAAGATCGCCGAGCCGAAGGACGTCGCAGGCCTGCGCATCATTACGGGCGCCGGCACGAGTCAGGAGCGCATTCTGCTCGAATGGAACCGTCGCAACGTCGCCCAACGATTGAAGCCGACCGAACTGCTGTACTTCGACGACGATGCGGCCGCGCGCGTCGCACTGCTGTCCGGCCGCGCGGATGCCGAGCTGAATCCGAACGCGTCGCTCGCGTACGAAGCGGCGCGCGACGGGAAGATCCGCCGGGTCGGCGTCGTCAATGCGGGCTGGCCGGCGAATGCGGACGTCGCGATCGCGACGCGCCGCGGCAGCGGGCTCGCGCCCGCGTTGACGCTCGCGACGAACGCGCTGATCGCGAGCGGCCGCTACGGACAGGCGCTCGCGCGATGGGGCCTGCAGAGCGAAGCGATCGCCCGCGCCGACACGAACCCGCCGGGCTTGCCGTCGTTCTGACTACGCGGCGGTTGCGCGAAATCGATTCACGCGCGCGGGTGCGTCGAAACGAAATGCCGATGCCAACCGGGCGGCGGGCCAGAAGCGGTGCTCCGAACGTCGCACTGCACGTCGATACGCGATCGTTGCCGCTGCGCTGCGACCCGGCTTACGCGGCCACCGCGGCGCCCGATCGATCGAGCTCCGCGACGTGTGCATGGATCGCGGGAATCAGGTCGCGCCCATACGCGAGCGCGTCGTCGAGCGGATCGAAGCCGCGGATCAGGAACGTCGACACGCCGAGCCGATAGTACGCGCCGAGTGCGCGCGCAACTTGTTCGGGCGTACCGACGAGCGCGGTCGAATTCCAGCGCGCGCCGGTCAGGTTCGCGACGCCCATCCACAGCCGCTCGTCGAGCACGTCGCCTTGCGCGGCCGCGGCCAGCAGCCGCTGCGAGCCCGCATTCTGCGGCGCATGGCCGTCGATCGGCTGGCCGTTCGCGAGCCGTGCCGCCCGCACGCGCTCGCGGATCGCGTCGGCCTTCGTCCATGCCTGCGCTTCGGTGTCCGCGACGATCGGCCGGAACGACACGCTGATGCGCGGTGCGCGGCCGAACGGTGCGGCGGCCGCACGCACGCGCGCGATCTGCTCGCGCACGGACTCGAGCGGCTCGCCCCACGTCATGTACACGTCCGCATGCCGGCCGGCCACGGCCAGCGCGGCAGCCGACGAGCCGCCGAAGTAGATCGGCACGTGCGGCCGCTGCACGCCCTTCACGAGCGGCGACGCGCCGCGCAGCCGGTAGAACTCGCCGTCGTGATCGACCGGCGCGTCGGCGAGCCAGATGCGTTTCAGCACGTCCAGATACTCGCCGGTACGGCGATAGCGCGCGTCGTGCGGCACGAAATCGCCGTCGCGCTGCAGGTCCGTGTCGTCGCCGCCCGACACGACGTTCAGCGCGAGCCGCCCGCCGCTGAACACGTCGAGCGTCGCGATCTGCCGCGCGGCCGCGGACGGCACGATCACGCCCGGACGATGCGCGAGCAGGATGCGGATGCGTTCGGTCGCCGCGGCCGCGAACGATGCGACGACGAAGCCGTCCGCCGCGTTGCTGAAATGGCCGACCAGAATCTGATCGAAGCCCGCCGCTTCGTGTGCGCGCGCGAAGCGGCGCACGTAGTCCGGCTGGACGGCTGCGCCGCCGGGCACGTCAACCTCCGCGCCGGGCGTCGCGGTGATCATGCCGATGATGTCGACTGGCATGTCGATATGTCCTCGTCGTTGCCGATCGGAAAGAGCCGCACGGTCACTGCGCGGCCGCCGTCTTTTGCGCGGCCGGCGCGAACGCGCCCGCATACGAGCGGTCGAGCAGTTTCGACGTGTCGTACGCAGCCGGAATCACGCCGGCCTTGTGCAGAAAGTCGGCCGTGTTCTGCGCGTCCTTCGCGGCCGAGTCGTCGACCGGGCCCACGCGCTGATGCGCGTTGTTCAGCCAGCGGTACGCGACGTCGGGCTCGAGCTTCGCGCGCTTCGCCCACAGGTCCGCGTACTCGCGCGGATGACTGTCGACCCACTGACGCGCAGCGACGACACGGCGCAGGAAATCCGTAATTTCGGCACGTTTGCCGGACACGGCCTGCTCGTTCGCGGCGACGAAACTCAGCGCGGGCATCAGCCCCTGCGCGGTCGTCACGGGCCGCGCGCCCTGCCTCAGCGCGAGCGTGCTGACGAACGGCTCCCACAGCGACACGGCGTCCACCGAACCGTTCGCGAGCGCATTGGTCGCGTCGATCGGCATCAGGTACGCATACTTGACCGAGTCGGCGCGCAGCCCGGCGTGCTCGAGCGCGCGCAGCACGAGCTGCTGGCTCCATGCGCCGCGCCATACGGCGACGGTCTTGCCCTGCAGATCGGCGACGGTGCGCACCGGCGAATTCTTCGGCACGAGGATCGCGACGCCGTCGAGGCTCTGTCGCGACACCGCGACGACCTTCACCGGTGCGCCGCGCGCGGCGAGCGTGAGCAGCGCGGAATCGCCGAGGAAGCCGACGTCGATCGCATTGCCGTTCAGGCTTTCGGCCACCGGCGCTGCAGCCTGGAAGTGCTTCCACTCGATCGCGTAGGGCACGTCCTTCAGCACGCCGGACGCCTCCATCGACGCCTGGATGTTGAAGTAGTTCTGTTCGCCGACGCGCAGCGTGACGGTGTCTTTCGCGATGCCCGGCTGCGCGGCGAGCGCCAGTACGAGCGCCGTGACGATTCGGCTCAGCAACGTGATCTCCCGGTGATATGTCGGCTGCCGCGCTTGTGCGGCAGCCGGAGAATTGGACGGAAGCGGTGAAGATACGTCGATCCGCACCATCAGACAAACGCAATATTCTGCTATGCAAAGATGCAAATATTTTATGAACGCGACGGTCGGAAACGGGTCCGTCGAGCGCAGCCGAAAGCGGCAGTGGAAGGATTCCTCGATAGATATTTCGTGCGCGAAATATACCGGCGTCTATATTTCGCATACGAAACAACTTGACGAGACGAGGACCGACATGACAGCCGAGCCGATCGAATTTCCCGCCGCGGACGGCTATGCATTGCGCGGCACGCTGTGGTCGCCGCGAGCCGCACCGCGCGCGCTGGTGCTGATCCATCCGGCGACGGCGGTGCCCGAACGTCTGTACGCGGCGTTCGCCTGTTTTCTGACGGAGCGCGATTTCGCGGCGCTGACTTACGACTACCGCGGCATCGGCGCGTCGCGCCCCGCGCGCCTGAGTGCGTTGCATGCGCGCATGCGGGACTGGGTCGATCTCGACGTCGAAGCGGCGACCGCGTGGGCGCGCCATACATTCGACGGCGTGCCGCTGCTCGCGGTAGGGCATAGCGTCGGCGGCCATGCGATCGGCTTGTCGGCCGCGTCCGCGCACCTGCACGCGGCCGTGCTCGTCGCATCGCACGCCGGCAGTACGCGACTGATCGAACACGCCGCGGAGCGGCTGAAAGTGCGGCTGATTCTTCGCGTGCTCGGCCCGCTCGCGTGTGCGCTGCTCGGCTACGTGCCCGGCAAGCGGCTCGGGCTCGGCGAGGATCTGCCGGCCGGCGTATTCCGCGAATGGAGCGACTGGACGACGCTGCCGCGCTACTTCTTCGACGACCCGACACTCGGCGCGGCCGAGCGCTTCGCGAAGCAGCGATTGCCGATTCTCGTGCTCGGCTTCGACGACGATCCGTGGGCGAATCCGGCCGCGATCGACCTGCTGGTAAGCTATCTGACCGGCGCGGCCGTCGAGCGCCGCCAGATCGATCCGCGCGCGACCGGCAGCGGCCCGCTCGGGCACATGGGTTTCTTCCGCAGCCGCTGCGGCTCGGTGCTGTGGCCCGGCGTGGCCGACTGGCTCGCACGGTCGCTCGACCTGCCGCGCAACGACGATCGTCCCTCCCTTTCCATCGCAGCCGGGAACCAAGCTTGAGCGAAGACCGACGCCTGTTTTTCCTGTTGAACATCGGCCAGCGGCGCGTGCAGCGCTGGGTCGACCGCAAGGCCGAACTCGATGCGCAAACGAGCGCCGCGCAGGCCGGCGTGCTGTTCTATCTCGCGAAGCAGGACGGTGCGCTGATCGGTGAAGTCGGCGCGGCACTGCAACTTGCGCCGTCCGCGATGACGGGCCTCGCGGACCGGATGGCCAAAGCGGGCCTGCTCACGCGCCACGCCGATTCGGACGACGGCCGTGCCACGCGCCTGTTCGTGACCGATGAAGGCCGCGCGGCACTCAAGCGCGCACGCGTGCTGCTGCGCGAACTGAACGGCAAGCTGTGCGACGGTTTTTCCGACGACGAACTCGACGTCGTCGCACGCTGGCTGCATGCGCTGCAGCAGCGGTTTCCGGTCGAGCGCTGAGCCGACGACGATACCGACGCAACGCCAACGCAATTCGGCGCGATCCAACGCGATCCAACGCGCGATCGTCACGCATCGGACGCGCCGCGCCGCTGACCGAAAGCGATTTCGATTCGCGTTTTCGATTCGATTTCGTTGCGTGCGCATGGAAATTTTTGCGCTCGCTTCGCGCGTGTCCGGCAACGCTTTCCGGCTACGCTCTGTTACCAAAAATCGCCTCGCGCGCCGCATTCGGATCGCCTACATTGCATTCCACTTCGATACGTTCGTCGCATGCCCGGACTGCGTGACCGTCGGATCGGCATTGCATGTCGGCCCGGCCCGCAACGAAAACGAAAAGGAGTCTGACCGAAGCGCTGGCGGCATCCAGCGTACGCGGATTGCGATGGCGGAAGCGGCATCCTGAACGGCAGGCAGCCGATGCGACATGCGACGCGCATGCTGCGGCACCGTTCCGGCAACGTCGTCTGCGCGGCGTGGGCATGCCGCGCATCGGCGCGCGTTGCGTCGCCCTGCTTCACCGTGGCAAACCGCACGTCAACGAGGAGCAGTTCATGCGACGCATCATCATGTCTCACTCGCTTGTCATTCGTCTATCCGCCGCAATGGCGATGACCGCCGCCGCGGCGCACGCCGAGCCCGTGCTCGTGTCCGGTCCGAGTCCTTTCGCCGCCTGTACGATCGGCGGGCCGGGCACGAACTACGTGAACGCGGAGGTCGAGCCGTGGCTCGCCGTCAATCCGGCAAATCCGAACAACATGATCGGCGTGTGGCAGCAGGATCGCTGGTCGAACGGCGGCGCACACGGGCTCGTCGCCGGCTATACGTTCGATGCCGGCGCGACATGGGCACGCACGCCGCAGCCGTTCAGCGCGTGTGCGCCCGGCGGTCTGAAGTACGAACGCGCGTCCGATCCGTGGGTATCGTTCGGACCGGACGGTACTGCGTACTCGGTTTCGATCTCGTTCAACCAGTCGAACAACAGCAATGCAGTCGCCGCATCGGTGTCGACCGACGGCGGACAGACGTGGAGCAACCCGTCCGTGCTGATCGCGAACGACGAACCGACGACGCAGTTCTTCAACGACAAGGAGTCGGTAACGGCGAATCCGGTGAAGGCCGGCACCGCGTACGCGGTATGGGACCGCCTCGAACTGCCGAACGGCAACCCGTACGCGAACCTGCACACGCAGGCGTTCCGCGGGCCGACGTTCTTCTCGAAGACGGTCGACGGCGGCAAGACGTGGAGCACACCGAAGGTCATCGTCAATGTCGCTTCGCGTCAGCAGACGATCGGCAACCAGATCGTCGTCGATCCGAAGACGGGCACGCTGTACGACTTCTTCGACCTGATCCAGCCGCCGTTCAGCAAGGCTGCCGGCAAGGTCGCGTACGTGAAGTCGACCGACGACGGCGCGACATGGACGAAGCCGCAAGTGATCGCGGGGCTGCAGACCGTCGGCGTGACCGATCCGAACACCGGCGAACCGGTGCGCACCGGCGACATCATTCCGGAACCGGCGATCGATCCGGCATCGGGACAGTTGTACGTGGTGTGGCAGGACAGCCGCTTCAACGGCGGCAACTACGACGAGATCGCACTGTCGACGTCGAAGGACGGCGGCGCGAGCTGGAGCGCGCCGCTGCAGGTGAACACGCCGACCGGGCGGCCCGCGTTCAACCCGTCGGTGCGCGTGGACAAGACCGGCGCGGTGATGGTCACGTACTACGACTTCCGCGACCTGCAGCCGGGCAACACGACGACGCTGCCGACCGGCTTCTGGCGCAAGATCTCGCACGACGCCGGCAGCACGTTCGGCGACGAGCGACGCGTCGCGGGCCCGTTCGACATGAAGCTCGCGCCGTACGCGGAAGGCTTCTTCATCGGCGATTATCAGGGGCTCGACGTGCTGCCGTCGTCGTCGTTCCATCCGTTCTTCGTGCAGACCAACGCAGGCAATCTGACGAACCGCACCGACGTGTTCTTCGCGCCTTGATCCACGCGTGATCCGCAAAGCCGCCGTCGCGACGCCGTCCGTCGCGCGGCGGATCGCCGTGCCTTCCCGCCTTCGCACCCGGCTTTCGCCGCCTCCTCCGTTCGTATCCGGCAATCATCGGCCTTCCGTCGGGCGTGGAATGCGCGATGATATAACATATCATTTCGCCGATTCGTCGGCCGGATATCGCTCGTAAAACCGCGCAGCACGCCGCCGGATCGCTTTCCGACGGGTCATTGCGCGCCGCAAACGCAACAATATATCGTTTCGAGTTGCGGCTCGCGTGGCTCTTTCACCGATTCCCACTACCGGTTCATCGACCATGCGCGATCTCCCACGCTTACCGCTTCGCCCGCTTTCGCCTCTTTCGCTGATGCTGCTCGCCGCAGTCGCACAAGCGCAAACCGACACGCCGTCAGCGGCGGGCACCGCTTCCGCCGAGCGGCTGTCGCCGATCTTCGTCACCGCGAATCCGCTCGGCGATACGCAGCTGATCGCGCCGACCGTCCAGTTGTCCGGCGACGCGCTGACGCGCCGCCAGGCCGATTCGCTCGGCGAAACACTCGACGGGCTGCCGGGCGTATCGACGACGACGTACGGCCCGATGGTCGGCCGGCCGATCATCCGCGGGATGGACGGCGACCGCATCCGGCTGCTTCAGAACGGCGTCGCCGCATACGACGCGTCGTCGCTGTCGTACGACCACGCGGTGCCGCAGGATCCGCTATCGATCGAACGCGTCGAGATCGTACGCGGGCCGGCTGCGCTGCTGTACGGCGGCAACGCGGTAGGCGGCGTAGTCAACACGATCGACAACCGGATTCCGCGCGAAGCGATCGAAGGCGTGACCGGCGCGCTCGATGCGCGCTACGGCGGCGCGAATTCGGTACGCGCCGGCGCCGCGCAGGTCGAAGGCGGCAACGGCCGCTTCGCGTTCCATGTCGACGCGTTCGATCGCGAGACGAGCAAGTTGCGCATTCCCGGCTATGCACGCAGCAGCGCGCAACGTGCGATCGACGGCCCGGACACGCCGCAGCCGATCGGCAGCGTGCCGAACAGCGACGGCCGCGTGCACGGCGGCGCGGTCGGCGCGTCGTACACGTGGACGGACGGTTTCGCCGGTCTGTCGTACAGCGGCTATGAATCGAACTACGGTTCGGTCGCGGAGGACGACGTGCGTCTGAGGATGCGTCAGGAGCGTCTTGCGTTCGCGTCCGAAGTCCGCAATCTGAGCGGCCCGTTCACGAAGCTGAAGTTCGATTTCGCGTACACCGACTATCGCCACAAGGAAGTCGACAATGGCGAGACGGCGACCCTCTTCCGCAATCGCGGATACGAAGCGCGCATCGAAGCACGGCATCGCAAGATCGGCCCGTTCGAAGGCGCGATCGGCGTGCAGTTCGGCCGAAATACGTTCTCCGCGCTCGGCGACGAAACGCTCGTGCCGTCCACGCGTACGAACAGCGTCGCGTTGTTCGGTCTCGAGGAATGGCAGGTCGATCCGAGGTTGAAGCTGAGCGTGGGCGCACGCGTCGAGCACGTCACGGTCGATCCCGATCCGGCCGGCGTCGACAAATTCGCGGGCGCGCAACCGCGCGACTTCAATGCCGGCAGCATCTCGACGGGCGCACTGTTCTCGCTGACGCCCGTGTGGTCGATCGCCGCGAACGTCGCCTACACCGAACGCGCGCCGACGTTCTACGAGCTCTATTCGAACGGTCCGCACGATGCAACCGGCCAGTTCCTGATCGGCAATCCGAACGCGTCGAAGGAAAAGGCCGTGTCGACCGACCTGTCGCTGCGCTATGCAAGCGGCGCGAATCGCGGCAGCGTCGGCGTGTTCTACAACCGCTTCTCGAACTACCTGACCGAGTACAACACGGGCCGCATCGTCGACGACGAAGGCGAGCCGGTCGCGCCGGGCACCGACGACGCGCTCGCCGAGGCCGTCTATCGCGGCGTGCGCGCGGAGTTCTACGGGATCGAGCTCGACGGCAAGTGGCGCGCCTACGCGCGCAAAGGCCACACGGTCGACGTGGAGCTGACGGCCGACTACACGCACGCGCGCAACGTCGATACCGGACAGCCGCTGCCGCGCATCGCGCCGCTGCGCGCCACGCTCGCAGCCGACTACGGTTACGGCCCGCTCGGCGTACGCGCGCAGCTCACGCATGCGTGGTCGCAGCATCGCGTGCCCGACAACGACTTTCCGACCGACGGCTACACGACGCTCGGCGTGATGCTGACGTACAAGTTCCGCGTCGGCGCGACGCACTGGCTCGCGTATCTGCGCGGCGACAACCTGACCAACCAGGACATCCGCTACTCGACGTCGGTCGTACGCGGTTTCGCGCCCGAAGGCGGCCGCAGCGTGATGGCCGGATTGCGCACGACGTTCTGAGCGTGCATGCCCGCGACGTCGTCGCGAGCGAGGTGCGCAGTCTCGCGCAACGTTCGTCGACCGCCGCGAACGCAATCGACGCGCTGATCCCGGCGTCGGTGCAGACGATCGCGAGCGGCTCGGCGCTCGCCGGAGAAGCGCGCTCGACAATGGCCGACGTCACGCGCGCCGTCGCGCGCGTGACGGACATCGTGGGCGAAATCGCCGCGGCATCGCCCGACCAGAGCCGTGGAATCGGACAGGTGAACCCGACGCTCACGCAGGCGAGCCAGAGGACGCAGCAGAACGCCGAGTTCGTCGAGCAAGCGGCCGCCGCATCGAAATCGCTCGATGCGCAGGGACGCGAGCTCGCGGAAACGATCGTTGCGTTCCGGATGCCGAATCGCTCGGCGACGGCATCGCGCGACGTGCCGCCCGTCGCTCTGCAAGCCGCGGCCGCATGAACCGGTCACGCCGTCGACGTGCCCGCCGCGCTTGCTGCCACCCGCGTCGAACAAGCCGATACGCGGATGCGCAATTTTCGATCCTGCTCGCGAGCAGCGTCGCACACGGTGTGCCCAACGCCGTCCCACACTTTAAAAACTGCCGAATGACGAGTATGCTTAAAAAGCATTTCCCGCTCGGATAACGAATCGCGTGCCCCTGATTCGCGCCGATCGGATTGCGGCCGCACCGCGCCCCGCGCGAATGGCGGCGTCTGCTTCGCCCCGGCCGCACTAACTTTTCCCCCAACAATCGTCAGGAGAGCTGGTGAGCCGCCTCGTCGTCGTATCGAATCGCATCGCAGATCCCCGTAAAGCCGCGGCCGGCGGCCTCGCCGTCGCCGTGAAGGACAGCCTTCAGGAAACCGGCGGCGTCTGGTTCGGCTGGAGCGGCAGGCTGCGCGGCAGCGACCAGCCCGCGCGCAGTGACGACGTGCAGATCCAGAACGTCGGCGGCATTCAGCTCGCGACGATCGATCTCGATCCACAGGATTACGACGCGTACTACCTCGGTTATTCGAACAACGTGCTGTGGCCGGTGTTTCACTACCGGCTCGACCTCGCCCAGTTCGACCGGCGTTTCGCCGACGGCTACCGCCGCGTGAATCAGCTGTTCGCGCGCAAGCTGCGCACGCTGCTGCGCCCGGACGACACGGTGTGGGTGCACGACTATCAGCTGATTCCGCTCGCCGCCGAGCTGCGTGCGATGGGCTGCACGAATCCGATCGGATTCTTTCTGCACATCCCGATGCCGCCGCCGCCGATCATGGCCGCGATTCCGGAACACGAATGGCTGATGCGCTCGCTGTTCGCATACGATCTCGTCGGCTTCCAGACCGAAGCGGACCTGCTTCACTTCGAGCACTACGTCGAATCGGAAGCCGGCGCTGCGCGGCTGCCGGACGGACGTCTGCGCGCGTTCGGCCGTACGCTGTCGGCCGGCGCGTTTCCGATCGGCATCAACGTCGACGAGTTCGCCGCGCTCGCCGACGATCGCGACGGCATCGACATGTTCGAACGGATGCGCGACGAGTATTCGCGACGCCAGCTGCTGGTCGGCGTCGACCGCCTCGACTACACGAAAGGGCTGCCGCAGCGCGTGCATGCGTTCCGCGAGTTGCTCGAACAGTATCCGGAGAATCGCAACCGCGCGACGCTGATCCAGATCGCCGCGCCGAGCCGCGAGGATCTCGGCGCATACGACGACCTGCGGCGCGAAATGGACAGCCTGTGCGGCGCGATCAACGGCGACTACGGCGAACTCGAATGGATGCCGATGCGCTACATCCACCGCACCGTCGCGCGCAAGCGGCTGCCCGGACTCTATCGCGCGAGCCGCGTCGCGCTGGTCACGCCGCTGCGCGACGGGATGAACCTCGTCGCGAAAGAGTTTCTCGCCGCGCAGGACGAAGCCGATCCGGGCGTGCTCGTGCTGTCGCGCTTCGCCGGCGCCGCCGAGCAGTTGAAGGAAGCGCTGCTCGTCAATCCGTACGATACGCAAGGCACTGCGCAGGCGATCCAGCGTGCGCTTGCGATGCCGCTCGAGGAACGCCGGCAACGTCACACGGCACTGATGGCGACCGTGCGCAAGACCGACGTGCACTGGTGGCGTACGCGCTTTCTCGAAGCGCTCATCGAGGCGGCCGAAGTCGCCGCGACAACCGAGCCGTGACGTTCGTGCAGCGGTGAAGTTCGATTGCGTGGGTGCTTCATGCGCCGCTCTGCGTCGATCGGCTCGCGCGCGATCGCATCGTCGATATCGACCATCCCGACTTCGCACGTGCGGAGTTCATCGCGCGGTCAGCAACGCGAATAACCGCACCGCCGTCGACTGCGGCCGGTAATCGAGCGTTCTGCCGATTACATCGGCAGGCGCTCGGAGCTGCGCATCGCGCGGCCTCCATCTCGTCTCGTCGTACGAAGCGCATCGCCGCACTGCGACCGGCCGGCACGTTCACACGATCGTTGTTCTGGCAACGTTCGGCCGCATGCCCGTCTCGCTCCCTGTCGCTCCAAACACGCTCGCCGCACGTCGATGTGCGGCCAATGCGGCTCGCACGGCACGACGAACGCCTTTCGTCGGCAGCGTCTGCCGCGTTATAGTCGCGTGCATGACATTTTCGTGACAGCGCTGCCGTCGCCGTCGCGGATCGATGCCGCCGCGCATCGAACGACGAAGCCCACCCGCCCACTCGAGGAGCACACGACGTGAACGACAACCCCGATCGTCCCGACGACCTTCCCGCCGATCCCGACCGCCGCCGCATGCTCGGCGGCCTCGCCGCGCTCGGCGCCGGCGTCGCGCTGGCCGGCTGCGAAACGACCGCGCCGCGCTCGGCCGCCGACCGGCGCATCGACGAAGCGCTGCGCGCGCAAGTGCGCCACATCGTCGTGATCTATGCGGAGAACCGCAGCTTCGCGAACCTGTACGGCGATTTCCCGGGCGTGCGTTACCCGCTGAGTGAAGTGCGACCCGAACACGCGCTGCAGCTCGACCGCGACGGCAAGACGCCGCTGCCCGTGCTGCCGAAGATCTGGGGCGGTCTCGTGCCGCAGGCGCAGGAAGTGAACGGCAAGCGCTACATGATCGGCGAGCGCGACATCGACAAGCTGCCGAACGCGCCGTTCCGCATCGCCGACGCGCAAGGGGAGCCGCTGCCGAACGGCGTGATCACGCGCGACCTGTGGCATCGCTTCTACCAGAACCAGATGCAGATCGCCGCGGGCCGCAACAACCAGTTCGTCGCGTGGGCCGATTCGGGCGGCCTCGTGATGGGTCATTACCGCAACTCGGCCGACACGCTGCGGCTGTGGAATCTCGCGCGGCAATACACGCTGTGCGACAACTTCTTCATGGCCGCGTTCGGCGGTTCGTGGCTCAACCACATGTTCCTCATTTCCGCGCAGCCGCCCCTGTATCCGGATGCGCACAAGCATCCGCACGCGGACAAGCTGCTGTCGAAACTCGAAGGCGACGATCCGGCCGGCACGCGTCTGAAACTCGCGGCCGACTCGCCGGCGTCCGCACTCGACGGTCCGCCGAAGTTCGCGGGCGACGGCCCGCTGACGCCGGACGGCTACGGTGTGAACACGATGGCGCCGCCGTACCAGCCGAGCTATGTGCCGCCGCCCGATCCGGGCAATGCCGCGTATGCGGATCCGGCCGATCATCGCGTGATGCCGCCGCAGGGACATGCGACGATCGGCGATCGGCTGTCCGACAAGAACGTCGACTGGGCGTGGTACAGCGGCGCGTGGCAGTACGCGCTCGAGCATCGCGACACGGGCACCGTGCCGGACTTCCAGTACCACCATCAGCCGTTCAACTACTTCCGCAACTACGCGCCGGGCACCGACGCGCGCCGCCGGCATCTGCGCGACGCGGGCCTCGGCGACGATCCGTCGACGAACCGCTTCATCGCCGACATCGATGGCGGACGCCTGCCGGCGGTCACGTTCTACAAGCCGCAGGGCAACCTGAACATGCACGCGGGCTACGCGGACATCGAGTCCGGGGACCGCCACATCGCGACAGTCATCGACCACATTCGCCGCGGCCCGCAATGGGCGAACACCGTGATCGTGATGACGCACGACGAGAACGGCGGCTGGTGGGATCACGTCGCGCCGCCGGTCGGCGACCGCTGGGGGCCGGGATCGCGCATTCCGGCGCTCGTGATCTCGCCGTTCGCGAAGAAGGGCTACGTCGACCACACGCTGTACGACACCAACTCGATCCTGCGCTTCATCAGCCGCGTGCACGGGCTCGCGCCGCTCGACGGCGTCGTGCATCGCGATCGCGCGTTCGCGTCGCGCGGAGAAACGCCGCCCGGCGATCTGACGAACGCGCTCGAGCTCGGCTGACGCAAGCCGGGCGGCTGCGCACGCTGCGGCCACGTGCGGGTGCGCGGATGCAACAACGTCCCGCCGCCGGCTTTCGATGCCGGCTGCGGGACGTCAATAAGCACGCGCCGCTGCGGGTGGTCAGCGACCGATCCGCTGTTCGATCCGCTTCATCGTGTCGATCAGTTCGGCGGGCAGCCGCAGCTTCAGCGTGTCGAACAGTTGCGCATGCAACTTCAGTTCGTCACGCCACTCGGCAGCATCCATCGACGTGACCGCATCGAACTGCTCGCGCGTGAAGTCGAGTCCGTCCCAATGCAGGTCGTCATACGAAGGCGACACGCCGAACGCATGCTCGCTGCCGCCGCCGGTGCCTTCGAGGCGATCCAGCATCCACTTGAGTACGCGCATGTTCTCGCCGAAGCCCGGCCATACGAACTTGCCGTCCGCGTCCTTGCGGAACCAGTTCACGCAATAGATCTTCGGCAACGTCGCGCCCGCCTGCTCGAGCTGCTTGCCGAGCTTCAGCCAGTGCGCAAAGTAGTCGCTCATGTTGTAGCCGCAGAACGGCAGCATCGCGAACGGATCGCGGCGCACGACGCCCTGCTGGCCGGCCGCCGCGGCCGTGGTTTCCGAGCCCATCGTCGCGGCCATGTACACGCCTTCGACCCAGTCGCGCGCCTCCGTCACGAGCGGCACGGTCGTCGAGCGGCGGCCGCCGAAGATGAACGCGTCGATCGGCACGCCGGCCGGATTCTCCCAGTCCGCGTCGATCGACGGACATTGCGCGGCCGGCGCGGTGAAACGCGAGTTCGGATGCGCGGCCTTGCGGCCGGTCTCCTTGCCGAGCGCCGGCGTCCACGGGTTGCCCTGCCAGTCGGTGAGCTTCGCGGGCGGCGTGTCGGTCAGCCCTTCCCACCACACGTCGCCGTCTTCGGTCAACGCGACGTTCGTGAAGATCACGTTCTCCTTCAGCGTCGCGAGTGCGTTCGGGTTCGTCTTCTCGCCGGTACCCGGTGCGACGCCGAAATAGCCGGCTTCGGGGTTGATCGCGTACAACCGGCCGTCGCGGCCCGGTTTCAGCCACGCGATGTCGTCGCCGATCGTCGTGACCTTCCAGCCGTCGAAGCCCTGCGGCGGAATCAGCATCGCGAAGTTCGTCTTGCCGCACGCGGACGGAAACGCAGCCGCGACGTGATACTTCTTGCCGGCCGGCGACCTCACGCCGAGGATCAGCATATGCTCGGCGAGCCAGCCCTGATCGCGGCCCATCGTGGACGCGATGCGCAGCGCAAAGCACTTCTTGCCGAGCAGCGCGTTGCCGCCGTAGCCGGAACCGAAGCTCCAGATCTCGCGCGTCTCGGGGAAATGCACGATGTACTTGACCGGATTGCACGGCCACGGCACGTCCTGCTGGCCCGGCTCGAGCGGATGTCCGACGCTGTGCACGCACGGCACGAATTCGCCGTCCTCGCCGAGCACGTCGTATACGTCGCGGCCCATGCGCGTCATGATCCGCATGTTCACCGCGACGTACGGACTGTCGGACAGCTCGACGCCGATATGCGCGATCGGCGAGCCGAGCGGGCCCATCGAAAACGGCACGACGTACAGCGTGCGGCCGTGCATCGAACCGCGGAACAATCCGTTGAGCGTCTCGCGCATTTCATCGGGCGCGATCCAGTTGTTGGTCGGGCCGACATCGTCGCGCGACGCCGCGCAGATGAACGTGCGGTCCTCGACGCGCGCGACGTCCGACGGATCCGATTGCGCGAGATACGAGTTCGGGCGTTTCGCCGGATTGAGACGCTTCAGCGTGCCCTGATCGACCATCGCCTGGCACAGCGCGTCGTATTCCTGCTGCGAGCCGTCGCACCACACGACGCGGTCGGGCTCGGTGAGCGCCGCGATACGCGACACCCAGTCGATCAGCTTGCGATGCTTGACGAAGGCCGGTGGAGCGATCAGCGGGCTGCGCGTCGCTTCGGCCAGATTGTTTTGCAACATGGCAATGTCTCCGGATTATTGGCGGGGATGGGGAATGCGGGGTGAACCCGCGAGATCGGAAATGCGAGCGGTGTGCAGGTCGCGGCGGCGCGCAGCGCGGAACACGCGAGCGGAGCGCGTATCGATGCCGCGATGCGGGCGAGAGGAAGTGAAGTCTCGTTAGAGGGTGCGAACGCGAGTTTCGCCATGCATGCAACCTGCCGTACAACACATGCAGGCCAGCATACCATCGCCGTTATTGGACGGGCGTTGCGTTGCAACAAGAAACAAATGTGACGACGCGGCGGCATGTGCGTTGCCGGTCGGTCCTTTTTACTGCATCGACGTGTCGGCTTCGGGGACGAAACCGCTGCGCGCTCCGTGCTGCAAGGGTTTCAGCCAACCGGCAAATTCGGCGTATCGGCATCGAGCGCGACGACGCGAACGCATGCGGCGCGAATTCACGTTTTCGCTACTCAGGCAAACCCTGAATTAGGTTGCGTACACAAACATATCGTGCGGCGGTCGGCGCGACGCGTTCGCGTCGCGCCGCGATGCTCGGCGATGAACGGCATACGCACGCGTTTCGACATGGCCGATGCGACGCACGTATGCACGGTTGCGCCGCTACACATCGCTTTACCGCGTACATGACAAAACGTCTATAATTGGACGATTCATCGAATCGCTCGCGGAAGCGCTGGATCGCGCCGCCGCGATTTCATCGGCCTTCGAATCCACGATGATCACCACCCGGAAAAAGGCGCAATCGGAACAGGCGTCGCTGATCGAACAGGTACGGCGCATCGCCGAAGGGCTCGGCGAGATGTTCGCGCCGTTCACCGAAGTCGTCGTTCACGACCTACGCACGCCGAAGCACGCGATCCTCGCGATTCACAACAATCTGTCGGGCCGAGCGGTCGGCGACCGTGCGACCGAACTCGGGCTCGCGCGCATCGCGGACGACGACTTTCCGCAAGTCATCGCGAACTACCCGAACCGCTTTGCCGACGGCCGCACCGCGAAGAGCACGTCGATCGGCATCAAGGATTCGACGGGCCGCTACGTGGCCGCGTTGTGCCTGAATGCCGACGTCACGCTGTTCCGCGGCTTCCAGGGCATGCTGAATCAGTTCTGCAGCACGGACGGCGAACCGGTTGCCGATACGCTTGATCCGGCCGGCGCCGATGCGATCCGGCAGCGCATCGACGCATTCGCGACGCGCCTCGCGACCACGCCGCGCGAACTCAAAACCGAACAGCGCCGCGAGCTGATGCAGATGCTGAAGGCAGACGGCTTTCTCGACGTGCGCCGCGCGATGGAAATCGTGTCGCAGCATCTCGGCGTATCGCGCGCGACCGTGTACAACGATGCGAAGTGATGCGCGCGCGTTGCGCCGGCGTACGGCCCTGTCCGCGCTTTCCCGTTGACTGACCTTTGGACCGACACCACCGATGACTTCTCCGACTCTTCCCACGTACGACGACGTTGCGGCCGCCGCGACGCGACTCGAAGGCCACGCGCACCGCACGCCGGTGATGACGTCGCGAACGATCGACGAAGCGCTCGGCGCGCAGCTGTTCTTCAAGTGCGAGAACCTGCAGCGCATGGGTGCGTTCAAGTTCCGCGGCGCGTTCAACGCGCTGTCGCGCTTCGATGCGACGCAACGCAGGAACGGCGTCGTCGCGTTTTCGTCCGGCAACCATGCGCAGGCGATCGCGCTGTCGGCACGCATGCTCGGCATTCCGGCGACGATCGTGATGCCGCACGACGCGCCGGCCGCAAAGGTCGCCGCGACGCGCGGCTACGGCGGCACCGTCGTGACGTACGACCGCTACACGGAGGACCGCGAGCAGATCGGGCGCGACCTCGCGGAAAAACACGGGCTCACGCTGATTCCGCCGTACGATCACGCGGACGTGATCGCCGGCCAGGGCACGGCCGCCAAGGAGCTGTTCGACGAAGTCGGTCCGCTCGATGCGGTATTCACGCCGCTCGGCGGCGGCGGGCTGCTGTCCGGCACCGCGCTCGCGACGCGCGCGCTGTCGCCGCACGCGAAGCTGTACGGCGTCGAGCCGGAAGCCGGCAACGACGGTCAGCAATCGTTCCGCTCGGGTTCGATCGTCCATATCGACACACCGCGCACGATCGCCGACGGCGCGCAGACGCAGCATCTCGGCAATCTGACGTTCCCGATCCTGCGCCGCGATGTCGACGACATCCTGACCGCGACCGACGCGGAGCTGGTCGACTGCATGCGCTATTTCGCGACCCGTATGAAGATCGTCGTCGAGCCGACCGGCTGCCTCGCATTCGCGGCCGCGCGTCGAATGAAGGACGAACTGAAAGGCAAGCGCGTCGGCATCGTGATCAGCGGCGGCAACGTCGATCTGCAGAAGTTCTGCGAGCTGGTTTCGGAACGAGGCTGAGCGTTGCGGCAACGCGGTGCAGCGATGACGCGCGGTGCGTTTTCGTCGTGCGCACGTCGCTGCATCGCACTGCATCAAGTTTCGCGGCCTAGACTCATTGCACGGCCCTGCACATTGCATCGCCCCGCAGCGAGTCAAGGAGACGCCATGAACACGCACACGATCGTCGCCGCCGCACTGACGGCCGCTTCCTTTCCGGCGTTCGCTCAACCGGGTATGACGCCGTCCGGTTTCGTCGCAGCGACGTTGCGCGACACCGCCGCGCCGCCGATTCTCGACGCGCCGCCCGCATTGCGCGCGACCGACTTCGTGCTCGCGAAGATCGATCAGAACAATACGCCGCCCGATCGCGGCGGCGACCCGAGCGGTCGCACGCACGACGGCACGCGGCCGTAGCGGCGCGGCGCGCAGCGCATGCGCAACGCGCCGAACGGATGCATGCGATATGAACGCCGCGCTGCCGTACGCGGCCTCACGCCCAAACGAGGTCGCGCACGCCGGCGACGAGCTGCACCGCGCCGAACGCCGCGATGACGATCGCCGACACGCGCGACAAGCCGTTCATCAACGCGTTCGACATCTTCGTGCGCAACGCGGCGGTCGCGCCGCTCAGGCACAGCCACCAGATCGCGGAGCCGATGAATACGCCGGCGACCATCAGCGCCACGGTCGCGCCCATCGCACCGCCGCGGCCGCCTGCCCCTGCGGCGACGGACGCCGGGCCGAGCGCCGCGAAGATCCCGACGAACGACAGGATCGTCATCGGATTCGACAGCGTGAGGCCGAACGTCGTCACGAAATCGCGTCCGACCGTCGTGCGCGGCGTTTCGCGCTGCGACGTCGACACGGCCGGCGGCTGACGCGCGATGCACCATGCGAGCCATGCGAGAAATGCGCCGCCGGCGATCTTCATGCCGATCGCGAGCATCGGAAACGCGGCAACGACGCCCGCGACGCCGAGCGCGCCGAGCAATCCATACAGCGCGTCCGCGCACGCGGCGCCGAGCCCTGTCGCGAAGCCGGCCCGAAATCCGCGACTCAGGCTGCGCTGAATGCACAGCATGCCGATCGGCCCGACCGGCACCGCGATCGACAACCCCATCACGACGGACTTGATGAACAGCATGCGCGCGCTCCCCGAATCGGCTCGTCTGTACCCGCATCGTAGGGAAAGTCCGGTCGTCACTGAATACGACTTTTAAGGAAAAATCGGTCGTCTACCTTAAAAACTTCCCCGCGATGGACGAACCCGACTGGAAGATACTCGCGCTGCTGCAGGCGAACGGCCGCATCAGCTATACGGAGCTTGCGCGGCAGGTCCATCTGTCGGTGCCGGCCGTCACGGAGCGCGTGAAGCGTCTCGAGGCCGCCGGCGTGATCGAGGGCTACACGGCGCGCGTCAATCCCGCCGCGGCTGGCTATCCGGTCACCGCGCTGATCGGCATCACCGTGCCGCAACCGGCGAAAGCGAAGTTTCTCGCGTTGCTCGACACGATTCCGGAAGTCGTCGAATGCCATCACGTGACGGGTGCGGACTCGTACGTGATGCGGTTCGTCGCGGTCGGCATGGCTCATCTCGAACAGCTGATCGGGCGCATCAATCTGTATGGCGAAACGCGTACGTCGATCGTGATGTCGACGCCGCTCGCACCACGCGGGCTCGCGCGGCCGCCGTCGAAGACGGAAGGCCCGCGCGGCTGATTCGCGACGGCACGACGCGAGCGCCGCGCGAAAGTCGCGTTACACGAGCAACGTCGCAGCGGCCCACGCGATCAGCACGAGGCCGAGCGCGCGACCGACGCGGTCGCCGCCGGGCAGCACCTTCTCGACGAGCACGAACAGCGACAGCGCGGCGATCCATGCGACGTTCATCACGCCGCCGACGAACAGCAGCGTCATCAGCAGCCAGCAGCAGCCGACGCAGTAGACGCCGTGATGTGCGCCGAGCACGAAGCTGCCGCCGATGCCGGGGCGCCAATGCGCGGTGAGGAATCTAACCGGCGACCGGCATTGCCGCAGGCACGCGCGCTTGAGCGGCGAGAACTGGTAGAGCCCTGCGAGCGCGAGCACGATGGCGGACAGCATCGCGCTCTTCGACCACAACATCATTCCGGAGATGAGCCCCGCAGGCTGCAGGATCGCCTGAAGCGCGGCGGCGCCGATCGCAAACGCGAGCCACGCGCTCAGATAGCCGCCGAGCAGAAACGCCGACATCAGCGCGGGATGGGCGCGTTCGTTGCCGCGATGCCGCAGCACGCGGCGGTACAGCAGCACGAGCGGTGCGGCGCTCGGCGTCATCATCGCGATCATCATCACCCACCACATCAGGATCACGGTGAGCCGCGACGGATTCATGCTGCCGATACCGCCGGCCAGGCGATGCGGAAAGAGCGTGACGGCCGTCATCTCCGGCGCCGACATGCCGGTCCCGGCGCCCGTCCACAGATAGAACCAGCACAGGCCGACGAGCGCGGCGATTCCGGCCAGCGTGACGGCGCGCTCGCACGCGAGCCAATCGTCGAACGCGATCATGCCGCGGCGCGATGCCGGATCAACCCGTGGTTGTTCAGATGCAGCCGCGCGAACTGCGCATAGGTGCCGTCGAGATTCAACGCGATGTTGCCTTGCGAGCGGCCCGTGCCCGAGCCGATTTCGGCAAGCTCGTACTCGAAGCCGTGCGGCAGGTCGATCCGCACGCGATGCTCGGCGCCGCTCACCGGATTGCGGATCGGTTCGCCTGTGACGTCGAACACGCCTTCGACATGAATCCGGCCGCGCCGCGCGTCGACATCGACGTCGAAATCGATCTTCGTGAAGATTGGCTCGAACGCGTGCTCGAGCGTCGACGCGAACACCGCGAACATCGTCGCGAACGGATCGGTGTCCTGCCCCGTCATGATCTTCAGCACCGCTTCGCGCTGCGCGGGGCCGGCGCGCTCGTCGACGATCGGCTGGCATCTGCCTTTGCCTTCGTGAATCGGCCCCGGCCACTGAAACACGACCGCGATCTTGATGCCGTCGAGCGCCACGTCGCCGTAGTGACCGCTGTCGATCGAAATCGCACCCATCGCCTCGCAACCGCCGTGCGTCGGCGGCGCATTGAACTGGCAAGGACAACCGTATGAGCAATTGCAGCTGATCAATTCGGTGCCCCGAAGCTCCCATGGAGTCATGGCCCACCTCGCGCGCTGTGACACCTGTCACGCTTGCAATCTAGTGCAGCGCACGGGGGAAATCAAAGCGGGAATCGACGCGCGGAGGGATGCGTTCCGGCATCACGTATGACGTTTCACTGCACGCGCGGCCGATACGAACGCGACACGATGCGAACGAAAATCAGGCCGCTAACCAGCCTTCCTGCGCGCGTGCACGACACCGAGCCAGCCCATCACCGCGCCGGCAAGCCACGCGCAGGTGAGCATCAGATCGACGTCCATCATCGCGTCGAAATTCGCGCCGTTCTCGAACTGGCAATGCTGACGGCCGAGAAACTGGATGCAGCCGCTGCCGGCCCACCGCAGATGCATGAACACGTGATAAACGGCGAAGGCCGACGCAATGATCGTGACGCGCAAGCGCAGGGGAGTTTTCATTCGGAGGCCGAAGTCGGTGAGCGGATCCGACGCCGATCTTAAGGCAACGATCGCGCATCGGGCAATCGATCGTATCGTGCGCGCCCGCGCGACGGCACGGAACCGGCACGTCGCCCCATCCGCACAAACCCGAATCGCACCCGCCGATGCAGCGCACGAACGTGCGTGCCGCAACGCGCGCAGTCGCTCACGGGCACGCGAGTTGCACGTCGGCCGCGCGCCGGCTGCTGACACCACGCCGTCAGCAGCCGATGCGTAAACTCCGTCGATCGACATCCGGAGAGTGCCGTTCATGACCGATTACGGACACGTCGCCGATCACGCGGCGCACGCCGTCAAGCGACGCGGCGTGACGCTGCTGACGCTGTGCATTGCCGTGCTCGTCGCGCAGGTCGATACCGCCGTCGTCAATCTCGCGACGCGCGCGATCGGCCAGTATTTCCATGCGGGCGTCGGCGCATTGCCGTGGGTCGTCGACAGCTACAACCTCGCTTATGCGGTGCTGCTGCTGACCGGCGGCCTGCTCGCCGATCTGCACGGCCGCCGCCGCATCTTCATGGCCGGCACCGCGCTGTTCACGGCCGCATCGCTGCTGTGCGCGCTCGCACCGTCGGTCGCGGTGCTGATCGCGGCGCGCGCGCTGGCCGGCGTCGGCGCCGCACTGCTGCTGCCCGCGTCGCTCGCGATCGTGCGCGTCGTGTGGCGCGACCCCGTCGAGCGCGGCCGGGCGCTCGGCATCTGGGCCGCATGCAACGGCGTCGCGATGGCGATCGGGCCGACACTCGGCGGCGTGCTGATCCGCCATTTCGGCTGGCGCAGCATCTTCTTCGTCGTCGTGCCGCTGAGCGTCGCCGCGATGCTGCTCGCGATTCCGTCGGTGCCCGAATCGTCCGATCCGCGCGGCCGGCATATCGACGCAGGTGCGCAGCTCACGGGTGCGCTTGCGCTCGGTACGCTCGCGTATGCGGCGATCGTGTTCCGCGACGCGCCGATCGCGTGCGCGATCGCTGCGTGTATCGCAGTCGCGTCGTTCGTCGGATTCGTCGCGATCGAGCGACGCCACGGGCCAGCCGCGCTCGTGCCGCTCGACATCTTTCGCGTGCGCGCGTTTCGCGGCGCAATCGCGGCGACCACCGGCATGACGTTCGGGATGTATGGCGTGCTGTTCCTGCTGCCGCTGACGTGGCAAAGCATCGGCCGTCTCGACGCGATCGGCGCGGGCATCGCGCTGCTGCCGATGGCGCTCGTGTTCGTCGTCGTGTCGCCGTGGTCGGGACGGCTGTCCGAGCACGTCGGCACGCGCGCGACGACGGCCGGCGGCGTCGCGCTCATTGCGATCGGGCTTTGCGCGATCGCCGTGTCGGCCGCTTCGCCGGCCCTGCTCGGCGCGGAGATCGGCCTCGCGCTGACGGGGCTCGGGATGGGGATCGCAACGGGGCCGCTGATGACCGTCGCGGTCGGCGCGGTCGATGCGGCGCGCTCCGGCACGGCGAGCGCGCTCGTCAACGTCGCGCGGATGACGGGCGCAACGCTCGGAATCGCGGTGCTCGGCACGCTGTTCGCGGCTGCGCACGGCGGCGCGGCCGGCCTTCGCATCGCGATGTTCGGCGGTGCGGCCGTGCAGCTCGCGGGCGCGGCGATAGCCGCGGTGAACGTCCGCGCTGCGCATACGTGATGCCGGTCCGCGCAAATGCACGCGCCGTGCACGTAATCGGCACGGCGCACTGCGCGGGTTCGCAGACGGTCAGCGGCGCGTCTGGCCGTTTCGGCCCGGACGTGCCGGCGACCGCTCGTCCTTGTGGCGGAAGTTGATGCGTCCCTTCGTGAGGTCGTACACCGACAACTCGAGCGTCACACGATCGCCGGCGAGAATGCGGATATGGTTCTTGCGCATCCGGCCCGACGCATAGGCGCCCACCACCACGCCGTTTTCGAGCGTGACGCGGTACTTGCTGTCCGGCAGCACTTCGTCGACGATCCCGTCGAGTTCAAGCAGTTCTTCTTTTGCCAAACCAATTCCTCCAGACAAGTTGATTGACCGCGATCGCGGCGCTCGGCCGGCGCGGTGCGCGACGACGAATCGGCGGCCGGACGGATGCCGGACATCGATGCGAATGGACGAGCAACGGACTCGTGTCGCGATCGAGGTTCCGCGTGTTGCGGGGCCCGAGCGTCACGAGCAGCAGCACGACGCGCGTGTTGCGTCGTCGACAGCGGGGATGTGCGGTGAAGGAGACGCACGCTCGACGCGTCGCGAACGAAGCGACGCACGATACGTGCACACGGAATACGCGGCAGACCGGTGCGCGGCCTGCCGAATGAATCGGGTTCGGCATCGCCCCGCTCGGGCGCGATGCCGCAATACGACTTACAGCGGCGTGATGTTCGACGCTTGCAGGCCCTTCGGGCCGCGCTTCACTTCGTAGCTGACTTTCTGGTTCTCGGCGAGGGTCTTGAAGCCCGTGCCGCGAATTTCAGAGAAATGGGCGAACAGATCGTCGCCGCCGTTGTCGGGGGAGATGAAACCAAAGCCTTTGGTTTCGTTGAACCACTTCACGGTACCAGTATCCACAAATACTTCCTTAATACGAATGACAGAACAGGCGCCCTCGACGGGCACGAGAAAGAATCAAAGAGGGAGAGACCAACGACTGCCGCAAACGCGGCCAATGATGAGCAATCGGACTTCTTGAAGACTTAGGTGACGGACACTACGCGGTGCCGGCCGATCCGTCAAGCTATTTCGGTGCGGCATATGCGCGGCGATGCCCTGGACTTCGCATGCGACGCTGCGCATCGTCGACTGTCGGCCCGCAGTGCGCAACGTCGCGGACCGCGATCGCGCGACGGGCTCGGCGGCTTCCCGGCGACCGCCGGAGTCGTTACCATCGAGCGCTCGAAGACCGCCGGGCGCTGCATGCGGCGCCGCCGGTCCCGCCGTCGCACCACGAATTTCGTCTCATGTCCCGCGAATCGTCACATACCGCCCTGCTCTGGATCGTCGCTGCCGCGTTCTTCATGCAGTCGCTCGACACGACGATCGTCAACACCGCGCTGCCTTCGATCGCACGAAGCCTGCATGCGTCGCCGCTCGCGATGCAGCCGGTCGTGGTCGTCTATACGCTGACGATGGCGATGCTCACGCCCGCGTCGGGCTGGCTCGCCGACCGGTTCGGCACACGCCGTGTGTTCTCGGCCGCGATTCTCGTGTTCGTGCTCGCGTCGATCGGCTGTGCGGCGTCGGATACGCTCGCGCAGCTCGTCGTCGCGCGCGCGGTCCAGGGCATCGGCGGGTCGATGCTGCTGCCGATCGGGCGGCTCGCCGTGCTGCGCCGCGTGCCGGGCGAACAGTACGTCGCGGCGATCGCGTTCGTGTCGATCGCCGCACAGCTCGGCCCGATCGTCGGCCCGACGCTCGGCGGCTGGCTCACGCAGGCGATCTCGTGGCACTGGGTGTTCATCGTCAACGTGCCGGTCGGCGCGATCGGCTTCGTCGCCGTGCAGCGCTATCTGCCGCACGACGGCGCGACGCGCGCGTCCCCGTTCGACTTCATCGGGTGTGCGCTGTTGTCGATCGCGATGGCCGCTCTGTCGCTCGCGACCGATCCGCCGATGCGCGCGCATCGTGTCGAATGGGCGGCGGCGCTCGCCGCGCTCGGCGTGACGAGCGCGCTCGTATATCTGCCGCATGCGCGGCGACGCGCGCAGCCGCTATTCAGGCTCGCGCTGTTCCGCGAGCCGAATTTCGGAGCCGGACTGCTCGGCAACCTGCTGTGCCGGATCGGCACGAGCTCGGTGCCGTTCATGCTGCCGCTGCTGATGCAGGTGCAGCTCGGCTATACCCCGCTGCAGTCCGGGATGATGCTGCTGCCGGCGGCGAGCGCGGGCGTCGTCGCGAAGCGCTGGATCGCGCCGCTGGTCAAGCGCTTCGGCTACGCGGCGTTTCTGGTCGTAAACACGGCCGTCGTCGGTAGCGCGATCGCCGGGTTCGCGCTCGTATCGGCGCGGCCGGCACCCGCGCTCGAGATCGTGCTGCTCGTCGTGTTCGGCGCCGCAAACTCGATGCAGTTTGCCGCGATGAACGGCGTGACGCTGAAAGGGCTGTCGCATGCCGACGCCGGCAGTGGCAACAGCCTGTTCACGATGATGCAGATGCTCGCGATGGGGCTCGGCGTGTCGATCGGCGGCGGGCTCGTCAATCTGTTCGCCGCACACGGCGGATCGACCGCGCACGGTTTCATGCTGTCGTTCGTCTGCATGGGCGCGATCACGCTGCTGTCGTCGGTGGTGTTCCGGCGCATCGACGGCGCTCCGTCGCCGCGCGCGGCTGCGCAGCGCTCGTCAGCGTGAGCGTCGAAGGCGGCACGGCGGTCACGATGCAGTACCGTCACGCGACGTGCGACACGCGCGCCACGCGGACCTGCATCCGATCGCTCAATACGAATCGTTCGAACGGATCGAGTTGACGAAGAAACGGCGCGGAGCGGGCTCGCATGTTGCCCGTTGCGCCGGCTCGAACGGCAGGCAACGACACGATGATCGACCGAGGTTCGATCGCCGCGCCGATGCGCGGGCACCATCAACGCGCATTGGATATCCGCACCGGCGGTACGACCGGCACCGCTATCGCCGCGCTTCGAACGCAATACGCACCGCCAGCCCCGCGAGCACGGTGCCCATCAGCCAGCGCTGCACGCGCGCCCACACCGGCCGCGCGGCAAGCAACCCCGCGATCGAACCGGCCATGCTCGCGATCAGCGCGTTGACGCTGATGCTGACCGCGATCTGCACGCAGCCGAGCGCGAGCGATTGTGCGAGCACGCTGCCGTGTCCCGGCGAAATGAATTGCGGCAGCAGCGACAGATACATCACTGCGATCTTCGGGTTCGCGAGGTTCGTGACGAAGCCCATCGTGAACAGCTTCGCGCGGCTGTCGTGCGGCAGCTGCCGCACCTGAAACGCCGAGCGGCCGCCCGGCTTCAACGCCTGCCACGCGAGGTACGACAGATACAGCGCGCCCGAAAAACGCAACGCGTCGTACGCGTACGGCACCGTCAGCACGAGCGCGGTGATGCCGAACGCCGCACAGAACATATAGAAAACGAAGCCGAGCGCGATACCGCCGAGCGAGACGAGCCCCGCGCGCCGTCCTTGACAGATCGAGCGCGAAATCACGTAGATCATGTTCGGACCGGGCGTCAGCACCATGCCGAGCGACACGAGTCCGAACGCGATCAGGGTGGGCAGGGTCGGCACGGCAGTCTCCTTCGCATCTGGCGAGTGTCGAATACGTTCGAAACGGGTTCGAAGCAATGTATTGCATATCGGACGCCGCTGGTGTGAATAAACTGCAAGCGCGTGATGAACGCGCTTCATGCTATCGACGCGCGACTTTCCCGTTCTTCGCCCGTGCTCTCGTCTTTTTTGCCGCGCCGGCGCGCTGGGCCGCGACGAGCCGGACGAATTCGTCGGTCACGGCGTTGCCGGTCGCCTGCCACGACAGACGCACCGAGCGCCGCAGCCGCGGCGACAACTCCAGCACGCGACCGCCAAACGGCGTGTAAGTCAGCGTGATGCGCGGAACGATCGACACACCCATGCCCGCTTGCGCCATCGAAAGGATCGTGCGCATCTCGACCACGTTGAACGCGGCCCGAAGCGGCGCGCCGTTTCGCGCGAAGTAATCGGCGATCGCCGGCCCGCAGCCGGCCTTCGAGAAAATGAACGGAAACGCGGACAGCTGTCTGGCCGACACGCTCCTGCGGCCGTCGAACGTGCCGTCCGCGGCGACCGCGACGAAGTCCTCGTCGAACAGCGGCAGATCGTTCGCGAACGTCTTCGTGCCCGCAACGACGCCGACGTCGACCGTGCCGCCCTCGATCCATTCCTCGATTTCGCTGTCCGTGCCTTCGAGCAGCACGGCCGACACGCCGGGATGCATGCTCTTCAGCGCCTCGAGCGCGGGCGCGACGAACGCCAGCGACACGCTCGGCAGCGACCCCACGACGAGCCGTCCTTCGAGCTTGCCGCGCGACAGGCTGAATTGCTGACGCAGCGTCTGCGCTGCCGTGACGACGCTGCGGATGTACGGCCACAAGCGCTCGCCGGCCGCGGTCAGCACGACCGGCTGCCGGTCGCGCAGCAGCAGCTTGACCTGCGTGGCCTCTTCCAGTTCGGTCAGCGCATGGCTGATCGCCGACTGACTGCGGCTGAGGCGGTCCGCCGCCGCCGTCAGCGAGCCGAGTTCGACGACCGCGGCCAGCGCCTGCAATTGCGCCAACGTCATTCGCTCTCCTTTTCTCTACATGTAGACGTCGCATGATACGGGTTACGACCATGAGCAACATCGAATCGTCTGCGCGAACGTCGCAGCGCTTCCGGCGCAACGGCAAAAGTCGACGCGCGACCGTGCAGGTGTTCTGAAAGCCGTAACGGGTAGCATCCGGAATCCGACGTACCGCGCCGCGCATCGTTGCCGCGGCACGCCGATACGCGCGCGCCGGAACGGCGCATTCCACGATTTCACGGGGACGAAATGGAAACGTACGTATTACTGGGCGGCGGGCTCGGCCTCGGTCTATTGATCGCGATCTGGGGAATCTGGTCGCTGCGGTAAACCGCGCCGCCGGATATCGACGCGGACTGCCGTTTCCACATGAACGTCCGCTTGCCGGGCACCGGCTCGATTCGCGCAGACGCGTTAGACTGTCGCGATGGAACGATGCCGTTATTGCCAGAGAATCCGCGACGAATGGGATTGCCACGGGGACGAATGCCGCCGCGCAATCGCCAAGGCACTGCGCCGGCAGCGCGCGGGCCTGCCGATGGTGCCCGACCGTATCCGCAACGAGCTGCCGTCCGACGCGCCGACGCAGCAGGTGATCGCCGTGCTGTCGCGCCAGCGTCTGCGCGCGCGCCGCGGCAACGAGGAACGCCGCGAGCGCAAGGAAATCGACGACGCCGACAGCGTCTGATTCGCGCAGAAGCTCCCCCGCCGCCCACTGCATCCGTTTCCGCCCACGTTGCGGACGCGTCGCGCGTGCGCGCGCTTGCGTTCGGACGGATCGCGGCGCGTCGGTTGCCCGCCGGCCCGTAAATGGGGACCGACGACATTTATCCCGAAATTATTGCCTTGGCGACAACGATCTTTCGCCGAAACTCGCGTTTACCCTAGGTTCACCGGCGCCTACGATGTAATCAACCGCTGACGACACGGTGTCGAACGCGGAAAGCCAATACACACATCGGAGGTCATCATGAAATCGCTCGTTTATGCAGCCGTTGCCGCTACCGCGCTGTCCGCTTCGTTCGGCGCATTCGCTCAGAGCACCGTGACGCGCGCGCAGGTGCGCAACGAACTGGTGCAGCTCGAAAACGCCGGCTACAAGCCGACCCAGTCGAGCCCGTACTACCCTGCCGACATCCAGGCCGCCGAAGCCCGCGTGCAGGCCACCGACGCGAGCGGTTACGGCGCGCAGCCGGCCGCGGTCGTTCAGGGCGGCGCACCGGTCGCGAAGGTGCAGAACCCGCGCGACTCGGTCTACTTCGGCCACTAAGCAGGTTGCCGCGCGCATCGCGCGCCGCATGCACGAATACGACGAGCCCTGCCCGCGCCGGGCTCGTCGCGTTTGCGGCGCCGGCTGACGCAATCAACGGCTGCCGCCGGACGCCGCGCGGCCCGCTTCGTCGGGCCCGCCCGCGAGCAGTTCCTGATAGCGCACGCACGCGAACTGCGCGGAGGCCTTCGCCGCATACATCGCCGCATCGGCCTTCACCAGCAGTTCCTCGGCCGACGCACCGTCGGCCGGATATTCGCTGACGCCGATGCTCGCGCCGACGGCGAGCCGCTTGTCTCCGAACTCCAGCTCCTCCGCCATCACGATCTGGATCCGCGACGCGACGTCGTCGATCACGGTCGGCGAGCGCACGTCCGAGATCAGCACGATGAATTCGTCGCCGCCGAACCGCGCCGCCATGTCGCCGCTGCGCAGCACCAGGCTCAGCCGTTTCGCGACCGTGACGAGCGCGCGGTCGCCGGCGGAGTGGCCGAGCTGATCGTTGACCTGCTTGAAGCCGTCGAGGTCGACGAACATCACCGCAAGCCCCTCCTGCACCGCGGCCGCATGGCGGATCGCCGCATCGAGATGCTCCATGAACAACAGACGGTTCGGCAGTCCGGTCAGCGGATCGTGACCGGCGAGATGCGTGAGCTCCTGCTGCTTCGCGCGCAGCATCGCGACCTGCGAGCGGATCTCGACGCGCATGCTGTCGAAACAGCGCGCGAGCACGCCGATCTCGTCCGCGCGCCCGACCGGCAGCCGCTCGGCGGCCGGATCGTCGAACACGTGCGTCGCCGCGCGCGCGAGCGCGTGCAGCGGACGCGTGATCGCGCGCGCCGACAAGATTGCGACGATCACCGCCAGCATGCTCGACACCAGCACCATCCTGACGATGCGCTGTCCGAGCATGCCGGCCGGCGTCAGCACGTCCGACAGCGGGCGCGCCATGCCGAGCACGACGAAGCGGTTGCCATCGTCGTGCCCGAACGGCGTGCGCACGAACGCGAACATCTGCCCCGGCGCGTCGTCGGGCCGCGCGAGCCCGTTGAGCGTCACGTTCGTCCGTGCGCCGTCGAACAGCGCGCGCGTCGCCGCGAAGCGCTCCTGCATCAGCACGCGCCGCCCGCGATCGAAGCCGAACGCCTGCGACGGATCGGGATGCACGAGAAAATCGCCCCACTCGTTCGCGAGGTACACCGCATAGTCCGGCGGCAAATCGCGTTCGAGCCGATCGAAGAGGCGCGACAGCTCGACGTCGACGACGAGCGCGCCGACGGTACGGCCCGACACGTCGACGACCGGCGTGCCGACACGCAGGATCGGCAGCCCTTCGGCCGCATGCGAGCCGGTCTCGTGATTGATCGCGATCGGCGACAGGTAGATGTGCCCGGGCGGCGTCGCGAGCGTGTCGAACACGTAGGAAAACTGCCCTTTTTCCTGCAGCGCGCTTTCGGGCAGCACGACGATGCCGTTCGCATCGCGATCGACGCGAATCCGCTCGATCCCGAAATGCCCGCTCGCGATCAGCCGCACCTGCAGATACTCGGGGTGATTGCGCATGAAGCTGTAGTACACCTGCTCGAGCCGCGCGCGACGCGCACGGTCCGGACTGTCGCTGCCGGCGACGAACGGCGCGGACGGCAGCTGCGCGAGCACGAGCGCATCGTCAGCCACGTCGGCGAGCGCGGTCGTGAAGCGCTGGCCGAGCAGTTGCGTCGACATCAGCAGGCTGTGCTGCGCTTCCTGAACGAGCATCGCGCGGTTCGCGCGATACGTGTAGTAGCCGGTCGCGCCCGACGCGATCACGCCGATGCAGGCGAACAGCACCGACAGCTTCGACGTGAGCCCGAGCCTGATCATTTTTCGAACTGCTCCGGCCGATCGCCCGACACGATGCGGCTCCACAGCGATTCGCGCCGCGCGATATCCTCCACCGGCCGGATCCACACGAGGCGCTGGCGTGCGGCGTCGGCGCCGCGCAGCGGCTCGAGCGTGCTCGCGAGCCCCTGGCGTTCGGTGAGCAGCTTGCCGACCGCCGGCTCGAGCATGTAGTTGATCCATGCGAACGCGAGTTCGCGGCGGTCCGTCGCCTGCGTGACGGCCCAGCAGTCGAGCCATGCCAGCGCGCCTTCATCGGGAATCACGTAGCCGACGTCCGCGCCGGCGCGGCGCAGCAGCGCGAGCTGCTGCGTGCCGTAGTTGCCGAACATCAGCGCCGCGCGATGCCGGACGAACAGCGCGGTCGCCTCTTCAGGCAGCGTGTAGTACGTGAGCAGATTGCGACGCAGCTCGATCAGCTTGCGCGTGACCGCGAACGTCTGCTCGCGCGTCAGGTTGAACGGATCGGGATAGCCGAGCGCGAGCGCGGTGAACGAGAAATTGTGCTGCGCGCTGTTGAAGTCGAGCACCTTGCCGCGATAGCGCGGGTTCCACAATTCCAGCATCGAGCGCGGCGCGTCGCGCACCTGCCTGCGATCGTAAATGAGACCCATCGACGAATACGTGAACGGAATGCCGTACACCGCATTGCCGTGCACGAGCCCGCCGATCGTCGCGAGCTGACGGAAACCCGGCACCTGCCGCTCGCGGTTCGGGATGCGCGACAGATCGATCGGCGCAAGCAGCCGTTCGCGCGCATAGCGCTGGATCTCCGCCGTATTGGCCGCGAGCACGTCGTACGGCGGCGGCGACGCGCTCTGCATGCGCGCCCACAACGCCTCGTCGGAGTCGACGAACGTCACTTCGACGCGTACATGAAATTGCGTCTCGAATGCATTGACGACGTCGCGGTCCGCATAGCCCGGCCATGCAAGCACACGCAGCACGGTGTCGTTGGCCGCTGCCGGCGATCCGGCGAAGGCCGGCACGCCGCCGAGCAAGCCGAGCGTCGCGAGGACGAAGCGCCGGCGCACGATGCCGCGCTCGCGTCCACGCGCGCCGATTCCGCTGATCAATCGGTCTCCACCCGAATCGCCCGGCTGCATTCGACTGTCCTTTTTCGAGTCGATGCGACAGCTTGCAACGAGACCATAAAAAGATATGTGGCGCAATCAGCACAAGTCGCACGAGATTGCGTACCGCACGGTTCACCGATGCAATCGCGCGTGCGCCGATAACACGAACGGCAATCCGGCTGTGCGGCGTCGATCACATGTCGTTGCGCGCGCAAGAAGCGAGCGTCATCGCCGGAGTCCGAACGAACGGACACGACCGCCGCGTGACGCCGATATCGGCGACCGCGATGCGCGCGATGAACACGAAGCGGCTCCGACGGGTCGCGCCGCGTTCGTCATTTTTGTCATGATTGAAAGATTGTTAACGCCACGCCTGCGTGAACTCGGCGATCACGCGTGACAGATGCGCGCGCATCGCGTCGCGCGCGGCCGCGGCGTCGCGCGCCATGATCGCCGCGAAGATTCGCTGGTGATCTTCCTGCGACGCCTCGCGCAATGCCGTCGAGTGAAAGTGTTCCTCGATCTTGTCCCACAGCGGATCGCTGCGCGCGCAGTCCCACATCGCGGTGACCATGTGCAGCAGCACCGTGTTGCCGGTCGACTCCGCGATGCGCAGATGGAACTCGCGATCGGCCGCGTGGTACGCGGCCTTGTCGTTCATCTGCTCGCGCATCGTCGCCAGCGCGAAAAACAGCCGGTCGAGATCGGCATCCTTGCGCTCGGTCGCCGCGAGCGCGGCGACTTCCGCTTCGATCAGCCCGCGTGCGCGCAGCGTCTCGATCGGGCCCGGACCGCGCGGCACGTCGAACGTCACCGGCCGTGCGGCGTCGGCGGCCGACGACACGTAGATGCCGGAGCCGACCCGCACTTCGACGATTCCCTGCACCTCGAGCGCGATGATCGCTTCGCGCACCTGCGTGCGGCTCACGCCGAACTGGTCGGCCAGGCTGCGCTCGGACGGCAGCCGCGCGCCGGGCTCGAACGCGCCGGCCGCGACCATCGCGTGGATTTGCCGGGCAAGGCCGATATAGGAACGGTCCGCGGCGTCGGCATCGCGGCTGGCTGGCAGGCTGGAAAGATCGGTCATCGAAACGCTCGCAACGGGCTGGCCGGCGCGCATGCGGCGCCGGATCGGCAAAATGGTACACCAATTCCGGCCGACAGCCTTCCGGCCGGCACTGCCGCATTTTCGGTATCGACGCCCGGTCGAGCCGCGCGGCGCCGCCAGGTGCCGACAACTGGTAAACCACTATCGCCGAATATTGGTATACCACCCATAATCCGCTCGCATCGACGATCGAGCGGCGCGCCGCCCATCGATCGCCGTCCGCCTGAACCGTCCGCCAGGAGCCCTTTCCGTGAAGATGTCTTTCCGTTGGTACGGCGAGTCCGATCCGGTCTCGCTGCAATACATCCGCCAGATTCCGGGCGTCACGCACATCGTGTCCGCGATCTACGACGAACCGGTCGGCAACGTCTGGCCCGCGCACAAGATCGACGCGCTGAAGGCGACGATCGAGCGGGCCGGCCTGAGCTTCGAGGTCGTCGAATCGGTGCCCGTGCATGAGGACATCAAGCTCGGCAAGCCGAGCCGCGACCGCCTGATCGACCATTACCGGCAGACGATCCGTCATCTCGGCGCGGCCGGCGTGCGGGTCGTCTGCTACAACTTCATGCCGGTGTTCGACTGGACGCGCACCGAGCTGTCGAAGACGCTCGACGACGGCTCGACGTGCCTCGCGTTCAGCACCGACGCGGTCGACCGGATCGATCCGAACGACGGCATCGCGCTGCCCGGCTGGGATTCGAGCTATCGCCCGGAAGAGCTGCAGGCGCTGCTCGCCGACTATCGCGACGTCGACGAGAACGCGCTGCGCGCGAATCTCGCGTACTTCCTGAAAGCGGTCGTGCCGGTGGCCGAAGAAGCCGGCGTGAAGATGGCGATCCATCCGGACGATCCGCCGCGGCCGATCTTCGGGCTGCCGCGCATCGTGAAGAACCGCGACGACCTCGCGCAGATCCTGCGCATCGTCGATTCGCCGGCGAACGGGCTGACGCTGTGCTCCGGTTCGCTGGGCGCCGGCCCGCAGAACGACGTCGAAGCGCTCGTGCGCGAATTCGGCGCGATGGGCCGCATCCATTTCGCGCATATCCGTAACGTGAAGGTCGACGCGAACGGCGACTTCGAGGAAACCGCGCATCTGTCGAGCTGCGGATCGCTCGACATCGCCGCGATCGTGAAGGCATACCACGACACCGGCTTCACCGGCTACGTGCGCCCCGACCACGGCCGCATGATCTGGGGCGAAACCGGCAAGCCCGGCTACGGCCTCTACGATCGTGCGCTCGGCGCCGTCTATCTGAACGGCCTGTGGGAAGCGCTGCAGAAGTTCGACCGCACGCCGCACGCATCGCGCGAGCCGCAGTAAACCGTCCTTCGACGCGGCCGGCGCAGCGGAACGCCGGTCGCCGCCACGACATTCCGCGCGGAGACTCGCTATGCCTCGCATCCGATGGACCATGATCCTGATGTGCTTTCTGGCCAACGTCATCAACTTCATCGACCGCGCGAACCTCGCGATCGCCGCGCCGAGCATTCGCGCCGACCTCGGGCTCGATGCGGTCGGCATGGGGCTCGTGCTGAGCGCGTTCTTCTGGACCTACGCGTTCCTGCAGCTGCCGGCCGGCTGGTTCATCGACAAGGTCGGCGTGCGCGTGAGCCTCGCGCTGGCGGTCGGCTGGTGGTCGGCCTTCACCGTCGCGACGGGCGCGGCGCGCGGGCTCGCGCAGCTCGTCGGCGTGCGGCTGATGCTCGGCGTCGGCGAAGCGGCCGCGATCCCGTCGTTCGCGAAGGTCGCGTTCAACTGGTTCCCGCGCAGCGAACGCGGGCTCGCGAGCAGCATCTTCGACAGCGGGTCGCGCGTCGGCTCCGCGCTGTCGCTGCCGCTCGTCGCGTGGCTGATCTCGATCGTCGGCTGGCGCGGATCGTTCGTGATCACCGGCGGCATCGGGATCGTATGGGCGCTCGCGTGGTGGTTCATCTACCGCGACCCGGAACGCTATCGGGCGATCGCGCCGGACGCGGTCGATGCGCTGCTCGCGCAGCGCGGTGCGCCGGCCGTTGCGGACGCAACCGATGGCCCGAAGGTGTCGTGGCTCGACCTGTTCCGCTACCGCACCGTGTGGGGGATGATGATCGGGCTGTTCTGCCTGAACTTCGCGATCTATTTCTTCATCACGTGGTTTCCGAGCTATCTGCTGCAGTCGCGCGGCTTCTCGCTCGCGTCGCTCGGCACGTGGGGGATGCTGCCGGCGCTGCTCGCGATTCCCGGCGGCTGGCTCGGCGGCTACATATCGGACAGCCTGTTCCGCCGCGGCTGGAGCGCGACGGCCGCGCGCAAGACCTGCCTCGTGGTCGGGATGCTGCTGTCGTCGTCGATCGCGCTGTCGGCATTCGTCGACGACGTTCGCGTGTGCGTGGCGCTGTTCGCGCTCGCCTATGCAAGCCTGTCGTTCGCGGGCGCGAACGTGTGGACGCTCGTCGGCGAAGTGGCGCCGACGCCCGCGCACGTCGCGTCGCTCGGCGGCATCCAGAACTTCGCCGGCAACCTCGCGGGCATCTTCATCACGACGTTCACCGGCGTGATGCTGGCGATCACGAAAGGCTCGTTCGTCGTGCCGCTCGCGGTCGCCGGCGCGTTGTGCGTGGTGGGCGCGCTGTCGTATCTGTTCGTCGTCGGCAAGATCGAGCCGCTGCCGGCGCTGCGCGATCCAGCGGGCCGGCGCAATGCGCAGCCGAATGCGGCGTGACGCATCCGGACCGCGCGCGGCACGCGTGCGTGCGACGCACGCGCGGCCCACGCGCGAACGCTCGCCTCGAAGCAGCCGCGCACAATGAAAACGGGCGGCATACCTGCATGCCGCCCGAACGATGAAACCGCGTGCGAACCGGCCGGCGCACGCGCCGCGCCGGCCGCCGCGCTCAGCGCGCCGCCACCGGCTTGCCAAACGCGCCGAGAATCTTCTTCTCCAGTGCGATGTAGTCGCGGCCGAAATGGTGATCGCCCCGCGTCCTGATCACGTCGGCGCCGGTGTTCGCGAGCGCCGGGCACATCGTGTCCTGCTCCTGCGCACCGTAGAAGCACTGCACGAGCTGCGGCGGCACCTTCGCGATTTCCGGCGCGACCTTCAGCGCGCTGTCGCTCGCCGGCATCCCGAGCCAGCCCGTCACGCGGATCTGGAAGTCGGCCGCCGGCGCGAAGCCGAGCAGCGACATCACCGCGACCTTGTCGCGCAGGTCGGCCGGCAGCCGGTTGTACGCGAACGGCATCACGTCGGCGCCGAACGAGTAGCCGACCAGCGCGACGCGGTTCGCATGCCAGCGCGCCATGTACGTACGCATCACGCGCGCGAGATCGCGGCTCGTCTGCGCCGGCGACTTCTCGCTCCAGAAGTAGCGCAGGCTGTCGATGCCGACCACCGACACGCCGTCGCGCTGCAGCGCCTCGGCGATCGTCTTGTCGAGATCGCGCCAGCCGCCGTCGCCCGAGATCACGATCGCGAGCCGGTCGCTGCCCTTGGCCGGCAGCTCGACGAGCGGCAGGTCCGACACGTCGAGTTCGTCCGCGCTGCTGCTGTCGTGCAGGTGCGACGCGACGAGCGACACGAGCTTCGTCGTGTCGCCCGCGGCGGCCGTCTCGACGAAGCCCGGCATCGCGCGGCGCACGATCGTCGGATCGGGCGGGCACGGCTTGAAACGCGGATCGAGCTTCGGCGCCGGCTCGACCGACACGACGCCGGCAATCGTGTTCTCCGGCGCCATCGCGAGAATCTGCTTCGCGATCGCGCCGCCCTGGCCGAGGCCCGCGACGATCGGCGTGTAATAGCGCGACGATTGCACGACGCGTTCGAGCTGGTGACCGACCGCTTCGGCATCGCCGTCGAGGTGATGACAGGTCTCCTGCTTCGCGGCCAGGTTCGCCGCGTAGCGCTCCGAGTCCACGCCGACCGTCATCGCGCCCGCCTTCGCGAGCGCGTCGGCGGCCTGCTGATCGGCGGCATCCCAGCCGCGCCCGCGCGAGAACAGCACGACGAAGCCGCGCAGCGGCCCGGCCGGCTTCGTCACGGCAACCGGGCCGTAGCGGCCGCCCGACACGATTTCCGGCTTCGCCGCGGCCGGCTGCGCGGCCAGCGCCGCGCCGGCCAGCATCATTCCCGCGCACGCGGCGGCCGCCTGCGCGATTCCCTTCTTCAGCATCATGAACGCCGACCTCCAGCCAGCAACGACAGATCCGCGAGCGTGACGAACACGCCGACCGAGCCCGAGGCCGCGAGATAGCGCGGCTCCCAGTGCGGCTCGAACTTGCTCTTGAATGCCCGCAAGCCGCGGAAGTTGTAGAAGCGGCCGCCGAAGCGCCAGACCATCACACCGAGCCGGTGCCACGGCGACGGCATCTTCGCCGCCCCCATTCCCGAGAACGGCGCGATGCCCAGGCTTAGCTTGCGGAAGCCCGCTTCCTTGAGATGCAGCGCGAGCTGCGTAAACAGATATTCCATCGCGTACGGCGACGCTTCCGGCAGATGACGCATCACGCCGACCGTCGCCTCGGTGTTGAGGTCGGTCGTCATGAACGTGACGAACGCGATCGGCTTGTCGGCCTGCCGCACGAGCATCACCGACTGCGTGGCCAGATAGCCGTCGTGGAACGCGGCGACCGAGAAGCTCTTCTCGCGCGCATCGCGGCTGTCGAGCCAGCCGTCCGAGATGTCGCGCAGCGCCGGCAGCGCGGCCGGCACGTCGCGCGGCGCGATCACTTCGACGCTCAGCGCGTCCTTGTCGCCGCGCCGCAGCGCGTAGCGCAGGTGCGAACGGTGCGAGCCCTTCAGGTCGAATTCGTCGAGCGCGATGTGCGCTTCCTCGCCGAGCTTCATCAGCGTGAGGCCGGCGTCCAGATACAGCGGCAGCGCATTCGCGCGCACCTGATAGAACGCCGCGCGGCCGCCGTGCGCGTGCGCGAGCGCGATGAACTTGCCGATCAGCGCCGGCCATTCGTCGCGCGGGCCGACCGGATCGTGCAGCGCGGCCCACGTGCGGCCGTACTTCGCATACATCAGGAACGCGCGGCGCGACTCGGAAAACAGGAACGACTTGTCGCCCATCAGCGCGAGGCCCGCATCGCTGCACTCCTGCGCGCGGATGATGCGCTCGGCGTCCCGCAGATCCTGCGGCGCCGGCTTCACGAAGCGGCCGGGCGCCGGCCGCAGCAGTTGCCACAGCGCGAACATCGCGACGAACACGCCGGCCGCGAGCGTCGCGCGCAGCGCGCGCGGCGCGCGCGCGTCGAACGAGAAATGCGACCACAGATCGCGCGTATACGGCACGTCGCGGAACGCGAAGCACAGCACCCATACGGCGAGCATCAGCACCATCGTCACCGACACGAACCAGCTGAGCGTGAAGCGCTCGGCGAGCAGCGACGAATGCCGGTTGAAGCGGCGGCGGCTGACGAGCAGCAGCACGAGCAGCGTGCCGAGCACGCCTGCCTCGACGAACGCGAGCCCCTTCGCGAGCGACAGCGCGAGGCTCGCGAGCGTCAGCGCGAAAGTCATCCACCACGCGCCGTCGAGGCGGCGCAGCAGCCCGCGCGCGACGAACAGCAGCGCGACGCCGAGCACGCTGCAGATCACCTGCGAGCCTTCGAGCACCCACAGCGGCACGATGTTGCGCAGGATCGCGATCCGATGCCAGAACGCGGGCGTCGCGCTCGAGATCACCAGCATGCTGCCGACCGCGAACGTGACGAGACTCAGGAACAGCGGTGCGAGCAGCGACACGCGCGCGGCCTGCCGCGACACGAGCCGGCTGCGCAGCGCGCGGCCCTCGAAACCGGCGAGCAGCGCAGCCGACAGCACGAGCGGCACGCCGAAGTAGATCGCGCGATACGCGATCAGCGCGGCGACCATCGCGTGCGCCGGCACCTCGCGGCCGAGCGTGAACACCATCGCGGCCTCGAACACGCCGATGCCGCCCGGCGTATGGCCGATCATCCCGAGCAGCAGCGCGGCCGCATAGACGGTGACGAACGTCGGAAAGCCGACCGGCGCGGCCGGCAGCAGCACCCACAGCGTGAGGCCGGCGGCGATCACGTCGAGCACCGCGTAGACCACCTGCGCAACCAGATCGCGCCGCGCGGGCACGTCGAACGCGAGCCATTTGAAGCGCGTGACGACCGGGCGCGCCGCGTTGCCGCACATCGCCACCAGCACGGCCAGCGCGACGAGCAGCGCTGCGCCGCTCCACACGAGCACGCCGGGCGCGACGTGCAGCATCTCTGCGAGCGCGTGCGGCACGCACACCATCCCGACCGCCGTCATCAGCACCAGCGCGAGCGCGAGCGTGCCGCTCGTGAACACCGTCATCCGGCCGACCTGCGCGGGCGTGACGCCCGACACGCCGTACACGCGCGCGCGCACCGCGCCGCCCGTCAGCGCACCGAAGCCGGTCGCGTTGCCGAGCGCCGAACCGGCGATCGCGCCGATCCACAGCGCGGCGCGCGGGACCTGCGCGGCCACGTAGCGCAGCCCGATCGCGTCGCGCGCGACGAGCGCGAGATAGCTGAGCGCCGTCGCCGCGAGCGACGCGCCCCACTCGCCGGCCGACATGTGGCGAAGCTGGCGGATCACCGACCGGTAGTCGACGGATTGCGACAGGTGCTGGAAGACCACGATCAGCAGCAGGCCGATGCCGAGTGCGAGCAGCGGCGACAGCACGCGTTCGCTGCGGATCAGCGCCGAGACACGGGCAAGCATCGCCGCGGCACGGCCGGGCGAACCAGTGTGACGGGAAGACATAGGTTATTCGTGGTGGTGCATAGCGGGTCGCGGCGCCGGACGGCCGGGCGGCGACGGATCGGTTTGCTCTGCGTGGGCGGTTGGCCGAAGCACGAGGCTGACAGCGCCTCGATCAGAAATGGCGAGTATACGGAACTTTTATTACAAAATCTTTCATCGATTACCCGAGCAGTTAACGGGCACGTGGGCACCGGGGCGCCGCGTACGGCGGCAGCGCATCCAATGATGCGCACGGTGCGCATCATACCGGGAACCGCGCGGAATTTTCTGCCGAATGACGGCCGAGTCGCGCATCGAAGGTAAATACGCCCGAGTCGATACGGCGGGTGCGCACGACTTCGCGGCGGCCCGTCGCGTTTACACCATGCGCGGATTCCTTCATTTCTCTTACATCCACGTTCGCAGAGCGTCGCCGATGCTGCCGCCGATGCGGCGCACGCTCGGCCGGCCCGCCGCGACTCACTTCGCGCGGTCGTGCTCCGCGAGCCCGATCGCCTTGTAATCGTAGGTCGGGTAGAACTCGGTGCGATATGCGCCCCACGCCGTGTCCTCGAGCACGCGGTTGACCTCGCGCAGCCGCGACGCCGGCAGCCGCAGCACGACGATCTGCCCGATGCCCATCGTCACGGTCCAGCTCACCACTTCGACGCCGGGCGGCGGAAACGCCTTGTAGAACCCCTGCTTCGCGAGCTGCGCGTTCAGCTCCGCGAGCGGGCGCGACTGGTCGTGCTTCAGGAGGACGGTCAGCAGCACCGCGTTGTCCGGCGTCGCGGCGGCCGTGCTCGTCGGCACGCTCGACGTCTGGCCGAACGCGGGCGCGCTCAACGCTGCGGCGGCCGCGAGCGACGCGGCGATCGTCAGCATGCGAATCGGGAAATGCGCAAATGCCGGCATCGGATGACTCCGTAGGTTCGTGGCGGAATCGCCATCATGCATCGTCGCGCCGATTGCTGCTGATTGCTGCCGATTACCGCCGTTCGCTGCCGTTCGTCGCCGAATCCTGCCGCTCGCCGCCGGTGGCCGGCGCGCTCGCACGCCGACGCCCGCGCGGCCCGCGATCGCGCTCAATACACGTCGCGCATGTAGCGGCGCGCCTTCGCGAGCCGCGCGACGTAGTCGCTCGCGGCGTCGTCCGACATCCCGCCGTGCTCGGCGACGATCGCCTTCAGCGCGGTATCGACGTCCTTCGCCATCCGTGACGCATCGCCGCAAACGTAGAAATGCGCGCCTTCCTCGAGCCACGCGAACAGCTCGGCGCCCTGCTCGCGCATCCGGTCCTGCACGTAGATCTTGTCGGCCTGATCGCGCGAGAACGCGAGATCGAGCCGCGTCAGGAAGCCGCTGTCGTGCATCGCGCTCAGCTCGTCGCGGTAATAGAAGTCGGTCTGCGCGTGCTGCTCGCCGAAGAACAGCCAGTTGCGCCCGCGCGCGCCGCGCGCCTGCCGCTCGTGCAGGAAGCCGCGGAACGGCGCGACGCCGGTGCCGGGGCCGACCATCACGATCGGCACGTCGCCGTTCACCGGCGGCCGGAAATGCGCGGACTTCTGCACGAACACCGGCACGCGTCCGTCCTCCGCGCGATCGGCGAGGAACGTCGACGCGACGCCCTTGCGCGCGCGCCGGCCGTTGTGATAGCGCACGGCCGATACGGTCAGATGAATCTCGCCGCGGTGCGCGCTCGGACTCGACGCGATCGAATACAGACGCGGCTGCAGCCGCTTCAGCATGCCGACCAGCTCCGCGCCCGACAGCTCGACCGGAAACTCGTGCAGCACGTCCGCGAGCTGCTGGCCCCACAGCCACTGCTTCAGGTCGGCCTTGCGGTCGTCGGCGAGCAGCGCCTTCAGCGCGCCGTTCGCGGTGCGCGACGCGATGAACGCGAGCGTATCGGGGTGCGGCCGCGTGATGTCGAAGTGGCGCGCGAGCGCGTCCCCGAGCCGCACGTCGCCGACGCCCGGCACCGACACCGGCGTATCGGCCTTCAGCGCGGTGACGGCCAGCAGTTCGTCGACGAGCTCCGGGCAATTGGTCGGCCACACGCCGAGCGCGTCGCCCGCTTCGTATTCGAGGTTCGCGCCTTCGGTCGACAGCGACACGTAGCGCGTGTCCTTCGCGGCGCCCGGCCGGTTCAGCCGCAGGTTCGCGACGAGCTTCGACGGCGCGGGATGCGACTTGGTCGGCAGCAGCCCGGATGCGCTGAGGCCGCCCGACGGCACCGCGTACAGCGCGGCGTCCGCTTCCTTGATCCGCGCGACCACGCGTTCGAGCCACTGGTCGGCGTCGCGCTGGAATTCGACGTCGCAATCGACGCGCGCGCAGAGCCGCTTCGCGCCGAGCTCCGCGAGCCGCGCGTCGAGCCGGCGGCCGTGGCCGCAGAACTGGTCGTAGTTGCGATCGCCGAACGCGAGCACCGCGAAGTGCACGCCGTCGAGGCGCGCGGCGCCGGCGCTCTGCAGCGCGTCCCAGAACTCGCTGCCGTTGTCCGGCGGATCGCCGTCGCCGAACGTGCTCGTCATCAGCAGCACGTATTGCGCGCCGGCGAGCGACGCGACCGGATAGTCGGACATGCACGCGGTACGGATCTCGAAGCCCGCGTTCATCAGCTGCGTCGCGTAGTCCTCGGTCAGCGATTCGATGTTGCCGGTCTGCGACGCCCACAGCAGCACGACCTTCGGCCGCGCGCGCACGATCCGCACGCTGCCGGGCGCCGCTGCATCGGCCGGCAATGCCGGCGCGGCCGCGTCGGGCGCGCGCGCGGGCGTCGAGCGGCTGAACAGGCCGGCGAGCATGCCGTCGAGCCAC
>NZ_CABVPR010000018.1 GCF_902499135.1 Burkholderia dolosa
CGATTTCTTCATGACAAGGTTTCTCCTGCGGCCTCGCCACTAACTTTACAGTGGGATACTTTGGAGGGGGAAGGTCAGATCCAGTCGCGCATGTCCAGGAACGTATCGCCGACCGAATCGAGCATCAGCGTTGCCTTGAAAAAGAGGCCCGGCCGATCGGGATCGGTGCAGCGCGGCTGCAGTCCCGCGATATACGCGTCGTCCATCGGCAGCGCATACGTCTTCCAGCCTTGCAGCGGGCGTTCGCCCAACCGAACCGTTGCCGTGATGCCTTTTCGGTCGATCAGGTCGTAGCCGTAGTTCACTCGGCCCATGCCTTCGACGAGCACGTCCGGCGTGTTTCCGTTGTCCGGAAGCTCGACGTCGTCCCCGTCTCGCACCGCACGTAGTCCGTCGGCGAGATAGCGCGGCATCTTCGGTCGCGCAATTGCCCCTACATATGAGCCGTCCACGAACACGGTCGCATAATCGTGCACGCCGCGCGCGGCGAGCGGTCCGCCGACTCCACGCAGCTCGTCATGGCGGTAGAGGACGAAGCCGCAGTGCTGACCGTGTGCCTCCATAGGCCGGGGCGCGTCTGCGGTTACCACGGCAGGCGGCAGGTTGTCCCACACCGACGCGTACAGATACGGATTCAATGCGTAGTCGCCGGCGAGCTCGAGCGTCCGTGGCGCGGCCGGCACGGGCGGTAGTGGGTCGCGCAGGTGCGCCTGGATCAGTTCGCGATACCGGATGAAGTTCTCCGTCGCGCGGCCTTGCTCGTCGATCGGTGCGTAGTAGTCGTAGCTGGTGATGTCGGGTTGATACTCGGCGGTCTCCTGATCGAGATTCGCGCCGGCCGTGAAGCCGAAGCTCGTTCCGCCATGAATCACGTAAATGCTGAACGACAGGCCGTACTTCATAAAATCGGCCAGTTCGCGCGAAATGTCCGCGTCGGTTCCCTGAAACTTCTGATCGCCCCAATGCGTGAAGAAGCCGGGATACAGCTCTCCGCCCATGACGGTCGAGCCGGGGAACAGGTCGCGAATCTTCGCGATGTCGTGCGCCTTCGGTCCACTCAGGCCGATCGCGCATCCGTCTAGCGCCGTGCGGTTTTCCTGCAGCTGCTTGACACCGTCGTCGGTGAAGAACGGGCCGGCGATGCCGCTGTCGATCCACGCCTGGCGGATCTCTTCGAGGTAAGCGACATCGTTGCCGTAGCTCGCATACTCGTTCTCGATCTGCAGCATGAGGATCGGTCCGCCGCTCGCCGACATGAGCGGCCGAACGCGCGGCGCGAGCTCCGCGATGTACGCACGTGCCGCTGCCATGAAGCGAGGGTCGCAGTGCGATCCAACACGAAGCTGAATGTCGTCATGCGCGAGCAGGCGCGCCGGAATGCCACCGAGGTCCCACTCGCCGCAGATGTACGGGCCCGGACGCAGCAGCACCCACATGCCTTCGTCCTGGCAGAGCCGGATAAACGCGTCAACGTCGCGCCGGTCCGTATCGAAGTCGAACTTGCCTTCGGCCGTCTCGTGAAAATTCCACATGATGTACACGGCGATGGTATTCATGCCCATCGCCTTCGCCATCTGAATCCGATGTCGCCAGTACTCGCGCGGGATTCGCGCTGGGTGCATTTCCCCGCTACGAATCTGGAACGGTGCGCCGTCGAGCAGGAACGTTACGCCATCGTCGCCGAAGGTCAGCTCGTGGTGGCGCCCGTCGTTCGGCAAAGGCGCCGAGAGAATCTGCCGCGGCTCAAATTTCGCGGCCACTTGATCGCGACCGCATGCCCCGAGCAGCGGCATCAGCGCCGCCGCTGTCAAAAAATTCCGTCTGTTCAAAACTTGTGGTCCGCTTCTTCTTGTTGGTGGTCGCGCCGGCCCCGGCTCGCCTTTCAATCGCGCGACATTATCTTATGAATGCGCTTCTTTCGTTTGGGCGTTGGTGTCCGTATCGGCTACCTCGGACTGCGTTTCCAATTGAACGTGAAGCGCTGCCGTATAACGCCGAGAAGAATGCGGAAACCGCCATTGGGAAATCGGCCACGGCTCGGAACCGCCGAGAGCTTCAAACGATTTGTACTCACTCGGGTCGCTCGGACATGGCCTCCAGCGGCACCCAACCGAAGAACGGGTTACGGAATTTCCGCAACAGCCACACTTCGCCTGAAACGGCACTATCGCACCGCCGTTGCGCCCCGTTTTCCTGTCACGTCGCCGTCACGATCTGCCCATACTGTGGGACCTTCTCGTCGCCGCCCTCAGTCCGGGCCACGGTTATAGGCGTCCTCCGCCGACGAGCGTCAGAACGGTCACCGGTCGCTCGAAACCGCGTTCCTGGCCTGCATGCCCATGCGACCGGCATTGCCCATTTCACCCTACAACACGATCGACACCGATCCGCGCCGGATCGCAGTCGATCAGGAGACGGCAACCATGTTGAGCCCGCATGAATTTTCGATGCTGCTGCGCGTCGCCCGTGCGCCGGACAGCGTCGACCCGACGAATCCGGCGTTTGCCGTGCTCGTCGAAAAGCAGCTGGTGGACCACACGCAGATGCGCGTGAGCGCGGTCGCCGCGCGCCCGGCGCTCACGCCGATCGGACAGATGCTGCTCGCACGTTTCGACGAAGCGGCGTGACGGAGCGCGGCAGCCTCACGCGTCGCGCGCTCGTCGTCGAAGCGGCACAACGAAGCGCGTGACGCCGCGAAACACCGCCTCGACCCGTCACCCCGGCGACTCGAAACGCTTACTGCGCGACCGGCACCGTCACATCGCTGCCGAACCAGTGCATCGAGATTTTCTTCAGCGTGCCGTCCTTGCGCAGCGACTCCAGCGCATCGTTGATCGCCTTCTCGAACTTCGGATTGCCCTTGCGGAACGGGATCGCCATTTCCTGCTTGCCGCCGTTCAGCACCGCACCTGCGCGCAGCGGCAGATTCGACGTCTTGATCATGTACGGCAGCATCAGCCGATCGTCGAGCGTCGCCTCGATGCGGCCCGCCGCGAGATCGCGCAGCTTCTCCGGCGCGCCCGGATACGTCTGCACCTCGATACCCGGCACGCTGCGCGCCATCTGGTCGTAGTTGGTGCCGAGCGTCACGCCGAGCTTCTTGCCCTTGAAGTCTTCGAGCGACTTGAAGTCGCGCTTGTCGTCCTTGCGCTGAATCAGCTGCGCGGCGGAATACGTGTACGGCTCGCTGAAGTCGAGCGCTTCCTTGCGCTGCGGCGTGATCGTCACCTGGTTCACGATCACGTCGAACTTGCCGGCCTGCAGGCCCGCGATGATGCCGCTCCATTCGGTCGGAATGAACTGCGTCTTCACGCCCAGCTTGCCGGCGACCGCATTCGCGACGTCGACGTCGAAACCTTCGAGCTGCCCCGACGTGCCGCGCGAGTTGAACGGCGGATACGTGCCTTCGAGGCCGACGCGCAGGACGCCGGCTTTCTTCACCGAATCGAGCAGGTCTTCGGCATGCGCGGCGACGGCGGTAAAACCGAGGGCCGACGCGAGCAGCAGGCCCGACAGCAGGAACTTCGAACGTTTCATTGCAGATCTCCAGTTTCCGTGTGGTGTGGGAAAGGGCCGGGCACCGGCCAAGGGCCGGCCGCAATACGTGCACGTAGGACCCTACTCGCAACCGCGCCGCGCCGAAAGTCGAATTGGCCCTGATTGCAATCGATTTCAGCGGCGGGAGAGGGCTGCCGGGTCGAGGTAACCGGTGTACCGGAAACGCTTTCGAAACCCCGGATGACGCACTTTTAAATCGCGTCAGTTTTACGAGAAACGCCGAAATTTATATGTAAAATCGCGCGAGCGAAGTCGAACGCTCGCGCCGTCCGAGGGCGCGCCAAAAGAAGAAAAGGCCGTAGCCATGAACATGCAGAACACGATAGCCGCATTGCGCGGCGGGTTGCTTCAGCAGGACCGGCTGTTGAAGCTCGATACGCCGTTGGGAGCCGACGTACTGACGGTGCAGCGCGCGGCGGGCCGCTCGCGCATCGGACGCGCGTACGAGTTCACGCTCGACCTGCTGGCGGCGGATGGCGGTCTGGAACTTAAAAAACTGATCGCGCATCCCGTCACGTTGTGGCTCCAGCAAGGCGATCGCAGCTATCGGCCGATCAACGGCTACGTACATACCGCGCGGCGGCTCGGCGCCGACGGCGGGCTGACGACGTACCAGCTTACCTTCGCGGATTTCACCCATTTCCTGAAGTTTCGCCGCGATCAGCGCATCTGGAGCGACACGGCGGTCGACCAGATCATCTCCGACGTGCTGAATCGCCATCCGCAGGCGCAAGGGCATTTCCGGTTCGCGCTGTCGAAGCCGCTGCCGGTCCGCTCGTACACGCGACAGAGCGAAACGGACTGGAACTTCATGCATCGCTTGATGGAGGACGAGGGCCTGTACTGCGCATGGCAGCAGGCGGACGATGGCAAGTCGCACACGCTGGTGATCACGGACAACCTGCAGGCGTTCGCGCCGCTGTCGCCGCAAACGGTTCGCTTCTATCGCGGCGGAGCAGCGAGCGAGATCGACGCGTTCACGCAGTGGTCGGGCACGCGCACGCTGCAAAGCGTGACGCGCACGACGCGCACGTTCGACTACAAAAATCCATCGCAGCCATCGAACCCGAAGGGTACGTCTTTGCCGACGATGGGCGGCCAGGGCGAACTGCCCGATCAATTGCAGGTGTACGAGTACACCGGTGCGTACACATACCTCGATCAATCGCGCGGCGATCATCTGACGAAGATTCGCATGGAGCAATGGGAGTCGCAGGCGAAGCGCTTTCATGGCGCGGGTGGCGTGCGTGCGATCGATGCGGGCCGCCGCTTCACGCTGGCCGATCATCCCGAACACGATCGCGATCCGGCCGATCAGCGCGAGTTCGCAACAATCGAAGTCGCATGGTGGATCGAGAACAATCTGCCGGTCGCGACCGGCGGCGCCGACTTTCCGCACAGCCTGCGCGATGTGCTCGCGCACGCGAGCGAACGCCATGGCGCCGACCCGGCGTTTCGTGTGCCGCATGCGGACGGCTCGGCGGGCTTCTATCTCGTCGAAGTGGAAGCGCAGCGCGCGAGCGTGCCGTATCGCAGCGCGTTCGAACACGAGAAGCCGAAAATGCATCTCGAGACGGCGATCGTCGTCGGGCCGCCGGGCGAGGAAGTCTATACGGACGAGCTGAACCGGATTCGCGTGCAGTTCGTATGGGACCGCGTCAATCCGGGCAACGAGAACGCGTCGTGCTGGATGCGCGTCGTGCAGTCGGATACCGGCGGCGGCTACGGCGGCGTGCACGTGCCGCGTATCGGCGAGGAAGTGCTGATCGACTACGTCGGCGGCGACTGCGATCGGCCGCTGGTCGTGGGCCGTGTATACAACGGCGCGAAGCGGCCGCAGTGGCATAGCGACGGGATCCTGTCCGGGTATCGATCGAAGGAATACGCGGGCAGCGGCTACAACCAGCTCGTAATGGACGACGCAACCGGGCAGAACCGTGTGCAGTTGATGAGCAGCACCGCGAACAGCCTGCTGCACCTGGGCTACATCATCGACCAGAACGGCAATGCGCGCGGGTCGTACCTGGGCAGCGGGTTCGATCTGCGCTCGGACGCGTACGGCGCGGTGCGGGCCAGTCAAGGGCTGTACGTGACTACGCACCCGAAAGCGCCGAACAGCCAGCCGCTGGACGTGAAGGAAGCACAGCAGCAACTGGTGACGGGCGAGGGCCTGCTCGAGGCGATGTCGAGCGTGAGCGAACAGCATCAGGCGGAAAGCCTGAAGGAAGCGCACGACGCGATGCGCGCGTTCGCCGATGCGACGCAAAGCAGCGTGTCGGGCAATGCGTCGGGCGGGCGCACGGCGGGCGGCGGAACGGGCAGCGCGAATGCGTTCAAGGAGCCGGTGATGCTGTTCGGCAGCCCGTCGGGGATCGGAATGTCGACGCAGCAGTCGGTGCACCTGGTCGCGAACGATCACGTGAACGTCGCGACCGGGCAGAGCGTGCACGTCGCGGCGGGTAAATCGCTGATTGCGAGCATCGGTCAGAAGCTGAGTCTGTTCGTGCAGAACGCGGGGATGAAGCTGTTCGCGGGCAAGGGCAAGGTGGAGATCCAGGCGCAGTCGGACAACGTGGAAGTGACCGCACAGAAGGCGGTGAAGGTGGTATCCGCCACCGATCGGATCGAGATCGCGGCCGATCAGGGGATTCTGCTGACGAGCGGCGGCGCGTACATCCGTATCAAGGATGGAAACATCGAGGTGCATGCGCCCGGGAAGATCGACGTGAAGGGCGCATCGCATACGTTCGCCGGGCCGGCGAGCATGGGCTATCCGCTTCCGAGCCCGCGGCCGGACCAGCCGGGGCAACTGGAGCTGTTTCACAAGTACGCGAACGGCGAGGCGGTCAAGGGCGGACTGTTCACGGTGAGAGACGTGAATGGCGCCGTGCTGAAGAAGGGCGCGCTCGACAACAGCGGCTATACGGTCGTGAGCGGGCTGCCGCCCGGCGCCGTGCGTGTCGAGTTCGGGAAGGAGCCGCGCGAGTCCGATCAACCGGCGAACTACTTCAAGCACCCGCAGTGGCCGGTCGAGCCTGTTGCGCCTTCGCCCGAAGCCGCACAGGTTGCGGCGACGGGGCAGCTTGCGAGCCAGTTGCAAGGGTTGGCGCCTGCCGCCGCGACCGCAGCGATGGGCTTGGCGAGCGGCGGCGGTGCGGGCGCTGCGCTGGGTGGGCTGGCGAGCTCCGCGTTGCCGGCCGCGGCGACTGCGGTCGGCGGCGCGGGCGCCGCCTCGGCGATACAGGCGGCGTCGAGCCTGAGCGGCGCCGCGAGGCAGGTGGCCGGGATGGTGCAGGCCGCAAGACAAGGCGGACTCGCTGCGCTGGCGATGCCGGCTGCGAACGCGGCGTCCGGCGCGCTGCAGCACGCGTTGCCCGACGTCGGTGGCGTCGCGGGCAAGGGCGCCACGGCGGTCGCGTCCACTGCGGTCAGCGGCATCAAACTGCCGACGAGCGGCTTCGGCGGACCGCTGCAATCCTGAGAGGGCGGCGTGTTAGCCGTCGAGCACAACGAATCGCGAATCGAACGAACAACGACATGGGACAAGAACTTCCACCGGGTGCCGAGAGGGAACAGGCCGTTTCCTGGCTCAGCGACATTTCGACGAAGGATGTCGCGGCGGGGGGCGATCGCATCAATCAGTGGCTGCTCAGCATCAGCGGCAATCACATTTCGTTCGAGGATCTCAAAACCGTCGCGAGCGCAGTGCCGATCATCGGTAACCTGATGGCGTTTTACGACGCGGTGTGCGACATCGTGACGATCATCGAGAAGCGCAGCGCCGACTTGCTCGATTACCTTGGACTTGCAATCAACTTGATCGGCGTCATTCCGGTTCCGCCGCCGCTGGCGTCGTTCCGGATGTCGGCGCGTCCGTTGCTGGCGCTCGTGCGCAACCAGTTGCTCGTGTCGCGCGGCAACCTCGGGGCGGCGCTCATTTCCGTGCTGGTCACGCACGTCAATGCCGCGGCGGCGAGCGAGATCGAGAGCTTTCTGAAGACCTTGCAGCAAGTCCTCGTCGAGCTGCTCAACGACTGCGCGGCGAAAGCGCAGGAACTGATGGTCGGCATCGCGAACGGACTCGAACTCGCGCTGCAGGGGCAGCTTTTCGACAGCAGCGGGAACGTGCGGCGCACCGAGCAGATCGCCCGAAAAATGGACGAACGGTCCTGGTACAACCCGATGCTCGTGGTCGACGCGATCGAGTACGGCTACGAAGGCTCGGTCGCGCTGGGGAAGGAAGCCGGAAACGCGGTGGCCGGGACGGCCGCGAAACTCGCGCCGGACTCGTGGCTGCAACCGTTCCGCGACATCGTCGCGTTCCTGAAGACCGAAGCGCCGAAAGTCGCGAAGGCGATCCGCGATTTGAACGGCAGCGAAGAAGGCAAGATGCTGTGGCTCATCGCGCAGCTGCTCGAGGCCGTGGCTCGCGTGCGCGCGCGAGCGAAGCTGCATGAAAGGGCGGCGGACGTGCCGCCCGGCGGCAAGGGGCAAGCACAGCACGAGCGTCCGCAGCAGCCGCTCGGTGCAATCGGACAAGAGACGAAGGCGGCCGGTGCAGGTGCGAGCCCGTGCAAAGGCTGTCCGATCGCTTCGCCCGGCTCGATCGATTTCGCGTTCGGCGACGAGACGTTTACGCATACCGACTTCGAATTGCCCGGCGCGCTTCCGCTCGTATGGGCGCGAACGTATCGCTCGCGCCTGTCCGCATACGACGACGGCGAACTCGGCGCGCGGTGGCTCACGCCGTACACAACCCGCATCGATGTCGAAGGCGACACCTGGTTCTACCGCGACGCCAGCGGACGCAGCATTGAATATCCGGCCCTTGCAGTCGGCGGCGTGCACGACGATCTCGCGGAAAACCTGACGCTGTCGCGCCTCGACGAGACGTGGGCGACGATCGCATACGGTCACGACGTACTGCTCGTGTATGAGCGGCGCGGCACCGCGTTCCGCCTCGCAATGCAGAAGGACCGTGCGGGAAATACGATCACGCTCGACTACGATGCGCTCGATCGCGTGGCGCGACTGATCGATGCCGGCGGCAACGTGCTGTCGTTCGAGCACGACAAGCACGGGCGGATCGTATCGATCGAGCAAGTCCTGGAGGACGGCAAGCGTCGCGCACTGGCATCTTATGCGTACGACGAAGCGGGCGACCTGGTGCGGGCGACCGACCGGCACGGCAACAGCTGGCGCTACGAGTACCGTCGACACCTCGTCACGCGCTATACCGACCGTACGGGGCGCGGAATGACGCTCGAATGGGACGGTGCCGACGCGGACGACAACGCGCACGCCAAGTGCGTACACGAGTACGCGGACGACGGCAGCCTCGACATCCGCCTTTCGTGGCATCCGAACATCCGGCTGACCTACGTGACCGACGCGCTTGGTCAGGTGACGCGCTACTACTACAACGTCCGCGGGTACGTTTACCGGATCGCGTATCCGGACGGAACCGAGGAATGGTTCCGGCGCGACGAGCACAACGATCTGACGCTCCACATCTTGCAGGACGGCAGTATCGAGCAGATGCGTTACGACGCGCGTGGCAACCGTACGTGGCACGAACGCGCGGACGGCAGCATCGTCGAGATGGCATACGACGACAAGGATCAGATGATCCGGCTCGTCGATCCGAACGGGCACGTGTGGCAACGCAAGTACGACGACGCCGGCAATCTCGTCGAGGAGCTCGATCCGCTCGGGCGCACGACGAAATATGCGTACAACGACAAGGGATTGCCGACGCAGATCGTCGACGCGAAGGGCGGCTCGAAGATGCTCGAATACAACGACGCCGGTCAGCTCACGGGCTACACGGACTGCTCCGGAAAGAAGATGGAGTGGCGGTACGACGACATCGGCCGCGTGATCGAGACCAAGGATGCGTCCGGTGGCGCGATCGCCTACGGTTACGGCGCGAACGGTCAACTGGCGGAAATTCGTTCGCCGGCCGGTGTCGAGCAGGTGCAGTACGACGCCGAGGGAAGGCTGCTGCGGCACACCGATCAGCTGAACCGGTCGACGCGATACAGCTATGACGCCGCCGGGCGCGTCGCCAGCCGCGCGGATGCGCTGGGACAGACGATTGCGTATCGCTACGATCGTCTCGGGCGGCTGACCGCGCTGACCGATGCGAACTTTGCGACGTACCGGTTCCACTACGATCCTGCGGGACGTCTGGTCGAAGAAATCAGCTTCGACGGCAAGTCGACGCGTTATCAGTACGACAACGAAAGCGGCAGCCTCGTGTCCGTCGACGAAGCCGGCTGCGTGACGTCGATGGATCTCGACGCGAACGGCCGGCTGCTGAAGCGCGTATCCGGCGACAGCGACGAGAGGTTTGCGTACGACCGGAGCGGGCGACTGATCGAAGCGGTGAACCGGTACAGCCGCCTGCAGTTTTTCTTCGATCCGGTCGGCAATCTCGTCCGCGAACATCACGCGTACGACCTGTTCGGCGAACGGCGCAGCTATGTGTGGCATCACGAATACGATGAACTCGGCAACCGGCGTCGGACGGTCCGGCCGGACGGCCACGTCGTCGACTGGCTGATGTACGGTTCCGGGCACGTACACGGGATGCTCCTGGACGGCGAGGAGCGCGTCCAGTTCGAGCGTGACGACCTGCATCGCGAGACGGCGCGGATGCTGTCGAGCAAGGTCGCGCAACGTACGCATTACGACGCGGCGGGACGCGTGCTGCAACAGACGATTCGACGATCCGCGTCGCCCGCGCCGCTTGCCGAGCGGCGGTATCGCTATGACGCGGCGGGGCAATTGTCGCGGATCGAGGACAGCCGCAAGGGCGGCACCGACTACCGGTACGATCCGGTCGGCCGGCTGATCGAGGCGATCAGCCCGGTCGCGACGGAACGGTTCGCGTTCGATCCGGCGAGCAACATCGTCGATCCGGTGCGATCGAGCGAGGCGCCGGTGTCGAGGCCGAACCCGGTGCGGCCCGAAAGCACGTTGCCGGCGCAGGTGCCGAAGGTGCTGGGCAATCTGCTGAAGTCCTATGCAGGGATGCACTTCGAATACGACGCGCGCGGCAATCTGGTGCGCAAGCGGACACCTGCGGGCGAGCAGGAGTACGAGTGGGACGGGTTTAACCGGCTGTTGTCGGCGCGGGTTGCGGAGACGTCGCGGCACAGTTTGGCGCGGTATTTCTACGATCCGTTCGGTCGCCGGATCGCGAAGGAGGTGAACGGCGAGCGAACGGTGTTCGGGTGGGATGGCGATACGCTGGCGTACGAGAGCGATGGCGCGCGCGGGACGCACTATCTGTACGAGCCGGGTACGTTCGTGCCGCTGGTGCAGTATGTGGCGGAGGCGGTCGATGGAATCGAGACGCCGGAGTGGACGAGCACGGATCGATATGTGCCGGAGGAGGATCCGCTGCAGAAAGTGCCCGAGCGACGGTCGGACGCGAAGCTGTTCTACTACCACTGCGATCAGATCGGCACGCCGCAACTGCTGACGGACGACGACGGAGACGTCGTTTGGGAGGCGTCGTACGAGGCGTGGGGCGAAGCGCGGGAAGTGATTGCGCGCGCGTCGAAAGCGGCGGAGATCGTACCGAGGAATCCATTGCGGTTTCAGGGGCAGCAAGAGGACGGCGAGACGGGGCTGCATTACAACCGGTATCGATACTATGATCCGAGCAGTGGGCGATTCATCTCTAAGGATCCGATCGGACTGGCTGGTGGGATCAACGTCTACCAGTACGCGCCGAGTCCGATAAGCTGGATCGACCCGTTCGGGCTGTCTGCTGCATCCGATTTGCCACGGATGAAAGGGCGAAGTGTACCGCGCGTCGGGTCAGTACTGAATGATGCGGGTTTCACCAAAACGAAAGACAATGGCGTAAACGAGACTTGGAAGCATGTGGATGGATCGGAGGTCCGAGTTCACAAATACGGCAACAAGTGTCCTTGTCCTTATAGATCGGGAAATAACGCGCACGTCCACAAGGAAGATCCTGCAGGAAATCAACTTAATGATCGTGGGTTTGTGTCGCTGGATCCGAATGAGACGCACATTGGTATCCGCAATCCTGCTGATTTCCCAACCGTTCGAGGGAGGCCTCACGGATCATGAGTTACGAATATAGATTGGTGTTTGAAGATGCTGATTTAGTGCAGCATGTTATAGATTCATTGAAGTCGAGTGATGCCTGCATAAAGGCACAAGCACAGGGCGTCTGCTTGAAGGATCGAGAGCTACAGAGTCAGGCTGAGTATGATGTTAGGCTGACTCAAGATGGCGATCGATCGGTGTGGTTGGAAGTTAATTTTAGATCAGTGACTTTGTACAATTTAATGCAACGAGCATTGGGTAGTGGGGTCGTTAGATGCTTCGAAGATGGCGATTTGGGCGATGAAGTAACGCTGAAGGACGCATTTCGCATCAAGGCTAATAATTAGACGTCAAGGGCTACTTGCAGTGGCCCTTGGCGATATCTCGACGAGACAGAAATCTTGCGACCGACGAAGTTGAAGGAGCGGTGGACGTGCTCGCTGGGTTTGACGCTGGGCAGACCATCGTTCGATGTCGAGATGCCTCGTCACATTAGGCTCAACGACGCATCATTTCGTGATTATTCTGAGTCACTCGGCAGGTCATTGTTGCAATCAGAGTGGCGTTGGAGATCAACCGCCCCACCACAACGTTCGGCGCGAAGAAAACAGTCGGACGGTTAAGGTGGGCGGCATGGACGACCTCTACTACTTCAACTGTCGGAATAGGAAGTGAATATGACGACGAGAATAATAAATCCCCAGGCGATTGCTTCAATTTATGGAGAACTTCCTTCGTTTGTTGGTGCGGAGTCAACTGAGGTTCGAGTTGCGCGAGATGAGCCGAGAATTTTGGTTAAGCTGGTAACGAAGCGGGGCAATAACGCCTCCTGCGAGATGACCGAAGAATTATGATGGGATTTATATTGCGGTTGCGTTTATTGGCACGGCAGAGCTCGTGTTTTCTCGATAGGGACAGCAAAATGTCATCGACGAAGTGGAGTTAAAAGATGTTGACGAGCGGGTGTCAGTCCGATTCGCTTGTGGGAGCCAAGCTGTTCTGGAATTTTCATGCGATTGGATTCATATTGAGAGCGTGACCTACGGTCACATCGACAGCCCTTAATCGATATCTGGAGCGCCTCGGGGCCGAGGCAACGTGCCGGGAACTTTTATCCCGCGGCACGTCATGCAGGCTGGAGTACATGATTGCGAGACTGCCGGAGCAATGAATTGCCGCCAAATGACTGGTCCACATCATGAGCTTATTTGAAATGAAGGGCGAAAATGGAGCTTTTCTTCGGGTGCGTGAGATTATCGGTGCGCACGGAGATGTAGCTCATCAGGTGACCGCACCGACCGCATCGACATTATTTGAGAGCAAGGAAATTGCCACTTGGACGTCGGCCTTGCAGGGAGCCGATCTGAGAATTCCTTGGTCCGCGGAGGAGCTTCACTTGTACGGAAGCCAGATGACGTTGGAGAGCGGGCAGATCGGATATCGCGTCGATGCCTCTGGAAAGGTCTTGCCCGACTGGAAGGATGAATGGCTCGTGCTTGGACAGATAAGTGGAGACCCGATTATCGGGGAGTTCGACAAAAGCACCTGCACTATTCTTTTTGCCCGCCATGGCGCGGGCTCATGGCAGGCCAACCCTGTCTCAGCCGACATAGCGACGTTTGCCGTTGTCTTGCAAATTTGGTGCGACCTTTTTATCACGAAATACTCGAAGAACGTTTACGACGATACGTTCGCCATTCGGTCCGATTTCCTAGTCGAATTGCGGCAACGAGTGAGTCAATGGCTATCGAGCGCACAAACTGATGTATTCATGAGCATGGTCGATGGATAGTGCTGTTCGTTACCGTCGCACCGAGGACACCGGCGGGCGGCAGGAATACGAGTGGGACGGCTTCAACCGGCGCTCGCCGAGGATGAAGTCAAATCGCCGGCTGGCAATCTCGTGGAAGGACTGTCCGTCATCCGAGACGGTCCGTATAACGGGCAACGGTCTATAACGGCCACCATTACTGCAAAAGCGGGCAGCGAGGCGCGCGGAAGACGCGCCTGGCGGTCCGTCCCGCAGCCCTCACAGGCAATGACGGCAAACAAAAGTGCCGTTTGCCGCTAACATGTCGGCGCCACGTAACCCGTACTTGTCCAGATTTCAACCGCGCGCCCCATGTTGACCGCCGTCTCGACCGCCGTGTCGCTGAAACACGTTCTTGAACACCCTGGCGATTTCTCCGGATGGCTTTGCCTGCCGCCGATGCCATGGACGCCCGACACCGAGGGCGAATTTATCGAGGACAGGAAGCAGGCCGAAGCCGACGTCGCGGCACCGCAACCCCGCTGGCGCATCACATTGAACAGCACGACGATCGAGCAGATCGTGATCAACGCACACGACCAAGTCGACGAACCGAGCGTGGTGCAATTGTTCGATGCGTTCGTGTTCTACGTCGACAACGACGACTTCATTCTGCTCTGACGAAGCGCGCCGGGCGGCACAGTAAAAAAGGACCGCCGAGCGGTCCTCAACAGCGCTGGAAGAAGCGCAGCCTCAGGGCAACGAAATCGTCAAATTCGCCGACTCCGGCCCGACCTTGATCACCTGCGAATACGGCGCCAGCGCCTGCAGCGTCTTGTCTTTCAGATACGTATTCAGCCCCAGATACCCGAGCAGCGCGACGAGCGCGAACACCGCGCCGATCGCCCACACCGGCACCTCGCGCTTCAACCGATGCGCGATCTGATCGGGCAGCGGCCAATGCGGCGCGAACGGCGCGCGCTTGCCTTTCATGTGCGCGATTTCGTCGCCGAGCCGCGCAGTCAGATAAGCAAGCTTCTCCGGCCCTTCGAGCAGATACTTGCCGCGGAATCCGAGGAGCAGGCACATATGGAACACCTCGAGCGACTGCAGCCGGGCTGCGCCCTGCGCGCGGCACTCCTCGAGATACTGGAAGAACTTCTCGCCCGCGAGTTGCTCGCCGAACAGCACGAGCTGCAGCGGCCGGCGCTCCCAGTCCGCGCGGATCTTGAACTGCGACGACAGCACCATCTCGTCGACGGCCGCGCAGTATGCGAACTTCGCGGCATATACGTCCTCGGCCGCGATGTTCAGCTTCTTCGCGCCGCGCTCGAAATCCGACAGAAATTCCTGGATCCGCGTGCTGAACTCGCTCGCGCTGGCCGGCTCGCGGCCGTTCTTCAGCAGGAACAGCATGAAGAAGCCGTCGTACAGCAGGTCGAGCAGCGACCGCGCCTGAAACGCGGCGTCGGTCGACGCGGGGGTATGCAGCGAGGCCGGCGCGTTGTCGCCGAACAGGGAAGGCGCGTAGCTCATGATGTGACCGCGATCAGTTCGAATTTCAGGTCGTTGATGCCAGTCGGCGCATAGATCATCGCGGACTGGGCCTGCAGCATGCGCTCATACAGCGCACCGCGCGAATCGAGCGCGAAGTAGCACGCGCCCGGTCGTACCGGAATCGCCGGCGGCACCTGCGGCGTATACGACAGCCGCACGCCCGGCATCGCGGACAGCACGAGCTTGTCGACGTCGTCGGGCGCGCCGACCTTGAAGCGGGCCGGCACTGCATCGACGAGTTCGACGCTCGGCATGTCGGCGGACACGGCGAGATAGAACTCCGTCTTGTCGTCGATCTTGCCCGAATCGAGGCGGCCGAGATGGAACGACGGACGCACCTCGTCGAGCGTGATCGCGAAGTAGCGCGTCGAGATCACGGTGTCGAGCAGCTCGCGCAGCATCACGTCGAGACGCGCGAAGCCGGGGCCCGGATCGTCGTGGCGATACACGGGCAGATCGGCGAGCGTATAGCCTTTCGAGAACGTCATCAGCTGGCCGGCGAGGCGCAGCAGCTCCTGGAACAGCCGCTCCGGATGCAGCGCCGCGTGCTGATGCAGATGCGCGAGCGTCGCGAACGCGGCATTCGCGGTGTGCAGCAGCCAGAACGACGCGATGTCGCCGGAACGGAACTCGATGATGTTCTTCGACGGCTCGCGGTGGAAACCGTACAGCGCATTGACCTTCGCCTGCAGCGCGTCGATCAGCTGGCGCAGCCGCTGATGCAGGATCGGCGACGCGTCGATCGCGAGACACGGCGGCACGAAGCTGTCGTCGAGCTCGAAGCCGGACGTCGCGGTGCGGCGCACGCGCACGAGCGGTATCGACAGCAACTGATCGCGCGGCTCGCTGTGCGCGATCAGCTTGACCTGCGTCTTCAGGAACGTGATGTCGGCTTCGGCCGCGTCGGTGAAGTGGTCGGCGACGCTCGTCTGCTCGCTGACGAAACGCGTCGTGAACCCGGCGGACGGGTCGTCGCTGTAGTTGGTGCCGTTCTCGCGCAACGGATGCAGCGCCAGATAGAACACGAATTCATTGATGCCCTCGGGCAGCGTGTCGAGTGCGACCGGCGGCGGCGGATCGTCGGCCTGCGGCGCGGCGTAAAGCGCGCCGTCCGGAAACACGAGCGCGAGTTCGGCGACGCGCAGCACGTTGCTGCCGAGCGCGTCGCGGTCGATCCGCACCGAGCGCACGCCCCAGTTGTACGGCTGGATCGCCTGGATCGATTCGAACAGGCGGGCCTCGTGGTAGGCGTCCTGCCGCTGAAAGTGTTGAGGCCGGAGGAACAGCCCTTCCCCCCACAGCACCTTGGCCGAATAACTCATGTCAAATCCGGTTAATGTGGCGTTGCGACGTAATCGATTCGTTCCTGCCCGAATTAAGCGTCAATTTGTTAACTCTTGTTAATTGACATTCGTGCGTCATGTTTAACCGCACGTGACCGACGAAAGCAAATTCAGCGGTTGCGAAGGCGCACCTTGCTGCGGTGCGATCACGGTGCCGTTCGTGACCGTCATCGCGCAATTATGCAGGCCGATGATTATGCCGGATTTCTCCGACTTCGCCGGATCGAACGTCAATTTCCATCGCTGGATCGCCGGATCGCGGAACAGTGCGACGACGCCGAATGCCTGCGCCTCGCGCGATACTTTTTCGGTCGCGTTATAGCGCTGGCCCGGAATCAGCGTGATTTCGCGCACGTTCAGCAAGTCGGCGCCGAGCGTGGCCTTTTCCTTGGTCGGATCGGTAAATGCGTCGAACGGCGCCTGCTGGAACGACGTCGGATCTTTCAGTGCATAAAGCCTCACGACGAGCGCGAGCGGCTTGTTGTCGTTGGCCGCATTCAGGTTCGGCGCCGCGGCGAGCGTCAGGCCGATGTTGCGCGGCGGCTTCTGCGCGTCCGGCACGTCGGGCTTGCCGACGCCGGCGGCCTGCATCACCGCGCTCGCGGCCGAGCCGAGCAGCGGGGCGGCCGCGCATCCGGCCAGGAGCGCGCAGGCAATCAGCGGCAGCGCATAGCGAATCATGGGCGATCTCATCATGTTTCCGGCGTGCCGCCTTTACTCCGCTGTCAAAACTGTCGGGTATTTCTGCGTTTTTCGCATATGCCCGGCTTTCCATTGGTCGACCATTAACCGCGGACGCCCTCCGTCGAACGCCCGGAAAATTTTTCCGTTGCCCCGCGCGCGGCGTGCCGCGCAAGTAAAACTTGCGCGTTCCGGACGAGCGAAATGCAACCGCGAAGCTGCGGCGAGAGCCGATTCGAGGGGGTAGCGCCCGGATTTAAAAGGAATTACTCTGCACGCGGCGATTGAATAATGAAAAATTGATCGGTACTATACCCGCGCGCTTCTTGCAAAGCAAAAGAACCACTTTCCGAACGATTTTAATACTCACGCGCCGGTGGATATAACGATGAAAGACCGTCTCTTCGCAAAACTGTCTGGGGTAGTGCTGGCTTGCGGCGTGATTGCCGGCTGTGCGAGCCAGCCGTCCGCGCCGCCGAGCGCCGAAGCATTCAACAAGTCGCTGGCCGATGCCGACGCGGTTGCAAAGTCGGGCGATCAGGACAAGGCACTCGGCCTGTACCAGCAGCTCGCGAAGTCCGATCCGACGCGCGAAGAGCCGTGGTCGCGCATCGCGCAGATCCAGTTTGCCCAGAACCACTATGGCCAGGCGATCGTCGCCGCGCAGGAAGCACTGCAGCGCGACGCCACCGACCGCCAGGCGAAGAGCGTGCTCGCGGTCGCGGGCCTGCGTATCGCGACGCAGTCGCTCGGCGAACTGCGCCAGGACGCATCGCTCGCGGGCGATGCGAAGTCCGACGCGCAGGCGCTCGCGAAGCAGCTGCGCGAAACGCTCGGCGAGTCGGCGCTGTTCCCGCCCGAGCAGCGCGTCGCGAAGCCGCGGCCGCCGCGCCGCGCCGTGCATCGTCCGAAGGGCGGTGCTGCACCGGCCGCCGACGCGCCGACGGCGGCAGCCACTACGCCGACGCCGGCTGCCGCGCCGCAGAAGGGCGGCGCCGATCCTTTCAGCGCGCTTCGCTGAGCGGGCCGACCAACTACAACCAACCTGGGAGCCGTCGATGGCCAAGAAAGAAAGCATTCAGAAAAGCTTGCAGAAAATACGGCCGCCGCGCGTCCAGCTGACCTACGAGGTCGAGAAGGGCGATGCGATCGAGGTGAAGGAGCTGCCGTTCGTCGTCGGGGTCATCGGCGATCTGGCGGGCCAGTCGGAGGTCGAGCAGCCGAAGCTGCGCGATCGCAAGTTCGTCAACATCGACCGCGACAACTTCGACGACGTGATGAAGGCGATCGAGCCGCGCGCCGCGTTCCAGGTGGAGAACCGCCTGAGCCCGGAAGGCGGCAAGTTCGCGGTCGATCTGAAGTTCCGCTCGCTGTCGGATTTCACGCCGGACCAGGTCGTCGAGCAGGTCGAGCCGCTGCGCCGCCTGCTCGAGGCGCGCTCGAAGCTCGCCGACCTGCGCAACAAGCTCGCGGGCAACGACAAGCTCGAGGATCTGCTGTCGGAGGTGCTGAAGAACACGCAGCAGCTGCAGGCGCTCGCGAAGGGCACGGGCAGCGACAAAGACGGCGAATGACGACGGAGTGTTGAGATGAACCAGCAAACGGCTGCGGCCCAAGCGAGCGGCGCGGAATACGCCGCCGGGACTTCGCTGCTCGACGAGATCGTCGAGAAGAGCAAGGTCGCGAAATCCGATTCCGAGCATGCGCGCGCGAAGGACCTGATCGGCGAACTCGTGCATCAGGTGCTCGACGGCACGGTGATCGTGTCGGACAATCTGTCGGCGACGATCGACGCGCGCGTCGCGGAGCTCGACCGCCTGATTTCGTCGCAGCTCTCCGCGGTGATGCACGCGCCGGAATTCCAGCGTCTCGAAAGCACGTGGCGCGGCCTGGACTATCTGGTCAAGGAAAGCAACACGGGCCAGACGATCAAGATCAAGGCGCTGCACGCACCGAAGCGCGACCTCGTGCGCGACTTCAAGGGGGCGAGCGAGTTCGATCAGAGCGCGCTGTTCAAGAAAGTCTACGAAGAGGAATTCGGCACGTTCGGCGGCTCGCCGTTCGGCGCGCTGATCGGCGACTACGAGATCTCGCGCCAGCCGGAAGACATGTATTTCATCGAGCAGATGTCGCGCGTCGCGGCGGCCGCGCATGCGCCGTTCATCGCGTCGGCGTCGCCGGAGCTGCTCGGCCTCGAATCGTTCGCCGATCTCGGCAAGCCGCGCGATCTCGGCAAGGTGTTCGACACGGTCGAATACGCGAAGTGGAAGTCGTTCCGCGATTCCGAGGATTCGCGCTACGTCGGCCTCACGCTGCCGCGCTTCCTTGGCCGCCTGCCGTTCAATCCGAAGGACGGCCAGACCGCCGAGCGCTTCAACTTCGTCGAGGACGTCGACGGCACCGACCACGACAAGTACCTGTGGTGCAACGCCGCATGGGCGTTCGCGGCACGGCTGACGGCCGCGTTCGACGACTTCGGCTGGTGCGCGGCGATCCGCGGCGTCGAAGGCGGCGGCTTGGTCGAAGATCTGCCGACCCACACGTTCAAGACCGACGACGGCGAGATCGCGCTGAAGTGCCCGACCGAGATCGCGATCACCGATCGCCGCGAGAAGGAGCTGAGCGACCTCGGCTTCATCCCGCTCGTCCATTGCAAGAACTCAGATTACGCCGCGTTCTTCGCTGCGCAATCGGTGCAGAAACCGAAGAAATACAGCACCGACAGCGCGAACGCGAATGCCGTTCTGTCCGCTCAGCTGCAGTACATCTTCTCGGTATCGCGCGTCGCGCATTACCTGAAGGCGATGATGCGCGACAAGATCGGCAGCTTCGCATCGGCGCAGAACGTGGAGACCTTCCTCAACCGGTGGATTTCGCAGTACGTCCTGCTCGACGACAACGCGACGCAGGAGCAAAAGGCGCAATTCCCGCTGCGCGAGGCATCCATACAAGTGTCGGAGATTCCGGGCAAGCCGGGCTCGTACCGTTCGGTCGCGTTCCTGCGTCCGCACTTCCAGCTCGACGAACTCTCGATTTCTCTGCGACTTGTCGCTGATCTGCCCAAACCGGCAAATTCATAAGCGAGTAGATCGCCCGGGCGGGCCGCCTGGGTAGGACGTTAAAACCACCTCTTTGGGGAGTCGAAGGGCCATGCTAGACCTGTATCTGAAATTCGGAAATCCCGCCATCAAGGGCGAATCCGCGGACAAGGACCACTCGGGCTGGATCGAAGTGAAGTCCTGGGATCACTCGATCGTTCAGCCGCGTTCAGCGACCGCGTCGACGTCGGGCGGCCTGACCGCCGAGCGTTGCGAGCACGGCGACATGGTGTTCACGAAGGAAATCGATTCGTCGAGCCCGCTGCTGTATCAGCACACGTCGGGCGGCACGACGTTCGATGAAGTCACGATCGACTTCATGCGTTCGGACGGCGAAGGCCAGCGCGTCAAGTATCTCGAGGTCAAGCTCAAGTACGTGATCATTTCGAGCATCGCGCCGAGCGTGCGCAAGGAAGGCCTGCCGGTCGAAACCTTCTCGCTGAAGTATGCGGCCGTGCAGTGGAAGCAGACGCAGCAGAAGATCGGCGGCAACCAGGGCGGCAACACGCAGGGCGCGTGGAGCCTGACGAAGAACGACAAGACCTACGCGGTCTAAGGTCGGCTGCGGCAACGGGACGCGCTGCGTCCCGTTGCCGTTTTCGCTTCGCGTACCGGCCGATGAAACGTTTCGAACCGAGTTTTCTCGACAAGCTGTTCGACGACGAACCGCATCTGCCGGCCTCGGCAGCGATGCGGCAATTGTCGCTGGACGAGCTGAAGAACACGGTCGCCCGCGACGTCGAGGCGATCCTCAATACCCGTGTCGCGCACACCGAGGAAGATCTGGCCGAACTGCCCGAATGCCAGAAATCGGTGCTGACGTACGGGCTGAACGATTTCGCGGGGCTCAGCCTCGCGAGTCACTACGACCGCGCATTCATCTGCAAGTCGATCCAGCAGGCCATCGCGCGCCACGAGCCGCGGCTGCAGCAGGTGCAGGTGACGTTCGAGCTGAACGAGCAGTCGACCAACGCGCTCTACTTCGCGATTCAGGCGCTGCTCGTCGTGCATCCGGCCGAGGAGCCGGTCAGTTTCGACGCGATGCTGCAGCCGTCGACGCTGCAGTATTCGGTCACGCGCGCACGCGCGGCGCGAATGCCGTAAATCGAGCCGCCGAGCGGGCCGGACCGCGCGGTGGAGGATCAGGGTCCGGCAGGAAACATTGAGGTTCGGGGTCGTCGATGGAAGAATTGCTGCCGTATTACGAGCGCGAATTATCGTTTTTGCGGCGCTATTCGCGGGATTTCGCCGAACGCTATCCGAAGATCGCGGCGCGGCTCGCGCTGTCCGGCGAGCATTGCGAGGATCCGCACGTCGAGCGGATGATCGAATCGTTCGCGCTGCTCGGCGCACGCATCAACAAGAAGCTCGACGACGACTACCCGGAATTCACCGAAGCGCTGCTCGAAGTGCTGTATCCGCACTACCTGCGGCCGTTTCCGTCGTGCTCGATCGCGCAGTTCACGCCCGCGTCGCCGGGCCAGCAGACGGAGCCCGTCGTGATCGAGCGCGGCACCGAGCTGAAGAGCCGGCCGATCCGCGGCGTGCAGTGCCGCTTCCGCACCGCGTACGACGTGACGCTCGCGCCGATCCGCATCTCGGAGGCGCGCTACACGCCGGTCGCGCTCGCGCCGAGTGCGACGGTGCTGCCGTCGAACGCGACCGGCGTGATCTCGATCACGTTCGAATCGCTCGCCGCGCAGCTCGATCTCGGCGCGCTGAAGCTGTCGACGTTGCGCGCGCATCTGCACGGCGAGCAGTCGTTCGTCGCCGCGCTGACCGACTGCCTGTTCATCAACGTGCTCGGCGCGTACGTCGAGCCGGAGCGCAACGGCCGCTGGACCGCGCTGCGTCAGCTGCCGATCGCGCACGCCGGTTTCGACGAACACGACGCGCTGATCGACTATCCGGCGAAGTCGCACCCCGCGTACCGGCTGCTGACCGAATACTTCGCGTTTCCCGACAAGTTCGATTTCGTCGATTTCGATCTCGCAGCGATCGCGCGCGCGTCGGGCCGCTGCCAGCGCGCGACGCTGCATCTCGTGCTGCACGACGTGCGCAGCGATTCGCACGTCGCGCGGCTGCTCGAGCTGCTGAGCGCGAGCCATTTCCGGCTGTTCTGCACGCCGGTCGTCAACCTGTTCCAGCAGCACGGCGAGCCGATCCGCATCACGCATCGCGCGGTGTCCTACCCGGTGATCGCCGAAGCGCGGCGTGCGTTCGCGTACGAGGTGTACTCGATCGATTCGGTGAAGCTCGTCCGGCAGCAGGCGCACGAGGAATCGGTGATCGAGTTTCGGCCGTTCTATTCGCTGCATCACGGCGAATCGGCGCGGATCGGCCATTACTGGTTCGCGCGGCGCAACGACTGGGTCGCGCAGAAGAGTCCCGGCTACGAAACGGAGATCTCGATCGTCGACATCGACTTCGAGCCGACGTCGCCGCAGACCGACACGCTGAGCATCGATCTGACCTGCACGAACCGCGACCTGCCGGCGCTGCTCGCATTCGGTCTCGAAGGCGGCGATCTGTTTCAGGAAGGCGGCGCGCAGACGAGCGGCATCGCGCTGCTGCGCCGTCCGACGCAGAGCGTGCGCTTCGAGCGCGGGCGTTCCGCGCACTGGCGGCTCGTGTCGCACCTCGCGCTCAATCACGTGTCGCTGGTCGCGCACGGGCTTGCGCCGCTGAAGGAAATGCTGACGCTGTACGATCTGCGACGCACGGCCGTGTCGACGCGCCAGATCGACGGGCTCGTCGGCATCGAGCAGCGCGGCGCCGTGCAGTGGCTACCCGGCAAGCCGTTCGCGACGTTCGTGCGCGGCATCGAGGTGCGCGTGACGATCGACGAGGAACACTTCGTCGGCGCGAGCCTCGCATCGTTCGTGCGCGTGCTCGACAGCTTCTTCGGGCTGTACGTGCATCTCAACAGTTTCGTTCAATTGGTCGTCGTGTCGAAGCGCACCGGCGAGGAGATCATTCGATGCAAGCCCCGCACCGGCGAATCGATCCTGGCGTAGTCGACACGCTGCTCGACGAACCGCACCGCTTCGAGTTCTTCCAGGCGGTGCGCGTGCTCGAGGGGCTGTTCGCGCGGCAGGCGGCCGATGCGCCGGGCGCGTGGCGGCAGGGCGACGTCGTCGCGCAGCGCATCGAGTTCCGCAATACGTTGTCGCTCGGGTTTCCGCCGAGCGAGATCGAACGCGCGCGCTCGTTCGGCGACGACGGCGCGCCGCTCGAATCCGGCGAGCAGCGCGAAGCCGCGGTCGCGACCGGCCAGCTCGGCCGCGTCGAACTCACGCCCGCTTTCTTCGGTCTGCTCGGCGCGCAGGGCGCGTTGCCGCTGCACTACACCGAGCAGATCGTCGCGCGCGAGCATCTGAAGCGCGACCACGCGGCGCGCGCGTTCTTCGACGTGTTCTCGAACCGCGCGACCGCGCTGTTCTATGCGGCGTGGAAGAAATACCGTCTGCCGTTTCACTACGAGCTCGATCGGGACGAGCGCTATCTGCCGCTGCTGCTCGCGATCGCCGGCGTGCCGAGCGACGAAGTGCGCGACAGCCTCGCGGCCGGCCCGGGCGGCGTGCTCGACGAAGCCGTCGCCGGGTATGCGCTCGCGGCGCGGCATCGGCCGATGTCGGCCGCGTATCTGCAACGCACGCTGTCCGACTATTTCCGCGTGCCGGTGAAGATCGACCAGTTCGTCGGCAAGTGGTACGACGTGCCGCCCGATCAGCTGAGCGTGCTCGGCGAGGTCAACGCGGTGCTCGGCGCGACCGCGCTGGTCGGCGAACGCGTATGGCAGCGCGACATGCGCGCGCGGATCGTCGTCGGCCCGTTGTCCAAGCGCGACTACGAAGCGTTCCTGCCCGGCGGCGCGCACGCGATCGCGCTCGAGCGGATGCTCACGCTGCTGGCCGGCGTCACGCTCGAATACGAGGTGAAGCTCGTGCTCAAGCGCACCGAGGTCGGCGCGAGCGTGCTCGGCGCGGGCTCGCGGCTCGGCTGGGATGCGTTCCTCTGCACGCGCGACGCGACCGAAGACCGCTCCGACGCGCGCTACGAACTGCACGTGATTCACTGATTCCGAACGACAACAAACACGCAAACGAACCTGAGACCGACGCCATGAGCACGCCTCTGAAGACCCTGATCACGAAACTGAACCCGCTGTGCCGGCACGCGGCCGAGCGCGCGGCGAGCGCGTGCCTTGCGCGCGGCCATTACGAGGTCGATCTGGAGCACCTGTTCCTCGCGTTGCTCGAAGAGCCGGCGGGCGACCTGCCGCTCGCATTGCGCGCGAGCCGCATCGACGTGCACGCGCTGCGCGCCGATCTCGAGCGCGAGCTGACGCGGCTGAAGACCGGCAACACGCGCACGCCCGTGTTCTCCGTGCATCTGATCGCGCTGTTCGAGCAGGCGTGGCTGATCGCGTCGCTCGACTCGCATCTCGGCCGCATCCGTTCGGGGCACCTGCTGCTCGCGCTGCTGACGGCGCCCGATCTCGCGCAGTTCGCGCAGCGGATGTCCGCGCAGTTCGCGGAAGTAAACGTGACGGACCTGAAGCACAAGTTCGACGAGGTCACCGCCGGATCGAGCGAGGTCGAGCCGCGCGACGCCGATACGGACGACGAACGCGTTGCCGCGGCCGCGAGCGGCGCGGCGGCGTCCGGGCCGTCGAAGACGCCCGCGCTCGACACGTACACGACGAACCTCACGCAGCGCGCGCGCGACGGCAAGATCGATCCGGTGATCGGCCGCGAAGCCGAAATCCGGCAGGCGATCGACATCCTGATGCGCCGCCGGCAGAACAACCCGATCATGACCGGCGAGGCGGGCGTCGGCAAAACCGCGGTCGTCGAAGGGCTCGCGCTGCGGATCGCCGCCGACGACGTGCCGCCGCCGTTGCGCGGCGTCGCGCTGCACGTGCTCGACATGGGGCTGCTGCAGGCCGGCGCGAGCGTGAAGGGCGAGTTCGAGAACCGTCTGAAGAGCGTGATCGACGAGGTCAAGAAGAGCCCGCATCCGATCATCCTGTTCATCGACGAAGCGCACACGATCATCGGCGCGGGCGGCCAGGCCGGCCAGAACGATGCGGCGAACCTGCTGAAGCCGGCGCTCGCGCGCGGCGAGCTGCGCACGATCGCCGCGACGACGTGGAGCGAATACAAGAAGTATTTCGAAAAGGATGCGGCGCTCGCGCGGCGCTTCCAGGTCGTGAAGATCGAGGAGCCGAGCGAACCGCTCGCGGCCGCGATGCTGCGCGGCATGGCCGGGCTGATGGAGAAGCACTTCAACGTGCGGATCCTCGACGATGCGATCACGGAAGCCGTGCGCCTGTCGCATCGCTACATCAGCGGCCGCCAGTTGCCGGACAAGGCGATCAGCGTGCTCGACACCGCGTGCGCGAAAGTTGCGCTCGCACACAGTGCGACGCCGGCCACGATCGACGACACGAAGAAGCGCATCGAGCGGATCGACGCGGAGATCGCGTCGCTCGAGCGCGACGCGGCGAGCGGCGCGGCGCACGACGAGCGGCTCGCCGAGCTGCGCGGCGCGCGCGCAACGGCGCTCGAGCAGCTGGCGAAGGACGAAGCGCGCTACGCGGACGAACGCGCGATCGTCGCCGAGATCACCGAGCTGCGCGCGGCGCTGGACGATGCGCGCGGCCCGACCTCGAACGGCGAGCCGGTCGACGTGCAGGCGACGCGCGACAAGCTCGCCGAACGCGTTGCCGCGCTGCACGCGCTGCAGCGCGGCGAACCGATGGTGCCGCTGCAGGTCGACGGTCACGTGGTGGCCGAGATCGTCGCCGCGTGGACCGGTATCCCGCTCGGCCGAATGGTGAAAGACGAGATCGACACCGTGCTGAACCTGAAGCCGCTGCTCGCCGCGCGCGTGATCGGCCAGGACCATGCGCTCGAAGCGATCGCGCAGCGCGTGCGCACCGCGTCCGCGAACCTCGAGGATCCGAACAAGCCGCGCGGCGTGTTCATGTTCGTCGGGCCGTCCGGCGTCGGCAAGACCGAGACTGCGCTCGCGCTGGCCGACATCCTGTACGGCGGCGAGCGCAAGATGGTCACGATCAACATGAGCGAGTACCAGGAAGCGCACAGCGTGTCCGGTCTGAAGGGTTCGCCGCCCGGCTACGTCGGCTATGGCGAAGGCGGCGTGCTGACCGAGGCCGTGCGCCGCAATCCGTATTCGGTCGTGCTGCTCGACGAGGTCGAAAAGGCGCATCCCGACGTGCTCGAGATGTTCTTCCAGGTGTTCGACAAGGGCACGATGGACGATGCCGAAGGGCGCGAGATCGACTTCCGCAACACGCTGATCATCCTGACGTCGAACGTCGGATCGGCCGCGGTGATGCAGGCGTGCCTGAACAAGACGGCCGACGAGCTGCCCGATCCGGACGCGCTGGCCGAAGCGCTGCGCCCGCAGTTGTACAAGGCATTCAAGCCCGCGTTCCTCGGCCGGATGAAGGTCGTGCCGTACTACCCGATTTCCGACGACGTGCTCGCCGAGATCATCGAACTGAAGCTCGACCGGATCCGCCGCCGGATCGATGCGAACCACAAGGCCGCGTTCGAGTGGGACGAATCGCTCGTCGACGCCGTGCTCGCACGCTGCACCGAAGTCGATTCGGGCGCGCGCAACGTCGACCACATCCTGAACGGCACGCTGCTGCCGGAGATCGCCGGCCACGTGCTCGGCCGGATCGCCGAAGGCTCGGCCATCGCGCGCATCGCGGTGCGCGCGGACGACGCCGGCGAGTTCGTCTACACGGTCGAATGAGCGCCGGCCGACACCTGATGCAACAACGGATTCACTGAACCATGCCGATCAATCTTCCCGAGCTGCTGACGCCGATCAGCGATGCGTCGCCGAGCGGCGACGACCTGCTGTTCTCGACCGAATTCGACGCGATCCAGGAGGCGCGGCGCTACGATGATCCGACGCTCGACCAGGGCGAATGGGTGACCGAGATCAAGGAGGCCGACTGGGGCTTCGTCGTCGATCACGCGAGCGCGCTGTTGCGTACGCGCACCAAGGATCTGCGGCTCGGCGTGTGGCTGACCGAAGCGCTCGCGCTCGAGGACGGCATCACCGGGCTGACCGAAGGTTATGCGCTGCTCGAGGGGCTGTGCCGCGAGTACTGGGACACCGTGCATCCGCTGCCCGAAGGCGACGACGTCGAGTATCGGCTCGGCAACGTCGCGTGGCTCGCCGGCCGCACGGCCGAGCTGCTGCGCGGAATACCGATGACCGACGGCGCGGCCGGCGCGTTCACGACGCTCGACTGGGAAGTCGCGCAGCACGTCGCGCAGGCCGTGAAGCGCGACCCCGAGCATGCGGACGACATTGCGCGCGGCAAACCTTCGGTCGAGCAGATCGATGCGTCGCGACGCGTGACGTCGATTGCGTTCTACACGACGCTGCTCGCGAACCTGAAGGCGTTCGAGTTTGCGCTGGACGCATTCGAGGAACGGCTCGTTGAGCGCGCCGGCAATTCGGCGCCGAGCTTCCGGCAGACGCGCGACGCGTTCGAGACCGTGTACCGGCTCGCCGAGCGTTTCGCGCGCGAGCAGGGTTATACGGGCAGCGCGCCGCATGCGCCGTCGGCGCCCGCAGCGCAGCCCGAGCGTGTCGAGCCGAGCTTCGGCGACGCGTTTCATCGCGACGCGTTTCATCAACAGGAGACCCATGTGCAGCCGCAGACCGCTCCGCGTCCGCCCGTGACGCCGATGATCGCCGGCATCCAGAACCGTGCGCAGGCCGTCGACCAGCTGCGTGCGGTCGCGCGGTACTTCCGCCAGACGGAGCCGCATAGCCCGGTCGCGTATCTCGCCGACAAGGCCGCCGAATGGGCCGACATGCCGCTGCACAAGTGGCTCGAGAGCGTCGTGAAGGACGACGGGTCGCTATCGCATATCCGCGAGCTGCTGGGGGTGAGGCCGGACGAGCAGTCGTGAGGGGCGACGCGTCGTCGGCGCCGACAGTGCGTCATCGTTGCGCCGACGATGAAGCGCGACACGCGACGAACGTCCGATGCCGGAGTCCATGCAATACGCTGCACCGAAACGCTTCCGCATCGTTCGACGCACGCGGCCTCGCGTTCGTCCGGGCGGCGGCCGGCCACATTGAGTGTCGCTGCGGAAGTTTGCCGTTGTTCTCGAACGTAGGTTGCGACGGAGCCGGTCCGACCTGCGCGGGCGTTTCGACCGGACGTATCGAATTACTTTCCGTACAACTTCGGTCGGTTCACGATCACCTATCGATATAGCGACCACGCGCGCGGCCGGTTCTCACCGACCCGGCCGCTCCCGCTCACTGCCCAACCCTGAACTCGATCCGCCGATTCCTGGCCCGCCCCTCCGCCATATCATTCGGCGCGATCGGCTGATCCGGCCCGACCCCTGTCGTCGTCATCTGCTGCGGCGGGATTCCCTTCGTGATCAGGTAGCCCTTCACCGCATCCGCCCGCGCCTGGCTCAGCGCGATGTTCGACGTCCGGTTCCCCGAATTGTCGGTATGCCCGATGATGTCGACCGTGCGATTCTGCAGCTTCGACAACGCGGCCGCCATCTGATCGAGAATCTGCCTGCCTTGCGGCGTCAGCGTCGCGCTGCCGGTCTCGAACTCGATCGTCCGGTTCGCAAGCGTCTGGTCGAGCAGCCCCTGTTCGGATGCCGACACGCGCAGCGCGTTCTTGATCGTGTACGTCGGATTCAGCGTGTTCGCCATGTCGCTCGCGATCTGCTGGCGCTGCGCCTCGTTGTGCACCTCGCCCTTCATCTCGATCTGCGTGCCGTTGATCTTCAACTGCCCCTTGCTGATCTGCTTGAGCTGCGCGCCGAGCAGCTTCTGCACGTTCGCGCTCCAGTTCGGCGGCGTCGCGACGTCGCCGACCTCGATCTGATCGACGACGTTCGCCGCGCCGTACGTATCGCGCAGCTTCTGCAGCACGGCGGCCTTGGTCGCCTCGTCGGGCACCTTGCCGCCGACCACCACCTGGCCGGGCACCGCGTTCGCGGGCGGCGGCGTGATCGTGCCGGCCGTACCGCGCACCACCGTGCCCGATGCAGTGCCCGGTGCGCCGGCGTTCGGCGCGGGCAGCGCGGCGGTCGCGACCGTGCCGTTGCCGACCGGCGTGACGGTCGCACCGCCCGTGTTTTGTGCGTAGGCCGCACTGTTGCCGACGAGGCCGGCAGCGAGAAGGACGGCAACGAAGGACGACAAGCGCGACAAGCGCATCCGCCGGACATGAATCGTGCGTCGCATCCCGTCAGCCTCCGATGAACGCTTCGCGGAACGCGTCGATGGCGACGCGCAGCGACAGCTGCGGTTGATCGAGGTAGCTGACGAGCTTGCTGATCTGCGGATCGTTTTGCGCATGGGCGTCGATCCACTCGGGATCGTCGATGTCGATGTTGTGGGCGGCGTACGTTTGCGGATCGACGACGCTGAGCAGCGTCTTCGCCGACGCACCGTTGAAGCCGATGATGAGCCGTTCGCGCTCGGCGATCGTGCCGATGAAGATCGCGAGCTCGAAATCCGCCTGCGCGACGAACGGCGCGATCAGCTCGAGCCAGAACGCGGCGACGAGGCTGCGATAGAACGGATCGACCGGCAGCGGCAGCGTGAGGCCGCGCTCGATGTGCGACGAGCCGCTCTGCATCACGGGCCGCAGCAGCGAGCCGAGCGCGAGCATCGCGCCGCGCAGCCGCACCGGATGGCCGCTTTCGAGCAGCATCTGCTGCAGCCCGTACAGCGACTGGTGCTCGACGAAGTCGTTGAACGTGCCGTCGTGCGACGTGCCGGGCCCGCCGATGTCGATCGGCACTTGCGTGTCGCCGAGCGCCTGCAGCGCGCCCGGCGGTTCTTCGGCACCGAGCAGCGGCGGAATCTGCGCGGCGATGCGCGACCACAGGCGCGCGAACGCGAGCGGACTGCGCGCGAGGAACGCGAGCGGACGGTCGACTTCGAGCGCGGTCGCGGCGAGGAACGGGAAGCGGCGCTTCGATACGTCGTGGCTCGCGACCATGTGCCCGGCGATCGCGAGCTTGCTGCGCGAGCCGAGGAACGCGAAGTGCATCGGCTTCGCATCCTCGTAGACGATCTTCCAGCGCGGATCTTCCGCGAGCAGTTCGAGCGCCTGTGCGATCCAGCGGTCGAGCGTCTGCAGCAACTGCGGGTTGTGCGCGCTCTTCACGAAGTCGCCGCGCGACGGAATCTTGCCGAAGTAGGCGATTTGCGCCTGAACGGTTTGCGTCATTGCGCCCCCTGTGCATTCGTTCCGGTAGCGGCCGCGATCGCCGGCGCCGCGCCCGGCGCGCCGGTGCCGGCCTGCGTCGCATTCTGTGCGGCGCCCGTGCTCACGTCGGCGACCGACGACGGCAGCTGCAGGCCGCGCAGGCTCTGCTGCTGCGGCTGGTCGCCGCCGCCGCCGGTCGGCTGCGACGTGCTGATGATGCGCATCGTCACCGACACGCTGACGCTGCCTTGCGTCCACGTGAGATCGAACGTGCCGTCCGGGCGGCGCTTGCGCTGCGCCGAATTGATCAGCTTCTCGAGACCGTAGCGGCCCGGCTCGTTGACGAGCTGCACCGTGCGGCCGTCGAACGTCGTCGCGGACAGCGTCGCGCCCGGCGATCCCTGCGGATTCGGCCACACGAAGTTGGTCCACTGCGGCGGCGTGTTGCGGTAGCGCAGCTGCTGGCCGTCGATCGCGATCGTGTATTCGGTCGTGCCGGTGCTCGGCTGCGGCAGGATCTGGAACACGGTCTGCGGCTCGGATGCCGCCGCCGCCCCGCTGGCGGCGCCGCCGGCAAGCGGCGCAACCCAGCGCGCGAAGCCGTTCGTGAAGTCCGGCGTGAGCCCGATGCCCATGTCGCCCCACGTGCGCGCGGCGAGCGTGTCGCCGCGGCGCACCGCGAGCGGGCCCAGCGTGGTGCTGACGAACTTCGCGATCGAGCCGTCCGGACCGAACACCTGCGCGATCTCGCCGGCGCCTGCCTCGACCTTCGCGTTCGCGGCGAACGGATACTTCGTCGCGAGCGAGTTCTGGAACGGCTGGTAGACCTGCGCGTTCCACACCTTGTTGACTTCGACGCTGGCCGGCTGGATCACGACCGCGAACGCCTGCATCAGCGGCCGCACGAGCAGCGGACGCAGCGACTTGCGTTGCGAGTCGGTGAGGCCGGTCAGCATCTGCTCGTCGACGAACTTCAGCGAATCGGCGAGTTCCGAGCCGTTGCCGTCGAGCGTCTGCTGCATCAGCTGCCGCGCGCCCGGACCGGGATCGCCCTGGTTCTTGATCACGTTGAAGCGCGTGCGAACCTTCGACAGCGTGTCCATGTAGCCCTTGAGCATCGACGTGCCGTCGTGCGTCGCGACGATCCGCGCGAGCCCGATGAACTCCTGCCCGATCGGGCCCATCGGCACCTCGGCCGGATTGCCGTTGATGTCGATGTTCGCGGCGGCCGCCTGGCCGGCCTGCGAGCGCGAGAACAGCTGCTTGAACCAGTTCACGACGCCCGTCTGCGCCTTCTTGATCGCGACGTTCGCGAGCGACGGGTTGTCCCACGACGTCTGGTCGTAGGCGGTCTCGAGGATCTTGCGGATCGGCGAATCCTGCGGATCGCCGAGGCGGTTCATTCCGTCGACCGCCTGACCGAAGCTGCTGAAGCCCTGCACCGCGATGCCCTGCATGAACTTCTGCCAGTGCTGCGCGTACTCGGTCTTGTACATGCCGACGAGCGTCTTCTGGATCTGTTCGGGGCTGCCTTCGAGCGTCAGGTCGTCCTGCGTCGACGTGTTGAGCACCCAGTCCTTCGCCTGCAGTTCCTTGGTCGCCGCGTCGCGGATCGCCGGCTGCACGTAGTCGAACCACGCTTCGCGCGTGAACGTGCCCGGAATCGCGTAGCTGCCGGCCACGAGCGACTGGTTGCCGTCGCCCACGATGCGCGCGATCGTCATCGGCGCGAAGCGGGTCGACGCGCGCGCCTTGATTTCCTCGTAGACGCGCTGGCGGGCCGGCATTCCGCGCACCACGCGGCGCAGGTTCTCGCGCGTCTGGTCGACGAGCGCGAGGTTCGCGTCGATCATCGGCCAGTCGTTGTCGTTCACGCGCGCGAGATAGAACGAGATCATGCGCTCGGCGCTGCGGATCATCTCGTCGCGCGGCATGTTGCCGCGATTCGTCTCGAGCCAGCCGCGCCAGAAGCGCGCGAGCTGGTCGGTCAGGTGCGCCTGCTCGACGTGACGCTTGTCGGACAGCATCAGGTACGTCTTCAGTGCGTTGTACGCGTCCTGCACGTTGGTCGGCGACGCGTCGCTATAGAGGCCGCCCTGCGGCGCGGCCGGCTGCTGCGCAGCGGTCGTGCCCATCGACGCCGGCTGGGCGCCGCCCGCCTGCGCTGCCACCGCGCCGGCCGCACTCGTCGACACCGGCAGCGCGCTCGCCTGCACGGCGCCCGACTCGGGCGGGCGCGTCATCGGGACGAGCTGCTCGGGGTGCGCGTTCACGTCCTTCAGGAACGACGCGAGATTCTGCGATACCGGCGCGAGCAGGATCTGCCGCACGCCGTTGTAGTACTCGGTCAGCAGATGCTGTTCGAGGCGATCGCCCTGATACAGCCCGAGCGACACCGACAGCGGCTTGTCGCGGCGGAACTGCTCGAGCTGCTCGATCCGGTCTTCGAGGATGTCCATCGCCTGCAGCCGCGACTGCAGGTCGTTGCGTCCCTGCTGCAGCCGCGTGACGTTGTCGAGGTCGGCCTGCACGTTCGCGACGAGCTGCTGGTTGCCGATCGTCGACCACGTCCAGCCGCCGAGCGCGATCGCGAGCGCCGCGACGAAGCCGAAGAACGTCGCGTAGCGCAGCCGCGTCTTCGTCGGGCTCGCGAACTGGCGCACCGTCTGGCGATCCGCGAAGATCACCTTCGAGAACAGGTCGCGCAGGAAGAAGCCGTTCTTCGAGAACGCGCTGTGCGGCTTCGGCAGCGCGCTCGCGTCGAGGCCGAAGCGGTGCGCGATGCGCTGCGCGGCCGCGCTGTTGGTTTCGCCTTCCTGCAGCGCGCTCGTGAAGTAGAAGCCGCGGAAGATCGGCTTGTACTGGAACGGGTTGTTCTCGAACAGCGTCGCGAGGAACGCGCGCAGCGCCGGCTTGATCGTCGAGAACTCGAGCGGGAAGCTCAGTTGCCCCGGCGACAGCTGGTTGCCGCGCGACAGCGACAGCTGCGCGACGCTGATCTCCTTGAGCCCTTCGTACAGTTCCTCGAACCGCTCGTCGAACAGCGCGACCACGTCGCGCTTCTCGTCCGGCTCGTAGGGCAGCGTCGCACCCCACACGCGGTCGTATTCCTGCTTGTCGCTGCTGCTGAAGAATTCGGTGAAGCCGGTGATCAGGTCGGCCTTCGTGAACATCACGTAGACGGGCGCGAACACCTCGAGCTTCTCGGTCAGCTCCTGAACGCGCTGACGGAGGTTTTTCGCGAGGTTGATCGCGAATTCGGGGCGGTTGCCGGTGAGCTCGGCGATGCTCGCGGTCACGATGATGCCGTTGATCGGCGCCTTCGGGCGATAGCGCTTCAGCAGGCCGAGAAAGCCGAGCCATTCGCTGCGGTCTTCCTCGTGCACCGAATAGCGGCCGGCCGTGTCGAGCAGGATCCCTTCGGTCGTGAAGAACCAGTCGCAGTTGCGCGTGCCGCCGATCCCGTGGATCACCGCGCTGTTCTTGTCCGCGAACGGGAACTGCAGGCCGGAGTTCAGCACCGCGCTGCTCTTGCCCGCCGCGGGGTTGCCGATCACGATGTACCACGGCAGCTCGTACAGCGCGGAGCCGCCCGATACCTGGCCGATCTTCGACGTCTTGATCGTTTTCACCGCGTCGGACAGCCGCGTACGCAGCACGTCGAGGTCGGCGGCCTTCGCGTCGGACGCGACCGCGGCCGCGGCCGGCGCGGCGATCTTGCCGGTTTCGGCTTGTTCCTCGAGCACCTGGCCGAGCTGCCGGTTCGCGCGCTTTACGCGCCAGCGGCGCCACAACGCGACGACGAGCCACAGCGCGAGGATCGCCGCGACCGCGAGCGCCGCCCACAGGAGCGGCAACTGCAGCAGATCGGCGACGATGAAGAGGACTGCCGCGAGCGCGACGATCCCGACGATCGAGAGCGTACGCGGATGAGTCAGCACGTTGAGGATGCGTTGCATAGGACGTTCAGGTTCCGGTGCGATTCGGTGAGGCGACGCAGGTGCGCCACGCGGCAAGGGTGGCGTCGCGATGTGTCGCCATGCTGTCAAACGGGGTGAGGCGGGCGGGCATCAATGCGTCCGCGGCATCGGAGAAGGCGCGCGCATTAATGAAAGGACGCTGTGAGATTTAAAACGGAAACGGCAGCCGGACAAAATCGCGCCACGAAACGCACGACCGATTGCGCTGCCCAAGTCATTTCCCGCCGGGTGATTAAAAAGCCCCATGCCGCCCTCATTATTTCCTGTCCGGCAGCCCTGGCTAGCTGCCGCGTCCCAGTTTAAAACCGGGTTTATGGTATTCCACGTGCCCGAGATCCATCATTTTCCATCGGCCGCCCCAGGTCAGGCCGACTTGTTCGGCGACTTGCCCGTACAACTGGTAGCCGCGCATTGCCCAAGGATCTTTCTCGGAAATGACCAGCTTGCCGTCGCGCAGGAACGCATTGTCGGCCGCCAGTCCGAATTGGTGATAACTCTGGAAGGCCGCCGCATTGGTCACGTTGCTGCCCATTTGCGCGAGCCGGTTCTGCCGTTCCGGGCTTCGATAACCTTCCAGCAGCGCCATTTCGTAACCGTGCTGCTCGTGCATGATCTTGTAGACCAGCAGCAAACGCGTACGGAAATCCGGATCCAGCAGATTCCAGTCGCGGCTCGCATCCTTCAGCGCCGGCCGCACCTGTTCCACTTCCTTCGTGGCAAAGACTTCCGGCGGCAACGGCGGAGGCGGCACCAGCTGCTCGCCCTGCAGCAGCGCGGCGATTTTCTCGTCCGGCACGCGCGCCGTGTCGTCGTACTGAAACAATTGCCGGCCGCGTAACGCAATGGCGACCAAAGGCGGCGTCGCAAGAATACCTGCCGACACCATAATCATCAAGCGCCGCCGAACCAGTAAATTTTGCACGTCGCTTAATGCGCCGCGCGTCGCGGTTGCCGATTTAACAATCTGACTGCGCGCGCGCGCCGCGCGATCGTTCGCACGACGCGCAAGACGGTCGTGAAACTGCGCGACGGAATCGAAAACCGTCGCGCGGATACCCGGTAAAAGCAACAGTGCCGCAACCGCGACGGCAACGGCGAAATAGGCGACTAGGGCGACGGCAATCAACGAAATCCCCGGAAATTGGAATTGATTGTGTTTTGCAATGCTTGCTCTTAGAATCAGGCTGCTTCGAGAGGCCGGGCTATATTATCGCGGTGAATTAAACCAGGATTCAATGAGACGCTGAATGAGTGCGCCGGAAAATTCAAATTCGAAAACTCCGCCCAGCCTGCTGTCCGATACGAAACCGGCAGGCGAAGGAGGACCTCAGCAGTCGCGCATTCTCGCGAATCTGGAGGGGCGCGTCACGCCGCCGGCCGAGCCGCCGCGCCGTTCGCTGAAGGCGCCGATCGCGGCCGTCGTCGCGCTGGTGGTCGCCGTCGGCGGCTGGGGTGCGTGGCGCTGGCAGCAGCAGTCGGGCGAGCAGGCCGCCGTCGCGTCTGCCGCTCCGGCACAACAGCCGCAGAAGGCCGAGCCGGCCAGCGGTGTCGCCGCACAGAGCGCGCAAAACACGGCGTCCGCTGCGCAGCCGGCCACGATCGTCAACGACGATTCCGCATCGCAGGCCGTTGCGTCCGCATCTTCCACGCCGGCCGCCGACGACAGCCGTCTGTCGCGCGCACTCGCGAACGGCGCCGACGACGCGTCGGGCGTCGCCACGTCGGCTGCGGCAACGGCAGGCGCCGCAGCGATCGCGACGGCCGCCGCCTCGGCGACGGCGAAAACCGCGAAGGCCGATACCGCGAAGAACGCGAAGGTCGCCGCGCGCGGCAAGACCGACGCGAAGGCGGAGGCCCGCAAGCATCACAAGGAACAGCAGGCCGAACTCGCGCAGGCGAAGAAGCGTCGCGATGCGACGACGCGCACGGCGAGCGCGAAGTCGTCGGTGAAGGACGATCCGGATGCCGATCTGCTCGCGGCGCTCGTCGCGCGTACGAAGCCGGCGGACAAGCAGGCGGCCGCCGCGCCGAAGGCGCAGCCCGTGTCGGCCAAGACCGCGGCGACGGGCGGCTCGCTCGCGTCGCGCGTGAAGGAATGCTCGGAGCGCGGGTTCTTCGAGGATCAGCTGTGCCGCTGGCGCGTGTGCGACGGCCACTGGGGCAAGGATCCGGCATGCCCGACTGCGTCGCAGCCCGAGAATCGCCAATAACGCTGCCAGCGCCCGCCGCATGTTTTTCTATCGCGCCGCCCATCGGGCGGCGCGCTGCTTTTGGGCGGCCGGAAGCGGCCGGCACGATCGCGTGACATTGTCACGAGAATGTCACGCGCATCCGGCATACGTCTCCTTTCCCTTTCCGGCGCGGTGCGCGCGATCCGCGCCGCGCGCCGCACGACTTTCGACACGATGGACCTGATCGTACAGACTTACGGCGCCGACACGTCCGGCATGGTGTGCGGATTCCGCTTCGTGCCGGGCGGATCGGGCGCGATGCTCGACGCGGACGCGGCCGCCGAATGGCTGCGCGCGTGCCGCGGGCGCGACGCGGCCGCATCGGACGATTTCGTCTGGCTGCATTTCAATCTCGCGCACGGCGCGAGCGAGCGCTGGATGCGCACGCATCTCGGGCTGCCCGACAGCTTCTTCGAATTTCTGCACGAAGGGTCGCGCTCGACGCGCATCGAGCAGGAGGACGGCGCGCTGCGCGCCGTCGTCAACGACGTGATGTTCAATCTCGAGTTGACGCCGTCCGAAATCGCGACGCTGTTCGCGCACGTCGAGCGGCGCATCATGATCACCGCACGGCTCAAGCCGCTGCGCTCGGTCGACACGCTGCGCGCCTGCGTGCGCGACGGCGAGCGGTTCCGGTCGCCGGCCGAGCTGCTCGTGCATCTGCTGCGCGATCAGGCCGATCTGCTGATCCAGATCATGCGGCGCACGAGCGTCGACGTCGACCGGATCGAGGACAGCTTCCTGTCGCAGCGGCTCACGTCGAACCGCATCGAGCTCGGCGCGATGCGCCGCACGCTCACGCGCCTGCAGCGCATGCTTGCGCCGGAGCCGGGCTCGATCTTCCGGCTGCTCGCGAAGCCGCCCGCATGGCTGCATGCGGAAGACGTGCAGGAACTGCGCGAATCGACCGAAGAGTTCTCGCTGGTGCTCGCCGATCTCGCGGGGCTCAACGAGCGGATCAAGCTGCTGCAGGAAGAGATCGGCTCGCGTCTGGACGAGCAGAACAACCGGACGCTGTTCACGCTGACGCTCGTGACGGTGATCGCGCTGCCGATCAACATCGTCGCGGGCTTCTTCGGGATGAACGTCGGCGGCGTGCCGTTCGCGGAGAACAAGCACGGGTTCTGGCTGATGGTGCTGCTGGTCGCGGGCTTCACCGCGCTCGCCGCGTGGTGGGCGTTTCGTCGGCGCGACGACCGCTAGCGGCCGTCGAGAAACGCAGATCCGTCGAAACGGGCGGCGGCCCGATCATCGCCGGGGCCGCCTCCGTCGAAACACCGGCCGACGCCGCGGAGTGCGCGGCGCCGGCCGAACCGGCTACGTTACTGCGCCGCCGTCTTGCGCGGCCGGAACACACCCTGATAGCGCAGCGTCGGACGTTCCTTCTCGACCGGCGCAGCGCCGCCGAAGCTCGGCGTCTGACGCAGCTTCATCGCGGCCGGCGAAGCGACGGACCCGATCGACGTCGAACGCGAAGCCGGCGCGAGGTTGTTCGCGACGAGCAGCGCGGCTTCGCTCTTCAGGTTCGCGAGCAGCACCGGATCGGTCGAGCCGTTGATCTGCGTGAGCAGGCCGCTCCACGCCGCGTCGCTGTAGTTCACGACGTAGTAGTCGAGCCCGCTCGGATCCGCGACCACGCCCGTGCAGCCTTCGAGCCGCGTCTGCGTCTGCGTGTCCTTCAGCGCGAGCGTCATGCGGTTCGCGAGACCCTGGCCGTACGCGAGCGTGATCGGCACCGTCCACTGCAGGCCCGGATACGCGTTCTGGTTCGGGAACGGCTGCTGTTTCAGCGTGACGATCGTCTGGTTCTTCGTCATGTCGCACTGCGTGTCGAGCGAGATCAGCGGCACGCCGGTCTGGCGCACGTAGCTGTCGCCGATCGGGCCGACCGCCTGGCCGCTCGCCTTCGACAGCGCATCCCACAGGCGCTTCGGCGTGCCGTTGCCGAACGAGTAGTCGGTCAGGTACTGCTGCAGCCCGCGGCGCATCGTCTGCTCGCCGAGATAGTTCTCGAGCGTCTTCAGCACGTGGCCGCCCTTGTCGTACGTGAATGCGCTCGCGCTCAGCACGAAGTCGTTCGACGCCCAGTCGTTGAAGTTCGGCGCGACCGGGAACGCGTTCGGGCCGATGTCGCGATTGATCACGCGATACTTGTTCTTCACCTGATCGAGCCAGCTGAATTCGTCCGGGAAGAACTGGATCGTCGTCTTCGTCTCGAAGAACGTCGCGAACGACTCGTTGAGCCACACGTTGTCCCACCAGTCGGTCGTCACGAGATCGCCGAACCACTGGTGCGCGACTTCGTGCGTCAGCACCTCGTTGCCGTAGCGCGACATCGGCTGGCCGGGCTGCGGCAGGATGTCGTCGGCGAACTCGAGGATCGACCCCCAGTTCTCCATCCCGCCGAAGTTCAGGTCCTTCTGCTCCTTGAACGCGTCGTTCGCGGCGACCGTGTCGAACTTCGTGAGCGGCAGCGCGATGCCCGTGTAGCGGTAGTAGAAGTCCAGCGCCTGCTTCGTGCGGTCCATCGCCGGCTTCGCCCAGTCGCGCATGCCCGGCGGCGTGAACACGCGCAGGTGCAGACCGCCCTTGCCGCCCGGCAGCGGGCTCGTGAAGTCGTCCTCGTACGTGTCGAACAGGCCGCCGCCGAAGAACAGCAGGTACGACGGCATCGGCGGCGTCTTCTCGAACTGCACGAGCTTGTAGCCGCCGCCGATGTTGGTCGACGGCTTCTCGGCCGCGTTCGACACGACGCGCCAGTTCTGCGGGACTTCGGCCGTCACTTCGTAGGTCGGGCGGAACGCCGGCTCGTCCCAGCCGGGGAACCATTGACGCGCGAGGTTGGTTTCGCCCTGCGTGAGGATCGCGCCGCTCGTCGTGCCGTCGGTGCTCTTCAGGTCGACGCGGAAGACGCCTTCGGCGGCCGAGCAGCCCGGATACGGATCGTCGCCGCAGCTGCCGCCGGTGTGGTTCACCGGATCGTCGTACGACTTGAAGTTGATGATGCCCGACCACTCCATGTGCAGCGAATAGTTGCCCGGCGCGATCGTGCCGCTCGACGGACGCAGCTGGTAGAAGTCGCCCTTGTCCTGCGGCGTCGCGATGAGCTGGATGTTGCCCGGCTGCAGCGTGATGCGCCCGTTCGTGAACTTGATCCGGTGGCCGGCCACCACGATGTTGTTGACCGGCTTCAGCACCTTGATCTCGACGTCGGCGCGTCCGTCGAACGCGTTCAGCGCCTCGTTCGGGCGGAACCACAGCCGGTAGTTGACCGGCACCACGGTGTCCGGCAGCTCGACCGGCGGCACGCTCTTGTCGACGTTGGATGCGCTCGGCGGCGCGGTGACGGCGGGCGACGAGCCCGCATGCGGTGCGCCGGCGGAGCTGAGCGCGGAAGCCGAGCCCACGCCGCCGTCGTCGCCGCCGCAACCGGCGAGCGCGAGTGCGGCGACGAGCGGCAGATAACGCATCTTGCGAATGTTGATCGACATGACTGAAACCTCGATTGTTGAAAGAGTCGTTCAGTGCTGCGAAAACGCCGGCAAAGGCAATCCCCCGCCGTTAATCAACAGCGACGAGAAATTCCAATGACGGATTATTCGAAAAGGCGATCGGCCGACTACGTGAAGGTAATCATCGTTTGCTGCCCCCTCTGTATTTCCGGATATCGGTTGACTGGCCGGTTCAAATGGACGGGTGCGTGTTGTACTGAGTGATGGATTTCGCGCGCCCGGCACGAGGCGGCACGCGCCGTACGGGCGTGCCTCCGCTTGAACCGACGACCCACGGGGCTTGCCGGACCGGGCCGCACGACGGAAGGACGGCGTGTCGCCGTTCCGTAAAATCGCCGTCATGCGGCTTGAAGGTTTGTCGGCCTGCTCGAAGGATGCGTCAATATACTTGATGGTTTTGGGTAAAGGAAACGAAAAAATTAGAAAGCGTGACTATTGCAATTCTTCCGTCGAATTGAATGCCGCAATTCATTAATCGGCGTTTTCAGTCGCTCGGATTTTCCGTAGTTTTAATCTATTAACGATCGTGCGCATGAGTGAAGACTACGAAACGGGGCGTCGGCGGCGCGACCGGTACAATGCATCGACGTCGACCGATCGATTTCTGCAAGGAGGCCTGTCCCATGTTCCGAGCGCTGTCCGCTGTCGCGCCGCTGCGCGCGATGCTGCTGCTTGCCGCGTTGCTCGTGCTGAGCGGTTGTGCGAGCCTCACGCGCGAGCCGGTGCGCGTATCGGTCGTCGGGCTCGATCCGCTCGTCGGCCAGGGGCTCGAGATGCGTTTCAGCCTGAAGCTGCGCGTGCAGAACCCGAACGACGCACCGATCGAATACGACGGCATCTCGGTCTCGCTCGACCTGAACGGCATGCCGTTCGCGAGCGGCGTCAGCGATCGTTCGGGCGTCGTGCCGCGGTTCGGCGAGGCCGTGCTCGACGTGCCCGTATCCGTATCGGCATTCGCCGCCGCGCGGCAGGCGTGGAACCTGCCCGGCGCGGCCGCGAACGGCGAGCTGCCGTATGCGCTGCGCGGGCGGCTCGCCGGCGGCCTGATCGGCACCGTGCACTTCGACGATGCGGGCACGCTGCGCATGCCGGCGATGCCGGGATGGGGCGGGTGAGCGACGTGCCGGCGCGATTGCCGCGCGGTTCGCGCGGGGTGCGCATGTCGGTTGCGCACACGTCGAGTCCGGTCATCGGTATCGGCGATCGGGCACGAGCGAGCGGTACGGCGCCCGAGCGTGGCGCGAGAGCGGCATCGCGGCGGTGACGCAGCGTCCGCTCGTCTCACCGCTCGGTCGCAAGTAATCCGGCGTGCGCAACGTGTCCGGCGCACTCGCCGTCGCGTGCGCTTTGCCGCGCGCGCAAAGCGCGGTATGGTGTCGTCCGCGGCGCGATGCCGCTGCCTGTTGAAGCCAACCGTAACCGAGTTCGCGTGACCGATTTCCCCGTTTTCCACTGGACCGACGCCGCCGGCGTCGATCATGCCGTGCGCTGGCGCTCCGAGGCCGGCGTGCCGCCGCCCAAGCGTGCGGTGCCCGCCGACGATCGCCTGAACGCCGATGCGGCGTATCGCCTCGCGTGCGAGGGCACCGCGCTCGTGTGGCAAGGCGACTTCCAGAACGCGCGGCAGCTCGTGCACGCCATGGCGCGGCGCGTCGAACGCAAGCCGCGGAAGGCGAAGGCCGCGACCGGCATCGATGCGTTCAACCTGCACCGGCTGGCGCAGTCGCAGCGCGCGCGCACGCTCGGGATGCTGCTGATTCCGCTCGAAGCCGACTATACGATCGCGCTGCGCCGCGCACCCGACGTGCGTGCCGCATGCGAAGAGGCTTACGGCCCCGGCGGCGTGCCGTCGGTCGTGTCGCTGCGCGAGCTGCTCGGGCTCGTCGGCGCGCACGAGTGGCGCAAGAAGGGCGTGCCGATTCCGGCGCTCGGCGGCGCGCCGATTCATCCGCACTACGGCGTGTTTTCGCCGGTGCGCGGCGAATACGTCGAGCTCGTCGCGCGTGCGCCGCTGCCCGCGACGTCGCTCGCGTTCGACGTCGGCACGGGCACCGGTGTGCTCGCGGCGGTGCTCGCGTCGCGCGGCGTGCAGCGCATCGTCGCGACCGACCAGGACGCCCGCGCGCTCGCGTGCGCCCGCGAAAACGTCGCGCGGCTCGGCTACGCGGACCGCGTAGACGTGGTCGAGGCCGACCTGTTCCCGGCCGGCCGTGCGCCGCTCGTCGTCTGCAATCCGCCGTGGGTGCCCGCGCGTCCGAGCGCGCCGATCGAATATGCGGTGTACGACCCGGACAGCCGCATGCTGCGCGGCTTCCTCGCCGGGCTCGCCGACCATCTCGAACCGGGCGGCGAAGGCTGGCTGATCCTGTCCGATTTCGCCGAGCATCTCGGCCTGCGGCCGCGCGACACGCTGCTGCAATGGATCGACGAAGCGGGTCTCGTCGTGCTCGGCCGCGACGACATCCGCCCCGCGCACCCGAAAGCCGCGGACCCGAACGATCCGCTGCATGCGGCGCGCCGCGCCGAGCTCACGTCGCTCTGGCGGCTCGGCGCGCGGGGCTGACCGCGCGTTTTCGGTAAACTGTCGCCATTCCTCACGAATGTCCGCTGCCGGGCCGTGGTCGACCGACTGCGGCCCGGCAGCGCTTCACGATGTCCAACAAGACCTACGAAATCCGTCCGGAGCAGTCCGTCGAACTGCTGAAGGAACTGCACATCCTGACGCGCGACGGCAAGATGAACCAGGACAGCCGCCGCAAGCTGAAGCAGGTCTATCACCTGTTCCAGTTCATCGAGCCGCTGCTCGCCGGCGTGCAGGCCGAGCGCGGCGCGGTGACGCTCGTCGATCACGGCGCCGGCAAGTCGTATCTCGGCTTCATCCTGTACGACCTGTTCTTCAAGCTGCAGCCCGCGCACGGTACGCCGGCGTTCGCGTCGCACGTGTACGGGATCGAGACGCGCGAGGAGCTCGTCGCGCGTTCGGCCGAGCTCGCCGCGCGGCTCGGGTTCGGCGGCATGTCGTTCCTGAACCTGTCGGTCGCCGATTCGATCGCGTCGCCGCAGCTGCCCGCGACGGTCGACGTCGTTACCGCGCTGCACGCGTGCGACACCGCGACCGACGACGCGATCCGCTTCGCGCTCGCGAAACGTGCGCGGCACATCGTGCTCGTGCCGTGCTGCCAGGCGGAAGTCGCCGGCGTGCTGCGCAGGAACAAGGGCAAGTCGCTCGCGAATGCGCTGACCGAGGTGTGGCGGCATCCGCTGCATACGCGTGAATTCGGCAGCCAGATCACCAACGTGCTGCGCTGCCTGCAGCTCGAGGCGCACGGCTATCAGGTCAGCGTGACCGAGCTGGTCGGCTGGGAGCATTCGATGAAGAACGAGCTGATCGTCGCGCAGTACAAGAACCTGCCGCGCCGGCGGCCGGCCGAGCGGCTGAACGAGATTCTCGCGATGTTCGGGCTGGCCGAGCTCAACGAGCGGTTTTTCGTGCCGGAGCTCGCGGCGGTGCGCGGCGAAACCGCCGAGCCGGCTGCCGACTGACGCGCCGGCCTGCCGCGAGGTGCGGCGCATCGGCCGCGATTGCCGGCGCCGCTGCTTCGCGCTTCAGACGTCGTCGCGCGGCCCGCGCATCCATTCCCGCCAGCCGTCGTGGCCGAGGCGGCGCAGCGTTTCCTGGTTTTTTTCGTAGATCGCGGACGCGTCCGGAAACGCGTCGACCGCGCGCGCGATGCTGTCTTCGCGTAGCAGATGCAGGATCGGATACGGCGCGCGGTTCGTGTAGTTTTCGATGTCGTCCGGCTCGCTGCCTTCGAAGCGGTACTGCGGATGAAAGCTCGCGATCTGCAGCACGCCGTCGAGCCGCAGCTGCTGCACGAGCCGGTCCGCGAACGACAGCACGTCGTTGAAGTCGACGAAATCCGCGAACGCGTGCGGATAGATCACGAGCGTCGTGTCGATCTGCTGCGGATCGGCCGCTTCCAGCGCGCGCAGCTCGCTTTCGAGATCGGCGAGCGCGTCTTCGAGCGTCGTCGCTTCGCTGATCGCGTAGCGCACCTGGTCCTTCACGTAGACGCTCTTCGCGAACGGGCACAGATTGAGCCCGATCACCGCGCGTTCGAGCCAGTGCCGCGTCGCGGCGAGGATGTCGTCGTGCTGGGCGGAGCGGGTGTCGGTCATGGCGAAACGGCGGCGGCGAAAGAGCGGCGAAGCGCGCATTGTAGCGGGCGGGCGCGGCCCGTCATGCGCACGCGGCGTCGATCAGCTGCGTGACGAGCGCGGGCGCGGTGCCGATCGGCGTTGCGCCGTGCCGGTACGTCTGGCTCGCCGCGTAGATGCCTTCGAGCACGAGCGCGAGCGCGTCCGCGAGCGCCTTCGGCTGCCGTGCGCCGGCGCCTTCGCACAGCTCGACGATGCGCTTCATCAGCTGTTCCTTGTTCTGCGCGACGCGCTCGCGCGCCGGATGCGACGCGTCCGGAAATTCGGCGGCGACGTTCACGAACGGACAGCCGCGGTAGTCCTTCTGCGTCGCCCGCTCGGCGAGATCGACGAAATACTGGATCAACTGCGCCTTCGGCTGGCCCGGATGCTTCGCGACGCTCGCGTCGAACCGCTCGAAGAAACACGCGTCCATCCGGTCGAGATACGCGAGAATCAGTTCGTCTTTCGACGAGAACTGGCGATACAGGCTCATCTTGTTGACGCCGGCCAGTTCCACGACCGCCTCGACGCCGACCGCGCGCACCCCTTCCTTGTAAAACAGTTCTTCTGCCGCGCGCAGCAGATGCTCCTGGGCGGTGGCGCCGGCGATCGGCCGGCGCGTGCGTCGCGCTTGCGGCTTCGCAGCTTCGATGCCCGACATGATGACCCTCGACCACGTAGATGAATGGCTTGACATGTTACCGACTGGTCACTAGGATCGCAACACAGTTGTGACCGGTTGGTAACAATGCCGGTCGGATCGACAGACGAATGCCAAGCGTCGGCCGGGTCAGCCGATGCGATGTGCGGCGGAGGTGGCCCGGCAGAACGAGACGGACGGGCGTCCACATGCCCGATGCCGTCAACCGGAGAATTCGAACATGAACTGGGCGGTGACACGAATCGGCGGGCGTTTCCACTACGGATGGCTCGCCGCGGCGGTGGTATTCCTGATTCTGCTGGCGGCGGCCGGCACGCGCGCGACGCCGAGCGTGCTGATGGTGCCGCTCGAGCGCGAGCTCGGCTGGAGCCGCGCGACGATTTCGCTGGCGATTTCGGTGAACATCGCGCTGTACGGGCTGACCGGTCCGTTCGCCGCGGCCGCGATGCAGCGCTTCGGGCTGCGTCCGACGATCCTCACCGCGCTCGCGACGATGGCGGCGGGCGTCGCGCTGTCGTCGACGATGACGCAAAGCTGGCAGATGGTCGTGATCTGGGGGCTGATGGTCGGCTGCTCGACCGGCGTGGTCGCGCTGACGCTGTCCGCGACGTTCGTCACGCGCTGGTTCCATGCGCGCCGCGGGCTCGTGATGGGCATCCTGACTGCGAGTACGGCGACCGGCCAGCTCGTGTTCCTGCCGATGCTCGCGGCGATCGCGCAGCGTCACGGCTGGCGGCCGGTCGTGCTCGTCGTCGCGCTGGCCGCCGCGATCGTCATTCCGCTGGTCGCGTTCCTGCTGCCGGAGCGGCCGGCCGACGTGAAGCTGCGTCCGTACGGCGAGCCGGCCGATGCGCCGGCCGCCGCCGATACGACGAAGGAGAATCCGCTTGCGGTCGCGTTCCGCACGCTGCTCACCGCGAGCCGCTCGCGCGACTTCTGGCTGCTGTTCTTCAGCTTCTTCATCTGCGGCGCGAGCACCAACGGCTACGTCGGCACGCATCTGATCGCAATGTGCAGCGACTACGGGATGACGGAAGTGCAGGGTGCGTCGCTGCTCGCCGCGATGGGCGTGTTCGACCTGTTCGGCACGACGCTGTCCGGCTGGCTGTCGGACCGCTACGACAACCGCGTGCTGCTGTTCTGGTATTACGGGCTGCGCGGACTGTCGCTGATCTATCTGCCGCACGCGTTCGGCATCGACTTCTTCGGGCTGCCGCTGTTCGCGATGTTCTACGGGCTCGACTGGATCGCGACCGTGCCGCCGACCGTGCGGCTCGCGACCGACGTGTTCGGCAAGGCCGCGGCGCCGGTCGTGTTCGGCTGGATCGTCGCCGGCCACCAGCTCGGCGCGGCGTTCGCGGCGCTCGGCGCGGGGATGCTGCGCGCGAGCCTCGGCACGTACACGATCGCATCGATGATCTCGGGTGGGCTGTGCATCGTCGGCGCGCTGATCGTGCTGCGGATCAATCGCGGGCCGTCGCGCGCAGCCGCGCAAGCGGCGTGACGCGCGGCGCGGGCGGCCTATCCACGCTCGACGATTTGCATTGCGCGGCGCGGCCGCGCGCGTGTCCGCGCAAGCGGTTATGCTTGCGGTTCGCAGGGCGTTCGCGCCCCTTCACCGATCAGCGAGGAACCGCATGTCTGTCAAACCTGCTCCTACCACCGTTTCGATTCACGAACTGATCGCGGGCCGCTGGAGCCCGCGCGCTTACTCGGACGAACCCGTCAGCGCCGACGATCTGCATGCGGTGCTCGAAGCCGCGCGGTGGGCGCCGTCGGCGTACAACGCGCAGCCGTGGCGCTTCATCGTGTTCGACCGCACGCGCGACGAAGCGGCGTTCAAGCGCGCGTTCGCGACGCTCGTGCCGTTCAACCAGGGCTGGAATGCGCCGGCGCCGGTGCTGATCGCGGTGACCGCGCACACGCTCACGCCGAAGGGCGAACCGGCGCCGACCGCGCTGTACGACGCCGGCGCGGCCGCGATGTCGCTCGTGCTGCAGGCCCATGCGCTGGGCCTGGCCGCGCATCAGATGAGCGGCTTCGATGCGAACGCGTTCCGCGACGCATTCGAGATTCCGGCCGACGTCGCGATCCCGGCGATCATCTCGCTCGGCCACTACGGCAACGTCGACAAGCTCGATCCGGTGCTGCGCGATCGCGAGAAGGCACCGCGCACGCGTCATGCGATCGGCGAGATCGTGTACGCGGGCGCATGGAAGAAGCGCTTCGACGCGGCGGCGTGAGCGTCGAGCGGGCGGCGGGCGCGCGCAGCGCACCCCGTCCGTGCGCATGCCGGCCGGCTGGGTCCGGTACATCGTTGCCGTCGCTCGGCCGGCGGATCGCGCCGGCGGCCCGCCGCCGGTTGTGATCGCGCGGGCTTCGTGTTAAAAAGCCCGTCCTTTCCGTTTTCGCGCCGGCCATGCAGCGGCAACTTCCGATGACTTACTGCGCGATCGATTTCGGCACGTCCAACTCCGCCGTGGCGCTGCCCGATGGCGGCGGCATGCGGCTCGCGCCCGTCGAGGGCGATCATCTGACGCTGCCCACCGCAATCTTCTTCAACAACGACGAGCAGACGGTCGAATACGGCCGCGCGGCGCTCGCGTCGTATATCGACGGCTTCGACGGCCGGCTGATGCGCTCGATGAAGAGCATCCTCGGCTCGCCGCTCGCGGAGACCACGACCGATCTCGGCGACGGCACCGCGATCGCGTACACCGAGGTCATCGCGCGCTTCCTCACGCATCTGAAGCGCAAGGCGGAGGCGCACGCGGGCGCGCCGATCCGGCGCGCGGTGCTTGGCCGGCCGGTGTTCTTCGTCGACGACGATCCGCGCGCGGACCGCCTCGCGCAGGCGCAGCTCGAAGCGGCCGCGCAGTCGGTCGGCTTCGCGGACGTGCATTTCCAGTACGAACCGATCGCGGCGGCGTTCGACTACGAATCGCGTCAGCAGGCCGAGCGCCTCGTGCTCGTCGCGGACATCGGCGGCGGGACGTCCGACTTCTCGCTCGTGCGTGTCGGCCCCGACCGGATGGCGCGCCTCGAACGCAAGGACGACGTGCTCGCGCACCACGGCGTGCATGTCGCCGGCACCGACTATGACCGGCGCGTCGAGCTGTCGGCGATCCTGCCCGCTTTCGGCTATCGCGCGCTGGATCCGGAAGGGCGCGAACTGCCGAACCGCATCTATTTCGATCTGGCGACCTGGCACCTGATCAATACGGTGTACACGCCGAAGCGCCTCGGCGACCTGAAGCTGATGAAGCACCTGTACCTCGATGCGCGCCAGCACGAGCGCCTGCTGCGCGTGGTCGAGCAGCGGCTCGGACATGCGCTGATGGCGCGCGCGGAAGAGGCGAAGATCGGCGTGGCCGCGGGCGGCGAAACGATGATCGATCTGAACGACGTCGAAGAGGATCTGCAGATTGCGTTCGACGCGGATCGTCTCGTCGACGCGAGCCGCGACGACACCGCGCGCATCGTCGACGCGGCGCGCGAGACGGTGCGGCTCGCGGGCATCGCGCCGCGCGACGTCGGCGCGCTGTATTTCACCGGCGGCTCGACCGGGCTCGCGTTTCTGTCGGGCGCGCTCGCCGATGCGTTCCCCGACGCGCAGCCGGTGTTCGGCGATCGGCTCGCGAGCGTCGCGACCGGGCTCGGCATTCACGCGCAACGGCTATTCGGCTGAGCGAATCGCGGCGACGTACCGTGCCGCGATATCGAAATCGCGCAGAAAACAAAAAACCCCGCCGAAGCGGGGTTTTTTACACGAAATCTCGCGCCGACTTAAACCGGGCGGATGTTCGCAGCTTGCAGACCCTTCGGGCCCGTCTTCACTTCGAATTCGACCTTCTGGTTTTCTTGCAGCGTCTTGAAGCCTTCGACGCGGATTTCCGAGAAGTGCGCGAACAGATCGTCGCCGCCGCCTTCCGGGGTGATGAAGCCGAAGCCCTTTGCGTCATTGAACCACTTGACGGTACCGGTTGCCATGTTACTTGTTCCTAAAAAGATAAAACGGGGCCGAAGCCCATGGGGTGCGGAAAATCAAGGAAGGGGGTAATGGGACCAACCGGAGTACCGTTGATGGGCGAACTACGAAAGAACCAATTCACTCGCCACTTGAAATCCTGCGTGGTCCTTTATACGGCCAATTGCTCGCGCGGTCAACCGGATTTCCACGGCATCAGGGTTATTGCGGAGTTTAGAGCTTACAAATATTGCAGACGATGCGAATTTTTTGTAGGGGCCGATCGATTTAGGCGCCAACTCGCAGGTGCAACCGTTAAACTACGCGCCGCGCGGACCGGGTTGCCCCGATCGGGTGGCCCGTCCCCCCAAGAATGTGTGCGCGGTGCGGTCCGAGCCGATCCCGGACCGGCAGCCGACCATGCTTTTTGAGACACAGGAGAGGATGTGAAGAGTTCTATTCAACGGAACATCGGCCCGTTTGCACTGATGCTGACCGGGCTGGGTTCGATTATCGGCTCGGGCTGGCTGTTCGGCGCCTGGAAGGCCGCGAAGATCGCCGGTCCGGCGGCGATCTGCGCGTGGATCATCGGTGCGGTCGTGATTCTCGCGATCGCGCTGACGTACGCCGAGCTCGGCGCGATGTTCCCCGAGTCGGGCGGTATGGTGCGCTATGCACGCTATTCGCACGGTTCGCTGGTGGGCTTCATCAGCGCGTGGGCGAACTGGATCGCGATCGTATCCGTGATCCCGATCGAGGCCGAGGCATCGATCCAGTACATGAGCACGTGGCCTTACGAATGGGCGCACAGCCTGTTCGTGAACGGCGAGCTGACGACACCCGGCCTGCTGCTGTCCGCGGTGCTGGTCGTCATCTACTTCATGCTGAACTACTGGGGCGTGAAGGCGTTCGCGCGCGCGAACACCGCGATCACGATCTTCAAGTTCCTGATTCCCGGCCTCACGATCCTCGGCCTGATGCTGACGAGCTTCCACTCGGAGAACCTCGGCACGTCGTCGAACGCGAGCTTTGCGCCGTACGGCTGGTCGGCCGTACTGACCGCCGTCGCGACGAGCGGCATCGTGTTCGCGTTCAACGGCTTCCAGAGCCCGGTGAACCTCGCCGGCGAAGCGCGCAATCCGGCACGCAGCGTGCCGTTCGCGGTGATTTCGTCGATCCTGCTCGCGCTCGTGATCTACGTGCTGCTGCAGATGGCCTATATCGGTTCGGTCGACCCGGCCGACGTCGCAAAGGGCTGGGCGCACTTCAACTTCTCGTCGCCGTTCGCGGAACTCGCGATCGCGCTGAACCTGAACTGGCTCGCGATCCTGCTGTATGTCGACGCGTTCATCAGCCCGAGCGGCACCGGCACGACGTACATGGCGACCACCACGCGCATGATCTATGCGATGGAGCGCAACAACACGATGCCGAAGATGTTCGGCAACGTGCACCCGATCTACGGTGTGCCGCGCCAGGCGATGTGGTTCAACCTGCTCGTGTCGTTCATCTTCCTGTTCTTCTTCCGCGGCTGGAGCTCGCTCGCGGCGGTGATCTCGGTTGCGACCGTGATCTCGTACCTGACCGGCCCGATCAGCCTGATGGCGCTGCGCCGCGCGGCGACCGACGTCGAGCGTCCGCTGTCGATTCCGCTGATGAAGCTGATCGCGCCGTTCGCGTTCGTGTGCGCGTCGCTGATCCTGTACTGGGCGAAGTGGCCGCTGACCGGCGAAATCATCCTCCTGATGATCGTCGCGCTGCCGCTGTACTTCTACTTCCAGGCGAAGTCCGGCTGGACCGGTTGGGGCGCGGATCTGAAGGCCGCGTGGTGGCTCGTTGCGTATCTGCCGACGATGGCCGTGCTGTCGCTGATCGGCAGCAAGGAGTTCGGCGGTCACGGCTACCTGCCGTACGGCTGGGACATGCTCGTCGTCGCGGCGATCTCGCTGGTGTTCTATTTCTGGGGCGTGAACACCGGTTATCGCACCAAGTATCTCGACGAGCGCGAGTCGCACGACGAAATCCTCGAAGGGATCGGCGTCTGACGACGCTTGGCATGCTGCCGTCGGAATCGGCGGCGGCAGCAACGCAAAAAGCCCGCCCGAGCCATCGCTCGGCGGGCTTTTTGTTTGGCGTCGATGCCGAAAGCGTGCGCGTCAGGGGGCCGCGCTCGCAAACACGTAGTTCGTCATCGCGAGCACGCGCTGGTACGTGCCGAGCGGCTGGATGCCGAGCCGGTAATCGTCGTCCGCCGCGCCGAGTGCGGCAAACACCGGCAGCAGATGCTCGTCGGTCGGATGCATCAGTGCCGCGTGCGGCGCCTGGCGGCGGTAGTCGAGCAGCGCGTCGACGTTGTGCGCGGCGAGCTTCGCTTCGAACCAGTCGGTGAATTCCGCGACACGCGGGTCCGCATCGCCAGGTGCCGCGCCGAAATCGGCGGCGCGCAGATTGTGCGTGATCTGGCCCGAGCCGATCACCATCACGCCTTCGTCACGCAGCGGCCGCAGCGCGCGGCCGACCGCGAAATGGTGCGCCGCATCCGCGCGCGGCTGGATCGACAGCTGCGCGACCGGCACGTCGGCGTCCGGGAACATCAGCAGCATCGGCACCCACGCGCCGTGATCGAGGCCGTGCTCGGCGGTCGCAGTCGCGATGCCCGCCGCGTTCAGCAGCGCCGCCGCGCGTTCGGCGACGGCCGGCGCGCCGGGCGCCGGGTAACGAATTTCGTACAGCGCGCGAGGAAAGCCGTAGAAGTCGTGGATCGTCTGCGGTTGTGCGGCGACGCTCGCGACCGGCTGCTGCGTGCCCCAGTGCGCGGACAGCATCAACACCGCGCGCGGGCGCGGCAGTTCGGCGCCGAGCTGCGTGAACGCATTGGACGGCAATGCAGGGTCGATTGGCAGCGTCGGCGCGCCGTGGGACAGGTAAAGCGACGGCAAGCGGTTCATGGGGAAGGCCTGAGAAGGGGGTTGCCCGTCACTATAGGCTCACACCGGACATTGATAAATCAAGCGCGTGGAATTTGATTGAATCTCGATTGTTGATAATCGGCGCGGAGTGAACGCGGACCGATGAACGCGTGCATTCGCGCCGCGGGATCGCCCGTGAATGCGTGGAAATCGACGAAGATATGCGAAGAACTTCGCAGAACGCGCTTGAGCGCGTCGATCAGTGCGCGGGCCGAATGCCGGTCCACGGCGTCGTCAGCGGCGCGCCGAGCGCGAACAGGTCGAGCACGCGCGTGACCGTCTGATCGACCAGTTCGTCGATCGTCTTCGGCATCGCGTAAAACGCCGGCAAAGGCGGGAAGACGATGCCGCCCATTTCGGTAACAGCCGTCATGTTGCGCAGATGCGCGAGGTTGAACGGCGTTTCGCGCACCATCAGCACGAGCCGGCGGCGCTCCTTCAGCGTGACGTCGGCCGCGCGTGTGATCAGATTGTCGGACAGCCCGTGCGCGACGCTCGCGAGCGTCTTCATCGAGCACGGCGCGATCACCATTCCGTCGGTCGCGAACGAGCCGGACGCGATCGTCGCGCCGACGTCGCGCACCGAATGCACGACGTCCGCACGGCTTTCGACGTCAGCCTTCGACAATTTCAGTTCGTGCTGGATGTTGAGCCAGCCGGCGTTCGAAATCAGCAGATGCGTTTCGACGCCGCCGGCGGCGCGCAGCAGCTCGAGCAGCCGTACGCCGTAGATCGCGCCGGTTGCGCCGGTGATCGCGACGATCAGCCGGCGCGGCGGCGCGCTGGAAGAAGCCATTGGAACGCGGGGCGGCAGCGGGGCGGTGTTACGCGGCGGCGAACAGCTGCTGCAGTTCGCCCGACTGGTACATCTCCATCATGATGTCCGAGCCGCCGATGAATTCGCCCTTCACGTAAAGCTGCGGGATGGTCGGCCAGTTCGAGAACGCCTTGATCCCCTGGCGGATTTCTTCGTCCTCGAGCACGTTGACCGTCTTGAACTGGTCGACGCCGCAGGCTTTCAGCACCTGCACGGCGCGGCCGGAAAAGCCGCACATCGGAAATTGCGCGTTGCCCTTCATGAAGAGCACGACCGGATTTTCGTCGACGATTTGCTTGATGCGTTGTTGGGTGTCCATGACTGACCTTGCGTTTGCGGGGCGTTAGGACGAAATGATAGCGGATTTCAACCGGACAGGCCGCGCGTCAGCCCGGCAGCCGGCCGCCGGTCGTACGTTCGATCGCGGCCAGATCGGCGAGCGATTCGACCGCGACGAAGCCGTGCGACGTCAGCAGCGTGCGCACGGCTTCGGCATGATCGTAGCCGTGCTCGATCCACAGCGTGCCGCCCGGCTTCAGGTACGTGCCGGCGCCCGCGACGATCGTGCGGATCGCGCTCAGGCCGTCGGCGTCGTCGGTGAGCGCGCCGCGCGGCTCGAAGCGCAGGTCGCCCTGCGCGAGATGCGGATCGTGCTGCGCGATGTACGGCGGATTGCTGACGATCGCGTCGAATACGGGCGCCGCGTCGAGCGCCGTGTACCAGTCGCTCTGCAGCCAGTGCAGCGGGCCGCCGGGACGATGCGGGTCGAGCAGTTTGTCCGCGTTGCGGCGCGCGACCGCGAGCGCCGCCGGCGAGCGATCGAGCGCCCAGACGCGCGCGTCCGGACGTTCGGCCGCAATCGAAACGGCGATCGCGCCGCTACCCGTGCCGAGGTCGAGCACGGCCGGATACGGCAGCCCGTCGATTGCGTCGAGCGCGGCTTCGACGAGCAGTTCGGTTTCAGGGCGCGGAATCAGCACGTCGGGCGTCACGTCGAACGGCCGGCCGAAGAATTCGCGCACGCCGACCAGTTGCGCGACCGGTTCGCCCGCCGCGCGGCGCGCTTCGAGCGCGCGGTAGCGTTCGATCGCGGCGGCGTCGAGCGGCTCGTCGCCGCGCGTGATCAGCTGCGTGCGGGTCCAGCCGAGCGCATGCGCGAGCAGCACGCGCGCATCGACCGCGTCGAGCGGCGACGCGCGCAGCAGTTCGTCGGCGGTGGTCGCGGACATCGCGGCCTCAGTCGGCGTCGCCGAGCGACGCAAGCAGTTCGGCCTGATGCTCGCTGACGAGCGCGCCGATCAGTTCGTCGAGATCGCCGTCCATGATCGCTTCGAGCCGGTACAGCGTCAGGTTGATCCGATGGTCGGTCATCCGGCCCTGCGGGAAGTTGTACGTGCGGATCCGCTCCGAGCGGTCGCCCGAACCGATCAGGCTCTTGCGCGTCGCTGCTTCCTTCGCGTGCTGCTCGTGGTACTGCTTGTCCTTGATGCGCGCGGCGAGCACCTTCAGCGCACGATCCTTGTTCTTGTGCTGCGAGCGATCGTCCTGGCATTCGACGACGATCCCGGTCGGGATGTGCGTGACGCGCACCGCCGAATCCGTCTTGTTGATGTGCTGGCCGCCGGCGCCCGACGCACGGAACGTGTCGATCCGCAGATCGGCCGGATTGATCTCGACTTCGCCGATCTCGTCCGCTTCCGGCATCACCGCGACCGTGCACGCCGACGTATGGATGCGCCCCTGCGTCTCGGTGGCCGGCACGCGCTGCACGCGATGGCCGCCCGATTCGAACTTCAGACGCGAATACGCACCCTGGCCCGCGATCCGCACGATGACTTCCTTGTAGCCGCCCAGATCCGACGGACTCTCCGACATCATCTCGACCTGCCAGCGCTGGCGTTCCGCGAAGCGCAGGTACATACGCAGCAGATCGCCGGCGAACAGCGCCGATTCGTCGCCGCCGGTGCCCGCGCGGATTTCGAGGAAGATGTTGCGGTCGTCGTTCGGATCCTTCGGCAGCAGCATCTTCTGCAGTTCGAGCTCGAGACGCGCCATCCGGTCGCGCGCGCTGCGGATCTCGTCTTCGGCGAAATCGCGCATCGACGGATCGGCGAGCAGTTCCTGCGCGGCGGTCTCGTCGCTGCGCGACTGACGCCACAGCGCGTATTGCTCGACGACCGGGCCGAGTTCCGCGTGTTCGCGCGTCAGCTTGCGATACTGGTCGAGGTCGGCCGTGACGTTTTCGCGGCTCAGCAGTTCGTTCAGTTCGGCCAGCCGAGTGGACAGCTGGTCGAGCTTGCGTTGCATGCTCGTCTTCATGGTGTGGAGCGGCGCTCCCGGGCAAGGAGTATTCGGAAAGGATAGGCCGGCCTGCGGCCGGCGGCGGAGCAGCCGGGCGGCGCTAGTGGCCGGACTGGTCGTTCGAGCGCGGCGCGTGCTGGTAGAAGCCGCGCATCAGCTCGATCAGCGAATCGCGATCGGCGCCGTTCACGCGATTGAGCGCGCTCGTCGGGCCGTGGATCAGCTTGTTGGTCAGCGCCTGCGACAGCGCTTCAAGCACGGCAGCCGGATCGTCGCCGCGCGCGAGCATCCTCTGTGCCTTCTCGACTTCGGCGCGGCGCAGCGCGTCGGCCTGCGTATGCATGTGACGAATCACCGGCACGACGCTGCGCGTGTCGAGCCATTGCATGAAGTTCTGCACGCGCGTCTCGATGATCGCCTCGGCCTGCGCGACCGCGGCCTGGCGCGACGCGCTGCCTTCGCGCACGATCGCGCCGAGATCGTCGACGGTGTAGAGGAACACGTCCTTCAGCTTGCCGACTTCCGGCTCGATGTCGCGCGGCACTGCGAGATCGACCATGAAGATCGGCCGATGGCGGCGCGCCTTCACCGCGCGTTCGACTGCGCCGAGGCCGATGATCGGCAGCGTCGACGCCGTGCACGACACGACGATGTCGAACTCGTGCATGCGCGTCGGCAGATCGGACAGCGGCATCGCGCGGCCGTTGAAGCGTTCGGCGAGCCGCTGGCCGCGTTCTGCGGTACGGTTCGCGACCACCAGCTCGCGCGGGCCCTGTGCGGCAAAATGCGTCGCGCAGAGCTCGATCATCTCGCCGGCACCGATGAACAGCACGCGCTGATCGGACACCTTTTCGAAGATTCGCTGCGCGAGGCGCACCGCAGCGGCGGCCATCGATACCGACTGCGCGCCGATCTCGGTCGTGCCGCGCACTTCCTTCGCGACCGCGAACGTGCGCTGGAACAGCTGGTTCAGATAAGTGCCGAGCGCGCCGGCTTCCGACGCGGTGCGCACCGCATCCTTCATCTGGCCCAGAATCTGCGTTTCACCAAGAACCATCGAATCGAGGCCCGACGCGACGCGAAACGCGTGTCGAACCGCTTCGGACTGCGGCAGCGCATAGACGTGCGGCGCGAGTTCGTCGACCGGAATCCGGTGGTACTCGGACAGCCAACGCAGCGCACCTTCGCGCGCCGCGCGATCGTCGGTCGCGCAGTACAGCTCGGTGCGGTTGCAGGTGGACAGGATCGCCGCTTCGGGCGTGTTCGGCGCTTGGCGGCCGAGGAAGACGTTCTTGAACGTGACGAGAGCCGGCTTGATCTGCTCGAGCGGAAACGCCACGCGTTCGCGCAAGGCGACAGGCGCAGTGTGGTGATTGATTCCGATCGTGAGGAGTTGCATATCGAGGGCTATCGTTTAGCCCCGTATTATAGCGGCTCGACGATTTCCTCACTCGCAGCGTAGCGCGCGTCCGCGTGACGCGGACGCGAATTTGGGGGCTCGATCGGCACGCGGTCGAGCTGGTAGCCGAAGCCATATAGCGGCAAAAGCCGGTATCCGCGTTCCGGAAGCAAGCGCAGCTTGCTGCGCAATCGGGACGCGTGCGTGTCGAGCGTGCGCGACTTCATGTCGCGGCGACGCGCCCACACTGTTTCGAGGATATGTGCGCGCGACACCGGCCGGGACAGGTTCGCGAACAGCAACTGCGCGAACCGGAACTCCTTCGGCGTGAGTGCGACGATCGTGTTATCGAAGCGCACGAGGCTGTGCGTCGCATCGAACGCGTATTCGCCATACATTTCGCGCGAGCGGTTCGGCGGCCGCCGAACGCCTGCGCGCCGGCTCAGCGCATTCACTCGCGCCAGCAGTTCGGGCCCGCTGACCGGTCGCACGATGCAGTCGTCGGCACCCGCGTGCAGGCACGACACGATCTCGCTTTCGCGCGGCACTTGCATCACGGCGATCGCCGGCAACCCGGGCAGGATCGACTGCGCGCGCGGAATGACTTCCTCGGCCGGCTGATCGCCGGCCCAGTGGCTCGCGATCAGCATGTCGCAGGTGTCGGCGGCGAGCCATTCGAAGAATGCGGCGCTGCACGTAAACGGATGGCACACGTGACCTCCCGCAAAGAGCAGCCGGTTCAGCAGCGCAGCGTGACGCGCCTCCGGATCGATCAGAGCGATTCGCATGACTGTTTCTTCAATACGGCAGCCGGTGCGCGCTTGCCATAACGCCGAGTCGGCCCCTAAACTCGAACGTTCGCGGCACCGTGCTGATCTCAGGTTCTATGAATGAATCGATGCTAGCCGCTGCTAACGTTCACGCCTATGGGACGAATCTGAATTTATAGAAGGCGTCGAATGAACTGGTTTGGAATCGTTGTCCTGGGAGCGGCGGTCGGGCTGCTCGGCCGGTGGCTGCATCCGATGCGGCGCTCCGCTCGGCCCGCGTGGTGGATCGCCGTGCTCGTCGGCATTGCGGCCGCCGTTGCCGCGCGCATGGCCGGCAATCTCTCGGGACTGTTTTACGACGGCGAGACGCTCGAATGGCCGGTCTGCACCGGCGCCGCGTTCCTCGCCGTAGCCGTGACGGTCGCGCTGTCGGCTCGTCGCTGAACGCTCTCAGGTGAAATCATGAATGCCCGTCTTCCCGAAGTCTCGTCGGTGCCGGCCCGTCTCGCGCTGCTGCGCGGCGCGATGGCCCGCGAGAACCTGGCCGCCTATCTCGTGCCGTCCGCCGATCCTCATCTGTCCGAATACCTGCCCGAGCGCTGGCAGGCGCGCCGCTGGCTGTCCGGTTTCACGGGCTCGGTCGGCACGCTCGTCGTGACGGCGGATTTCGCCGGCCTGTGGGTCGACAGCCGCTACTGGGTGCAGGCCGAAACCGAGCTCGCGGGCACGGGCGTGCAGCTGATGAAGATGACGGGCGGGCAGCAGAGCGCGCCGCACGTCGACTGGCTCGCGCAGAACGTGCCGTCCGGCGCGACGGTGGGCGTCGACGGCGCCGTGCTCGGCGTCGCGGCGGCACGCGCTGACCGCGGCGCTCGACGCGCAAGGCATCGCGCTGCGTACCGATCTCGACTTGCTCGACGCGATCTGGCCGGAGCGGCCGGGGCTGCCCGGCGATCCCGTCTTCGAGCACGCGGCGCCGCAGGCCGACACGACGCGTGCGAGCAAGCTCGCGGAAGTGCGGCGCGCGATGCACGCGCACGGCGCGCAGTGGCATTTCGTGTCGACGCTCGACGATCTCGCGTGGCTCTTCAATCTTCGCGGCGCCGACGTGAACTTCAATCCGGTATTCGTTGCGCACGCAATGATCGGGATCGACCGGGCGATGCTGTTCGTCGCCGACGGCAAGGTGTCGCCGGCACTTGCCGCGTCGCTCGCGCAGGACGGCGTCGACGTGCGTCCGTACGGCGATGCGCGCGCGTCACTCGCGGCGCTGCCCGCCGGCACGACGCTGCTCGTCGATCCGCGCCGTGTGACGTTCGGCACGCTCGAAGCCGTGCCGGCCGGCGTGAAGCTGATCGAGGCGGTGAATCCGTCGACGTTCGCGAAGTCGCGCAAGACGGCCGCCGAAATCGAGCACGTACGCGTGACGATGGAACACGACGGTGCGGCGCTCGCCGAATTCTTCGCGTGGTTCGAGCAGGCGGTGAACCGCGAGACGATCACCGAGCTGACGATCGACGACAAGCTGACCGCCGCGCGTGCGCGGCGCCCCGGCTACGTGTCGCCGAGCTTCGCGACGATCGCGGGCTTCAACGCGAACGGCGCGATGCCGCACTATCGCGCGACGCCGGAGTCGCACGCGACGATCGCCGGCGACGGCCTGCTGCTCGTCGATTCGGGCGGACAGTATGTGACCGGCACGACCGACATCACGCGCGTCGTGCCGGTCGGCACGGTCGGCGACCTGCAGCGGCGCGACTTCACGATCGTGCTGAAGGCGATGATGGCGCTGTCGCGCGCGCGGTTCCCGCGCGGCATCCGTTCGCCGATGCTCGACGCGATCGCGCGCGCGCCGATGTGGGCGGCCGGGCTCGACTACGGCCACGGCACCGGCCACGGCGTCGGCTATTTCCTGAACGTGCACGAAGGCCCGCAAGTCATCTCGCACTATGCGCCGGCCGAATCGTACACGGCGATGGAAGAGGGGATGATCACGTCGATCGAGCCGGGTGTTTACCGGCCCGGTCAATGGGGCATCCGGATCGAGAATCTGGTCGTGAACCGCGCAGCCGGGCAGACCGAGTTCGGCGATTTCCTCGCGTTCGAGACGTTGACGCTGTGCCCGATCGACACGCGCTGCGTGCTGATCGAGATGCTGCACGACGAAGAGCGCGCGTGGCTGAACGCGTATCACGCGACGGTGCGCGAGCGTGTCGGCCGGCACGTGAGCGGCGACGCGAAGGCGTGGCTCGACGCGCGCACGCAGCCGATTTGACGAGCAGCACGAGCGCGGCCGGCGGGCGGCCGCGCGGCGACGAGGACAACCGATGACGGATACCGCGGTGATCGTGGTCGACATGCAATGCGGGCTGGTGCAGCGGGCGCGGCCTGCGTACCGGCTCGACGAAGTCGTGTCGGGCATCAACCGGCTGACGGCGGCCGCGCGCGCGGCGCACGCGCCCGTATGCTTCGTGCAGCACGACGGGGACGCCGGCGACGACATCGTGCCCGGCACGCCGGGCTGGGAACTGCATGCGGCGCTGACCGTCGACGCAGGCGACTGGCGCATACGCAAGCGGATGAGCGACGCGTTCCACGATACGCCGCTCGCCGCGCAGCTCGAGCGTCACCGCGTGCGGTCGGTGCTGATCTGCGGCTATGCGACCGAGTTCTGCGTCGATTCGGCCGCGCGCCGGGCGGCGTCGCTCGGCTATCGGACGACCGTCGTGTCGGACCTGCATACGACGAACGAGCGCGCGCACCTGTCGGCCGCACAGATCGTCGCGCATCACCACTTCATCTGGGAAAACAATTCGCTGTCGGGCAACGCCGTGACGCCGCGTCCGCTTGCCGACGTGCTCGCGACGGAGTTTGCATGACGATCAAGGCAGTGGTGTTCGATTTCGGCGGCGTGCTGATCGACTGGAGCCCCGAGTACCTGTACCGGAAACTGATTCCGGACGCGGACGAGCGTCGCTGGTTTCTCACGCACGTGTGCGCGATGGACTGGGTGGTGCGTCAGGACGGCGGGCAGACGATCGACGAAGGGACGAACGAACTCGTCGCGAAGTTTCCGGAGCACGAAGCGCTGATCCGCGCGTTCTATGCGCGCTGGCACGAGATGATCGGCGGCGTGCTCGACGAAGGCGCGGCGCTCGTCGAGCGGCTCGACGCGCAGCGGATGCCGCTGTTCGGGCTGACGAACTGGTCCGCGCAGACGTTTCCGTACGCATGGGAAAACTTCCCGATCCTGCGCCGCTTCAAGGACATCGTCGTGTCCGGCCACGTGAAGCTCGTGAAGCCCGATCCGGCGATCTACCGGGCCATGCACGCGCGGATCGAACCGCATCTTCCCGGCGTCGCGCCGCACGAACTGGTGTTCATCGACGACAACGCGAAGAACGCCGCCGCCGCGACCGCGCTCGGTTGGCACGGGATCCATCACACGAGCGCGGCGGCGACCGAGGCGCGGCTGCGCGAACTGGGCGCGCTCGCGTGAGCCCGCACGGCTGAATGAACGAAACCCCGCGCTGCGGGCAACGCGGGGTTTCGGTTCAGCAGGGCCGCTTGCGCGGCGCCCGTTCCGTTTTCCTTTTCGCCGCACGGCGGCGCCCGGCGGATTCGCGTTGCCGCGAACCGGCTGCGACCCCGCCGCCCGTCGGTCAGCGGCTGATCGGCTTGTAGCGGATCCGCTTCGGCTTCGCGGCTTCCTCGCCGAGGCGCGCACGCTTGTCGGCCTCGTATTCCTGGTAGTTGCCGTCGAAGAACGTGACCTGCGAATCGCCTTCGAACGCGAGGATGTGCGTCGCGATCCGGTCGAGGAACCAGCGGTCGTGCGAGATCACCATCACCGAGCCCGCGAACTCGAGCAGCGCGTCTTCGAGCGCGCGCAGCGTTTCGACGTCGAGGTCGTTCGACGGTTCGTCGAGCAGCAGCACGTTGCCGCCGGAGATCAGCGTCTTCGCGAGGTGCAGACGGCCGCGTTCGCCGCCGGACAGGTTGCCGACGATCTTCTGCTGGTCGCCGCCCTTGAAGTTGAAGCGGCCGATGTACGCACGCGACGGCGTTTCGTACTTGCCGACCGTCAGCACGTCGGCGCCGCCGGAGATTTCCTCGAACACCGTCTTCGAGCCGTCGAGCGCATCGCGGCTCTGGTCGACGTACGCGAGCTTCACGGTCGGGCCCGTCACGATCTCGCCCGAATCCGGCTGCTCCTTGCCGGTGATCATCCGGAACAGCGTCGACTTGCCGGCGCCGTTCGGGCCGATGATCCCGACGATCGCGCCCGGCGGAATCTTGAAGCTCAGGTTGTCGATCAGCAGGCGGTCGCCGTACGACTTGCTGACGTTCTTGAACTCGATCACTTCATTGCCGAGGCGGTCGCCGACCGGAATGAAGATTTCCTGCGTCTCGTTGCGCTTCTGGTATTCCTGGCTGTTCAGCTCCTCGAAGCGCGCGATACGTGCCTTCGACTTCGCCTGCCGGCCCTTCGGGTTCTGGCGCACCCACTCCAGCTCCTTCTTGATCGCCTTCTGGCGCGCCGATTCCGCAGCCTCTTCCTGCTTCAGGCGCTCTTCCTTCTGGTCGAGCCAGCTGCTGTAGTTGCCCTTCCACGGAATGCCGTGGCCGCGGTCGAGCTCGAGAATCCACTCGGCCGCGTTGTCGAGGAAGTAGCGATCGTGCGTGACGGCGACGACCGTACCCGGAAAGCGCACGAGGAACTGCTCGAGCCAGTCGACCGATTCGGCATCGAGGTGGTTGGTCGGTTCGTCGAGCAGCAGCATGTCGGGCTTCTCGAGCAGCAGCTTGCACAGCGCGACGCGGCGCTTTTCGCCGCCGGACAGATGCTCGATCTTCGCGTCCCACGGCGGCAGGCGCAGCGCATCGGCGGCCACTTCGAGCTGCTGCTCGGGGCTGCCGCCGTCGCTCGACGCGAGGATCGCCTCGTATTTCGCCTGCTCGGCCGCGAGCGCGTCGAAGTCGGCGTCCGGCTCCGCGTACGCCGCGTAGATTTCCTCGAGCTTCTTGTTCGCCTGGAATAGCTCGCCGAGGCCTTCCTCGACCGCCTCGCGCACCGTCTTGCTCGGGTCGAGCTGCGGTTCCTGCGGCAGATAGCCGATGTTCAGGTTCGGCATCGGCGTCGCTTCGCCTTCGATGTCCTTGTCGACGCCCGCCATGATGCGGATCAGCGTCGACTTGCCCGAGCCGTTCAGGCCGAGCACGCCGATCTTCGCGCCGGGAAAGAACGACAGCGAGATGTCCTTCAGGATCTGGCGCTTGGGCGGCACGATCTTGCCGACCCGGTTCATCGTGAAAACGTATTGGGCCATTTCGGTGTGAAGTCAGAAGTGGTTGAGACGGCCGCGCAGCGCGCGGGCGTGGCGGCGTCGGGTGATTCGGTACGGAGCGGCCGCGCGGTGCGCGGCGGTGTGCCGCGTGCGGCGACGCGAACGGCTATTGTACTTCGGCGCCGGCCGCCGCCGACACGGCGCGGCCGTTCGGCCAGGCCGCGTTCACAGCCACTCGGCGACGCCGCCGTGTCCCGAGCACGTGCCGCGCCGGTGGCGGCTGAAGCTGTACGCGCCGTCGCGGCAGCGCGCACTTGCGCCTTCGGGCACGCGGCCCGATTTCGAACGCGCGGGCGCGTGCACGCTGTCGCCGTCGCGGTTGCGATACGTATCGTGGCGGTCGAGATCGGCTTCGTCGCCGTAGCCGGGCGATGCGCGGTACGCGTGCGCCGGATCGGACAGCGGCGCGCATGCGGCGAACAGCGCGACCGACAAGGCTGCGATGCGCATCGCGCGGCGGAGCAGGGCGGGCATGGTCTTCTCGGGATGTTGTTATCGGACGGCGCGATGGCCGTGGGCTGCATGTTAGCGGATCGGCAGACGAGCGGGATCAGCGAACCGTCGCGGAGCGGCCGCCGCGCGTGCTGCCGGAGCGCGCTACGTCGTGCCGGACATCGACGCCGCGTCGTCTGCCCGCGCGGCGTCGAGTATCCATTCGCGAAACGCGGCGACCTTGTTCCGTTCCGCATGATGCGGCGGGTAGACGAGGTAGTACGCGAAATCGTCGAGCCGTGCGACGTCGGCGAGCTGCACGAGCCGGCCGTCCGCGAGCTCGCCGCGCACCATCGCGGCCGGCAGCAGCCCGGCGCCTTGCCCGGCGACGATCGCCTGCAGCAGCAGGCTCGCATCGTCGAACGCGGGGCCGCGCGGCGGGCCGAAGTCGTCGATCCGCTGCGCGTCGAACCAGACGTGCCAGCCTTTGCGCTCGGCATCGTGCAGATGCGGCCAGCTGACGAGGTCGGCCGGCGTGCGCGGCATGCCGAGCCGTGCGACGAGGTCCGGCGACGCGAGCGCGACGATCTCCACCGTCAGCAGGTGCTCGCTGCACAGGCCGACGTAGCGGCCGAGGCCGTGGCGGATCGCGACGTCCACGCCGTCGCGCGCGAAATCCGCCAATGCATGGCTCGCGACGATCTGCAGGTCGATGTCCGGACATGCGTGCCGGAACTGGCCAAGACGCGGCACCAGCCACGCGGATGCGAAAAACGGCGTGACGCTGACCGTCAGCACGCCGCTGTCGGCCGCGCCGGACACGCGCTGCGACGCATCGGCGATCTGCCGGAACGCGTTGCGCACGGGCGGCAGGTAGTCGCGACCCGCGGCCGTCAGCAGGATGCCGCGGTTCACGCGTTCGAACAGCTGCACGCCGAGATGCGTCTCGAGCGTGCGGATCATCTGGCTCACCGCGCCCGGCGTGACCGACAGTTCTTCGGCGGCGGACTTCACCGACAGGTGGCGAGCGGCGGCCTCGAATGCGCGCAGCGCGTTCAGCGGCGGCAGGCGGGAACGGTTCATTCAGTTTTTCTAAATCGAAAGGCCGACGAAATATCGTTTGAGGCGCTGTACACGCGCGAGTAACGTGGGAACGTCGGATCGCGTTGCCGACGTCGCCGTGGCGGCGGGCGATGCGATCAACATAGTTCAACTATATCCGTGGCGCAAATCCGGACGCCGCCATGGCGGCCGGTACGCCCGGGAGGAGCATCGTGATGAATCGTCTGCGCGCGTCGCGCGTGTTCTACGGCTGGTACGTGGTCGCCGCCGCGTTCGCCGTCACGTTCGTCGGGTTCGGCAGCGCCTATACGTTCAGCGCGTTCGTCGAGCCGCTGCAGCGGGACTTCGCCGCGTCGCGCGGACAGATCTCGCTCGTGTTCTCGCTTGCCGGCTTCCTGTATTTCGGTTTCGGCATCGTCAGCGGACCGCTCGCCGACCGCTTCGGCTCGCGGCGGCTCGCCGTGGCCGGCATGCTGCTGACGGCCGCCGGACTCGCGGCGGCCGGCGCCGCGCGCACGCTGCTGCAGGTGTATGCGGCGTACGGGCTGGGGGTCGGCCTGGGTGTCGGGTGCGCGTACGTGCCGGCCGTCGGCGCCGTGCAGCGCTGGTTCGTGCGTCGACGCGGCTTTGCGTCGGGGCTCGCGGTCGCCGGGATCGGCGTCGGGACGCTCGCGATGCCGCCGCTCGCATCCGCGCTGATCGCGCATCTCGGCTGGCGCGGCGCGTACTTCACGCTGGCGGCGATCGCGGTCGTGTTCGGCGCCGGCATGTCGCTGCTGATCGAGAACGATCCGCGCGGGCGCGGGCTGCTGCCGGATGGCGATGTCGCGCGCGAGCCGGCAGGCGACCCGCGCCGCGCGGGCGATCGCCGCGCGGCGCACGGACATGCTGAGTCGGGCGCGACGGTCGCGCACGATCGAGCCGACGCGCCGGCCGTTGCCGCCGCGTCGGCGCCGGCCGGCGCATCGGTGCGTGAAGCCGTCATGTCGCGGCCGTTTGCGAGCCTTTACGCCGCATGCCTCGTATGCTCGTTCGGCGTGTTCGTGCCGTTCGTGCATCTGGTGCCGTATGCGGTCGATCGCGGCGTCGCGCCGACGACGGCCGTGCTGCTGCTTGGCGCGATCGGCGTCGGCAGTACGGCCGGCCGCTTCTTTCTCGGCGGCGTCGCGGATCGCTTCGGCCGCCGCGCGTCGCTGCTCGCGATGTTCGCGGGCATGGCGGCTGCGCTCGTCGGCTGGGCGGCGGCCGGGACGGCCGCGACGCTCGCCGCGTTCGCACTCGTGTTCGGCGTGTTCTACGGCGGCTGGGTCGCCGTGCTGCCTGCCGTCGTGATGGACTACTTCGGCGGCCGCAACGTGAGCGCGATCATCGGCGTGCTGTACACGAGCGTCGCGTTCGGCACGCTGATCGGGCCGGCCGCCGCCGGTTTCGTCTACGACGCCGGCGGCGGCTATCTGGTGCCGATCGTCGCGAGCGCCGCCACGAACGCGATTGCGTTCGCGATCGTTGCGACGACCGGACGCGCGCCGGTGCGCGCGCATGCGGCCGGTCGATAGGCGCTTCGCGAACTCGCGGCGAAGGACCGCGGAGTCGCGACTTCGAACGCACCGAAGAAACGCATCGTGACGTCCGACCAAGTGGAAGATCGCGCCGGCATGGCGGGCGGCGACGATTACAGGTGCTGCGGCGCGCGTGCGCTGACGATAAGGGCACGATGCTCGCGCGGCTGCATGACGACGACACGTTCGTCGTGAACTGCATTGGCGCGGACGAGCGCGCGCTTGGCTGATCGAATCGGCGCCGCGCGTCATGACATGGCCGATCACGATGCGAGCACGCGATCGTGCTGGTCCCGCTATCGGCCGCGCATCCGGCGCGCTGAAAAAGCCGCTTCTGTAGCGAACGGCAAGCGATCGTATCGCGCGAATGGTGCGCTGACCGGCAGCGCGACGCGGCCTGAAAACGATGCGACGAATGGCCGGCGGCAATGTCGATGCCGCGCCGCACGGGCGTCAGAAGCGGCCTCAAAGCTGCATTCGGGTCGCATCGACTCGCGTCGATGTAACCAGTGGTTCCATCGAAATTCTTCAATTGGTTCTTAGTGAAGAACCGTTTGGTGCTTACACTCCTTCGCTTCGAAGGCGGCTGACCTGCAGCCGACGGACCGGGCGCCCGCGATGCGCCGGCGCGCTGCGCGCCGCATCGCTTCGCAGCTTCGCAGACTGCGCGGCGCGCCGGTTCCGGACGGCCGCGATTCGGTGTCGGGCTCGCGCGTTGCGCACGCGCGGTAGCCGGCCGGATTCAACAACGACAATTTCCGCCCGCCTTCACGCGACACCCGGTCTTACCCGGAACCGTTTTTTGGAGAGAGACAGATGAGTGGAAGCAAGACAGGCCTCGGCACCGGCCTGAAGCAGCGTCACGTGACGATGATGTCGATTGCCGGCGTGATCGGCGCCGGCTTGTTCGTCGGCTCCGGCCATGCGATCGCGGAAGCGGGGCCGGCGTCGATACTCGCGTACGCGATCGCCGGCGTGCTGGTCGTGCTCGTCATGCGCATGCTCGGCGAGATGGCCGTCGCGCACCCGGACAGCGGCTCGTTCTCCACCTATGCCGATCGCGCGATCGGACACTGGGCCGGCTTCACGATCGGCTGGCTGTACTGGTGGTTCTGGGTGCTCGTGATCCCGATCGAGGCGACCGCCGCCGCGACGATCCTGAATGCATGGTTCCCCGGCGTCGCGACGTGGATCTTCGCGCTCGGCATCACGCTGCTGCTGACGATCACGAATCTGTTCTCGGTGAAGAATTACGGCGAATTCGAGTTCTGGTTCGCGCTGATCAAGGTCGTCGCGATCGTCGTGTTCCTGTGCGTCGGCGGCGCGGCGATCGTCGGTATCGTGCCGGCGCCGGCCGTGTCGGGCGTCTCGAACCTGTTCGCGCACCAGGGCTTCATGCCGAACGGCGCCGGCGCGGTGCTCGCGGCGATGCTGACGACGATGTTCTCGTTCCTCGGCACCGAGATCGTGACGATCGCGGCCGCGGAATCCGACGACCCGCAGCGCCAGATCGTGCGCGCGACCAACTCGGTGATCTGGCGCATCACGCTGTTCTATCTCGGCTCGATCCTCGTCGTGTCGGCGATCGTGCCGTGGAACGATCCGCTGCTGCCCAAGCATGGCTCGTATCAGCGCGCGATGGAGCTGATCGGCGTGCCGAACGCGAAGGCGATCATCGACGTGATCGTGCTCGTGTCGGTCGCAAGCTGCCTGAACTCGGCGCTGTACACCGCGTCGCGGATGCTGTTTTCGCTGTCGAAGCGCAGCGATGCGCCGGCGTTCCTGCACCGCACCGACTCGACCGGCACGCCGCGCGCGGCCGTGCTCGCATCGACCGCGTTCGGCTTCCTGACCGTGATCGCGAACTATCTGATGCCCGAGCAGGTGTTCAGCTTCCTGCTCGCGACGTCCGGCGCGATCGCGCTGCTCGTGTACCTGGTGATCGCGATCTCGCAGCTGCGGATGCGCAAGACGCTCGGCTCGACCGGCGCCGAGCTGCCGCTGCGGATGTGGCTATTCCCGTGGCTCACGTGGGCCGTGATCCTGTTCATCTGCGGCACGCTGACGGTGATGTTCGTGAGCGACGAGCACCGGATGGAAGTGGGCGCGACGGCCGTGCTCGCGCTGATCGTGGTGTTCGCGTCGTGGCTGAACAAGCGTGGGCGCGATGCGCGCGCGGGCACGGAGCGGCGCGTGTCGGCCACGTGATGCAGGCGCGGAAGGCGCGCGGCGGCATTCGCGGCGCGTAGGCTAGCCGTTGCGGATGCGCGGTGCGATCGCCGCCCGGGCGCGCGGCGAATGCCGAAGCGCAGCGCGGTTCCCGGCGGTCGGCCGCGCCGGTTTCCGACCGCGTCCGTCGCGGCCCGCTCCGGAACGGCGAAGCGCAATGCAAAAGAAAAAGCCCGCACGATGCGGGCTTTTTCATACAACCGTGGAAGCTGCGGTCAGACGTTGAACAGGAAGTTCATCACGTCGCCGTCGTGCACGACATATTCCTTCCCTTCCGCGCGCATCTTCCCGGCTTCCTTCGCGCCCTGTTCGCCCTTGTACGCGATGAAATCGTCGAACGCGATCGTCTGCGCACGGATGAAGCCGCGCTCGAAGTCGGTGTGGATCACGCCGGCCGCCTGCGGCGCCGTGTCGCCGATATGGATGGTCCACGCGCGCACTTCCTTGACGCCCGCGGTGAAGTAAGTCTGCAGCCCGAGCAGCTTGAAGCCCGCGCGGATCACGCGATCGAGGCCCGGCTCGGCCATCCCCATGTCGGCGAGGAACGCTTCCTTGTCCGCATCGTCGAGATCGGCGATTTCCGCTTCGATCGCCGCGCACACCGCGACCACCGGTGCGTTCTCGCTTTCCGCGTACTTGCGCACCGCGTCGAGGTGCGGATTGTTCTCGAAGCCGTCGTCCTTCACGTTCGCGACGTACATCGCCGGCTTCGCGGTGATCAGGCAGAACGGCTTGAGCAGCGCCTGCTCGTCGTCCGACAGCGCGAGGCCGCGCACGGCCTTGCCCTGGTCCAGATGCGCACGCGCCTTGTCGAGCACCGCGACGAGCTTCGCCGCTTCCTTGTCGTTGCCCGACTTCGCGGCCTTCGAGTAGCGCGCGAGCGCCTTCTCGACGGTGCCGAGATCGGCGAGCGCGAGTTCGGTGTTGATCACTTCGATGTCGTCGATCGGGCTCACCTTGCCGGCGACGTGGACGACGTTGTCGTCCTCGAAGCAGCGCACGACGTGCGTGATCGCATCGGTTTCGCGGATGTTCGCGAGGAACTGGTTGCCGAGACCTTCACCCTTGCTCGCGCCCGCGACGAGCCCGGCGATGTCGACGAATTCGACGACGGCCGGCACGATGCGCTCGGGCTTCACGATTTCGGCGAGCGCCTTCAGGCGCGCGTCGGGCACTTCGACGATGCCGACGTTCGGCTCGATCGTGCAGAACGGGTAGTTCTCGGCGGCGATGCCCGCCTTGGTCAGCGCATTGAACAGGGTGGACTTGCCGACGTTGGGCAGGCCGACGATGCCGCATTTGAGGCTCATGGAATCCTTCGAACGGGTGAAGCGGCGCGGCCGGCGAGGCGCGGCGGCGCGGGACAAAGAGGCGGCCGGCGCGCGGGACGCGGCGGGCCGGTGTTCAAAGCCGCTATTGTACCGTGCCGACGCGCCGGTTTCCGGGTGCCGACCGAACGGCCGATGCCCGCCGCACCGCGTCCGCGCGCGTGCGGCAAATCTGCTGATTTCCCGCAAAGTCGCGCCGCGTAAGGGCTTGGCCCCGCGGCTATAATGCCCGCCATGACTGCCCACCATACCTTCAACGTCGCCGTGGTCGGCGGCGGGCTCGTCGGCAAGACGGCCGCGCTCGCGTTGACCCAGTCCGGCTACAAGACCGCGTTGCTCGCGCAGCCGGCCACGCCGCGTCCGGCCGATCTCCCGTTCGATACGCGCGTCTATGCGCTGTCGTCCAGCTCGCAGGCACTGCTCGAGCGGCTGCGGGTCTGGCAGGCGCTCGACCCGCGCCGCCTCGCGCCGGTCTACGACATGCGCGTATATGGCGACGCGCACGCGGAGCTGCATTTCTCGGCGTACCAGGCGTCCGTGCCGCAGCTCGCGTGGATCGCCGAATCGTCGCTGATCGAAACGTCGCTCGATACCGCGCTGCGATTCCAGCCGAACCTCACGTGGTTCGACGCGCGCGCGCAGGGCTTCGACGTGCGCGACGATGCGGCCACGCTCACGCTGTCGTCGGGGCAGGTGCTGGATGCGGACCTCATCGTCGGCGCGGACGGCGCGCATTCGTGGGTGCGCTCGCAAATGGGCGCGAGGATCGAGCGGCGCGACTATCGGCAGACGGGCGTCGTCGCGAATTTCAAGGCGTCGCTGCCGCACCGCGAGACGGCGTACCAGTGGTTTCGCGACGGCGAGATCGTCGCGCTGCTGCCGCTGCCGGACGGCCACGTGTCGCTGGTGTGGTCCGCGCACACCGCGCATGCGGACGAACTGCTCGCGCTCGATCCCGCGCGGCTCGCGGCCGAAGTCGAGCGTGTGTCGCACGGCCAGCTCGGCGCGCTCGAATGCGTGACGCCGGCGGCCGGTTTCCCGCTCGCGCTGCAGACGGTCGACAAGCTGATCGCACCGCGTGTCGCGCTCGTCGGCGACGCGGCGCACCTGATCCATCCGCTCGCCGGCCAGGGAATGAATCTCGGCTTGCGCGACGTTGCGGCGCTCGCCGATGCGATCGCGAACAAGGAAAGCTTCCGCAATCTCGGCGATACGGTGCTGCTGCGCCGCTACGAGCGTTCGCGCCGCGAGGACATCCGCGCGCTGATGGTCGCGACCGACGGGCTGCAGCGGCTGTTCGCGGTGCCGGGCTCGCTCGCGAAGGCGGTGCGCAACGCGGGAATGGCATTCGTCGGCGCGCAGCCGCTCGTGAAGCGCTGGCTCGTGTCGGCGGCGCTCGGCTGACCGAACCTTCGCGCACTTCGCCGGTCGGACAGGGTCTCGTTACGGCGTACACTGTGCCGTGCACTCCCGATTGAGCTGAAGGAAGAACTGGATGAAAAAAACGATCCGCATCGCCTCGCTGACGCTGGCCGTCGCGATGGCGGCGCTCGGCTGCACCGCGCAGGCCGATCAAGCCACCGACAAGCTGAAGGCCACGCTGCAAGAGCGTCTTGGCAGCGACGCGCCGATCAAGAGCGTGTCGAAGTCGCCGGTCGCGGGGCTGTACGAAGTGAACCTCGGTTCGCAGATCATCTATAGCGACGCGACGGGCGATCACGTGCTGCTCGGCGACCTCGTCGACACCAAGACGCACAAGAATCTGACCGATGCGCGGCTGTCCGAGCTGAACAAGATCGACTTCGCGAGCCTGCCGTTCGCGAACGCGATCAAGGTCGTGAAGGGCAGCGGCGCGCGCAAGATCGCGGTGTTCTCCGATCCGAACTGCCCGTACTGCAAGCGGCTCGAGACGACGCTGCAGTCGATCGACAACGTGACCGTCTACACGTTCCTGTACCCGGTGCTGTCGCCGGACTCGACCGCGAAGTCGAAGGCGATCTGGTGCGCGACGGACCGCGCGAAGACCTGGCAGAGCTGGATGCTCGACCACCGTGTGCCGTCGGGCGCCGGCAACTGCGACACCAGCGCGCTCGACAAGAACCTCGCGCTCGGCCGCGGGATGAACGTGACCGGCACGCCGACGATCTTCCTGCCGGACGGCCGCCGCCTGCCGGGCGCGGTATCGGCCGACCAGCTGAACCAGGCGCTCGCATCGAGCAAGTAACCGACCGGCACGCCGGGCCGTCGCGCCCGGCCGGCGAGGGGCGCCGCGGTATCTGCCGGCGCCTCTCTTCGTTTCCGCTGCCCAATTTCGACCGATTGCCACGATGACCCAGCCGATCCGCTATTCGATTGTCCCGAAAGACGTTGCCGCGCACCTGTTCGAAGTGACGGTGACCGTTGCCGACCCCGATCCGGCCGGCCAGCGCTTCTCGCTGCCGGTATGGATTCCGGGCAGCTATCTCGTGCGCGAATTCGCGCGCAACATCGTGACGCTCGCCGCGTTCAACGACGCGGGCCGCAAGGTGCGCATCGCAAAGACCGACAAGCACACGTGGCAGGCCGCGCCGGTGAACGGCACGCTCACGCTGCGCTACGACGTGTACGCGTGGGATCTGTCGGTGCGCTCCGCGTATCTGGACGAATCCGGCGGCTTCTTCAACGGCACGGCCGTGTTCCTGAGCGTCGCCGGCCGCGAGGACGCGCCGTGCGAAGTCGACATCGCGAAACCGGCCGGTCCGGCGTTCCGCACGTGGCGCGTCGGCACGGCGCTGCCCGAAGCGCGCGGCACGCGGCGCTACGGTTTCGGTGCGTATCGCGCATCGAACTACGACGAGCTTGCCGACCATCCGGTAACCATCGGCGAATTCGCGCTCGCGACGTTCGACGCGCACGGCGTGCCACACGACATCGTGATCGCCGGACGCGTGACGCAGCTCGACATCGAGCGGCTGCGCACCGACCTGAAACGCGTGTGCGAAGCGCAGATCGCGCTGTTCGAACCGAAGTCGAAGAAGGCGCCGATGGACCGCTACGTGTTCATGACGCTCGCCGTCAGCGACGGTTACGGCGGCCTCGAGCACCGTGCGTCGACCGCGCTGATCTGCAACCGCACGGACCTGCCGGTCAAGGGCCGGCCGGAAACGTCGGAAGGCTACCGCACGTATCTCGGCCTTTGCAGCCACGAGTACTTCCACACGTGGAACGTGAAGCGGATCAAGCCGGCCGCGTTCGTGCCGTACGACCTGTCCCGCGAGAACTACACGTCGCTGCTGTGGCTGTTCGAGGGTTTCACGTCGTATTACGACGACCTGATGCTGGTGCGCAGCGGGCTGATGTCGCAGGACGAATATTTCGCGGCGCTCGGCCGCACGATCGGCGGCGTGCTGCGCGGCAGCGGCCGCCTGAAGCAAAGCGTCGCCGAAAGCTCGTTCGACGCGTGGATCAAGTATTACCGCCAGGACGAGAACGCGACCAACGCGATCGTCAGCTACTACACGAAGGGATCGCTCGTCGCGCTTGCGTTCGACCTCGCGATTCGCGCGCAGACGCGTCACCGCAAGTCGCTCGACGACGTGATGCGTCTGCTGTGGCAGCGCTACGGCCGCGACTTCTATCGCGGCAAGCAGGCCGGCGTCGACGAGAACGAAGTCGAAGCGCTGATCGAGGAGGCGACGGGCGTCGCGCTCGGCCGCCTGTTCACGGACGCCGTGCACGGCACGCGCGATCTGCCGCTCGGCGAGCTGCTCGCGCCGTTCGGCGTGACGCTCGCGCCCGACGTTGCGCCCGGCGCGGCCGCGAAGCCGACGATCGGCGCACGTGTGCGCGGCGGCGCCGACTGCACGCTGGCGGCCGTCTATGGAGGTGGCGCCGCGCATCGCGCCGGGCTGTCGGCCGGCGACACGCTGATCGCGATCGACGGGCTGCGCGTGACCGGCACGAATCTCGATGCGCTGCTCGCGCGCTACCGGCCGGGCGACAAGGTCGACGTGCACGCGTTCCGCCGCGACGAACTGCGCACCGCGAAGCTGAAACTCGACGGACCGGAAGTGTCGCGCTACCGGCTGACGGCCGCCGCGAAGCCGGCCGCCGCGCAGAAGGCGCGCGACGCCTGGCTGAACGGCTGAGCGCGGCGCCGGATCGGGCACTATCTGCGGATTGTTCTACTGTTGCAACAATCCGTCGCCGCGATCCGGCTTTTTCGGGTTCCGGGGCGCACGCACAATGGCGTCACTCGCGCTACCGAAGCGCAACCCTACTGGAGCCTGACATGACGACCATTCTGCAAATCAACTCCGCCGCGCGTTCGCAAGGTGCGCACTCGACGCTGCTGGCCAACGAACTGACGGCAAAGCTGCAACAATCGAACCCCGGCGCGAACGTCGTGGTGCGCGACCTGCTCGCCGACGCGCTGCCGCACCTCGACGAGTCGGTGCTCGGCGCGTTCTTCACGCCGGCCGACCAGCGCAGCGCGGAGCAGAATGCGATCGTCGCGAAGAGCGATGCGCTGATCGCCGAGCTGCAAGCGGCCGACATCGTCGTGATCGGCGCGCCGATGTACAACTTCGGCATCTCGTCGCAGCTGAAGACGTACTTCGACTGGATCGCGCGTGCGGGCGTCACGTTCCGCTACACCGAGAACGGCCCGGAAGGTCTGATCAAGGGCAAGAAGGTCTACGTGGTCACCGCGCGCGGCGGCAAGTACGCCGGCACGCCGAGCGACAGCCAGACGCCGTACCTGCGCACGTTCCTCGGCTTCGTCGGGATGACGGACGTGAACTTCATCTACGCGGAAGGCCTGAACCTCGGGGCCGACGCGCAGAGCGCGGCGCTCGCGAGCGCACGCGAGGCGATCGCCGCTGCGTAAAGTCGTGCCGCTTGCGCGCAATTCGCGCGTGCGGTCGATTCGACGAAAAACGCCGCGCCCCGAACAAAGGGGCGCGGCGTTTTTGCATGTCGGACGAAATGGCGGCGAGAACGCTCGCCGTTGCGCTCACGCGAGCGTTTCGGCGATTTCCGGCAGCCGCCAGTCGATCGGTTCGCGGCCGGCTTCGACAAGATAGTCGTTCGCGAGCGCGAAGTGGCGGCAGCCGAGAAAGCCGCGGTGCGCGGACAGCGGCGACGGATGCGGCGCCTCGAGCACGCAATGCTCGCTCGCGTCGAACAGTGCGCGCTTCGCCTGCGCGTGCGCACCCCACAGCATGAACACGAGCCCGCGATGGCGGCCGGCGAGTTCGCGGATCAGCGTGTCCGTGCATTGCTCCCAGCCGCGCTTCGCGTGGCTCGCGGCCGCGCCGCGCTCGACCGTCAGCACGGTGTTGAGCAGCAGCACGCCCTGCCGCGCCCACGTATCGAGGCAGCCGTGGCGCGGCGTGTCGTGACCGAAGTTCGCGGCGATTTCCTTGAAGATGTTGCGCAGCGACGGCGGCGGGCGGACGGCCGGCGGCACCGAGAACGCGAGGCCGTGCGCCTGCGGCGTGCCGCGATCGTCGCCGTGGTACGGATCCTGGCCGAGAATCACGACCTTCACGTCGTCCGGGCTTGTCAGGCGCAGCGCGCGGAACACGTCGGCCGGATAGACGGTCTTGCCGGCGGCACGCTCGTCGTCGACGAAGCGGCACAGCGGCGCATACGCGTCGCTGTCGATGAACGGTTTCAGCACGTCGCGCCATGCGGCCGGCAACGCGTCGAATTGCGCGGCGAGGTGCGGGATGTCGGCGGCGCCGGCGTCGCGCGGCGAGACCGGTGCGGCGGTCGGTGCGGTAGTTTTCGCGCCGGGCTTGCGTGCAGCGGCGGGCGAGGCGGCAGCGGCGGACGCCGAAGCGTCGACCGGTGCCGGTTGAGGCACGGGATCGTCGAACAGCGACGCCTGTTGCGGCGTGCGGGAAGTCTTGCGGGTTGCCATGCGTGATGCGGGTTATGGCGCGCGCAGCCGGTAGCCGCGCTGCGCCTTGCTGATGTTTTCCGGAGCGAGGCCCGGCAGCGCCTGCTGCAGTTCGGCGGCGAGCGTCGCGAGCGCCGCTTCCGGGCCGTCGAGCAGTTCGAGCTCGATTTCGCTGATCGGTTCGCGACGCGTGTCGCTTTGCGTCTGCACGACGATTTCGCCGACGTCGATCGCGGCTTCGACGGTCGCGCCGCCGATCGCGACGCGCCACAGCGTACGCGAAAAATCGGTGCGGAACAGCGCGTGCAACATGCTCGCGGCGGCGCGCAGCGCGGCCGCGGCTTCCGGCACGTCGCACGCGGCGACGAGCGCGTCGATTTCGAGTGCATCGCCGGCGACCGGCAGTTCCCATTCGTGGCGGCGATGCAGGCCGTCCTCGGCGCTGCCGACCGTCTTGAACGTCTGAAGCCAGCCCTGCGGCGCGCGGCGCACGCGCACCGCGCTCTTCGAGCGCGCGAGCGCGAGATCGGGCGTGTCGTAATAGACGTTCGCGAGCGCGATCGTCCGGCCGCGCTCGCCGGTCAGCGTCTCGAAGAAGCGCCGCGCGGCGTCGGTGCGACCGGCCGGCAGCGCGAGCTTGATTTCCTTTTCGATCGCCATCAGAAGAACATCCGTGCGAGTTCCTCGCCCGGCTGGTCGGCACGCATGAACGCTTCGCCGACGAGGAACGTGTTGACGTTCGCCGCGCGCATCGTATCGACGTCGGCGCGCGACAGGATGCCCGACTCGGTCACGACGATCCGGTCCGGCGGAATCATGTCGAGCATGTCGAGCGTCGTCTGGATCGACGTTTCGAACGTGCGGAGGTTCCGGTTGTTGATGCCGAGAAGCGGCGTCCTGAGCGTCAGCGCCTGCTCCATTTCGTTGCGGTCGTGCACTTCGACGAGCACCGCGAGGCCGAGCGAGTGCGCATACGCTTCGAGCTCCTGCATCAGCGGCGTGTCGAGCGCGGCGGCGATCAGCAGGATCGCGTCCGCGCCCATCGCGCGCGCTTCGAGGATCTGATATGCGTCGACGATGAAGTCCTTGCGCAGCACGGGCAGCGTGCAGGCCGCGCGCGCTTCCTGCAGAGAGCGGACGCTGCCCTGGAAGAACTGCTCGTCGGTCAGCACCGACAGGCACGCAGCGCCGTGCGCCGCATACGAGCGCGCGATGTCGGCCGGCACGAAGTGCTCGCGCAGCACGCCCTTCGACGGGCTCGCCTTCTTCACTTCGGCGATCACGGCCGCGTGGCCGGCCGCATGCTTTGCGCGCAGCGCGCCGACGAAGTCGCGTGCGTCGCGCGCGGACGCTTCCAGCTTCAGCGCCTCGAGCGGCGCGCTGCGCATGGCCGCCGCGACTTCTTCGCGCTTGACGGCGATGATTCGGTCGAGAATGTCGCTCATGTGGGTTCCTGCTTGATTCGTAAAGGGAGTCAGCGCTTGAACTGCTGCGTGAAGCGCACGAGTTCGTCGACTTTCGCGCGCGCCTTGCCGCTCGCGATCGCTTCGCGCGCAAGCTGGATGCCGTCCGCGATCGATTCGGCGAGGTTCGCCGCATAGAGCGCGGTACCCGCGTTCAGCGTGACGATTTCGCGTGCGACGCCCGGCCGATTGTCGAGCGCGCCGAGCAGCATCGCGCGCGATTCGTCGGCATTTTCGACCTTCAGCGTACGGTTCGACACCATCTGCAGCCCAAAGTCCTCCGGATGGATTTCGTATTCGTGCACCTGGCCGTCGCGCAGCTCGCCGACCAGCGTCGCGGCGCCGAGCGACACCTCGTCCATTCCGTCCTTGCCGTACACGACGAGCACGTGCTGCGCGCCGAGACGCTGCATCACGCGCACCTGGATGCCGACGAGGTCCGGATGGAACACGCCCATCAGCTGGTTCGGCGCGCCGGCCGGATTCGTGAGCGGCCCGAGGATGTTGAAGATCGTTCGCACGCCGAGCTCGCGGCGCACGGCCGCGATGTTCTTCATGGCCGGATGATGGTTCGGCGCGAACATGAAGCCCATGCCGGTTTCGGCGATCGACGCCGCGACCTGTTCGGGCTGCAGGTCGATGTTCACGCCGAGCGCCTCGAGCACGTCGGCGCTGCCGGACTTGCTCGACACGCCGCGGTTGCCGTGCTTCGCGACCTTCGCGCCGGCCGCGGCCGTCACGAACATCGACGCGGTCGAGATGTTGAACGTGTGCGAGCCGTCGCCGCCGGTGCCGACGATGTCGACGAAGTTCGAATTGTCCTGCACGTCGACGTGGTTCGCGAATTCGCGCATGACCGTCGCGGCCGCGGCGATCTCGCCGATCGTCTCCTTCTTCACGCGCAGACCGGTGATGATCGCGGCCGCCATCACCGGCGACATGTCGCCGCGCATGATGAGCCGCATCAGATGCAGCATCTCGTCGTGGAAGATCTCGCGGTGCTCGATCGTGCGCTGCAGCGCTTCCTGCGGGGTGATCGTCATCGTCGGCTCCGGTCAGGCGGCAGGTGCGGCGGCGCGCGTCTGCTTCAGGAAATTCTCGAGCAGCGCGTGGCCGTGCTCGGACAGGATCGATTCCGGATGGAACTGCACGCCTTCGATCGGCAGCGTCTTGTGGCGCACGCCCATGATTTCGCCGTCGTCGGTCCATGCGGATACCTCGAGGCAATCGGGCAGCGATTCGCGCTCGATCGCGAGCGAGTGATAGCGCGTGACGTCGAAGTGCTTCGGCAGGGCGGCGAACACGCCGCGGCCGTCCGTTTCGATCCGGCTCACCTTGCCGTGCATGATGGTTTTCGCGCGCACGACGCGGCCGCCGAACGCCTCGCCGATCGCCTGATGACCGAGGCAGACGCCGAGAATCGGCTTCTTGCCGGCGAATTCGCGCAGCACGTCGAGCGTGATGCCCGCGTGCTGCGGATTGCTCGGGCCCGGCGACAGGCAGATCGTGTCGGGATTCAGGCGCGCGATGTCGGCGAGCGTGATTTCATCGTTGCGGTACGTGTGCACGTCCTCGCCCAGTTCGCCGAAGTACTGGACCAGGTTGTAGGTGAACGAGTCGTAGTTGTCGATCATGAGCAGCATGGTCAGTCTCCGGTCAGAAGTCGCTATCGAGGCCGTCTTGCACCTGTTCGGCCGCGCGCAGCACCGCGCGCGCCTTGTTCTCGGTTTCCTGCCATTCGGATTCGGGCACCGAGTCCGCGACGACGCCGGCCGCCGCTTGCACGTACAAGTTGCCGTTGTGAATCAGGCCGGTGCGGATCGCGATCGCGAGATCCATCTCGCCCGAGAACGACAGGTAGCCGACCGCGCCGCCGTACAGCCCGCGCTTGACCGGCTCGAGCTCGTCGATCAGCTCCATCGCGCGCACCTTCGGCGCGCCGGACAGCGTGCCGGCCGGGAACGTCGCGCGCAGCACGTCGTAGTTCGTCATGCCGGGCTTCAGCTTGCCTTCGACCGAGCTGACGATGTGCTGAACGTGCGAATACTTCTCGATGACCATCTTGTCCGTCACCTGCACCGAGCCGATTTCGGCGATGCGGCCGACGTCGTTGCGCGCGAGGTCGATCAGCATCACGTGCTCGGCGATTTCCTTCGGGTCGTTCAGCAGTTCGGTCGCGAGTTCGGCGTCGCGCTCGGGCGTGTTGCCGCGCGGACGCGTGCCGGCGAGCGGCCGGATCGTGACGATCTGATCGTCGCCGCGCTTTTCCTGGCGCACGAGAATCTCCGGCGACGCACCGACCACGTGGAATTCGCCGAAGTTGTAGTAGTACATGTACGGCGACGGATTCAGCGAACGCAGCGCGCGATACAGCGACAGCGGGTTGTCGCGGTACGGCTTCGTCAGCCGCTGGCCGACCTGGATCTGCATTAGCTCGCCGGCCGCGATGTATTCCTTCGCCTGACGGACGGCGGCCAGATAGTCTTCTTTCTTGAACTCTCGGAACGTGTCGGTACGCACGCTCGCGGACGTGACCGGCGGCTGCACGGTCGCGCGCAGCCGCTGCTTCAATTCGCGCAGCCGCTGCTTCGCCTTCGTGTACGCCTCGGGCTGCGCCGGATCCGCATAGATGATCAGGTAGAGCTTGCCGGCGAGATTGTCGATCACCGCGACTTCCTCGGTCAGCAGCAGCTGGATGTCGGGCAGGCCGAGGTCGTCACGCGGCGCGGTGTGCGCGAGCTTCTTCTCGATGTAGCGCACCGCGTCGTAGCCGAAATAGCCGGCGAGGCCGCCGCAAAAGCGCGGCAGGCCCGGGCGCTGCGCGACCTTGAAGCGCGCCTGGAACGACGCGATGAATTCGAACGGATCGCCGTCGTGCGTCTCGACCACCTGAGCGTCGCGCACCACTTCCGACACGCCGTTGCGCGTGCGCACGAGCGTACGGGCGGGCAGGCCGATGAACGAATAGCGGCCGAAGCGTTCGCCGCCGACCACCGATTCGAGCAGGAACGAATTTGCGCCCGCACGTTCGGGCTGTGCGAGCTTCAGGTAGAGGGACAGCGGCGTTTCGAGATCGGCAAGGGCTTCCGCGATCAGCGGGATGCGGTTGTAGCCTTCGTTCGCGAGCGATTGGAATTCGAGTTCGGTCATGTTCCGGTCCTGTTCGGGACGAGCGGCGGCGTGCGCCGGGGATTGCTTGACGCTGCGCGGCTGCCGTCGGCGAAAGGGCGGTCGATCGTGGAGTGCCTGTTGCCGGTCGGCGCGATCCGCGGCGTGATAGTCGCGAGCCTGCGGCCGATCCTGAACGCAGGCGTTCGGACGCGATGGAACTCGGGGCGGTGCGACGATCGGCGCGCGGATGCGCAGCGAGATAAAAAACGGCGCTGAAGACGGGCTTCAGCGTACCTCATCGAAGAGGTCAGCGCGACCAGCGACGCCAGGGCCAGGCTCCCCGGTCGATGCTGCTCAGACTCCGTTTTTTATTCAGAAACATGCGGATGGAAGAAATAATCAGACGGTTGGCCGGCCGGCATTGTGCGCAGAGATTGCGTGAGCCGCGACCAGCAACGAATCGACTATACCATCCGAATTTATCGTTTGTATAGCTTTGCCGTGGTTGTAGCCGTACGGCACCGTCAGCGTCGCCATTCCGGCCGCGCGGCCCGCGAGCGCGTCGTTTTCCGAGTCGCCGATCGCAACCGCCGTGTCGGGCGCGACGCCGAGCGCGTCGCATGCCGCGAGCATCGGCAGCGGATCGGGCTTCTTGCGCGCGACGCTGTCGCCGCCGAGCACGATCCCGAAACGGTCGCGCAGCCCGTATTGCTCGAGCAGCTCGATCGCGAAGCGATGCGGCTTGTTCGTCACGCACGCGAGCCGGATGCCCGAGGCGCGCAGCACGTCGAGCCCGGCGGCGACGTCCGGATAGAGGCGCGTATGGCGGCCGTTGATCTTCGCGTATTTGGCCTGGTAGATCGCGAGCGCGTCGTCGAAGCGCGCGTGCGCTTCGTCGGCCGTGAAGCGCGACTTCAGCACGCTGTCGATCAAGTGCTCCGAGCCCTTGCCGACGTAGCCGATCACTTCGTCGCGCGACGTGGGCCGCGCGCCGAGCTGCGCGAGCATCCCGTTCAGGCCGGCCGTGAAATCGTCGGCCGTGTCGACCATCGTGCCGTCGAGATCGATCAGCGCCGCGTCGATGCGCGGCGCCGCGAAGCGGATCGGGTGGCCGGCTGCGGCGGCGGCCGGTGCGTGCCCGGCAAACGGCGATCGGACCACCGCGTCAGCTCCGCTCGACGGTCGCGAGCGCCGCACGCATGTCGTCGATCACCTTCCGGTAGTCGGGCTTGCCGAAGATCGCCGAACCGGCGACGAAGGTGTCGGCTCCCGCGGCCGCGATTTCCGCGATGTTGTCCGCCTTCACGCCGCCATCGACTTCGAGCAGGATCTCGCGGCCCGTGCGTTCGATGTACGCATCGATGCGCGCGCGCGCTTCGCGCAGCTTGTTCAGCGTTTCCGGAATGAACGACTGGCCGCCGAAACCCGGGTTCACCGACATCAGCAGCACGAAGTCGAGGCGGTCCATCACATGATCGAGATAGTTCAGCGGGGTGGCCGGATTGAACACGAGGCCGGCCTTGCAGCCGTGATCGCGGATCAGCGACAGCGTTCGATCGATGTGATCGGAGCCTTCCGGATGGAAGCTGATCAGGTTCGCGCCCGCCTTCGCGAAATCCGGCACGATGCGGTCGACCGGGCGCACCATCAGATGCACGTCGATCGGCACCTGCACGTGCGGGCGGATCGCCTCGCACACGAGCGGGCCGATCGTCAGGTTCGGTACGTAATGGTTGTCCATCACGTCGAAGTGGATCCAGTCGGCGCCGGCGGCGACCACGTTGCGGACTTCTTCGCCGAGCCGCGCGAAATCGGCCGACAGGATGCTGGGAGCGATACGGAATTGAGTCATGGCAGGAGAGCGGGGACGTTGCGGCGCAAAACCGTCATTCTACCGTCCGCGAACCCGCACGCGGCGGCGCGCCGGGCGGTTGCAGCACGATTGCGCATCAAGCAGAATGCCGAACCAATGCGGCGCGCCCGAGCCTGCGGCCCGGCCGTTCGACGTGGCGCGGGCGGTCACCTTCTGCGGGAAACACCATGAGTCAGTATCAGTTCACCGTTTCGGTGAAAACCAGCTATTTGCCGGAACAATCCGACCCCGATTGCCGTCAATACGCATTCGCGTACACGCTGACGATCCGTAACACCGGTCAAGTGGCCGCGCAGTTGATCGCGCGGCACTGGATCATCACCGACAGCGAGAGTCACGTGCAGGAGGTGAAGGGGCTCGGCGTCGTCGGGCATCAGCCGCTGCTGCAGCCCGGCGAACAGTTCGAGTACACGAGCTGGGCCGTGATCGCGACGCCGGTCGGCACGATGCGCGGCGCCTATTTCTGCGTGGCGGAGGACGGCGAACGTTTCGAGGCACCGGTCGACGAGTTCGCGCTGCACATGCCGCGCACGCTGCATTGAGCGTGCGCCGGCGATCAGCGCGGCGGGCGGTTGTTGTCGCGGGCGTGCTTCTTTCTGCCCGACGACGTCCACACGACGATGAAGACCAGCAGGGCAAGCGCTACGAAAGCTTCGAGCGCGAAGATGAGCATCGGATATTGGTCGAGAAAATCTGACATGGCGGTTTCCATCAAGAACGAACATTGTATGTGGTTTGGACCCCGGCTGGCCGGCTGGGCCGCCGCGGCCGCGGCCGCGGCGCTGCTCGCCGCATGCGGCGGCGCACCCACGCGGACGTCTGCGCTGAAGCCGCCGACCGGCGCGGCGATCGTGCCGGGGCAGGTCGCCGCGAAGCGACTCACGCCGGTCGCATGGCAGCAGGTGCCGGGCTGGCAGGACGATTCGCTGATCGGCGCGACGGCGGCGCTGCGGCAGAACTGTTTGCGGCTCGCGCGCCAGCCGGCGTGGCAGCGTGCGTGCGCGGCGGCCGAGCGGCTCGACGAGCTCGACGTCGCGAGCGCGCGCACTTTCTTCGAAACGTATTTCACGCCGTTTCAGCTGGCGAACACCGACGGCACGCTCGACGGGCTCGTGACCGGTTACTACGAGCCGCTGCTGCACGGCTCGCGTGTGCGCCGCGGCCCGTATCAATACGCGCTGTACCGCTGGCCGGCCGGCTATCGTGCGGGTGCCGCGCTCCCGCCGCGTGCGCAGCTCGAGCGCGCCGGCATCCTGAACGGCAACGAGCTCGTGTGGGTCGACGATCCGATCGAGGCGTTTTTCCTGCAGGTCCAGGGCTCCGGGCGCGTGCTGCTCGACGACGGGTCCGTGATGCGCGTCGGCTTCGGCGGCACGAACAACCAGCCGTACCGGTCGATCGGCAAGTGGCTGATCGATCGCGGCGAACTGACGCCCGCGCAGGCGACGATGCAAGGCATCAAGGCGTGGGCGAAGGCCAATCCGACCCGCGTCGATGCGCTGCTCGACACGAATCCGCGTTTCGTGTTTTTCCGCGAGATGCCGACCAAGGAAGAGGCGCCGCACGGCGGCGCCGACGGTCCGATCGGCGCACTGGGCGTGCCGCTGACGCCCGAGCGGTCCATCGCGGTCGATCCGTCGTCGATTCCGCTTGGCACGCCCGTGTTCCTGCAGACGACGCGCCCGCTCACGAATACGCCGATGAACCGGCTCGTGTTCGCGCAGGATACGGGCAGCGCGATCAAGGGCGGTGTACGTGCCGACTATTTCTGGGGGCTCGGCGACGATGCGGGCGATCAGGCCGGCCGGATGAAGCAGGTCGGTCGGATGTGGCTGTTGTTTCCGAATTCGTGATGCGCGGTGGTGCCGACGCGAGCAGGTGATCGGCGCGTCGAAACGAGACGGCCCGATCGGTTTCGCGATCGGGCCGTTTTCTTTTTGCGGCGGGTCGGCGCGGCGGCGCGGGCGTCGAGCGGATATCGAGCGGACGCCGTGCCGAGGCCGACGTCAGCCCTTGCGCTTGTCGATCACGCGACGTGCCTTGCCGACCGAGCGTTCGATCCCGTTGACGGGCAGCACATTGACGATCGCCGTCACACCGATCAGCGACTTGATGTCGTGCGCGAGCGCCTGGCTGGCTGCCTGAATCGCCACCGCGTCCGGCGCGGTTTCCGGACAGGGTTCGACGTTCAGCGTCAGCACGTCGAGCGGACCTTCCTTCGTCAGCACGATCTGATAATGCGGCGCGAGTGCCCGTTGCTTCAGCAACTGTTCCTCGATCTGCGTCGGGAACACGTTGACGCCGCGCACGATCATCATGTCGTCCGAGCGGCCGGTGATCTTTTCCATGCGGCGCATCGTACGGACGGTGCCGGGCAGCAGGCGCGTCAGGTCGCGCGTGCGGTAGCGGACGATCGGCAGCGCCTCTTTCGTCAGCGACGTGAACACGAGCTCGCCGAGTTCGCCGTCCGGCAGGACTTCGCCGGTTTCGGGATCGATGATTTCCGGGTAGAAGTGATCTTCCCAGATGGTCGGGCCGTCCTTGGTTTCGACGCATTCGGACGCGACGCCCGGGCCCATGACTTCGGACAGGCCGTAGATGTCGACCGCATCGATCCCCATTCGCTGCTCGATCGCGACGCGCATGTCGTTGGTCCACGGCTCCGCGCCGAAGATGCCGATTCGCAGCGAGCTCTGCGCGGGATCGAGCCCCTGTCGCTCGAATTCGTCCGCGATCGACAGCATGTAGCTCGGCGTGACCATGATGATGTCGGGGCGGAAGTCCTGAATCAGCTGCACCTGCTTCTCGGTCTGGCCGCCGCCGAACGGAATCACCGTCAGGCCGGCGCGCTCTGCACCGTAGTGTGCGCCGAGCCCGCCGGTGAACAGCCCGTAGCCGTAGCTGACGTGCACCTTGTCGCCCGGACGTGCGCCGGCCGCGCGAATCGAGCGTGCGACGAGATTCGCCCACGTATCGATGTCGCGGGCCGTATAGCCGACGACCGTCGGCTTGCCGGTCGTGCCCGACGACGCGTGGATACGCGATACCTGCTCCTGCGGCACCGCGAACATCCCGAACGGATAGCTGTCGCGCAGATCGCTCTTGGTCGTGAACGGGAAGCGCGACAGATCGGCAAGCGTCGTCAGATCGTCCGGATGCACGCCCGCTTCGTCGAACTTGCGGCGATAGACGGGGGAGTGATCGTACGCGTGCCGCAGCGACCATTTCAGGCGTTCGAGCTGCAGCGCGGTCAGCTCGTCGCGTGAGGCGGTCTCGATCGGCTCGAGCGGTAGCAGGGTAGTCATGCCTGTCTCCAGTGTTGTTATGTGCGAGCTGCCGATCTCAGCGCTCTTCGGGAATCACCGTGCCCTTGATCTGGGCGGATTTGCCGCGGAACATCGCGACCGTTTCTCCATTGCCGTTCGTCACGCGGATATCGTAGATGCCGTATCGGCCGTTGCGCGTCTGTTCGATTGCTTCCGCCGTCAGCACGTCGCCGCCGTGCACCGGACGCAGGTATTCGATCGAACAGCCGGCCGCGACCGTGTTCACGTTGTACGAGTTGCACGCGAATGCGAACGTCGAATCGGCCAGCGTGAAAATGAGGCCGCCGTGGCAGATCTGATGGCCGTTCAGGAAATCCGGGCGCACCGGCATGCGCAGGCGCGCATAGCCGGCGCGCACTTCGGCGATTTCCATCCCGAGCGCGCGGCTGCACGCGTCAGCTTCGTACATCGTGTGGGCGGTGGCGCGCGCGAGCGCGTCGGCGTCGCCGGTCTCGATGGCGTGGTTCGTCATGTCAACGGCCCTCGAAGCGCGGCGTGCGCTTCTCGATGAATGCCTGCACGCCTTCCGCGTAGTCGTGCGACTGACCGAGCTTGCGTTGCAGGTCGCGCTCCAGATCGAGCTGCTGGTCGAGCGTGTTCGCCGCGCCATCGCGCATCGCCTGCCGGATCGACACGATCGCGAGCGTCGGCTGCTGAGCGAGCTGAACCGCGAGCTCGCGGGCCGATGCGGCGAGTGCGTCGTCGTCGACCGCGCGCCAGATCAAGCCCCATTGCTCGGCCTGTTCGGCGCCCAGTTTGTCGCCGGTCAGCGCGAGACCGAGCGCGCGGGCCATGCCGACGCGCTGCGGCAGGAACCACGTACCGCCCGAATCCGGGACGAGGCCGATCTTGACGAATGCCTGGATGAAGCTGCTCGAACGTGCAGCGAGCACGAGATCGCATGCGAGCGCGAGATTGGCGCCGGCGCCGGCAGCCGTGCCGTTGACGGCGGCGATCACCGGCATCGGCAGCCGTTGCACGCGCCTGACGAGCGGATTGAAGTGCTCTTCGAGCAGCGCGCCGAGATCGGTGGACGCACCGGGCGTGAAATCGAGGTCGGACAGATCCTGGCCCGCGCAGAAGCCGCGCCCTGCGCCGGTCAGTATCAGTGCGCGCGCGCCGGCCGCTTCGACTTCATCCAGCGCCGACTGCAGCTCAGCATGCATTGCGCGCGTGAAGCTATTCAGCTTGTCGGGGCGGTTCAGCGTGACCGTTGCTACACGGGCAGCTTGATCGATATCCAGCAGGATCGCCTGATATGGCATGCGTTGTCTCCTTCACGACTCCGTTATAGGCACGTGGTGCGGCCGTTACATGCGTTCGATCGCGAGCGCGATACCCTGGCCGACGCCGATGCACATCGTGCACAGCGCGAAGCGGCCGCGCGTGCGTTGAAGCTGGTACATCGCGGTCGTCACCAGACGCGCGCCCGACGCGCCGAGCGGATGACCGAGCGCGATCGCGCCGCCATTCGGGTTCACGCGCGGATCGTCGTCGGCGACGCCCAGCATGCGCAGCACCGCGAGGCCCTGCGACGCGAACGCCTCGTTCAGCTCGATCACGTCGAACTGGTCGATCGTCATCCCGAGCCGCGCAAGCAGCTTCTGCGTGGCCGGCGCCGGGCCGATGCCCATCACGCGCGGCGCGACGCCCGCCGTCGCGATGCCGAGCACGCGCGCGCGCGGCGTCAGGCCGAAGCGCTTCGCACTTTCCTCATTCGCGAGCAGCAGCGCCGCTGCGCCGTCGTTGACGCCGGACGCGTTGCCCGCCGTCACCGTGCCGTCCGGGCGCACGACGCCCTTCAGCTTCGCGAGCGCGTCGAGCGACGTGTCGCGCGGATGCTCGTCGCGCGACACGACGACCGGATCGCCCTTCTTCTGCGCGATCGTGACCGGCACGATTTCCTCGGCGAGCGTGCCGTCCTGCTGCGCGCGTGCGGCCTTCTGCTGGCTGCGCAGCGCGAACAGATCCTGGTCGGCGCGGCTGACGTTGTAGTCGACCGCGACGTTCTCGGCCGTCTCCGGCATCGAATCGACGCCATACAGCTGCTTCATCAGCGGATTGACGAAACGCCAGCCGATCGTCGTGTCGAAGATGTCGGCCTGGCGCGCGAACGCGCTCGCCGCCTTGCCCATCACGAACGGCGCGCGTGTCATGCTTTCGACGCCGCCGGCGATCATCAGCGCGGCTTCGCCGGACCTGATCGCGCGCGCGGCCGCGCCGACCGCGTCCATCCCGGAGCCGCACAGCCGGTTGATCGTCGAACCCGGCACGCCTTCGGGCAGCCCGGCGAGCAGCGCGGACATGCGCGCGACGTTGCGGTTGTCCTCGCCGGCCTGGTTCGCGCAGCCGTAGATCACGTCGTCGACCGCGTTCCAGTCGACGTCGCGGTTGCGCTCGATCAGCGCCTTGAGCGGCACCGCGCCGAGATCGTCGGCTCGGACGTCTTTCAATGCGCCGCCGTAGCGGCCGATGGGAGTGCGAATCGCGTCGCAGATATAGGCGTCTGTCATGAGCGTATCGGTTGGTAACGAACCCGCCGGACGACGGGATTCGTTCATCGTAAAGAATGCGGCGGCGTTTGCACGTCGGCCATTCGGGTTATGCCGGTTGGCCAGCTTCCGCAGGCGCGGCCTTCGGCGCAACATGAACGCGGCTTTGCACCACGCGGAACCGGTTGGCGACGAATGCCGGGTCGGCCAGCGCGGCATTGGCCGCCGGGTTCGCGCCGGTGCCGTGGAAGTCGGAGAACGCAGCCGATTGGTTGACGAAAACCCCACCCGTCAGATTGATCGACAGCGCGACACCGCCACGTACCGCGGCATCGTGTGCGGCGTCGATCACCGCATCGTTGGTGCTGTAGACGGAGAGCGTGAGCGCACCGTGTTCCGCTGCGATTTCTCCGGCGAGGTCGAGCGACTGGGCTGTCGAATCGGTCGCGATCACGAACGAGATCGGGCCGAACCACTCCTGCGTGAATTTCTCGCGGTCGGCTGCGTCGAGTTGCAGCACCAGCGGCGTGCGGACGCGGGCGTCGGCGAAAACCGGATGCGTGAGCGCCTCGCTGTCGATCAGCACGCGGCCGAGTTTGCGGGCATCGTCGATGCGTGCGAGCACGCCGTCGTTCTGGATCGCGCCGATCAGTTCGACCGAACGTGCAGGATCGCCGGTGAGCTTCTGCACAGCCGACGCGATGGCCTGCGTGACTTCGTCGAAGCTTGCGTGGCCGTCCGCGGTACGGATGCCGTCGCGCGGCACGTAGATGTTCTGCGGCGCCGTGCACATCTGGCCGGAGTAGAGAGACAGCGAAAACGCGATGTTCTTGGCGGCGGCTTTCAGGTCGTCGGTCGAGTCGATCACGATCTGGTTGACGCCCGCCTTCTCCGTGTAGACCTGCGCCTGATGCGCGTGGCGTTCGAGCCAGGTGCCGTTTTGCGTGCTGCCGGTGAAGTCGATCAGCTTGATTTCGGGTCGCAGCGCCAGGTTCTGCACCAGCGCACCATCGTTCGGCTCGGTCGCAAGGAGCGCGACGACGTTCGGATCGAACCCCGCCTCGCGCAGCACTTCACGGGCGATCCGGACCGTGATCGCGAGCGGGAGAATCGCGCCCGGATGGGGCTTGACGATGACCGTATTGCCGGTGGCGAGGTCGGCAAACAGGCCGGGGTAGCCATTCCACGTCGGGAACGTACAGCATCCGAGCACGAGCCCCGTGCCGCGCGGAACGACCATGTAGCGCTTGTACATCGCGAGCGGCGGATTCTTGCCTTGCGGTTTTTCCCAGTGCGCTTCAGCCGGAATGCGGCGCAGTTGATCCCATGCATAGGCGACTGCTTCGAGTGCGCGATCCTGCGCGTGCGGACCGCCGGCCTGAAAAGCCATCATGAACGCCTGACCCGTGGTGTGCATCACGCTGTACGCGATCTCTAAGCTCGCGCGATTCAGGCGAGCAAGAATTTCGAGGCTGACACCGATCCAGGCGCTCGGGCCCGCTGTGCGCCAAGTGCGCTGAGCCGCGGCTGCGGCGGCAATCAGCTCGTCCGGCGTCGATTTCGGATAGCGGATTCCGAGAGCGATGCCGTACGGTGACCGCTCCGCGCCCACCGTTCCGCCCGACGCCGGCTGATCGAGCGCAAACGTCTTGTCGAGGTGCGATTTGAACGCGGCTTCGCCGTCGGCGTTCGCGCTTTCCCCGTACACTTTGGGGCTCGGCATTTCGGCAAACGGGCTCCAGTACCCGCGGCTCTCGATGGCGGCGAGGGCGTGTTTCAGCGTGTCTTCGTGCTTCGTGAACAGTGCATGCGTCATGACGGCGGCCTGATGGACGTGGAGAGGGTTGGATCGATTAATTAACCGACCGGTTGGTCGGAGAATGGTAGCATCAAACTATTCGCATGTGCGAGGCGTTTCTCAATTCATTGATCGAGGAGAAATAGATGGCTTACGAGAACATCCTGGTGGAGACCCGGGGGCGCGTCGGGCTGATCACGCTGAATCGCCCGAAAGCGCTGAACGCGCTGAACGACGCGCTGATGGACGAACTGGGCGCCGCACTGAAAGCGTTCGATGCGAACGACGACATCGGCGCGATCGTCGTGACCGGTAGCGAGAAGGCATTCGCAGCCGGCGCCGACATCGGCATGATGGCGACCTACTCCTATATGGATGTCTACCGCGGCGACTACATCACGCGCAACTGGGAGACGGTCCGTCAGATCCGCAAGCCGATCATCGCGGCCGTGGCGGGCTTTGCGCTCGGCGGCGGCTGCGAGCTTGCGATGATGTGCGACATCATCTTCGCGGCGGACACGGCGAGATTCGGCCAGCCCGAGATCAAGCTGGGCATCATGCCGGGCGCCGGCGGAACGCAGCGCTTGCCGCGCGCGGTATCGAAGGCGAAGGCAATGGACATGTGCCTGACCGCCCGGTTCATGGACGCCGACGAAGCTGAGCGCGCGGGGCTCGTATCGCGGGTATTGCCGGCCGACAAACTGCTCGACGAGGCGATTGCAGCCGCGACGACTATCGCGGAGTTTTCGCTGCCGGCCGTCATGATGGTCAAGGAATCGGTGAACCGGGCATACGAAACGACGCTCGCCGAAGGCGTCCATTTCGAACGCCGGCTGTTTCACTCGCTGTTTGCGACCGAGGATCAGAAGGAAGGGATGGCGGCGTTCGTCGAAAAGCGAAAGCCGACATTCAAGAACCGCTGATCGGCCACGAGGCAGTTTCGAGGAGAGTCGTCCGGGAAACCCGCGCGCCGGCGCGCGGTTTTTCAAAATATTTTCACAAAGCGCTTGCGCGGATGAGGGCGGGTGCTTAGAATCACGCCTCTTTCGCGCCACCGGC
>NZ_CABVPR010000019.1 GCF_902499135.1 Burkholderia dolosa
GAGGCCGGCTGGCCGGCCGTCGTCGCGGTGGTGCCGGCGCGCAACGAGGCCGACGTGATCGCGCGCGCGGCGACGTCGCTGCTCGAGCAGGACTATCCGGGCGACTTCCACCTGATCATCGTCGACGACCACAGCGACGACGGCACCGCCGACGCGGCCCGCGCGGCCGCGCTCGCGGCGAACCGCGCCGACCGCCTGACGGTGCTCGCGGCGAAGCCGCTGCCCGCCGGCTGGTCGGGCAAGGTGTGGGCGCAGTCGCAGGGCATCGCGGCCGTGCGCACGCTCGGCTTGCCGGCCGACTATCTGCTGCTGACCGATGCCGACATCGGCCATCCGCCGGATGCCGTCGCGCAGCTCGTCACGCGCGCGCAGGCGGAGAATCGCGATCTCGTGTCGCTGATGGTGCGGCTGCGCTGCGATTCGTTCTGGGAAAAGGCGCTGATCCCGGCGTTCGTGTTCTTCTTCGCGAAGCTGTACCCGTTTTCGTGGATCAACGATCCGCGCAACAAGACGGCCGGCGCGGCCGGCGGCTGCATGCTGGTGAAGCGCACCGCGCTCGAGGAGGCGGGCGGGATCGAGTCGATCCGCGGCGCGCTGATCGACGACTGCAGCCTCGCCGCGCAGATCAAGCATCGCGGCGGCGGCCGGCATCCGATTCGCCTGGACCTCGCCGAGCGCAGCGTGTCGCTGCGTCCGTACGACAGCTGGCGCGACATCTGGAACATGATCGCGCGCACCGCGTTCACGCAGCTCCGCTATTCGCCGTGGCTGCTTGCCGGCACGCTGCTCGGCATGACGATCATCTATCTGGTGCCGCCCGTCGCGGCGCTCGCGTACGGCGCGCGCGCGTGGCCGGCGTGGCTCGCGTGGGCGTCGATGTGCACCGCGTATGCGCCGATGCTGCGCTACTACCGCCGTTCGCCGCTGTGGGCGCCCGCGTTGCCGCTCGTCGCGCTGTTCTACGTCGGCGCGACGTTCGCGTCTGCGTGGCGGTACTGGCGCGGCAAGGGCGGCCAGTGGAAGGCGCGCGTGCAGGCGCCGGTCGAGCGCTGAGTTCCGTGCGGCACGGCGCGGTGATGCCGCGCCCGCCGCGGGTTTCATAGTCGCTGCACGTGAATCGCCGCGCGCGAAGCTCGCGTTTCGATCGCCGGAAAACGACACAGCCCGCAATCGGTGCAAGCCGATCGCGGGCTGTGTCGTTTCCGGCCGATGCGGGCGGCGTTACCGCTGCGTCAGCATCATGTACATCTGGATCACGACGTCCGGCGAGAACGTGAACGGCACCCAGCCGTAGCCGGTGTGGCGCGCGACGAGCAGACGGTCGCCGTTCGACTGCTTCTGCACGGCCATCATCGGGTTCTTCGTCGACACGAAGCGCCAGCCCGGCGGAATGCCCGGCGGCGGTTCCGGCTGCATCGACGCGCGCGCATGCGCGAGTTCCTCGATCAGCTGGCCGAGCTGTTCCGGATGCAGCGTGATCGATTCGCCGTTCACGGTCAGCGTGAGCTCGTTCTGCGACGGACGCGACACGTGCAGCGTCGATTTTTCCGCGGGCGCGTCGGCAGTTCCGGCGGCCGCGTCGGTTTGCGCCGTGTTGCCGGCTGCCGAAGCCGCCGTCGCGACGATCGCGGTTGCGGTGTCGCTCGCGGCTGCTGCTGCGACGGCGGCCGCGGGCGCGGACGCGTTGGCCGCCGCCGGCTCGACGACCTCCGCTGCGACGTCGGTGCCGTTCGTCTGCGTCGTCGCGGCTTCCTTCACGACGGCCTCGACCAGCGCCTCGGCCTCGGCGACGGCCTTCGCATGACGCTGCGCAGCCGCTTCGGCTTCCGCGATCGCTTCGGTATGGCGCTGCGTGATGGCCTCGGCCTGCGCGGTGGCGTCGGCGTGGCGCTGTGCGGCTGCGTCCGCTTCGGCGATCGCCTCCACGTAGCGCTTCGCGACCGCTTCCGCGTCGGCGGTCGCATCCGCGTGGCGCTTCGCGGCCGCTTCCGCTTCGGCAATCGCCTGCCGATGCCGCTGCGCGAGCGCCTCGGCTTCGGCGATCGCGGCCGCATGGCGCTGCGTCGCCGCTTCCGCTTCGGCGGTCGCTTCCGCATGACGCTTCGCCGCGGCTTCCGCTTCCGCCGCGGCTGCCGCGTGACGCTGCGCGGCCGCATCGGCTTCGTTCGCGGCGGCATGATGGCGCTGCGCGGCCGCTTCTGCTTCGGCGATCGCAGCCGCGTGGCGCTGCGATGCGGCTTCGGCATCCGCGTGACGCTGCGCGAGCGCTTCGGTCAGCGCGGTCGCTTCCGCGTGGCGCTGCACCGCGGCTTCGGCCTGCGCGGCGGCGGCGCGCGCGAACGCTTCCGCGCTGCGTGCCGCCTGCTGTGCGGCGTGGTGATCGTGGAGGAGCTGATCGACGCCCGCGTTCAGCGCGTCGATCTGATCGTTCAGGTTCATGCGTACTTTCTCTGCGTAAGACCCGCGATTTTACCCGCTGCGCCGGTGCCGGTTCGCGCGCGACGTGTAACAAAGTGCGCAGCGCGGCGCGCGGGGCGCCGCTTCGTGCTACTTCACGTAGCCGGCCGAACGGAACCAGTCGAGCGCGTCGCGCAGCCCTTCGCGGTACGGCCGCGCGCGGTAGCCGAGCTCGCGCTCGGCCTTCGCGGACGTGAAGTACATCTTGTTCTTCGACATCCGCAAACCGTCGACCGTGACGAACGGCTCCTTCTTGGTGAGCTTCGCGACGGCTTCCGCGCCGACCGCGAGCGGGTACAGCGGCCAGCGCGGCAGCGCGATCGTCGGCGCCTTGCGGCCGGTCATCTGCGCGATGTCGGCGAGCATCTGCTGCAGCGGCAGATTCTCGCCGCCGAGGATGTAGCGCTCGCCGATGCGGCCGCGCTCGAGCGCGAGGAAGTGGCCGTGCGCGACGTCGTCGACGTGCACGAGGTTCAGCCCCGTGTCGACGAACGCCGGAATCTTGCCGAGCGCGGCTTCGACGATGATGCGGCCCGTCGGCGTCGGTTTCACGTCGCGCGGGCCGATCGGCGTCGACGGATTGACGATCACGGCCGGCAGCCCTTCGTCGGCGATCATCCGCTCGACCGCGCGCTCGGCGAGCACCTTGCTGCGCTTGTATACGCCGATCGCGTGCTCGGGCGTGAGCGGGCGGTTCTCGTCGGCCGGGTCGCCGGCGCTCGTCACCTTCAGCGTCGCGACGCTGCTCGTGTAGACGATCCGTTCGACGCCTTCGGCGCGCGCCGCGCGCATCGTCGCGACCGCGCCTTCCAGATTCGCGCGCTCGATTTCGTGCGGATCGGGCGCCCACAGCCGGTAGTCGGCCGCCACGTGCAGCAGATAGCGCACGCCGCGCAGCGCGGCGCGCATCGACGCCTCGTCGCGCATGTCGCCGGTGACGATCTGCGCGTCGAGATCCGCGACGTTCGTGCGCGGGCTGGTCGGGCGCACGAGCACGCGTACCGCAAAGCCTTTCTGCTGCGCAATGCGCGCGACGGCCGAGCCGACGAAACCGGACGCGCCGGTGACGAGAACGAGATCGCGGGAGGTATCAGTCATGCCATTCCTTCTGGGCCGCGCGCGGGCCGCGCGGCGGTTGAGCGTCGGCGAGATTGTACGTGGTCGGCGTGCGCGGCGACGTACGTCGCGTACGTGGCGGAGCGCCCGCGGCCGCAGCTTCGCGCCGCCGCGCGACGAACGGCCGGCCGCATGTGAGAAGCCGCCGACGCGACTACAATGCCGGGCTTGAACGCAACCGGAGGGCTGGGCGATGAGCCGCAATGAACTGGACGAACGAATCGAGACCTACTACGTACGGGTGCGCGGCGTCGTGCAGGGCGTCGGCTTCCGTCATGCGACGGTGCGCGAGGCGCATGCGCTGAAGCTGCGCGGCTGGGTCGCGAATCTGGAAGACGGCAGCGTCGAGGCGATGATTCAGGGCCCGGCCGCGCAGATCGACCGGATGCTCGCGTGGCTGCGTCACGGGCCGCCGTCCGCGCGCGTCACGGAAGTGACGTTCGAGGAGCGGCCGATCGACAAGCGCTTCGAACGCTTCCAGCAGCAATAACACGACAACGAATCCATATGACGGGGTATCCGGAGGCCGGGCGCGGCATCTTGCTGTCGGCGACGGCGTCGACGATGTTCGCGCTGTTGTCCGTTTACGCGAAGCTGCTCGCGCCGCTCACGGGGCTCGACATCTTCGCGTGGCGCATATTGTGGACCGCGCCGGGCGCGCTCGCGCTGATCGCGTTGCGCGGCCGCTGGCCGGCGCTCGTCGCGCTCGTGTCGCGCAGCGTGCGGGACTGGCGTCTGCTGATCGCGCTGCCCGTGAGCGCCGAGCTGCTCGGACTGCAGCTGTGGCTGTTCCTGTGGGCGCCGCTGCACGGGCGCATGCTCGAAGTGTCGCTCGGCTATTTCCTGCTGCCGCTGACGATGGTGCTCGTCGGCCGCTTCTACTATCACGAACGGCTCGATCCGCTGCAGTGGGCGGCGGTCGCATGCGCGGCGCTCGGCGTCGCGCACGAGGTGTGGGCGACGCGCGCGTTCGCGTGGCCGACGCTCGTCGTCGCGCTCGGCTATCCGCCGTATTTCGTGCTGAGGCGCCGGATCAACGCCGATTCGCTCGCTGCGTTCGCACTCGAGATCGTGCTGCTGTGCCCGATCGCGCTCGCGATGGTCGCGACGAGCACGACGCAGATCGGCGATCGCCCGCTGCTGTGGGCGGCGCTGCTGCCGGGGCTCGGCGTGCTGAGCACCCTCGCGCTCGCGAGCTACCTGAAGGCGAGCCGGATGCTGCCGATGGCGTTGTTCGGGATCCTCGGCTATGTCGAGCCCGTGCTGCTCGTCGCGGTGTCGCTGCTGCTGCTCGGCGAGACGCTGACCGTCGCGCAGCTCGCGACGTACGGGCCGATCTGGATCGCCGTCGCGCTGACCGCATGGCACAGCGCGATGCTGATGCGACGTCTGCCGATGCGCGGATAAAGCCGCATCGCGGTTTGCGGCGCAAAGCAAGACGCGCGCCGCCCGCCCATCCGCATCGCATCGCGAGCGGATGCTGACCGCCAGCTGACGTCGCGCTGGCATCACGCTGTCGGGCCCATCCCACAAGGCTTTGCGGCCTGTCCCTTGTAATCGGACAGAAGATTCGGTTGCACTTTGTTACTTAGGGTATCCCCCGATCGGCCATTAGACTGATCTGACCGCTTTCCTTCGTATGCAGCTTTCCAATGAACGGTCATTTCCGTGCCGGGCCGGCCGGATGGGCGCGATGCGAGCATACGCGCATCGCTGCCGATCGCGCCGGCCGCCTTCCTTCCGCTCGTTCCATCGGCGCACGTCGCGCCGCCGTTGCGCAGGTGCCGCGATGCCGGTGAACGCATCGTCGTCCGTGCCGACGCGGGCGCCGCGCAGCGGCCGCCTGATCGAAGTCGATTTCTTCCGCGGGATCGTGCTGCTGATGATCGTCGTCGATCACATCGGCGCGAGCGTGCTGTCGCGCGTGACGCTGCACGCGTTCGCGCTGTGCGACGCAGCCGAAGTGTTCGTGTTTCTCGGCGGATTCGCGACGGCGAGCGCGTACGGCGCGATCGCCGAACGGCACGGCGCGCGCGCCGCGCAGCGGCGGTTCGTGCATCGCGCGATGCAGATCTATCGCGCGTTTCTCGCGACGTCGACGCTGATGCTCGTCGTGTCCGCGGTGCTGGACCACTACGGGATCGACGCGCCGAACCTCGCGCTCGACGACGTCAGCGTGATGCTCGCGTCGCCGCTCACCGGCCTTGCCGAACTGCTGACGTTCCAGCGCCAGCCGTATCTCGCGTCGGTGCTGCCGATGTACGTGCTGTTCGCGCTCGCGTCGCCAGTGATCGTGCCGTTCGCGCGCCGGCATCCGTGGCTGCTCGTCGCGTTCAGCGCGGCGTCGTGGATCGCCGCGAGCTGGCTCGGCCCCGAACTGCTCGACACCGACGGATTCCGGTGGAGCTTCAATCCGTTCGCGTGGCAGCTGATGTTCGTCGCCGGCGTGCTCGCGCGCTGCCAGCCGTTCTATCGGCGCGTCGCGCTCGGCCGATGGGGCGCGGCGGCAACCGGCGTCGCGTGCGCGATCGTGCTCGGCTGCGCGAGCTACAAGCTGTTCAGCGGGCTGCCGGTGCCCGAAGGCGTGTTCAAGCGCGATCTCGCGTTGCCGCGCATCGTGAGTTTCGCGGCGGTCGCGTGGCTGATGGCCGATTGCGTGCGCTACGGCTGGATCGCGCGGATCGCGCAGGCGGTGCGGCCCGTCGTCGCGGTCGGTCAGCGCGGGTTGATCTGCTTCGTCGCAGGCGCGGCGATCTCGCTCGTCATCGATTCGCTGCTGCATCCGGTCGCGCAGGGCGCCGCGTTGCGGCACGTCGGCGTGGGCCTCGCGGCCGACGCGTGCGCGCTCGGGCTGATGATCGCCGTCGCCGGTTCGGGAACGTGGATCGCGCGCTGGCGTGGTGCCGCCGCGTGAGCGGTGCGACGGCGACGCGCGTGCGGCACGTGACGTGCCGCGCGTCGTCAGTGAGGTGAGCCGATACGGGAGCGCGGGACGGAAGCGTCGTCGTCCGGTTCGGCGTCGTCGCGTTCGTCGGCGGCGCGCTCGTCCCGCTGCGCGAGCACCGCGTCGGCTTCGGCTGCCGCGCGCGCGGCGCGCAGCGCGGTGCAGCGCTGCGCATGGCGGATGTCCGACAGTATCCGCAGCAGCCGTGTCGTCTTGCTTTTCATGGTCTTCCCCCGCCAATGCGCAACTCGACGGCTGCGCGTCCTGCAACCAGTGTAGGACGCAACGGCGCAATCGCCAGGAGAATATGGCGTGCACGCCGCACGCCGCGGGGTAGTCTTACCGGGTCGCGACGGCCTGCGCATCCGGCGCTTCGTCGCGACGCTCGTCGACGCAGCGCTGATGCCGGCGCGACAGACGGTTCATCGTCGGCAGCAGCAGCAACGCGAGCAGCATGCCGATCGCGGCGAGCCAGCCGAGCTTTTCGAACAGCGACAGGTAGAGCGGCAGCGATTCGGTCGCCGGCAGTTCGTGCGACGGCATCTGCGCGAAGTTCGCGACGACGCTGCCGAGATACTGCGACACGCCCGTCGCGACGAAATACGCGCCCATCATGAAGCCGCTCATGCGCGCCGGCACGTAGCGCGCGACCATCGCGAGACCGAGGCCGCTGACCAGCAGTTCGCCGAGCGAGTACAGTCCGTAGCCCCACACCATGAACCACGACGACACGCGGCCGTCCACCGCATAGCGGCCGCTGATCGTGAACACCAGATAGCCGGCCGCGACCGCGCCGAAGCCGAGCGCGTACTTCGCGGCGACCGGCAGATCGCGGCCGCCCTTCGAGAACGCGTTGTAGATCCACACGAGCACCGGGCTCAGCAGCATGATCCAGATCGGGTTCAGCGCCTGGAACTGCGCGGCGCTCCATGTAAACAGCGTCGTGCCGAACACGATGAAGCGCGGATCGACGTTGCGCAGCGCGAACAGCGTCAGCGACGTCGACATCTGTACGTAGAAGATGAAGAACAGGATCACCTGGCCGGTCAGCACGAGCGCCGCGATCAGGCCCGCACGCTCCGAACGCTCCGACTTCACGATCATGTACGCGAAGATCGCGAGAATCGCGAACGCGGCGCCCCATACGCTCGCGACCGCGAGCTGCTTGTGCTGCAGCACATACAGCGTGATCAGCGCGAGCGCGACGCCGCCGGCCGCGACCGCACCGAGACGCTTCCAGCGGATCGGTTCGTCGTCGGGCTGCGAGCCGATGTGCGCGAGCGTGCGGTGCATCAGCATGAAGTTCAGGATCGCGAGCAGCATCCCGCCGCAGCAGACGGCGAACGCGGTGTGCCAGCCCCAGTGATCCTTGATCCACGGCGTCGCGAGCATCGACACGGTCGAGCCGATGTTGACCGCCATGTAGTAGATCGTGAACGCGCTGTCGATGCGCGCATCGTCGCCTTCGTAGATGCGGCGCACGAGGTTCGCCGCGTTGGCCTTGAACAGCCCGTTGCCGACGACGATCACGCCGAGCGACGCATACATGTATGCGAGCGCGTCGTTCGGCACCGCGAGCATCAGATAGCCGGCGGACAGCACGGCCGCGCCGATGATCATCGTGCGGCGCGCGCCGAGCACCTTGTCGCCGATCCAGCCGCCGATCGACGGCGACGCGTAGACGAGCGCGGTGAACGCGCCCCACGTGAGGTTCGCATGGCTGTCGGTGAAGCCGAGCCTGTCGACCATGAAGAGGACCAGGAGCGCGGCCATGCCGTAGTAGCCGAAGCGCTCCCACAATTCGATGAGGAAGACCGTCGTGAACGATCGGGTTTGTGAAACGGGTGCGTGCATCATCAATCTCGGTTGAAACGGACGGCGCGGATCGCGCGTCGCCTGGGGGTCGAACGGGGTGCCTCGAACGTCGGCCGGGTAGGCCGCTGCGCAAGGCGATGGCTACGGCCGGGCGGTCAGCCCGATGCGGGCTCGGACGCCGCCGCGACGGACGGCGCCGGCCCTCGACCGGCGCGCGGACGACAACGTTTGCCGGCCCGCTGCGTTTGCTTCGCGCCACATAGGGAAATTCCCGATATGGCAACAGCTTTCAGGAACATTTGTCTCATCATCTATTTGTAAACTTCGCTTCCAGCCTCCGCAAAATCCCGGAGAGCCGCTTGCAGCGTGCCTGTGAAGCCGGCGAGTCTGGCAAGATAGCGCGTCGTTTCGCTCGTGTCCGGCCCTGTTTAGTTGGCCGGACCGAACATCGAATCCGGGCGCGAACCCGAAGACTAAGCCATATCGATCTAACTTAGTTATTTTCCATCAAACAATTTTTGACGACCACTTTTCGGCCTGCTATGGTTCCCTCCACTGAAAACTCGCGGCCCGCAGACGCTGCCGCAGCACTGGGCGGCAAGATCCGCGCGTTGCGCCAGCGACTCAAGCGCACGCTCGACGAAACCGCTACCGCCGCGGGGATTTCGAAACCGTTTCTGTCACAGGTCGAACGCGGGCTCGCGTCGCCGTCGCTGACGTCGCTGGCCGGTATCGCCCATGCGCTCGGCGTGACGGTTCAGTACTTCGTGGACACGCCGAGCGAGGAACGCTCGGTGTGCCGGGGCGAGCAGTTGCGCTTCTTCGGGTTCGCCGATTCGGCGAACCTGTTCGCGAGGCTGACGAACGTGTCCGAAGGGCGTCAGCTCGAGGCGATCCTCGTGCGGATGCCGCCGGGGCAGAAGCGGTCGGAAGTGACGACGCATGCAGGGGAGGAGTTCCTGTATGTGATTGAAGGGGAAGTGTCGCTGACGCTGGAAGGCAAGACGTTCGTCCTGCAGGCCGGCGACAGTTCGCACTATCAGTCGACGGTCCCGCACAGCTGGGTCAACACCGCGAAGATCGAGTCGGTGGTGGTCTGGGTCGGCACGCCGCGGCTGTTCTAACGCACGGGTATTCCTTCGTTTCCAGGACGGGGATACCTGTCGAAAGAAACGTAAGGAATACTGAGATGCAATACGAGAATCACGGGCCTCCTCACTCGCTGCACCCGTCAGCGTCTCACGCGTAATCCGCGGCGTTCGCCGCGCGACGCTCACCGAACCACTTTCTCAAGACTGCCACGATGAAATCCTTGCATGCCATGTCGGCCGTGCTGGCCGCGCTCGTCCTGACGACGCCCGCCGCGCGCGCCGTTACCGTCCCGTCGAACGTCACGCTCGCGCCGCAACAGGACCTGACGCGCCAGGTGCCGGCCGAAGTCGAGTCGCTCGATCCCGCGCACATCGAATCGTGGACCGGCAACACGATCGGCCTCGACCTGTTCGAAGGGCTCGCGCGTATCGATGCGGCCGGGCAGCTCGTGCCGGGCGTCGCGCTGTCGTGGGAGCGCAAGACGCCGCAGACGTGGATCTTCAAGCTCCGCCGCGATGCGAAGTGGAGCAACGGCCAGCCGGTGACGGCCGCCGATTTCGTCTATTCGTGGCAGCGCCTCGTCGATCCGAAGACAGGCTCGAAGTACACGATCCTCGTCGAGTTCGTGAAGAACTCGAAGGACATCATCGCGGGCAAGGCCGCGCCGTCGACGCTCGGCGTGCGCGCGGTCGACCCGTACACGCTCGAGGTCACGACCGACGTGCCGGTCGCGTTCTTCCCCGAGCTCACCGCGATGGCGCCGCTCGCGCCGGTGAACAAGGACGTCGTCGCGAAGTTCGGCGACGCATGGACGCGCCCCGGCAACATCGTCAGCAACGGTGCGTATCAGCTCGTCGACTGGCAGCCGAACAACCGCATCGTGATCGCGAAGGACGCGAAGTACTGGAACGCGCCGAAGGTCGTGATCAACAAGGTCACGTACCTGCCGATCGAGAGCGACGAAACCGCGATGCGCATGTACCAGGCCGGGCAGATCGACTACAGCTATTCGATTCCGTCGGGGATTTTCCAGCAGGTCAGCAAGCAGTTCGGCAGCGAACTGCGCCCGGGCCTGCAGCTCGCGACGTACTACTACTACCTGAACAACAGCGATCCGGCGCTGAAGGACAAGCGCGTGCGTCAGGCGCTGTCGATGGTCATCGATCGCGACGTGCTGACGTCGAAGCTCACGCAGGCGGGCGAGAAGCCGATGTACGGGCTGATGCCGAACGGCACGAAGGGCGTGCAGCCGTTCACGCCGGAATGGGCGTCGTGGCCGATGGCCAGACGCGTCGAGACCGCGAAGAATCTGCTGAAGCAGGCCGGCTATTCGGACGCGAAGCCGCTGTCGTTCACGCTCACGTACAACACCAACGATCTGCACAAGAAGGTCGCGCTGTTCGCCGCATCGGAATGGCGCACGAAGCTCGGCATCAACACGAAGCTCGAGAACGTCGAGTTCAAGGTGCTGATGAAGGAGCGCCACGACGGCAAGGTGCAGATCGCGCGCGACGGCTGGTTCGCCGACTACAACGACGCGATGACGTTCTTCGACCTGATCCGCTGCGGCAGCTCGCAGAACACCGTCGGCTACTGCAACAAGCAGGTCGATACGCTCGTCGACGACGGCAACCAGAAGCTCGACGACAGCGCGCGCGCGGCGCTGCTCACGCAGGCGCACGATGCCGCGATGAAGGACACGCCGATGGTGCCGCTGTTCCAGTATTCGGCCGATCGTCTCGTGAAGCCGTACGTCGGCGGCTACTCGCTGAAGAACGTGATCGACATGCGCGCTTCGCAGGACATGTACCTGATCAAGCACTGAGCGGAGCGATCATGCTGGCCTACGCCTTGAGGCGCACGTTGTGGGCGGTGCCGACGATCCTCGCGGTCGTCACCGTCTGCTACCTGCTGCTGCACTTCACGCCCGGCGGCCCGTTCGATACGGAAAAGCAGCTGTCCGCGGCGACGCTCGCGAACCTGAACGCGAAGTACCACCTCGACGAGCCGCTGTGGAAGCAGTACCTGCTGTATCTCGGCTCGCTGCTGCGCGGCGATCTCGGTCCGTCGTTCCGCTACGTCGACTGGTCGGTCAACGATCTCGTGAAGCGCGCGCTGCCCGTGAGCCTCGGCGTGGGCGGCGTGTCGATTCCGGTGTCGATCGTGCTCGGCGTGCTGCTCGGGACGGTCGCGGCCGTGCGCCGCGACAGCGTGATCGATCGCTTCGTGATGCTGATCGGCAACTTCGGCAACGTCGTGCCGCCGTTCGTCCTCGGTCCCGTGCTCGTGTGGATCTTCGCGATCCTGCTGAAGACGTCGGCCGGCAACGGCTGGCTGCCGGCGGGCGGCTGGGGCGACGGCGGCTGGCAGTACCGGCTGCTGCCGATCGTGCTGCTGACCTTCATCAACGTGTCGCTGCTCGCGCGCGTGATGCGCGGCTCGATGATCGAGACGCTGTCGAGCAACTACATCCGCACCGCGCGCGCGAAGGGCCTGCCGGGCTCGACGATCGTGCTGCGCCACGCGCTGAAGCCGGCGCTGATGCCGGTCGTGTCGCTGTTCGGCACGGTATGCATCACGTCGATCACCGCGGCGGTCGTCACCGAATCGGTGTTCGCGCTGCCGGGACTCGGGCAGCTCGTCGTGAACGGCGCGATCAACCGCGACTACACGCTGGTGCTCGGCCTCGTCGTGCTGACGACCGTCTGCGCGGTGCTGTTCAACCTGCTGGTCGACCTCGCGTATGCGTGGCTCGATCCGCGCATCCGTTACTGAGCGAGGCGCAGCGATGATTCCGACCACTCCCGCCGTCGGTCTGCCCGTGCCGACCGACACGCCGCCGCGTTCGCGCTCGCCGCTCGCGCTCGCGTTCGCGCGCTTCCTGCACAACCGCGCGGCGCTGTTCAGCCTCGTGCTGCTCGCGCTGATCACGCTCGCGTGTTTCGCCGGTCCGTGGCTGCTCGCGGCCGACCCCGCCGCGAGCGACTGGGCGTCGATCAGCCTGCCGCCGACGCTCGCGAACCAGCACTGGTTCGGCACCGACGAACTCGGCCGCGACCTGCTCGTGCGCACGCTGATCGGCGGACGCGTATCGATCGAGGTCGGCCTGCTCGGCACGCTCGTGTCGGGCCTGTTCGGCGTCGCGTGGGGCGCGACCGCGGGCTTCGCCGGCGGCCGCGTCGACGCGGTGATGATGCGCATCGTCGACATGATGTACGCGATTCCGTACCTGCTGATCGCGATCCTGATGATGACGCTGTTCGGCCGCTCGTTCATGCTCGTCGTGCTGACGATCAGCGCGTTCTCGTGGATCGACATGGCGCGTGTCGTGCGCGGTCAGACGCTGTCGCTGCGCAACCGCGAGTTCGTCGATGCGGCGCGCGCGATCGGCGTGTCGCCCGCATCGATCGTGCGGCGTCACGTCGTGCCGAATCTGCTCGGCGTCGTCGTGGTGTACGCAACCGTTTCGGTGCCCAACATCGTGCTGACCGAATCGGTGCTGTCGTTCCTCGGCCTCGGCGTGCAGGAGCCGATGACGAGCTGGGGCGTGCTGATCCAGGACGGCGCGCAGAAGCTCGAATCGATGCCGTGGCTGCTGCTGTGTCCCGCCGTCATGCTGTGCGTGACGCTCTATTGCGTGAATTTCGTCGGCGACGGCCTGCGGGATGCGCTCGACCCGAAGGACCGTTGAAATGGCTGCACTGCTGGAAGTCGACAACCTCGGCGTGCGCTTCACGCGCAAGGACGCGTCGCCGATCGACGCCGTGAGCGGCGTGTCGTTCTCGCTCGAAGCCGGCAAGACGCTCGGCATCGTCGGCGAATCGGGGTCCGGCAAGAGCCAGACCGTGATGGCGCTGCTCGGGCTGCTCGCCGCGAACGGCACGACGAGCGGCGCTGCCCGCTATCGCGGCGCGAACCTCCTCGAGATGGACACGCGCGCGCTGAACGCGGTACGCGGCGACCGGATCGCGATGATCTTCCAGGATCCGATGACGTCGCTCAATCCGTTCCTGACGATCGAGCGGCAGATGACCGAGACGCTGCAGCTGCATCGCAAGCTGTCGCGCAAGGAAGCGACGAAGCGCGCGATCGACGCGCTCGAATCGGTGCGCATTCCGGACGCCGCACGGCGCATCCGCATGTATCCGCACGAGTTCTCCGGCGGGATGCGGCAGCGCGTGATGATCGCGATGGCGCTGCTGTCCGAACCGGAAATCCTGATCGCCGACGAGCCGACCACCGCGCTCGACGTGACGGTGCAGGCGCAGATCATCGACCTGCTGCGCGAGCTGAACCGCGAACGCGGCACCGCGATCGTGCTGATCACGCACGACATGGGCGTGGTCGCGGGCCTCGCGGACGACGTGATGGTCATGTATGCGGGTCGCACGGTCGAATACGCGCCGGCCGATTCGATCTTCGCCGCGCCGTCGCATCCGTACACGATCGGCCTGCTCAACGCGCTGCCGCGGCTCACCGACGCCGACGACGCGCCGCTCGTCGCGATTCCCGGCAACCCGCCGTTGCCCGGCAGCGCGCCGGCCGGCTGCGCGTTCGCGAAGCGCTGCACGTACGCGCAGCCGCATTGCGATACCGCGCGCCCGGTACTCGAAACCTACGGCGCCGCGGGCGCGGTGCGCGCATGCCACCGGCCGGCCGCCGATCTGACCGGAGGGCTGCGATGAGCGTCGATCAACGTCGCGATACCGGCGCGGCGAGCGACACGCTGCTGGCCGTCGACGATCTGAAGGTGCATTTCCGCGTGCCGCTCGGCGGCTATCCGTGGTCGCCGAAGGGCACGCTTCGCGCAGTCGACGGCGTGTCGTTCGACGTGAAGCGCGGCGAGACGGTCGGGCTCGTCGGCGAATCGGGATGCGGGAAATCGACGCTCGCGCGCGCGCTGATCGGCCTCGTGCCGACGACGGCGGGCACCGTGCGCTGGCGGGGCGAAGCGGTCGCACCGGAGCGGCTGCGCGGCAGCGCGATGCGGCGCGAAGTGCAGATGATCTTCCAGGATCCGCTCGCGTCGCTCGATCCGCGGATGACGATCGAGCAGATCGTCGCGGAGCCGCTCGTCACGCATCACGCGGGCATCGGCCGTACCGAAGTGCGCCGTCGCGTGGTCGCGATGCTCGAGCGCGTCGGGCTGAACGCGCATCACCTGCTCCGTTATCCGCACGAATTCTCCGGCGGGCAGTGCCAGCGCGTCGGTATTGCGCGCGCGCTGATCGGCGAGCCGAAGCTCGTGATCTGCGACGAGCCCGTGTCCGCGCTCGACGTGTCGATCCAGGCGCAGATCGTGAATCTGCTGCGCGATCTGCAGCGCGAGCTGTCGCTGTCCTATCTGTTCGTCGCGCACGATCTGGCGGTGGTCAAGGCGATCAGCCGGCGCGTGCTCGTGATGTATCTCGGCCGCGTGATGGAGTTCGGCGCGCGGCACGACGTGTACGGCGCGCCGCAGCACCCGTACACGCGGGCGCTGCTCGATGCGGCGCCGACGCCGGAGCCGGCGCGCGAGCGCAGCCGCCGTCCGATGCTGCTCGCGGGCGAGATGCCGTCGCCGCTGAATCCGCCGTCGGGCTGTGCGTTCCGTACGCGCTGCCCGATCGCGATCGATGCGTGCGCGCAGCACGTGCCGCGGCCGGAAGTGCGGCACGGTTCGGCCGCGCGCGTCGCGTGCATCCGCGCGGGCGAGGCGGCGTTCGACGTGACGCATCAAACATAAGAGGCTGGCCGACAGGGGCAGGAGCGGCGCGAACGACCTTCGCGCCGAGCGTATGGCGTGTCCTTCTGCGGACACGCCGGTGTAGGGCCGGAAGCGGGTCGCGACCGGCGGGAACGACATCAACACAAGAAGAGAACCACGATGAGAAAGCAGAAGAGGAGCGGGACGGCATCGAAGATGCTGCTTGCATGGGGACTGCCGGCGCTCGCCGGCGTGTCGCTGACCGGCGTCGCGCATGCCGACGACGCGGCTTCCGTGCCGCTGACGATCGCGCAGGCCGCGCCGTCGGCAGGCACGGGCGCAACCGTTGCGCAGGCAACGACGCCGAACGCGGTCGTGAACGCGGAGGCGACGCAGGCCGTCACGCCGCCGGAAGAGCCGTCCGCACAGTCGAAGTCGAAAGGCTTCATCGCCGACAGCCATCTCAACTTCCTGTTCCGCAACTATTCGGACGTCCTCGACAGCAAGGGCGGCCCGCACCGCCACGCGTGGATTCAGGGCGTGATGGCGAACTTCGAGTCGGGCTACACGGCCGGCCTGATCGGCTTCGGCGTCGATGCGTCGCTGTACGCGGCGCTGAAGCTCGACGGTGGTGCGGGCGCCGGCAACATGGTGCACATCGCGAAGGGCGGCGGCGGATCGAACCAGCTCGCGTGGGCGTATCCGGGCATCTACGACGTGAAGGCGCGCATCTCGAACACGGTGATCAAGTACGGTCTGCAGGCCGTCGACAACCCGTTCATGGAGCAGCACGACAACCGCGCGCTGCCGCCGACGTTCCTCGGTGCGACGATCGTCAGCAACGAGTTCAAGAACGTGATGCTCGAAGCCGGCAGCTTCACGAAGACCGACGCGCGCGGCCACACGACGCTCACCAATCTGACGACGCAGTACGGCGGCACGCGCGTGAACCGGATCACGTACGTCGGCGGCACGTGGGACTATTCGCCGAACGGCGAAGTCGCGCTGTACGCGAACCAGGCCGACGACGTATGGCATCAGTACTACGCGTCGGTGAAGCACAGCATCGGCAGCCCGCAGACGATCAAGTGGACCGGCTTCGGCAACGTGTACTCGACGCACGACACCGGCGACGCGCTGCAGGGCAAGATCGACAACAACGCGTACAGCCTGTCGCTCGCCGCGCAGCACGGCCCGCACGAGCTGATGCTCGCGTACCAGCAGGTGCTCGGCGATCAGTTCTTCGACTACCTGAACGAAACGAACGGCATCTTCCTCGCGAACTCGATGGACGTCGACTACAACGCGCCGCACGAAAAATCGCTGCAGCTGCGTTACACGTTCTACGGCAAGGAAGCCGGCCTGCCGGGCTTCAAGGCGATGATCTGGGGCGTGACCGGCTGGGGCGCGGACGGCAGCGCGGGCGCCGCGAACGATCCGAGCAGGTCGAGCATCTACTGGAGCAACGGCGCGCCGGTGCAGGGCCGTCACCACGAGTTCGGCTTCATCCCGTCGTATACGTTCCAGAGCGGCAAGCTGAAGGATACGAAGGTCACGTTCATCGCGATGTGGCACAACGGTTCGGCTCACTACTCGGATGCGACGAACCGCGAGTATCGGCTGGTCGTGAACGTGCCGCTGCACGCGTTCTGATCTGAGGTCGGACCGGGAGCGCATGCTCCCGCCTCGCACGGCCGGCCTGGGCTCAGGCCGGCTTGTGCAGCCCCGCGACGGGGTCGTTTGCCGCGGGCATCTCTTCCACGAGCGACGTCAGCTGACGGCCGGTGTCGCGCCATGCGTCGAGGCCGCCGCGCAACGCGAGTGCATCGGTGAAGCCTGCATCGAGCAGGCGCTTGGCCATCAGCGCGGCCGTCACCTCGTTCGGGCACGAGCAATACACGACGAATTTCTGCGTCAGCGGATAGCGCGCGACGATGTCGCCGATGTGCCGTTCGTCGGCGAACTGTGCGCCGGGAATCGCGAACGGATCGAGCTTGCGGTGCTCGGGCGAACGCACGTCGAGAATCACGGGCGCCGCTGCGTCGCGCAGCAGCGTGTCGAGTTCGTCGACGCCGATCCGCGCGTTCGCGAGCTGGCGAATCAGCGCGCGGCGGCGCATCCAGCGCACGGCCGCATAGACGGTCAGCAGCGCGACGATCACCACCAGCACCGCGCGGCCGAGCCGGCTCGCGCCGGCGAACAGCCAGTCGATCTGCCGATAGAACACGAACCCGGCCAGTAGCCCGACGATCGTCCACAGCGCGGCGCCGAGCGCGTCGTAGCCGGCGAACGTGCGGTAACGCGTGTGCAGCGCGCCGGCCATCGGCACCGATACGAGCGACAGCCCCGGAATGAAGCGCGCGACCGCCAGCACACGCACGCCGTAGCGGCCGAAGAAGCGTTCGGTCTTTTTCACGCAGGTATCGCGCGACAGCGACAGCCGGCAGATCGTCTTCAGCGTCGCGCCGCCGTAACGCCGTCCGGCGACGTACCACACCGTATCGCCGATCAGCGCGCCGAGCACCGACAGTGCGACCACGGTCGCGAGCTGCGAGCCGATCATCGCCGGATGCATCGCGGACATCGCGCCGAACAGCACGAGCGTCGGCATCGCCGGCACCGGCAGGCCGATTGCCGCTGCGAGCACGTTGGCTAAGACGAGAAGCGGCCCGTACTGGGCGACGAGGTCACGAAGCATGACGGCAGGCCGAAAAGGAAACGCGTGCGCGACGCACGCAGATGCGCCGATTATCGGCCATTTTCGAGACAGCGGCGGGAATGATCGAAAGTGCCTGACGGCAGCAGGGAGATGTCGGTGAGCCGGCGTGCTGCACGCCGCTCACCGTCGGAAATCAGGAAGGGGTGCGCGCGAGCGAGGTCGCGCCGTGGCTTTCGCCGGGAAGTTCGGCGCCGTGCGAGCGGATCGCCGCGATCAGTTCGGCCGGCGTGATCTCGTAGCGGACTTCGCGGTGAACGCCGGGCTTGCGTTCGTCGATCTCGATCAGCAGCACGCTCTTGCCGTCGCCGGTGGCTTCGAGCCTCAGCGAGCGCAGTTCGCGGCCGTCGGCCGGGTCGTGTTCGGTGAGCAGGGTCATTGCCCCGGATGAGCCGGTAGTGCGCATCGAACCTATCCTCGTGTCGTTGATGCCGTGATGGGGAAGATGTCGTTGTTGAATACAGCCTGACGAAGTTTAACGCGAACGGGCCGCGACTCCGAGCATTTTCGTGGAGTGAAATGAGGGCTGCACCACCGATCCGTCAGATGTTTGATGCGCGCCGGACGCGCGTCGCGGCGGGCTTTCGAAGCGGGTGCGGCCGGCGTCGGGCACGCACGTTGCGCGAGCCGGCGCGCGCATCGACGCGCGTGGACACGCGCGCCGATGCAGCGGCGTCAGAAGCGATCGGCGAGTCCCATCGCCGGGTCGCTGACCGAGTGGCGACCGGTTTCGACGCGACCGGCCACGCGACGCGAGAAGCTCGCATCGCTGTCGGCGGTCACGATGAAGTCGTACCAGTGGCCGGTCGAGTCGAGGTTCCAGTGCAGTTCCGCTTGATCGCCGGCGCGCACGGTGACGGTCCACGTCGTGCCGGCGTCGTTGCCGTGGCGATGATCGTCGTGCGGGCCGCGGCCCGAAAGCGGCCCGTACACCTGATTGGATCGCACGGTGAAGCGCACGGTGCCGCCGCCGTCGTTGCGCAAGCGCAGATGCAGATTGCCGCTCGCGCCCGCATAGCCGACGCGGATTTCCGGGTTCGGCGCGCGTGCGCCGCCGAGCCGTGCGAGATCGCCGGTGAAGCGCCGGTGATAGCCGTTCGGACCGAGCACCCACAGGTCGTATTTGCCGCCGTCGTCGGCGCGTGCCGCCCAGTCGCCGTGCAGCGCCTTGCCCGGTTCGACGACGTAGCGTCGCGGTACGCGATCGAGGTGCAGCTTGTCGTAGACGTGAAATACCGCGGCGGCGCGGCCCGTATTCGCGAACTTCAGCGTGACCGTGCCGTTGACCGCGTCGACGCGTGCGCTCGCATGCAGCTCGTACGGCAGCGCGCGCGACGGCCGAACGCCGATGGCCTGGGCGGGCAGCGACGGCGCGGTGGGCGGCGAGATCTTCGGCGCGGCCTGCTGCGCGGCGCTCAGCGCGTCGGCCGCGTCTTTCGTCGTGCGGCCGGCGAGCGTCGGCAGCGGTTCGTCGTTCGGCGAGCGGAAGTTGAACGCGCTCGTCAGGTCGCCGCAGACCGCGCGGCGATACGCGCTGATCTGCGGTTCGACGACGCCGAAGCGCTTCTCGAGGAAGAGCAGCGTCGACGTATGGTCGAACACCTGCGAGTTCACCCAGCCGCCGCGGCTCCACGGCGACACGACCCACATCGGCACGCGCGGGCCGGGGCCGTACGGACGGCCATCGGCTGCAGGCTGGCTCGACGTCGCGGGCGTGAAGTCGTGGTACTCCACCGCGACGTCCGCAGCCGACAGCGTATGACCGCCCGCGAGCGTGCCGTCCGGATTGCGCGACGGCACGGCCGGCGACGGCATGTGATCGAAGAAGCCGTCGTTTTCGTCGTAGTTGATCAGCAGCACGGTCTTGCTCCACACGTCGGGGTTCGCCGTCAGCGCGTCGAGCACCGCCTGCACGTACCAGCCGCCTTGCGCGGGGCTCGACGGTCCGGGGTGTTCGCTGTACGCGGACGGCGGGATGATCCACGACACGGCCGGCAGCGTGCCGTTGCGGATGTCGTCGCGGAACGTTTCGAGGAAGCCGTACGGCATCGTGTTGCCGAAACCCTTCGCGAGCGGGCTCAGCGGATCGTCGATCGCCGGATCGTAGAACGGGCCCGCGGCCGTCACCGGCTGCTTGATGTCCGTCGCTGCGACGTACACGGGCCGGCGCGCGGCCGGCATCTGCTCGATCGCCGCGCGCCAGTGGCGAAAGCCCATCATCTCGTTGCAGCCGAAGTTGTCGATCAGGCTCTGATAGACCTTCCAGCTCACGCCGGCCTGCTGCAGGCGATCCGCATAGGTCGTCCACGTCCAGCCCTGGCTCGACGGACCGACGTCGTTGCCGCCGTTGAACTGGTTGTTCAGCGCGGCGATCTTCACGCGGCGGCCGTCGGCGGGGCTGATGCCGTTCGGGCCGTTCGTGCCGCTCCAGTAGAACAGGCGATTGGCGATCGTGCCCGTGTGCATCCCGCAGTGGTAGTGGTCGCACAGCGTGAACGCATCGGCGAGCGCGCGCTGAAACGGCACTTCGGCCGCATCGTAATAGCCCATCGACAGCGGCGTCTTCGCGTCGGGCCAGCGGTTCATCCGGCCGTGGTCCCATGCGGCCTGCGAATCGGCCCACGAGTGCGGCGTGCCGCCCGCACGCTGCGCGTTGCCGCGGCTCTCGTCGAGGTGGTACGGCGTGAAGGTGGTCGCCGGCGTCGTCTTCGTGTACGTCTGATAGAACACGTTGCGGCCGTTCGGCGACGGCACCGCGAAGCGGTCGCCGTAGCCGCGCACGCCCTTGAACGTGCCGAAATAGCTGTCGAATGCGCGGTTCTCCATCATCAGCAGCACCACGTGCTTCACGTCGCGGATCGTCCCGGTCTCGTGAAACGCCGGAATCGCGAGCGCGCGGCGGATGCTCGGCGGAAACGCGGACAGTGCGGCGGCCGCGAGGCCGGACGTGGCGGTTTGCTGAAGGAATTTGCGGCGTGATGTCATGGCGTTCGGATCCTCATGATGGGAGCGTTCGTGACTTCGTCGGGTCGTGCCCGGGCGTGCGCGCTTTCCGCTTCGCGATACCGCGGCGATGCGCGTGCGTGTTGCGTCGCATGCCGGCGTTCGTCGTCTTCGCATTTCGTGAAACAGGCCGCGTCGAGCGTACATTCCGATCGTTCGTCGGAATCCTGCATGCGCTGCGTTCGCGATACGAAGACGGGAAGTCGGCACACGCGCGCCCGACGGCAGCCGGGCTGGGCGGCGCTCAGTCTAGGGAACCGACATGACGCGGACGTGATGGCGACGTGACAGTGCGTGCGACGTGCACGACGTTGCGTACGCAACGAATGCCGCACGCCGATGCGCACGCGCGGAGAGGTAAGGAATTACCGGTTTCGCGCGCGGCGCGGAGAAGGAATTGCCGGTTGCATCGAGTCGCGATCGTGACGATCGCCGCAGTCGTTGCGCAGGCAACGGCATCGTCGGGCAGCGTGGCAGCACGTCATATTCATCTGAAAATCGATTCGTTTTCCGCCGGCGGTGCGCGTCGTATCGTTGGACGATTTGTCGATCGTAGCGGCCGCCGCGATGCCGCTTTTCACAACGTCTCTTTCAAACGGAATCCGCTTCGATGAAAACCGTGCTTCGGAACCTGTTTGCCGCTTGCCTGTTCGCTGCCGCCGGGGCGGCGTTTGCCACGGTTGCGTCGCAGCCCGCGACGGGCGGCGCTCCGTCGTCCGAGCGCGCGCATCTGCCGCCCGGCATTGCGTGGCAGCAAGGCGACGTCGACGCCGCGTTCGCGCTCGCGAAGCGCACCGGCAAGCCGCTGCTGCTGTATTGGGGCGCCGTGTGGTGCCCGTCGTGCAATCAGGTGAAGTCGACGATTTTCAGCCAGCAGACCTTCAAGGCGCGCTCCGCGCTGTTCGTGCCCGTGTATCTCGACGGCGATACCGACAGTGCGCAGAAGCTCGGCGAGCGCTTCAACGTGCACGGCTATCCGACGATGATTCTGTTCCGCCCGGACGGTACCGAGGTCACGCGGCTGCCGGGCGAAGCCGATCTCGACCGTTACATGCAGGCGCTGTCGCTCGGGATGACGGCCGCGCATCCGGTACGGCAGACGCTCGCGAACGCGTTGAAGAGCGGCGCGTCGCCGACCGCGGCCGAATGGCATCTGCTGGCCGACTATTCGTGGGATACCGACGGCGCGCTGCCGGTGCCCGCCGATCGCGTCGCGCAGACGTTGCTGACGCTGTCGGAACGCGCGCGGGCGGCCGGCGCGTCGGCGGACGCCGCGCGGCTCGCGTTGAAAGCGGCGGTGGTTGCCGCATCCGGCGATCCGTCGCAGACGGGTGCGATCGACAAGGCGGCGCTCGCCGATGCGCTGCGCGGCGTGCTGCGCGACGCTGCGCTGTCGCGCGCCGATTCCGACGTGCTCGTCGCAGCGCCCGCGCGCGTCGTTGCGTTTCTCGGCAGCGACGACACGCAGCGCGCAGCGTTGCGCGGCGCATACGGCACGGCGCTCGCGCGGCTGTCGGTCGACGCCACGTTGTCGTCGATCGATCGGTTGATGGCGCTCCATGGTCGTGTGCTGCTCGCGCGCGACAACGTTCGCAACGGCGCACCGCTCGCCGCACCGGCGCTCGTCGACACTGCACGCAAGCAGATCGCTGCTTCCGTGAGCGGCGCCGCGAATGCATACGAGCGGCAGGCACTCGTCAGCGAAGGCGCCGACACGCTCACCGACGCCGGGCTGTACGACGAGTCCGATGCGCTGCTGAAGGCGGAGTTGCCGCGTTCGTCGACGCCGTACTACTTCATGTCGGGGCTGGCCGCGAATGCGAAGGCGCGCGGCGACAAGACCGCGGCGCTCGACTGGTACCGCAACGCATACGAAGCGGCGAGCGGCTCGGCGACCAAACTGCGCTGGGGGGCGACTTACTTCGCGAACGCGGTCGAGCTGGCGCCCGACGACGCGACGCGGATCGAAGCGATTGCGGCGAGCGTGCTCGCGCAGGCGGGCAAGACGAAGGATGCGTTCTACGGCGCGAACCTGCGGGCATTGACGAAGGTCGTCGCGCAGTTGAACCGCTGGCGCGGCCGCGGCGCGCACGATGCGTCGGTCCGGTCGGTTGCGAAGCGGTTCGACGGTCTATGCGGCAAGTTGCCGGCCGGCGATCCGCAGGCAGCGGCGTGTGCGCGGTTGAGCGAGTCCGTGAGGGTGTGAAGGCGTGAACGCGCAAACACGCGTGCGCGTGAGTGAGCAAGCGCGACCGGTCGGACGAAACCACTACCGTCCCGACTCCGAAGACGCGCCGCGATCGCTGCCGTATCCGGCGGCACGCTGCTGCGCGATTTTCGCTTCCGCTGCGACGATGCTGACCGGATAGAACCAGTCGCTGGACTGGAAGCCCGCTTGCTTGAGTGCCTTGACTTCAGCGGGCACGAGCGTGGCTGAGCAAGCGCGACCGGTCGGACGAAACCACTACCGTCCCGACTCCGAAGACGCGCCGCGATCGTTGCCGTATCCGGCGGCGCGCTGCTGCGCGATTTTCGCTTCCGCGGCGACGATGCTGGCCGGATAGAACCAGTCGCTGGACTGGAAGCCCGCTTGCTTGAGTGCCTTGACTTCAGCGTGCACCTGCGCGCGCGTGAGCGGCTGGGCCGATTGCGCATGGACGACGAGCGGGGCGGACAGCGCGATGGCGATTGCGATCGCATGGATTGGGCGCTTCATGGTCGGGATCTCCATGTTGCCGACGATTCGCCGTCGCGTGAGGCGATCGGGCGTCGGGTTGAAGGCAGTGTAGGCCGGACAACGCGCGCGAAAAATGCGACCGCTCCCAACGCAGTGTTCTGCGGTCGACAACAATACGTTTGAAGCGGATCGTGGTGCGGAGGGGCGTGATGCGCTTGATACGGCGGCTGAGCGTTCCGCCGAGTGCGCGCCCGATGGGTGAACCCGGCGGCGAGCTGTCCAATGTGGGAGCCGGGTGACGGATAGCGCATGCCGGAATCCGTTCCGGCGCGCATCCGCTTCGCGGGCCGAGGGCAACTCTCCGCCCGGGCGCCGGCCGCGTCGATACGGTCGGGCGCCAAACGGCGGCGTGCGCGACGCCGCCGATGCAGACGGTTACACGAGCCCCGTCGCGTAGTACACGGCGATCACGAAGAACACCGCGAGCGTCTTGATCACGGTGACCGCGAAGATGTCGCGATACGACTCGCGGTGCGTGAGCCCCGTGACCGCGAGCAGCGTGATCACCGCACCGTTGTGCGGCAGCGTGTCCATGCCGCCGCTCGCCATCGCGACGACCCGGTGCAGTACGTCCATCGGAATGTTCGCGGCCTGCGCGCCCTTGATGAACAGATCCGACATCGCGGCGAGCGCGATGCTCATGCCGCCCGATGCGGAACCGGTAATGCCGGCGAGCGAGCTGACCGACACGGCAGCGTTGACCAGCGGGTTCGGGATGCTCTTCAGTGCGTCGCTGACGACGAGGAAGCCCGGCAGCGCGGCGATCACGCCGCCGAAGCCGTATTCCGACGCGGTGTTCATCGCGGCGAGCAGCGCGCCGGCGACGGCGGCCTTCGAGCCGGCCGCGAAACGCTCGCTGACGCGCTTGAATGTCGTGAGCACGACCAGCACGATGCCGAGCAGCAGCGCCGCTTCGACCGACCAGATCGCGACGACCGTCTTGATCGACGTCGTGACCGGCGCATGCACGCCCGGCAGTACTTCCGGCGCGACCGTGTACGACGCGGCGCCGTACCACTGCGGGATCAGCTTCGTGAACGCGAAGTTCGACACGCCGACGACGATCAGCGGCAGGATCGCCAGCGCGGGATTCGGCAGCGATTTCGCCTCGACGCGCTCCGGCTCGTTGACGAGCGACGTGCCGTAGCCTTCGCCCTTCGCCATCGCGGAGCGGCGACGCCATTCGAGATACGCGAGGCCGACGACGATGATGAACAGCGAGCCGATCGTGCCGAGCGCGGGCGCGGCCCATGCGGTCGTCTTGAAGAACGTGGTCGGGATGATGTTTTGAATCTGCGGCGTGCCGGGCAGCGAATCCATCGTGAACGAGAACGCGCCGAGCGCGATCGCGCCGGGCATCAGCCGCTTCGGAATATTGCTCTGGCGATAGAGTTCGGCGGCGAACGGGTAGACCGCGAACACGACGACGAACAGCGACACGCCGCCATAGGTGAGCAGCGCGCACACCGCGACGATCACCGCATTCGCGCGCGAGCGGCCGATGTAGCGGATCGCCGCATGGACGATCGACTCCGAGAACCCGGACAGTTCGATCACCTTGCCGAACACGGCGCCGAGCATGAACACCGGGAAATACAGTTTGACGAAGCCGACCATCTTCTCCATGAAGATGCCGGAGAAGACCGGCGCGACGGCGGCCGGGTCGGTGAGCAGCACCGCGCCCAGTGCGGCGATCGGCGCGAACAGGATCACGCTGTAGCCGCGATACGCGGCGAACATCAGAAACGCCAGCGCGGCGAGGACGATCACGAAGGACAAGGGAGTCTCCTAATGGCTTTGGTTGTTGTTCGATCGCGCGACGCGCCGCGGACCGGCTCGGGTTCGTGCAGGTTTCGTGCCATCGGCCGCATCGCACCGCCGGACGCGGATTCGCCGCCGGCCGGCCGGCCCTTGCCGGCCAAGGTCTGACGATTCTACAGAAAACGTCTCGATCCGGAGACGAATCTGCTGCCCGAATGAGCGACGCGGCGGCGCAGGGCTTTCCCGGACAACGCATTGCGACCCGTCTCCGGAGTGAGATAATCCGTCTCGTTCCGGAGACATCCGGCCAAGAATAGACGGAGACGACGACACGATGATGAACGACTGGGCTCGGCTGCCCGTCAACTACGGCGACGTGCTGCGGCGCGCTGCCGAATCGCTGTTCCGGACCTTCGAGGATTCGAGCGCGGGTACGGTGGTCGTCGATCGCGACGCACGCGTCGTATGGATGAACGAGCGCTATGCGGCGCGTTTCGGTTTCGCCGATCCGCAGCAGGCGGTCGGTCTCGACTGCGAGGCCGTGATTCCGAACAGCCTGATGCGCGAGGTCGTGTCGACCGGGCAGCCGATCCTGCTCGACATCATGGAGACGGGCCGCGAGCCGCTCGTCGTCACGCGCCTGCCGCTGAAGAACGAGGCGGGCGAGACGGTCGGCGCGATCGGTTTCGCGTTGTTCGATCAGTTGAAGACGCTCACGCCGATTTTTTCCCGCTATGCACAGTTGCAGCAGCAACTGATCGCGACGCAGCGCTCGCTCGCGCAGGCACGCCGCGCGAAATACACGTTCGCCAGCTTCATCGGCACGAGCGCCGCGAGCCTCGAAACGAAGCGCCAGGCGCGCCGCGCGGCGCAGGTCGATTCGCCGGTGCTGCTGCTCGGCGAGACGGGCACCGGCAAGGAGTTGCTCGCGCATGCGATCCATGCGGCGTCGGCGCGCGCGTTGCAGCCGCTCGTGACCGTCAACGTCGCCGCGATTCCCGACACGCTGCTGGAAACCGAGTTCTTCGGTGCGGCACCGGGCGCGTATACGGGCGCCGACCGCAAGGGGCGGGTCGGCAAGTTCGAACTCGCCGACCGCGGCACGCTGTTTCTCGACGAGATCGGCGACATGCCGCTGCCGCTGCAAGGCAAGCTGCTGCGCGTGCTGCAGGACAAGGAATTCGAGCCGGTCGGCTCGAACCGGATCGTGCGCGCCGACGTCCGGATCATCGCCGCGACGTCGGCCGATCTGCCGGCGCTCGTCGCGGCCGGACGTTTTCGCGCCGATCTTTATTACCGGCTCAATGTGCTGACGATTCACGCGCCGCCGCTGCGCGAGCGCGCGTCGGACATCGCAGCGCTCGTCTATGCGACGCTCGAGGAACTCGCAGCGCAGCACGGCCGCGCCGCGCATTGCGAATTGACCGACGATGCGTTGCGGATGCTGTGCGCGTATCCGTGGCCGGGCAACGTGCGCGAGCTGCGCAATACGCTCGAGCGCGCGTTGATGCTGTCGGACCGCTCGGTGATCGATGCGCGTGCGCTCGCGCCGTTCCTCGGGCCGGTGCGTGCGACGCCGGACGTCGCGCCCGCCGCACCGCAAGCCGGTGCGTCGCCGCCGCGCGACGAGATGCGTGAAGCGGGCAGCGTGCCGATCGTTCCGTATGCCGATGCATTGGCCGCGTGGGAGCGCCGGTTTCTGACCGACGCGCTCGCCGCGTGCGGCGGAAAGGTCGTCGAAGCGGCCGCGCGTCTCGGCATCGGGCGGGCAACGCTTTACAAGAAACTGGCGGCGTTGGGGATCGACCGGTAGCACGGTGCGGCCGGTGCGATCGATCGCGAAGCGGGAAGCCGGAGCTCGCGCCGCAACGCATGCTTCGGGTCCGGCCGACGGGAGACGATGATGAAGCGAACCGGCATGGCTGCCTGGCTGACTGTATTGCTGAGTGCGTCGGCGGTTGCGCAGTCGGGCGACGATGCGCCCGGCGCACGGCGCAACTGGTACAACGATCCGTTTGTCGTGCTGTCGCACGACATTGCCGAATGTCCGCTGCCGCTCGGCCCGTGGATGACGCACGCGGAGATGGAGGACGACGCGCATTACCGCGTCGAACGCGGTACGACGTGCTGGCTCGCTCATCGCTGTTCGAAACCGAACGCTTATTTGTATGACGCGCCGATCGCCGAGGCCGCGAAAGCGCATTTCGCCGGTTCCGATCGACTGCGCGGGACGAGCCTGTGGATCACCGTGCAGCGGCGCTTCATTTATGCGGAAGGATGCGCGGAGCCGACATTCGATCGCGATGCATTGCAACGCGAACTCGACGCGCTTCCCGATGTCGAGCAGGTTTTCATTCGCATCACCGACGATCCGCGAAGGTCGTTGCCGTACAAGACGCGCGCGGATCCCGACCGCATGCCGAATTGAACCTTGGAGGGCCGTGCATGGCATACTCGCGACATTTAAAAAAGGGTTGACGGAAAGAACAATGAAACACATGCTTGCGTCGGTCTGTCGGTGGCCTTTGGCGCATTGGCGCCGGGCCGGATTGTTGGCTCTGATTGCCGGGCTCGGCGGGTGCGGCGGCGGGGCGCCGCTGTTCACTTCGGACGGGCGTCCCACTACGCAGGTGCAGTGCACGGGCAACGACTGGAGCAATTGCACGGACAATGCCCGCGCGATCTGCAACGGCGAGTTCGACGTGATTCAGCAATCGACCGATGACGCCGTGCGAAATCTTCTCTTCGCATGCAAGAAGAAAAGCGGTTATTGACCCAAATGACCGGATGAGGAGACGGTAACCGGGTGAGTCGCTTTTCTATTTGCTTAGAGTCAGCTATTTTTCGTGAATAACGTTTACGGAGTCCCATCCATATGGCGACCTACAGGCAACTGACAGCGCAGCTCGAAAGGCTTCAGCAAAAAATCGAAAAGGAACGTGAAAAGGCAATTGCCGATGCGATTGCCGATATCCGCGCGAAAATCGAAGAATTCGACATTACGCCGGAAGAGCTCGGTTTCCGACCGCGTGCCGCGCGGGCGACCAAAGCGAAACGTCCGTTGCCGCCGAAATACCGGAATCCCAAGACGGGTGAAACCTGGAGCGGCCGCGGACGAGCGCCCGCTTGGCTCGGCAAGAACCGCGCGCGTTTCCTGATCAAGGACTGACTCCCGAAAAACCTCACCTTTCGCGCGTTGACTGACGGTGCGAGCGGCCATTCGGCCGTCGCACCGTTTTGTTTTTGCGCAATCGCCACGTGATCGCGGTACGCGAATCGCGGTGCGCCGCCATTCGACAGATGCGTGCCGCTTTCCGAATTCGCATTGATTCGCCCGCATATCGCGGCGAATTTCGGTAAACGCGCGCGCGATTGCGCGATGCATACGTGCCAACATTCGCGAACGCCGCGGTGCACGTCCGCTCCGGTTTCCGATCACCTTTCGCTCGTCCGCATCGCGCGGCACGTCATTCCCGAATTGACTCACCTTTGCTCCCGTAAAGCCTCACCGTTGACGAAACGACCTGACGGCCGCGACGCACTGCCTTCGCAGGATGTGCGATGCAAAGACAGTCGAGATCGCCCATGTTGCGAGCGTTGACGCGTGTCGGACAGTCGGCCGTTCGGCATATAGGCAGCCGCATCCCGTTCGCCTATGCTTGGAGTTCGCATCGACCGGCGCACCGGCTGCAGGGCCGCGTGCCGTCCGGGTCGTCCTTCATTACCGTCTGGAGCACCCGTGACCGTTCGCCATCTCGACGCGTTGTTTCAGCCCAGGTCCGTTGCGGTCGTCGGCGCGTCGTCGCGCGCCGGCAGTATCGGCGCGATGGTGTGGTCCCGCGTGCTGGACGGCGCGTTCGACGGGCCCGTGTGGCCGGTCAATCCGAAATATCGCGAGCTGAACGGGCACACGGTCGTTCCGGATGTCGACCGGCTTCCTGCGGCGCCGTCGGTCGCGGTGGTGTGCACGCGTCCGGCTACGTGGGCGGGCATCGTGCGCAAGCTCGGCGAACTCGGCACGCGCGTGGCGGTGATCGTCGGCGACGCGCGCACCGAATCCGATCGCGCGGCGCTCGATCGCGCGCTGAAGGCTGCGAAGCCGTTTGTGCTGCGTATCGTCGGGCCGGGTAGCCTCGGCGTGCTGACGCCCGCGCGGCGTGCGCATTTCGGCGCGCCGGCTTATACGGTGCGGCCGGGCGGCGTTGCGTGGGTATCGCAATCGAACGCGCTGACGAACGCGGTGCTGGGCTGGGCCGATGCACGCGGCCTCGGCTTTTCGCATGTCGTCGCGCTCGGCAGCGAGGCCGACGTCGACGCCGGCGATGTACTCGACTATCTCGCCAGCGACCCCGGCACGCGCGCGATCCTGCTCGAACTCGATACCGTGTCCGCTGCACGCAAGTTCATGTCGGCCGCACGCGCGGCAGCGCGCAACAAGCCGGTGCTGGCGCTGCGCACAGGGCGGACGGATCCCGGCGATGCGCTCTATACGGCCGCGTTCCAGCGCGCGGGGATGGTGCGCGTCGACGCGCTCGACGATCTGCTCGACGAGATCGAGACGCTGGGCGTCGGGCGCGTGGCCGCACGCGGCTCGGCAACGCTCGTGACGAGCGACGCGGGCGTCGCGAAACTCGCGATCGACGCGGTCACGGACGTGCGCGTCGCGCTGGCCGACTGGCCGCCGGCCGCAACAGCTGCCGTGTCGGCCGCGTTGCCGCATCTCGCGGCGCACGGCAATCCGTTGACGCTGGGCGACGATGCGCGTCCCGAGCATTTCGGCGCGGCGATCGGCGCACTCGCGCCGTTCCCGCAAACCGGCACGCTGTTCGTCGTCCATTCGACGTCGCACAGCGCACCGGCCGATGCGGTCGCGCGCACGCTGATCGCAGCGCGGCAGCATGCACATCGCGGCATCCTCGCGTGTTTCTTCGGTGCGGTCGATGCGGCGACCCGCGATGCGCTGCATGCAAACGGCATCCCGGTGCACACGACGCCGCGGCGGCTCGCGCGCGCGTATGCGCGGCTGGTCGACTACAACCTCGGACGACAACTGCTGATGCAGACGCCCGAAGGTACGCCGCAGCAGCCGGCGGCGTGCATCGCGGCCGCGCAGGCCGACGCGCGCCGAATGGTTGCGGCCGGCGAGCACGAGCTGGCCGGCGACGTCGCGCTGCGCTGGCTGTCGCATTTCGGGCTGAACGGCGAGACCCGCGAGACTGGCGAGACCGACGGCGAGCCGGCTTCCGCGAAGGTCGTCGACGTCACCGTCGACATGTACGACGATGCGAATTTCGGTCCGGTGTTTCGCTACGTCGTGCCGCCGGCGGACGGCGTATCGGCACCGTTCGTCGTCTACGGGCTGCCGCCGTTGAACACCGTGCTCGCCCGTGCGGTGATGGAGCGTTCGCCGTATGCGCGCCACGCGCCGGTCGGCCCTACGCTCGATGCGTTGACGGCGCTGTCGCAGGTCGTATGCGACGTTCGCGAAGTGGTCGCGATGTCCGTCACGCTGCGCGTGCTGTCAGACCGCACGCAAATCGTTGCGCCGCGCATCACGTTCGCGGCGGGGCGCAGCCGGCTCGCGATCATGCCGTACCCGCGTCATCTGGAACAGACGCTCGAATGGCGCGGAGAGACCGTGACGATCCGCCCGATTCGTCCGGAGGACGAGCAGGCGCACAACGAACTGCTCGGCGCGATGACGCCGGACGATCTTCGGATGCGTTTCTTCGGCGCGGTGCGCAGCTTCGATCATTCGCAAATCGCGCGCATGACGCAAATCGATTACGACCGCGAGATGGCTTTCATCGTGTCGGTTACCGATGCGTCGGGGCGGTCGCATACGCTCGCGGTCGCGCGCGCAGTGACCGATCCCGACAACGAGACTGCGGAGTTCGCGATCGCGGTGCGGCCGGATCAGAAGGGCAAAGGGCTCGGCCGGTTGATGATGACGCGGATCATCGAATACGTGCGGTCCCGCGGAACCGCATGGATGATCGGCGAGGCGTTGCGCGAGAACACCGCGATGATTTCGCTCGCGAAATCGTGCGGCTTTGCGGTCACGACGACGGAGGAGCCCGGCGTCGTGGGCTTCCGGATGAAGCTGCAACCTTAGCGGGCATCGTCGTCGTCGAATGCCGAAGAGCCGAAGAGCCGAAGATATCGCAGCGAGCCGCCGTCTGCGCATGCTATCGAACTGACACGATGTGCTGCCGCGATGCGCAGAGCCATTTGGACGCGGCCGAACGACGAACGACATTCGAACGCGCGCACCGCACGAAGCGGCACGGCACGTCGGCGCTAAAACCACGCTCCGCTGATCGCATCGCCGCGCGGATGACGTGCGCCGCCTACCGCGATGTGCGGCCCGCAACGGGTTCCCGTCGATGTGTTGGTACGCGCTTTCGCACCGCGCGATGCGCGACATGGAGACGAACCGCAAAGGTGAGATTTTTCGGGAGCGGCGAACGAGCCATCCCGGAAGTGCGTGGTGAGCCGATACGGGAACGCTCGACCGATCTTCCGGCAGGCGGTCGGTGAGTGCTTTCGGGAAGCCTCGGCGACGCTTTCCGACACGCGTCGGGAGAGCAGGGAACAGATAAAGGTGAGAAGGTTCGGGAGGCGTTCGCGCGTGTTCGCGGATGCGTTGGGTGAGACTTTCCGGGATAGCGAGATGGCCGCTTACGGAACGTGGAGGTGAGCCTTTTCGGGAATCGCGGCAGCGTGGAGCATCGCATGTGCGACGCCGGGCTTTGCCGGCGTCTGCACCCATGCAGTGAACGCGAACGTTAGCGGCGGCGTGTTTACGCGGCGAGTTTCGATGCTGCGTCGTTCACCTGCTCGCGCGTGATCGCGAGTTCGTCGAGGTGCGCTTCCGCGTACACGGCGCCGGTTTCGCGTTCGAGGCGCGCGATCGTCAATGCGCAGCGCGCGGTGTCCTTCGGCATCGCGATGAAACGCTTGACCGATTCGCCGGATGTGAAGGCGTCGAACAGCGCGCCGCGCACGTCGTCCGGAAGCGTCTTCGTCCACTGGTACGGCTTGCCGTTGAACGTGATCGACGGCGGCAGCGTCCGTTCCTTCTTCGTTGCCGTGATGAGCCCGTAAGTGCGCGCGGCTTCGCCGATCTGCTCGGGCGAGAAGAGTTCGTCGGGCGTGATGTCGAACTGCTCGATGTAGTTCTCGATCGCCTGCATCGCCGCGGCACGATCGTCGCGCTTTTTCTGCGCGCGCGCGACGATGTCGCGCAGTTCGTCCGCTTCCTCGGGCGTGATCGTGAAGCTTGCCTGCTTCTGCTGAAGTTCGGAGAAACGCTGGAATTCTTGATCGTTCAGAAGTTTGGCCATGACATCCACTGGATACGGCGGCCGCGACAACGTGCCGCCGTAGTTTTTGAGGGGGCCGCTATTCTAGCGTAGCGCGATATGCGCAGCGATCGCGCGGTGCGCATCGGTCGCCGCGGCGTCGTCGCGGCGTCGTCACGCGCCGCCGAACGTGCGGCACGCGCATTCGGCGGCCGACATCGCATCGACCGGACGACCGAACGCGTACGCGTCAGCCGGTTTCCGCGCGGCACATCGACAGGTGCGCTGCCATTTCGCGAAGTGCTTCGGCCGCGGCATCGACGGACTGCGCGGGTTGCGCGTCGACGCGGCGCATGTACGGACAGGTCAGCACGGCGATGGCCTGGCCGGACGGTCCGAGGATCGGCGCACTGAGATCGGTCACGCCGTACGCGTGACGGCTGTCCTGGCGCAGGTAGCCGGACTGCCGGATCGACTGGCACGCATGAGCGAGTTCCTGTTCGTTCAGCGCCGTGTCGTCGAGAAGCTTGCGGTGCTCGGCCAGCATGTGCGCGCGGTGCTCGGCACTCTGAAACGACAGCATCACGCGGCCGGATGCCGTGTCGGCGAGCCCGATGCGCGAACCGAGGCGCACCGACACGCCGCACGGGCCGGGCCCGTCCACCTGCGCGATCACGAGCAGATCGCCGCGGTCGTAGACGGCCAAATGGCACGACTGCTCGGCCGCATCGGCGAAGCGCTGCATCGGCGGCAGTGCCTCGGCAATCAGCCGGTTCATCGGCGGATGCCGATGCGCGAGCGCGAACAGCTTGAGGCTCAGTGTGTAGCGGTCGCCGCCGGTCGAGCGCATCACGTAGCGGCGCGCGACGAGACGTTCGAGCATCCGGTAGATTTCGCTCGCATTGCGCCCGAGCTCCTTCGTGATCTGCGTGCGGGTCAGGCCTTCCTTCCGTTCGGACAGGAGTTCGAGGATGTCGAGGCCCTTGTCGAGTGCGGGGGCGCGATAGCGGTCGGCTGCGGTCGATTCCCGTGCGTCGCTGTCGGGAAACGGGGTGTTGGGCGTTTGCATCAGGGGCGTGGGGTTCGAGTAGTGTCGATCGACGGGCGACGCATGCTGGCCGGCCATGCCGCGCGTATCGCGTCCGCACGGAACGAAGACCAGGCGTTCGAGCTTAACAACAAACTTTCAGTGTTCAATGCCGTGTTTTTTTACCGATCGTTACCAGACAAGAACGGATCGACGGCGATTCGCGATGACAGGGTCATATTGAATATTTGATATCCGCGCGTCGAAGAGTGGCCGTTCATCGCGGCCGCCGCCGCCGCTGCCGGATGCATTCGGGGCGCCGATATCGCGGCGCGTGCTCGGCGGGCACACCAATAGTGGGTATCTGCCGCACGTCATTTCCTCTGCCGCACGCGGTGGTACAAAGCTCTGGCCGGCCGGCGGTTGCGCGACTCGAACACGCGCCGATCGACGCGGCATCGGCGCCGGCGCGATCGGCGCAAGCCGGCGGCAATCGCGGCTGCGCGTACCGGGTGGCGGCTCGCCGAACATGCGTGCGTCATCCTTGCGCGCAGCATTTCGGCAGCCCGCGCCCTTCCGCGCGTCGACCGTCCGCGGCCGTGCGGATGCGACGCGCACGGCCGACGACCGACGATCGATCCGGCGCAACCGCGACCGCTTGCGTCGGCCGGTAACCTGTCACATTCGACAACAGAGGTTGAGCACGATGAAACTGCTTCGCTATGGCCCGCCCGGCCACGAAAAACCCGGCATCCTCGACGCGCAAGGCCGGATTCGCGATCTGTCCGCGCATGTGCCGGATCTGGCCGGCGATGCGCTGTCGGACGCGGCCCTTGCCCGGCTGCGCGCGATCGACCCGACGACGCTGCCGCTCGTGCACGGCGAGCCGCGCATCGGCGCGTGCGTCGCGCGTGTCGGCAAGTTCATCGGCATCGGTCTGAACTATGCCGATCACGCGGCCGAAGCGGGCATGCCGGTGCCGAAGGAGCCGGTCGTATTCGCGAAGTGGACGAGTTCGATCTGCGGCCCGAACGACGGCATCGACATCCCGAAGGGTTCGGTGAAGACGGATTGGGAAGTGGAACTCGGCGTCGTGATCGGCACGCGGTGCAAGGACGTCGACGAAGCACGGGCGCTCGATTGCGTCGCCGGCTACTGCGTCGTGAACGACGTGTCCGAGCGCGAATGGCAGCTCGAGCGCGGCGGTCAATGGGACAAGGGCAAGGGCTTCGATACGTTCGGCCCGATCGGCCCGTGGCTCGTCACGCGCGACGAAGTGCCCGATCCGCAGCGCCTCGACCTGTGGCTCGAAGTCGACGGCCACCGCTATCAGAACGGCAATACGCGCACGATGGTGTTCACGGTCGCGCAGCTCGTCGCGTATCTGTCGACCTGCATGACGCTCGAACCGGGCGACGTGATCACGACCGGTACGCCGCCGGGCGTCGGGATGGGCATCAAGCCGTCGCCGGTCTTCCTGAAGCCCGGACAGCTGGTGCGCTTGGGGATCGAAGGGCTCGGCGAGCAGCTGCAGCACACGCGCGGCGCGCGATAGCGACCGGCGGCTCGTCGCGCCGGTGCGCGATGCAACGGCCCGATTCGGCGCGACGCGGAATCGGGCCGTTGTCGCGTGAACGGGCGCCGATCAAACGATGTTGTCGAGCTCGCAATGCGCTTCGAGCCGATATCCGTCGGGATCGACGACGAACGCCGCGTAATAGCCGGGGCCGTACTGCTCGCGCTTGCCGGGCCCGCCGTTGTCCCGGCCGCCGTGCTCGAGCGCGGCGCGGTAGAACGCATCGACTTCCGCGGGCGACGCCGCCTTGAACGACACATGCAGCCCCGACTCCGGATCGGGGACGACCGGACGGGCCGCGGGCTGCAGCCACAGTACCGGCTCGGTCGCGCCGTAGCCGAGCGAGCCGTCTCCGCTGTACAGCCGTTTGTAGCCGAGCGCGCCGAGGGCGCTGTCGTAGAACGTGCGGCTACGGTCGAGTTGAGCAACGCCGAAGGAAAGGTGATCGATCATCTGTTGACTCCTTGAACTGAACGGGGACATCGGTGCAGCAGACTTCGTTTAACCACCATGCTGGTTATGTTAGGAATCGTCCGCGGCAGTTGTCAACCGGCATGATGGTTAGATACGATCGCCGGCATGCACAATACGCAACCTTCCGTCACAGGCTGGCTGATTCCGGCCCCGGCCGACACGCTCAGCATCGACTTCGCAAACACGCTGTACTGGCGCGGAACGGACGCGCCGACGGAGACGTTCGCGTCGATCGACGACTTGCGCGCATGGTGCGGGCAGCAGGCGGGCGTGCCGGCCGAGCTGCTCGACGCATCGCGCGTGCCCGGCCGGCACGACGATGAACCGGCGATGCTCGCGCACGCGCTCGCATTGCGCGAGGCGCTGTACCGGCTGTTTCATGCGCAAGCCGAGCAGCGCGAGCCGCATGCGGACGATCTCGCGCTGCTCGGCGGTTTTCTTGCGGAAGCGGCGCCGCGCGTCGCGCTCGCGCGGATCGACGGCCGTTATGCGTGGCGGATCGCCGAACACGCTGCGTCGCTCGCGACGCTGCTGAGTCCGGTGTTGTGGTCGGCGACCGATTTGCTCGGCAGTGCGCGGCTCGCGAAGGTCAAGCGCTGCGCGAACGACGCGTGCCAGTGGCTGTTCGTCGACGACAGCAAGAACGGCAGCCGTCGCTGGTGCTCGATGTCGTCGTGCGGCAATCGCGCGAAGGCGTACCGCCACTATCACAAGGCGGGATGATGGCGCGGTTCGCCCGTCGCGGAACGCGAACCTTTCCTCTGCATTGGCGAACGCGTCACGGCTTCGTCGCACCGCGCACGGCCATCGAACCTATTTCGCGGACAGCTTGCGCCACAGCGTCGTCTTGCTGATGCCGAGCATCGCGCACGCGCGGTCGCGATCGCCGCCGCATGCGTCGAGCACTGCGCGGATCTCGTCGGCTTCGGCGCGGCGGCGGCGCGCATGAAGCGTCTGCGCGTTGTCGTCACCGGCGCCGGCGTCGGCCTGTGCGGCGTGTGCGAACAGTTCAGGCGCGATCGTCGGCAGCGCATCGGGATCCAGCACGTTGCACGCGGCGGCCGGACCGGTCTCGTCGACTTCCTCGGCGAGTTCCACCGCGATTCGCTCGATCACGTTCTGCAGTTCGCGCACGTTGCCCGGCCACCGGTAGCGCGCGAGCGTCGCCTGCGCCGCGCCGAGTACGCGCGCGGCTTCGTCGATGTCGCGCACGCGCTCGGCGAGGCGCGGTTCGCGCCGCGCAGCCTGCACGAGCAGCGCGGCCGCGAGCGCAGGAATGTCGGCCGCGCGCTCGCGCAGCGGCGGCAGCCCGATGTTCAGGATGTTGAGCCGGTAGTAGAGGTCGGTGCGGAACGTGCCGGCCTCGACGGCCGCGAGCAGCGGCCGGTGCGTCGCGGCGATCACGCGCACGTCGATGCGGATCGGCTCGGTCGAGCCCAGACGGATCACCTCGCGTTCCTGCAGCACGCGCAGCAGCCGGCTCTGCAGCGACGGCGGCATTTCGCCGATTTCGTCGAGAAACAGCGTGCCGCGGTGCGCGGCCTCGAACAGGCCGGTCTTGCCGCCGCGCCGCGCGCCGGTGAACGCGCCTTCGTCGTAGCCGAACAGTTCGCTCTCGAGCAGCGCCTCCGGAAACGCGCCGCAGTTGATCGCGACGAACGGATAGCTGCTTCGCGTCGACAGCCCGTGCAGGCTCTGCGCGATCATTTCCTTGCCGGTGCCGCTCTCGCCAAGCACGAGCACGGTCGCGTCGGATTTCGCGTAGCGGCGGACGAGATCGCGCACGCGCGCCATCGGCGCGGACGCGCCGATCACGTCGTCGAGCGTATAGCGCGCGGCGAACTGCTGCGTGGTCGGCTGCGAGCGCAGCGCGCGATCGAGCCGCTCGACTGCGCGCGATTCCTGGAACGTCAGCACGCTGCCCGACGTGACGCCGCGGTCGACCAGCGGCCCGCGATGCACGACGTAGCGGATCCCGCGCACCGTCGCGAGCGCGTCGCCGTCCTCGCCGCGCAGCGTGCGCAGCTCGGGCCGCAGGTCGACGAGCGCGCGACCGACGGCCGCCGCCGGATCGACGCCGAGCGCGGACGCGAGCCGCTCGTTGATCGCTTCGACGCGGCCGTGCGCGTCGAGCGCGACGACGCCGTCGCGCAGATGCTGGAGCAGATTGTCGAGCCGCTGGCGCCGGAGCGCCTCCGCATGCGTCGCGTACGCGACCTCGAGCGCGGTCTCGACGGCCTTGCGCACCGACGCATGCGAGTACAGGAACACCGCGCCCATGCCGGCGCTCGCCGCGAGGTCGGTCACGAGGCCGGGGCCGACGATCGTCTCGATCCCGCGATCGTGCAGATCGTGCACGACCGCTTCGGCTTCCTGCGCGGACTGATATGACGCAAACTGCACGTCGAGCCCGTACGCGGCGACGAAGCGGCGCACTTCCGGCGGCGTGTCGCCGGCGCTCACGAGCGCGATGCGCGTCGCGTCGCGCCGTGCGCGCGCGAGCGCCTGCATCACGTCGAAGCCGGTCGGCGATACGACCACGACGGGCACCGGCGCGCGGGTTTTCAGGAAGCCGCCGTTCGAGCCGGCCGCGACGATTACGTCGGGCCGCGCGGTGCCGGCTTCGGCGATCGCGCCGAGCGCGTCTTCGAACGCGCGGGTGACGATGCGCACGTCCGCACGCTCGTCGAATTCGGCGGCGATTTCGCGAAACAGGTCGCGCAGGCGGCTGATGCCCATCGCCCAGATGCGCGGGCGCACCGTGCGATCGGCGGGGCTGACGGGACGGGTCGACGACAGATCCATGACGGCGATTATGCGCGCGAGATTTCATTTTTGAAACATGAAATTTCTGAAATGAAATATCCGTCGCGTTCGTTGCCGGGCCGCGGCGCTTATAAATCAGCGGGTTAGCGGAGTTCCGCGAGCTGGCCCGCTCCTTGCTGTTACAGGGCATTCGATCAGGAGGCCGTTCATGAGCAACACGCATCTTCAGAGCGCCGGCGCGAAGTTTCGCGCGGCAGTCGCGGCCGAGCAGCCGCTGCAGGTGGTCGGCGCGATCACCGCGTACGCGGCCAAGATGGCGCAGGCCGTCGGCTTCAAGGCCGTGTATCTGTCGGGCGGCGGCGTCGCCGCGAATTCGCTCGGCATTCCCGATCTCGGCATCAGCACGATGGAAGACGTGCTGATCGACGCGAGCCGGATCACCAATGCGACCGACCTGCCGCTGCTCGTCGACATCGATACGGGCTGGGGCGGCGCGTTCAACATCGCGCGTACCGTGCGCTCGTTCATCAACGCCGGCGTCGCGGCCGTGCATATCGAGGACCAGGTCGGCCAGAAGCGTTGCGGGCATCGGCCGGGCAAGGAATGCGTGCCGACCGACGAGATGGTCGACCGCATCAAGGCGGCCGTCGATGCGCGCACCGACGATCAGTTCGTGATCATGGCGCGCACCGACGCGGCCGCGGCCGAAGGAATCGATGCGGCGATCGAGCGCGCGGTCGCGTACGTCGACGCGGGTGCCGACATGATCTTCCCGGAGGCGATGAAGACGCTCGACGACTACCGCCGCTTCAAGGCTGCGGTGAAGGTGCCGATCCTCGCGAACCTGACCGAATTCGGCTCGACGCCGCTGTTCACGGTCGACGAACTGCGCGAGGCGAACGTCGACATCGCGCTGTACTGCTGCGGCGCATATCGCGCGATGAACAAGGCCGCGCTGAATTTCTACGAGACGGTGCGCCGCGACGGCACGCAGAAGGCCGCCGTGCCGACGATGCAGACCCGCGCCGAGCTGTACGAGTTTCTTGGCTATCACGAATACGAGCGCAAGCTCGACGAGCTGTTCGCGCAGGGGAAGAAGTAACGCGGAGCGTCGATCGGGCCGCGTAGCGGTTTGGCAGCGCGTGTGGGTAAGCGTTGAAGCGCCGACTCGGATCGACAGCTTTGCATGGGACTGGAGCAAGCGCTGAAGCGGTGACTCCGGTCGACAAAAATTCTTGGAGAACGGAAACATGAGCGAGACGAAAGACGCAGCAGCACCGGCCGCCGCAGGCGCGTTCAAGCCGAAGAAATCGGTCGCGCTGTCCGGCGTGACGGCCGGCAACACGGCCCTCTGTACGGTCGGCCGGACCGGCAACGACCTGCACTACCGCGGCTACGACATCCTCGACGTCGCCGAATCGTGCGAGTTCGAGGAAATCGCGCACCTGCTCGTGCACGAAACGCTGCCGAACCTCACCGAGCTCGCCGCGTACAAGGCGAAGCTGCGCGCCATGCGCGGGCTGCCGAACGCGCTGAAGGCCGCGCTCGAGCAGATCCCGGCGTCCGCGCATCCGATGGACGTGATGCGTACCGGCGTGTCGGTGCTCGGCACCGTGCTGCCGGAAAAGGACGATCACAACCTGCCGGGCGCGCGCGACATCGCCGATCGCCTGATGGCATCGCTCGGCTCGATGCTGCTGTACTGGTATCACTTCTCGCACAACGGCAAACGCATCGAGACCGAAACCGACGACGATTCGATCGGCGGCCATTTCCTGCACCTGCTGCACGGCAAGGCGCCGTCGAAGTCGTGGGTCGACGCGATGCACACGTCGCTGATCCTGTACGCCGAGCACGAATTCAACGCGTCGACGTTCACCGGCCGCGTGATCGCGGGCACCGGCTCGGACATCTACTCGGCGATCACCGGCGCGATCGGCGCGCTGCGCGGCCCGAAGCACGGCGGCGCGAACGAGGTCGCGTATGAAATCCAGAGCCGCTACCGCTCGCCGGACGAAGCCGAAGCCGACATCCGCCGCCGCGTCGAGAACAAGGAAGTCGTGATCGGCTTCGGCCATCCGGTCTACACGATCTCCGATCCGCGCAACAAGGTGATCAAGGGCGTCGCGCACAAGCTGTCGAAGGAAGCGGGCGACCTGAAGCTGTACGCGATCGCCGAGCGACTCGAAGCGGTGATGTGGGACGCGAAGAAGATGTTCCCGAACCTCGACTGGTTCAGCGCGGTGTCGTATCACATGATGGGCGTGCCGACCGCGATGTTCACGCCGCTGTTCGTGATCGCGCGCACGTCCGGCTGGAGCGCGCACATCATCGAGCAGCGCATCGACAACAAGATCATCCGCCCGAGCGCGAACTACACGGGCCCGGAAGACCTGAAGTTCGTGCCGATCGAGAAGCGCTGAGCACGCCGCGCGCGCCGGCCCGCGACGCGGATGCCGGCGCGCGCCGCACGTCACCTCCCAGTTCGCCCCACATGATGAATACCGCCTACCGCAAACCCCTGCCCGGCACGTCGCTGGACTACTTCGACGCGCGCGCCGCGGTCGACGCGATCGCGCCCGGCGCATACGACACGCTGCCGTACACGTCGCGCGTGCTCGCCGAGAACCTCGTGCGCCGCTGCGATCCGGCGATCCTCGCCGATTCGCTGAAACAGCTCGTCGAGCGCAAGCGCGAGCGCGACTTCCCGTGGTTTCCCGCGCGCGTGGTGTGCCACGACATCCTCGGCCAGACCGCGCTCGTCGATCTCGCCGGGCTGCGCGATGCGATCGCCGAACGCGGCGGCGACCCGGCGAAGGTGAATCCGGTCGTGCCCGTGCAGCTGATCGTCGATCACTCGCTCGCCGTCGAATGCGGCGGCTTCGACCCGGACGCGTTCGCGAAGAACCGCGCGATCGAGGATCGCCGCAACGAGGACCGCTTTCACTTCATCGAGTGGACGAAGAAGGCGTTCGAGAACGTCGACGTGATTCCGCCGGGCAACGGCATCATGCATCAGATCAATCTGGAAAAGATGTCGCCGGTGGTCCAGGTGCAGGACGGCGTCGCGTATCCGGACACCTGCGTCGGCACCGACAGCCATACGCCGCACGTCGATGCGCTCGGCGTGATCGCGATCGGCGTCGGCGGCCTCGAAGCCGAGAACGTGATGCTCGGCCGCGCGTCGTGGATGCGGCTGCCCGACATCGTCGGCGTCGAGCTGACCGGCAAGCGCCAGCCCGGCATCACGGCGACCGACATCGTGCTCGCGCTGACCGAATTCCTGCGCAAGGAAAAGGTGGTCGGCGCGTATCTGGAGTTCCGCGGGGAAGGCGCGGCGAGCCTCACGCTCGGCGACCGCGCGACGATTTCGAACATGGCGCCCGAATACGGCGCGACGGCCGCGATGTTCTTCATCGACGGCCAGACGATCGACTATCTGCGGCTGACGGGCCGCAGCGACGAGCAGGTGAAGCTCGTCGAAACCTACGCGAAGCAGGCCGGCCTGTGGGCCGACACGCTGCAGCACGCGCAGTACGAGCGCACGCTGACGTTCGACCTGTCGAGCGTCGTGCGCAACATGGCCGGTCCGTCGAATCCGCACAAGCGGCTGCCGACGTCCGATCTCGCCGCGCGCGGAATCGCCGGCCGATGGGACGAGAAGCCGGGCGAGATGCCCGACGGCGCGGTGATCATCGCCGCGATCACGAGCTGCACGAACACCAGCAACCCGCGCAACGTGATCGCCGCGGGCCTGCTCGCGCGCAACGCGAACGCGCGCGGCCTCGTGCGCAAGGCGTGGGTGAAGAGCTCGCTCGCACCCGGCTCGCGCGCGGTCGAGCTGTATCTGAAGGAAGCGAACCTGCTGCCCGAGCTCGAGAAGCTCGGCTTCGGGATCGTCGCGTTCGCATGCACGACGTGCAACGGGATGTCGGGCGCGCTCGATCCGAAGATCCAGCAGGAAATCGTCGAGCGCGACCTGTATGCGACCGCCGTGCTGTCGGGCAACCGCAACTTCGACGGCCGCATTCATCCGTATGCGAAGCAGGCGTTTCTCGCGTCGCCGCCGCTCGTCGTCGCGTATGCGATCGCCGGCACGATCCGCTTCGACATCGAGCGGGACGTGCTCGGCCACGACCGCGACGGCAAGCCGGTCACGCTGAAGGACATCTGGCCGAGCGACGACGAGATCGATGCGATCGTCGCGTCGAGCGTGAAGCCCGAACAGTTCCGCGCCGTGTACGAGCCGATGTTCGCGCGCACCGCCGACGCCGGCGAGCGCGCGGCGCCGCTGTACGACTGGCGGCCGCAGAGCACGTACATCCGCCGCCCGCCGTACTGGGAAGGCGCGCTGGCCGGCGAGCGCACACTGAAGGGCATGCGCCCGCTCGCGGTGCTCGGCGACAACATCACGACCGACCATCTGTCGCCGTCGAACGCGATCCTCCCGGACAGCGCGGCCGGCGAATACCTCGCGAAGATGGGCCTGCCGGAAGAGGACTTCAACTCGTACGCGACGCACCGCGGCGATCATCTGACCGCGCAGCGCGCGACGTTCGCGAACCCGACGCTCGTCAACGAGATGGCGGTGGTCGACGGCGCGGTGAAGAAGGGCTCGCTCGCGCGCGTCGAACCGGACGGCAAGGTGATGCGGATGTGGGAGGCGATCGAGACGTACATGAATCGCAAGCAGCCGCTGATCGTGATCGCCGGCGCCGACTACGGACAGGGCTCGTCGCGCGACTGGGCCGCGAAGGGCGTGCGGCTCGCGGGCGTCGAGGCGATCGTCGCCGAAGGGTTCGAGCGCATCCATCGGACGAACCTGATCGGCATGGGCGTGCTGCCGCTCGAGTTCAAGCCGGGCACGAACCGGACGACGCTCGGCATCGACGGCACCGAAACCTTCGACGTGATCGGCGCGCGCACGCCGCGCGCGGACCTGACGCTCATGATTCATCGCCGCAGCGGCGAGCGCGTCGACGTGCCGGTCACGTGCCGGCTCGACACGGCCGAAGAAGTGTCGATCTACGAAGCGGGCGGCGTGCTGCAGCGCTTCGCGCAGGATTTTCTCGAATCGTCGCAGGCGGCCGCCTGAGCGCGTCACACAGGGACAACGCAAACATGGCTCACATTCCGCAAATCAGGATTCCCGCGACGTACATGCGCGGCGGCACCAGCAAGGGCGTGTTCTTCCGGCTGCAGGATCTGCCGGACGCCGCGCAGACGCCGGGCGCCGCGCGCGACGCGCTGCTGCTGCGCGTGATCGGCAGCCCCGATCCGTACGGCAAGCAGATCGACGGGATGGGCGGCGCGACGTCGTCGACCAGCAAGACGGTGATCGTGTCGAAGAGCGCGCGACCCGGTCACGACGTCGACTACCTGTTCGGACAGGTCGCGATCGATCGCGCGTTCGTCGACTGGACCGGCAACTGCGGGAATCTGTCGGCGGCGGTCGGTCCGTTCGCGATCGCGGGCGGGCTCGTCGATCCGGTGCGCGTGCCGCGCGACGGCATCGCGACCGTGCGGATCTGGCAGGCGAACATCGGCAAGACGATCGTCGCGCATGTGCCGATCGCGAACGGCGCGGTGCAGGAGACGGGCGACTTCGAACTGGACGGCGTCACGTTCCCGGCCGCCGAAGTGCAGCTCGAATTCATGGATCCGGCGGCCGACGAAGAAGGCGCGGGCGGCGCGATGTTTCCGACCGGCAACCTCGTCGACGACCTCGCGGTGCCCGGCATCGGCACGCTGAAGGCGACGATGATCAACGCGGGCATCCCGACGATCTTCGTCGATGCGGAAGCGATCGGCTACACGGGCACCGAGCTGCAGGACGCGATCAACGGCGATCCGCAGGCGCTCGACAAGTTCGAGACGATCCGCGCGCACGGCGCGCTGCGCATGGGACTGATCGACACGCTCGACGAAATCGCGACGCGCCAGCACACGCCGAAGATCGCGTTCGTCGCGAAGCCGGCCGATTATGTCGCGTCGAGCGGCAAGCGCGTGCACGCCGGCGACGTCGATCTGCTCGTGCGTGCGATGTCGATGGGCAAGCTGCATCACGCGATGATGGGCACGGCGGCGGTCGCGATCGGCACCGCCGCGGCGATTCCCGGCACGCTGGTGAATCTCGCGGCCGGCGGCGGCGAGCGCAACGCGGTGCGCTTCGGGCATCCGTCGGGCACGCTGCGCGTCGGCGCGGAGGCGAAGCTGCAGAACGGCGAGTGGACCGTGACGAAGGCGATCATGAGCCGCAGCGCGCGCGTGCTGATGGAAGGGTGGGTGCGCGTGCCGGGCGACGCGTTCTGAGTTCGGGTCGTCGCAGCCGCGGAGAACCGCATGTCGCTCGATTTGCCGTTGCACGGCGTTCACGTCGTCGAATTCGAAGGGCTCGGCCCCGGCCCGCTCGCCGGCTGGATGCTCGCCGGGATGGGCGCGCGCGTGACGCTGATCGCGCGCCCGCCCGGCCGCACCAGCGCACCGGACGCGCTGCGCGGCCGTGACGGCGATCTGCTGCGCGAGCGCAAGTCGATCGTCGAACTCGACCTGAAGACGCCGGACGGCCGCGACACGGCGCTCGCGCTCGTCGCGCAGGCCGATGCGCTGATCGAAGGGCTGCGGCCCGGCGCGATGGAGCGGCTCGGGCTCGGGCCCGACGCGTGCGCGCGCCGCAATCCGGCGCTCGTGTATGCACGCATGACCGGCTGGGGTCAGCACGGACCGCTTGCGCAGGCCGCCGGCCACGACCTGAACTACGTCGCGCTCACCGGCTTGCTGTCGCTGTCCGGCCCGCGCGACGGCCGGCCCGGCCTGCCGCCGACCGTCGTCGGCGATGCGGGCGGTGCGCTCGGCCTCGCGTTCGGCATCGTCTGCGCGCTGTTCGACGTGCGCGCCGGCGGCGCGGGGCGCGTGGTCGACGGCGCGATCGTCGACATCGTCGCAATGCTCGGCACGCTCGCGTTGTGGGCACGCGCGAACGGTCAGCTCGATGCGGCGCAGCCGAGCGTGTTTCACGACGCGCCGTTCTACGACGTGTATCGCTGCGCGGACGGCGCGTACGTGACGATCGGCGCGCTCGAGCCGCCGTTCTATGCGTTGCTGATCGAACGGCTCGGGCTGACCGACGTCGACCCGGCGTCGCAGTACGACCGCGCGCGCTGGCCGGCGCTGAAGGCGCGGTTCGCGCAGGTGTTCGCGCAGCATCCGTCTGCGCATTGGCGCGCGCTGCTCGAAGGCACGGACGCGTGCTTCGCACCGGTGCTCGGCATCGCGGACGCCGCGCGGCATCCGCACAACGCGGTGCGCGCGGTGTATCGCTTCGACGACAGCGGCAACGTGCGTGCGCGCGTCGCGCCGCGATTCCTGCCGTTGGCGGACGATCCGAACGATGCGGACGACCGGGACTAGGCGCGACGTCCGGCGCGCCGCGCGCCGCGCAGGGCCGCTCGGCACGCTGGCCGCGTCATGGGCTTTCTGCGGGTTCGCGCGGCCGACGCGCCGCTTACGCCGTTTCCTGCGGCGCGCCCGGCGCCTTCCCGTCGCCGACGCGGTTGATCGTCCCTTGCGCGATCGCGACGAGCCGCTCGTGATCGCCGTCGATGACGAACACGTGGCACTGGCACGTCGCCTGATGCCGGCCCGCATACACGAGCTTCGCGCGCGCGACGAGCGTGCCGTTCACCGCGGGCCGCAGGTAATTGATCTTGTATTCGGCCGTGATCACGCGCGGGCCGAGCGCGAGCGCGCCGGCGAACGTCAGCGCGTTGTCCGCGAGATAGCTGATGATGCCGCCGTGCACGAAGCCGTGCTGCTGCCGCAGTTCGTCGCGCACCGGCAGGCACAGCGACACCTCGTTGTCGCCGATGTGCATCAGCTCGGTGCCCAGCAGCATGCTGAACGGTTGCGCGCGCAATGCGCCGCGCGCGTGGTCCGTGATGTCCGTCATCGACTTCCCTCGCAATGCGTGTCCGCTTGCGCTGAACTCTAGGAAGGGGGTTGCCGATAAGCAAGGAAATTCGTCCGCGCCGCGCGCGATCGGCCGGGCGATGTGACGCGATTATCGTGTCGAACGCCGACGTTGCCGGCGTTTGTGCACGATTGCGCGGGAATGCGCGGCAGACGGTGCAGCGGTGGTCGCGCGCGATCTCGCGGCTGCGCGTGCACGTTCGGCGTGCATGGCCGGCCGGCAGCGCGTCGCGTCGCAGCCGATGCGTGCCGGCAGAAGCGTTGCGCGCCGATTCGGGCCGGGCATTCGTCGACGGTCACACTCGCGGCCGCACGTCGCCGGCCGCACGCCCACACTAAAGTCCGCCGAAGAATTGCCGCTAATGCCGGGGCATCGTTCCATCGTCGGTTCTTCAGGAATTCCTCATCCATGTTCGGAAAAATCAAGCTCGCGTCGGGTCTGCTCGGCGTGTTGACCGTGTTCTGCCTGTTTCTGTTCGCGATCGAAGCGCTCGGCTTCTGGGCGTTGACGTCGACGCGCAGCGGCGTCGACGCACTGTCGAACGTCGCGGTCGCGCAGGTCGGCGCGGCAAACCAGGCGACCGAGCGGCTGCTCGACGCGCGCATCAACCTGTCGCGTGCGGGCACGCGGATGGTGCGCGGCGGCCCGAAGCCCGACGACATCATCCGCCATGCGAGCGCTGCGCTCGCCGAAGCGGACAAGGTGTTCGCGGTGCTGACGGCCGCGCAGCCGGTCGACGACACGAACCGCGCGCGCGTCGCGGCGCTCGCGGAGCGCTATCGCGCGCTGCGCGGCGCGCTCGGCGAACTCGTGCAGTTCCTCGACGCGGACAACATCCAGGCGTTCCTCGATCAGCCGACGCAGCGTTTCCAGGACGCGTACATCGCCGAGCTGCATCGCTTCGTCGACTACGGCGGCGCATCGAGCCGCACCGCGCTCGACACGGTCGACGGCGGCATGCTGTGGTTCAAGTGGGTCGGCATCGTGCTGCTGATCGCGATGCTCGCGGCCAGCGCGACGATCTATGCGGCCGCGCGGCGCGCGGTCGTCGCGCCGCTCGACGACGCGGGCCGCCATTTCGAGCGGATCGCGCAGGGCCGGCTCGACGAAGCCGTGCGCGCCGGCGGCGTGTTCGAGATCGACCGGATGCTGCGCGGCCTCGCGGCGATGCAGGCGAGCATCGCGGACACCGTGCGCACGGTGCGCCAGGCATCCGATGCGATCCACCTCGGCGCCGGCGAGATCGCGGGCGGCAACGCGGATCTGTCCGCGCGCACCGGCACGCAGGCCGCGTCGCTCGAGGAAACGGCCGCGAGCATGGAGGAACTGACCGCGACCGTGAAGCAGAACACCGAAAGCGCGCGTGCGGCGAGCGCGCTCGCCGACGCGGCGCTCGAAGCGACGAGCCGCGGCGGCGGCGTGGTCGACAGCGTGATCGACCGGATGCGCGGCATCGCGCAGAGCTCCGGGCGCATCGCAGAGATCATCTCGGTGATCGACGGGATCGCGTTCCAGACCAATATCCTCGCGCTGAACGCAGCCGTCGAAGCCGCGCGCGCCGGCGAGCAGGGGCGCGGCTTCGCGGTGGTGGCCGGCGAAGTACGCTCGCTCGCGCAGCGCAGCGCGCAATCGGCGAAGGAGATCAAGGCGCTGATCGAGGAGTCGGTCGCGCAGATCAACGGCGGCGCGGAGCTCGTCGAGCGGGCGGGCGACGCGATGCGAAACGTGTCCGAGTCGATCACGCGCGTCGCGCAGACGATGTCCGAGATCACTGCGGCGTCGGTCGAGCAGAGCGTCGGGATCGAGCAGGTGAATCAGGCCGTCACGCAGATGGATCAGCTCACGCAGCAGAACGCGGCGCTGGTCGAGGAAGTCGCGGCGGCCGCCGCATCGCTGAACGATCAGACCGCGCACCTGATGCAGGCGGTGTCGGTGTTCGAGCTCGGCGATTCGGCCGGTGGGCGTTCCGCGCGCAGCGAACCTGCGGCGCGGTCGTTCGGCGGCGCCGCTTACGAACCGGCGGGCAGCGCCGCGTAAGCGGTCGCGAGGTGGTACGGCGTCGTCGACGGCATGTCCGCGCGCGACACCTGTCCGTCGGCCGTCTTGCACTCGAACCAGCCGCGCGGATGCAGGAAGCGCGCGGCGAAGCGCGCGATCTGCGTCGCGAGCGGCGCGGACGCCGGCGTGCCGCCGTGCGTCGCCAGCGCGCGCAGATACTCGGTCTGCGCCCAGATCCGCTGCGTGCCGTCGATGCACGCGCCTTGCGCGTCGAGCGCCGCGCAGACGCCGCCCGTCTGCGCATCGACGCCATGCCGCTCCGCGAACGCGAACGCGCGCGCGAGCGCATCGGGCAGCGCCGTTTGCGCGAGCCGCGCGCCCGCTGCATCGACCAGATAGAACCATTCGAACTGATGGCCGGGCTCGAAGCGGTTGTCCGCCGCACCGAGCGGCAGTTCGGCGACGCAGCCGGTCGCCGCATCGACGAACGTGCGCTCGACCGCTTGCGCGGTGCGCGCGAGCGCATCGTCGAACGCGGCGTCGCCGAACGCATCGGCGGCCGCGAGCCACGCTTCGGTCAGATGCATCAGCGGATTCTGCAGCGCGCCGCTGCCGGACGGCGAGAAGTCGGCATGGCGGGCGGCGTCGAGCAGCGCGTCGCCCGGCCGCGGCGCGAAGCGGTCCTGGATCAGCGCGGCCGTCTCTTCGGCGACCGTGCGCGCGTCGTCGTCGCCGGACGCCGCATACCACGCGGCGCACGCGAACACCACGAACGCATGCGTGTAGAGGTCCTTCGTCGTGTCGAGCGGCGCGCCTTGCGCGTCGACGCTGTAGAACCAGCCGCCGCGATGCGGATCGCGAAAGCGGCTGCGCAGCGAGTCGAACAGCGTGGCCGCGTGCGCGGTGTCGCCCGCCTGCGCGAACACGAACAGTTGCCGCGCGCACGCCATTGCGCGATAACGGGTGACCGGCAGCGCAGCGTGCGTGGCCGGATCGACCGCTTCGAACGGCAGCCGCAGTGCATGGTCGAACCCCGAACCGCGCCAGATCGGCAGCACGATGTGTGCAAAATGGTGGCGCAGCTGCGCGGCCTGGACGGAAGCGGAGTCGGAAACGGACATGGCGGGATCGGACGTATGAAGATCGAATCGTGTCGGCGCGGCCCGGATCGGCGCGGCCGGGGCCAAGGATAAAACATTCCGCGCGGCCCGCACCATAAAAAGGAGAGAAATCGGATGCTCGGGAACCTGGAACTCGTGATGCGGCTCATTCTCGCGGCCGCGCTCGGCAGCGTCATCGGCTTCGAGCGCGAGCGGCTGTCGTGGGCGGCCGGGCTGCGCACGCACATGCTCGTGTGCGTCGGCTCGGCGCTGATCATGATCGTGTCGGCATTCGGTTTCGCCGACGTGCTCGGCCGCGATCACGTCGAGCTCGATCCGTCGCGGATGGCCGCGCAGGTCGTGTCGGGAATCGGCTTTCTCGGCGCGGGCTCGATCCTGCTGCGCGGCGAGATCGTGCGCGGGCTGACGACGGCCGCGAGCCTGTGGTCGGTCGCCGCGGTCGGTCTCGCGGTCGGCGGCGGCCTCTACGTCGCGTCGATTGCCGCGACGATCATCATCCTGATCATCCTGGCCGGCATCAAGCCGCTCGAGCGGCGCTACTTCACCGTGCGCCAGCGACGCCAGCTCACGCTGACCGTCGTGAGCGGCGCGCTGACGTTCGATTCGCTGCATGCGGCGCTCGGCCCGCACAGCGCGCGCGTGAAGCAGTTCATCGTGCAGCGTTCCGACGAGACCGGCGAACATGACGAAGTGCGCATCGCGCTCGGCCGCGTGTCCGATCTCGAATACCGCGCGATCTGCGACAAGCTGCGTGCGCTGTCGTGCGTGACGCGATTCGACGAAGGGCACGGCTTGCCCGGCGACGAATAGCCCGAATCGGCGATTCGGCGTGCGACAATGGCCGGTCGCCGATTCCGTTAGACATCCGGCTCCGCGCTCGCGGGCCTTGCAATCCGACTCCATGACCGAATCCGTTTCCACGCGTCGCTCGCCTTCCCGTTCGAACCGTTCTTCGGCCCGCGCGCGCCGGCGCGCGGTCGCTGCCGCCGGCGGCACGCCTGCGACGGCCGCCGTGCGGCCGGCCGGCAACGCGCCGCGCGACGATCGCACGCTCGACCTGTTCGGCGATCCGGTGCTCGAGCCCGACGAGCGTGTGTCGGCTGCGACCGGCGACGACGCATCCGCGCACGCCGCGATGGACGCCGACGTGCCGGACGATGCAGCCGACGGCCGGCAGGCGACGCTCGACGGGTTCGGCGTACCCGAAACCGGCCGCGCGAAAACGGCCGGCGATGTTGAACGCGCGGGCGCGCCGGCTGGCGACGATGAGCGAGCCGGCGCAGACGATCGGCAGGTTGCGGCGGGCGACATGGCTGATTCCGTTGGCTCCGAGGCCGGGTCGACATCGGACGGCGGTGTGTCGGAGCGCGCTGATGCGCGAGGCTCCGACGACGTTTTGTCGACGACAGCCGATACGAACGTGCGTCGTGGCCCGGCGGTGAAACGCGAGCGCATATCGACCGCCGATGACGAGGCGGCAGCCGCGGCCGTCGCAACGGCGACGCACGATGAAGAACGCGCGCCCGGCGGTGCGGTGAAGGCGCGCCGCGCTTCGTCCGGCACGCGGCGCAAGGGAACTGCGGGTGTCGGCCGCGCGTCGGCGCCCGTTGCGTCGGATTCTGCCGCGGCGGAGGCGGAGGCTGAATCGGCGCAAGCGGCTGAGTCCATGCAAGCCGCTCAATCGACGCAAGCCGATCGGCCCGCTCAAGCGGTCCGATCGACCCACGCGGCTGAGTTGGCTCAAACGGCTGAAACAGCTCAAACAGCTCAAACGGCCGGCGCGCCCGAGCGCAGCCTGACGCTCGATACTTCTTCTCCGCTCGCTGAACCGCAGACGACTACTCGCTCGGCTGAACCCGCGCTTGCAGCAAACATCCGCGACGCGGCCCGGCCGGCGGCCGCTTCCGGATCGGCCGTCACGCAGCCTTTGACTTCCGCGTCGTTCATGACGAAACCGTCGGCCGATCGCGTCCGGCCAACTGCGTCGGCGCACGCGGCCGCATCGCCTGCAACCGATCGGGAAACGCAGCTGCGTCCGTTGTCGGACGGGCTCGCGGCGCTGCAGGCGGAGACAGCCCGTCTGACGCTGGCCGCCGATCGCGAAAGGCGCCGCGTGAACCGATTGCTGCTCGCGCTGGCGATCGTCGTGCTTGCCGCGCTGGTCGCGCTGACGATGCAGACGCGGCAGATCGCGCAGTTGAAGCAGGAAGCGCAAACCCGGCAGCAGCGGATGGACCGCCTGGCGGCCGACCTGTCGACGCAGCAGGCGATGCTGATGACGCTGGCGGATCGCCACGAAGCGCTCCTGTCGCAGGTCGACCGGCTGCAGCGCAACGCAAACCGCGACGCGGCGATCGCGACAAAGCGGACACGACGCGCGCACTAGCGCTCCGACCCCGTCTTAACACCGCGACGATACAAGGACGAAGTGCGCCGAAGCCGGATCGTCGGATGCAGACCGGTGCGGCAAACTGATGCGCCCTCTGGCGGGATTCAGGGAAAACCCTTAGAATGGCGATGTTCTAAGGGAAAACCCTAGTCACATCGTCAGGAGTCTCAGATGAGCTTCATTCTTGCGCTGCTTCAAAAGATCGACGACCTGTTCGTCTCCCCGCACCTGCCGCTCGACGCCGAGTACTCGTACGCCGCGCGTCACGCCGAAGCCGAGCGCGTGCGCCGCTCGCACGTCGTGCCGATGTGCCTGTACCGTCGTTGATCCGTTGATCCGTTGATCCGTTGATCCGTTGATCCGTTGATCCGTTGATCCGTTGATCCGGCGCGGCGCCCGCCGCACCTGCTTTTCATTCTTTCCCGCCGCATCGCTTTGCCGTGCGCAGCGATTGCCCGGCCGTCCCGCTAAACTGGAAAGCCCGACTTCCATGACGGCGCCCGGGCCATGCTGCAGATGCGGCCGATGACGGCCGGCGAATTCCACGCGTACCGCGCGCGAGCCATCGAAGGCTACGCGCGCGATCTCGTTTTATCCGGGCAGAACACCGTCGACGACGCAGCCGTCCGCGCCCGCGCCTGCTTCGATACGCTGCTGCCCGACGGCCTGCTCACGCCCGGCCAGACGCTCGTTTCGCTCGTCGATACGGCGAGCGGCGACACGGTCGGCGACCTCTGGTACGCGCTCGTGCCCGAAGGGCCGAACCGCACGCTGTTCATCTACGACCTCGATATCGTTCCGTCGCGGCGTCGCCAGCGCTGGGCCACGCGCGCGCTCGAAGCGCTCGACGCGGAGGCGCGCCGCTACGGCATCACGGAGATCGGGCTGTCGGTGTTCAATCACAACACGGCGGCCCGCGCGCTGTACCGCGCATGCGGTTTCGTGCCGATCACCACGACGCTGATCAAGCCGGTCGTGTCGGGCTAGCGACGAATTCGAACGCCGGCGTTCACGGTTCGACATCGTTCGCGTGACGGGCGGAGGCGGCCGCGGTTCGCGTCAGAGCGGCGATCGAGCGTCGTTTAACGGTTTGAGCATGGCGCGCTCAGGCCCCGACGATAGCCGGGGCCGCTCGGCATTGCCTATGATGCCCGGTCAATGCCGATGCGATCAGATTGTTCAAAACGAGGATCACGAACGATGGAGAACAAGTATGCCGCTGAGCGCGGCAATCCCACCGTACCGGCGTGCGCGCGCGCTTCGATTTCGCTCCGGTTCGATGGCCGTTTTCTCACCATGGCCGGCGATACGAGGAAGACATGTCCTGCGGTTTCCGGCCGTCCGGACGATCGCGGAAACTTCGACTATTCGAGTGCTCGGCAACAGATTCCGAACGCCGGGCCTATACCACCTGGACAATACTGGGTTCGACCGTCGCAGATGTGGACAAATCGCTGGTACAACATCGCTTCGCGTGCAGCGTGGGGGGACCACCGATTGACCATTCACGTGATGCCCGGCACGCGGACCTTCGGTCGTGGCGGATTCTTCATTCATGGCGGCAATCGCGCCGGATCCGCTGGATGCATCGACCTTCAATCGAGAATGGAGGATTTCGTTCGCGATGTCGCCGCAGCGACGAAAGCTGCGCCGGATTGTTACGTTCCATTGACGGTTCGATACTGACATGCGGAAACACCCATTACGCATGTTGATCGGTGCGGCACTCCTCGTTCTGCTTGTGCTCGTTTTCGCGTTCAACGCGATCAACCTGCAGGACGCGTACGGCGACGGACCGCCGTACTACGCACGCACGACCAACATGGACAAATGGACGAACCCGCTGCCGACGCTCGCAATCATCGACGGAGCGACGCTGGTCGCGATCGCCGCGTACTGCGTCTGGATACGTCGACGTCGATGAATCCGCAATACGGAACCTGGCCGCGCGGCTATTTCGCCCGCACACGTGTCAGGCGTCGCCGTGACGATCAACGTTTAACGTAGCCGCAGCTTCCGATCGAACCGCTCAAAAGCGCGGGCCTTTCCATCCAGCGCGCGACCTCCATCACGCCGCCGCTCCCCATCACCGCGCCCGTCCCTTCCATCTCCGCAGCAACAACGCATTCGTCACGACGCTGACGCTCGAAAACGCCATCGCCGCGCCGGCGATCACCGGGTTCAGCCAGCCGAGCGCCGCGAGCGGCACGCCGATCAGGTTGTAGACGAACGCCCAGAACAGGTTCTGCTGGATCTTCCGGTACGTCCGTTTCGAGATGTCGATCGCGTCGGCGACGAGCGCCGGATCGCCGCGCATCAGCGTAATGCCGGCCGTATGCATCGCGACGTCGGTGCCGGTCGCCATCGCGATGCCGACGTCGGCGGCAGCGAGCGCGGGCGCGTCGTTGATCCCGTCGCCGACCATCGCGACGATCCCGCGATGCGTGCGCTTGAGTTCCGCGACCACGCGCGCCTTGTCGTCGGGCAGCACCTGCGCGTGCACTTCGCCGATCCCGAGCGACGCGGCGACGGCCGCCGCACTGCCGCGGTTGTCGCCGGTCACGAGCACGCTCGCGACGCCGCGTGCGGTCAGCGCCGCGATCGCATCGTGCGCGCCGGCCTTCACGGTGTCGCCGAACGCAATCAGCGCGAGCAGCGTGCGCGGCGCGTCGGCGCGCATCAGCCACGAGATCGTGTTGCCCGCGCGCTCGAGTTCCGCCGCGCGCGCGTCGAGCGCGGGCGGCACGACGATGCCCAGCTCGTCGCGCCATCGCGTGCTGCCGAGCGCGAGCCGCTGGCCGTCCACGCTGGCTTCGACGCCGCGTCCGGCCACCGCGCGCGCATCGGTCGCGGCGATCGACGGAGCCGAGCCGCCGCGGGCCGCGACGTCCGCATCGTACGCGGCGACCACCGCGCGCGCGAGCGGGTGATCGCTTTGCCGCTGCACGGCGGCCGCGAGCGCGAGCGCACGATCGCGCGGCACGTCGACCGCTTCGAACGCCGTCACCGACGGTTTGCCTTCGGTCAGCGTGCCGGTCTTGTCGAACGCGATCACGGTCGCGCGCTGCGCGAGCTCGAGCGCCTGGGCGTCCTTGATCAGCACGCCGTGGCGCGCGGCCACGCCGGTGCCGGCCATGATCGCGGCCGGCGTCGCGAGGCCGAGCGCGCACGGACACGCGATGACGAGCACCGCGACCGCGTTGAGGATCGCCGTTTCGGTGCCGGCGCCGGCGATCAGCCAGCCGACCAGTGTCAGCGCCGCGATGCCGAGGATCGCCGGCACGAACACCTCGCTCACGCGATCGACGAGCCGCTGGATCGGCGCCTTCTCGGCCTGCGCGGATTCGACAAGACGGATGATGCGCGCGAGCGTCGTCTCCGCGCCGATCGCCGTGGTTTCGACGACGAGCGCGCCTTCGCCGTTGATCGAACCGGCCGTCACGGCATCGCCGTCGTCCTTCGGCACCGGCAGGCTTTCGCCGGTGATCAGCGACTCGTCGACGTGCGAGCGGCCCGACACGATCCTCCCGTCGACGGGCACGCGCTCGCCCGGGCGAACGGCGACCGTCGTGCCGACGCGCACCTGCGACAGCGGCACGTCGCGCTCGACGCCGTGTTCGACGACGCGCGCGCGGTCGGGACGCAGCGCGTTCAGCGCGCGGATCGCGTCGGTGGTCTGGCGCTTCGCGCGCGCCTCGAGCCATTTGCCGAAGCGCACGAGCGTGACGATGACGGCCGACGCCTCGAAATACAGATGGCCGGGATGCGCGGGATCGCGCAGCAGCATCCACAGGCTCAGCCCGTACGCAGCGGACGTGCCGAGCGCGACGAGCAGATCCATGTTGCCGGTGCGCGCTTTCACCGCATGCCATGCGGCGCGATAAAAGCGCGCGCCGAAGCCGAACTGGACGATCGACGCGAGCGCGAACTGCAGCCAGCCGGGCAGCATCGCATCGATGCCGAACGGCGCGACGAGCATCGGCGCGACGAGCGGCGCGCTCAGCACGGCCGCGCCGATCACGAGATTGCGGTCGCGGAGCGCTTCGCGGCGCTTGCGCGCGTCGGCGTCCTGCGCGGGCGCGGCGGGCTGCGCATCGGCGGCGGCGCGTTCGGGTGCCGCGACGAGCGACGCGCGATAGCCGGCGGTCGTGACGGCGGCGACCAGCGCAGCCGGATCGAGCCGGCCGGCGCCATGCACCGACGCGCGCTCGGTCGCGAGATTGACCGACGCGTGCGCGACGCCCGGCACGGCGGCCAGCGCCTTTTCGACGCGGCCGACGCAGGACGCGCAGGTCATCCCGCCGATTTCGAGTTCGACGTCGGCGGCACCGGTCGACGGAGCGACGTTGCCCGATGGCGCTGCGGGCGCGGCGACCGGCGTCGCGCCGTAGCCGGCCTGCTTCACCGCGTCGACGAGCCGCGACGCGGAAACGTCCGGCGCGGCATCGACGGTGGCGCGCTCAGTCGCGAGATTGACCGATGCGCGCGTGACGCCCGGCACGTTCGCGAGCGCCTTCTCGACGCGCGACACACAGGACGCGCAGGTCATGCCGTCGATGTCGAGTTCGAGCGCGACGGCGGCCGGTGCCGGCGGCGCGGCCGCGCGATCCCGATGCGCTGGCGCAGCCGCTGCGGTCTGCGCGGCCGCTTCGTCGCGCACCGACGCGCGATAGCCGGCTTTGCCGAGCGCATCGGCGAGCTGCGCGGGTTCGACCGTTTCGTGCGCGGTGACGGTCGCCGCGTGCGTGCCGAGATCGACCGTCGCATCGACGACGCCCGGCACCGCGGCGAGCGCTCGCTGGACGCGGCCGGTGCAGCCGTCGCAATGCATGCCGTCGACGGCCAGTTCGATCCTGTGCAGCGTCGCGGACGCAAGTGGTTCAGTCATGTCCGATTCCCCAAAGCGCGGCCGATGCCGCGAACGATTCCAGTATCAACATTGCCATCGTGGGAAGGTCAAGCGACGGCGGCGATGCGACATGAGCACGCGTCGATCTCGTCCGATCGGATAAGCCCCCAATTTTTCGGTGAGCGCCGGCGAAATATTTCGGACGGGAACGTGGCCGGTATCGCTCAGCCCGTTATTCGGCATATTGGGGGATGCCCTTAGGCGCTATGATACCGGCCTGACGTCAGCGTCCGGGCTGGCCGAACGGCCGTCCGGGCGAGCTGAGGTGCGTCGTTTTCGCCGCTCGTGCGGCAAACGGTGCGTTGACTGAAAAGAACGATATTCGGCCAGTAATCGATGATTAAAAACCAGCGAGAATCAATTTTCCTGCGGCGCGCGTGTGCGTCGCTGGCCTTTGCGGCGTTGCTTGCGGGATGCGCGTCGCAGCCGGATGCGATCCAGCGGAAAACCGGCTGGATGCGCACCGAAGTGGCCGATTCCTATATCTATGCGTATCCGCTCGTGCTGATGGACGTCGCGAAGGACGCGGCCACCGGCGGCGACGGCGCGCAGCCGGGCCAGGCGCCGCTGAACACGCTGCGCCATGCGCAGGCGCTGCCGCCGGTCGGCGCGGTGAATCCGCCGTGGCCGGGCGTCGATACGCTCGACTCGGCCGGCTGGCTCGACGTCCGCGCGGAGCCCGTGATCGTCACGCTGCCGGACACGCGCGGCCGCTACTGGGACGCGCGTGCGCTCGACATGTGGACGAACGTGCTGTGGTCGTCGTCGAGCGCGGCCGGACGCGGCGCGCGGGGCGGCGTCCGGTCGCAAACGATTGCCTTCGTCGCGAAGGACTGGCAGGGCACGTTGCCGAAGGGCGCGGTGCGCGTCGACGTGCCGTCGAGCAACGCATGGCTCGAAGTGCGGCTGCAGACGAGCGGCGGCCGCGATCTGACGAACGTGAAGAAGCTGCAGCGCGCGATCCGCGTGGTGCCGCTGTCCGTCTATACGGGCGCGGCGCGCGGTGCGTCGGTCGCGGTCCACGCGGGCAGCGCGCCGTCCGAAGCGGTCGGCGGCGGCACGCCGGCCGAGCAGGTCGCCGCGCTCGATCCGAAGGCGTTCTTCACGCGCTTCGCGCAGGCGCTGCAGGACAATCCGCCGTCCGACGACGACGCGCACGCGCAGCAGTTGCTCGACGACATCGGCGTATCGGCGGGCTACCCGGTAGCGTGGACCGGCGATCGCCTGACCGCCGCGACGGCCGGCGTCGCGGAAGCGCGCGCACGGCTCGCGGAGCCGCCGCCGAATCTGCTGAGCGCGAACGGCTGGAGCTGGATCGGCGACACGGCCGGCAAATACGGGCAGGACTATGCGCTGCGCGCGTATGCGGCGTACACGCAGTTCGGCACCGCGACGCGCGACGACGAGACGCTCGCGGTCGTGCGCGTCGACAGCGACGGCCATCCGCTGAACGGCGCGAACCGCTACGTGCTGCATTTCGCGCCGGGCGCGCTGCCGCCGGTGCGCGCGTTCTGGACGCTGACGCCGTACACGACCGGCGGCGCGCTGCCCGACGTCGGATCGGCGCGCCGCTCGCTCGGCGATCGCGACCGGCTGCGCCGCAATCATGACGGCTCGGTCGACATCGTCGTGTCGGCGTCGCCGGGCGGCGCGCACGCGGCGAACTGGCTGCCGGCGCCGCGCACCGATTTCGCGCTCGCGCTGCGCCTGTACGCACCGAAGCCGCAGGCGACCGACGGCTCGTGGACGCCGCCTGCCGTGGTGCGCAAATGAACGCTGTGCCGCCGCCGTCGTCCGCTCGCCGGGCGCGGCCGCGGCACGCGAACGCCGTACGGTCGATTCCTCAGCCTATACTTTCGGGATAGCGCGCGCGGGTGCGCCGGACGTCCGGCATGCCCCGCATCCCTTCCGAGGCATTCCAAGCATGGCAAGCGCAGACAAAGCAACCTTATCTTCCTCCCTCCATGCCCTCGGCGGCGTTGCACGATCGCGGCGGACCCGGCGTATCGGCATCGGCATTCTGATCTTCATCGTGCTGTTCGGCCTGCTCGGATTCTTCGCGGCGCCGCCGCTCATCCGCCATGTCGCCGAGCAGCAGCTGAGCAGGCAACTCGACCGGCCGGCCAGCATTCAGCGCATCGCGCTGAACCCGTACACGCTGAATCTCGAAGCGGACGGCATTCACGTCGGCGAGCGCGGCGGCCAGGGCGACTTCATCGACATCGGCAAGCTCGTCGTGAGGCCGTCGTGGTCGTCGCTGTTCCGCGGTGCGCCGATCGTCGACGAAGTGCGCGTCGATGCGCCGCGCTTCCGGATCGTTCGCTACGACGCGCAGCGCTTCAACTTCACCGACCTGATCGAGAAATTCTCGACGCCGTCGAAGCCGGACGACAAGCCGGCGCATTTCTCGGTGTCGAACATCCAGATCAACGACGGCCGGATCGATTTCGACGACCGGCTGCTGAACGAAAAGCACGTGGTCGACAACTGGATGCTCGGCATTCCGTACGTCGCGACGCTGCCGTCGAAGACCGACATCTTCGTCGAGCCGAAGCTGCGTGCGCGCTTCGACGGCAGCCCGATCGCGATCGACGGGAAGACGAAGCCGTTCGCGCAGTCGCGCGAATCCGAGATCGCGCTGCAGTTCGACCGGCTCGACGTGCCGAAGCTGATCTCGTATGCGCCGGCGAAGCTGCCGGTCGTCGTGACGAGCGGCCTGCTCAGCAGCAACCTCACGCTGAAGTTCGTGATGAGCGGCGATACGCCGACGCTGCGCGTGTCGGGCACCGTCGATCTGAACGACGCGAAGGTGACGGGCCTCGCGTCCGAGCCGCTGTTCGCCGCGCGCGGCGTGCACGTCGCGGCGGCCGGCCTCGAGCCGCTGCGCAACGTGCTGCACTTCGACGAGATCCGGCTCGACCGGCCGGTCGTCGATCTGTCGCGCGACAAGCAGGGCGTGCTGAACGTCGAGAAGCTCGCCGCCGCTCCGACGGACGCGTCCGGCAAGCGCGCCGCGTCGGCGGCGGCTGCCGCGTCCGGTGCATCGACCGCATCGACCGCATCGACCGCATCGACCGCATCGACCGCATCGGCGAGTGCCGCCGACGCCGCGAGCGGCGCGAAGGCCGCGGCCGCAGCGAAGACGCCGCCGCTCGACCTGACGATCCGCCACTTCGCGATCGACGGCGGCACGATCAACATCGACGACCGGATGCCGGCGCCGCCGACCGCGATGTCGCTGACGAAGCTCGCCGCGACGCTCGACGGCTTCACGCTGCAGGGCAACGCGCCGGCGAAGTACACGCTGTCGACGTCGCTGTCGCGCGGCGGCGACGTGAAGGCCGAAGGCACGTTCAGCGTCGCCGCGAAGCGCGCCGACACGAAGCTGAACGTCGACGCGCTCGCGCTGCCTGCGCTCCAGCCGTATCTCGGCGACGCGACGCGCGCGCGCGTGCTCGACGGCACGCTCGGCGCGACGGTCGACGCGAAGGTCGATTGGGGCAAGACGCCGCTCGACGCGCAGGTCGCGGACAGCACGATCAGCGTGAAATCGCTGAAGCTCGCGGCGCCGGACGCGAAGGCGCCGGCGATCGCGCTGGCGGATGCGACCGCGAAGATCGCGAAGGTCGACGTTGCCGCGCGCGTCGCGGAGATCGCGAGCGTCGACGCGAACGGGCTCGCGCTCGACGTGAAGCGCCTGAAGGACGGCCGGATCGACGTGGCGTCGCTTGCCGAGCCCGCGAGGCCGGCCGCGCCGCAGCGCGCGGCCGCGCGCAAGGCCGAGGCCGCCGCGCCCGCGTGGCGTTACCGGATCGATGCGCTGAACGTGAAGGGCTCGTCCGCGAACTTCACCGATCTGTCGACGCCGCGCGCGGTGAGGCTCGCGATCAAGCCGCTCGATCTGTCGGTGCAGAAGCTCGGCGACGACATGACGAAGCCGTTGCCCGTGCAACTGAAGGCGACGCTGAACGGCAAGGGCTCGCTGAACGTGTCGGGCGACGTGACCGCGCAGCCGCTGAAGCTCGGGCTGAAGATCGACGGCAATCGCGTCGACGCGGCCGCGTTCGAGCCGTACTTCGGCAGCGCGCTGAACGCGACGATCGCGAGCGCGCTGCTCAACGCGCGAGGCAACCTGACGTTCGAGCAGGCGAAAAGCGCGATGCGCGCGACGTACCGCGGCGACGTCGCGGTCGTCGACGTGCGGATGCTCGACAAGGCGACGTCCGATCCGTTCGCGGGCTGGCGCTCGCTCGCGCTGTCGAACCTGAGGGTGAACTACGACGACAGGGGCACCGACGTCGACGCCGCGCGCGTGACGTTCTCGAATTTCTACGGTCGCGTGCTGCTCGACGCGAAGGGGCGGCTGAACCTGAACGACGTGATCGCGAAGGAGTCGGGCCCCGCGCAGTCGCTCACGCGCGACGCGAGCAAGGGCGAACCGGTGCCGCTGTCGCCCGGCGCCACGCCGACGGCTGCCGCGCAAGCCGCGTCGAGCGCGGCTGCGCGCGAGGCAGCGGTGCCGGGCACCGCATCGACGGTGGTCGTGAAGGCTGCGCCGCCGCGGCAGAGTCCGGTGCGCATGCATGTCGGCGAGCTCGTGCTTCAGAACGGCCGCGTGACGTACACCGACAACTTCATCAAGCCGAACTACACGGCGAACCTCGTCGCGATCAAGGGGACGGTCGGCGCGTTCGGCACCGATTCGACGAAGTCCGCGCCGGTCGACGTCGGCGCGAGCCTCGCGGGCAACGGACCGATTTCGATCAAGGGCACGGTGAACCCGCTGATCGACAAGCCGGCGCTCGATCTCACGGCGACCGCGCACGGGATCGAGCTGACCAACCTGACGCCGTATTCGGCGAAGTACGCCGGTTATCCGATCACGAAGGGCAAGCTGAACGTCGACCTGCATTACCAGCTCGCGAACGACCAGCTGTCGGCGAACAATCACATCTTCATCGATCAGCTGACGTTCGGCGATCACATCGAGAACGACACCGCGACGAAGCTGCCGGTGAAGCTCGCGATCTCGCTGCTGAAGAACACGCGCGGCGAGATCGACGTGAACGTGCCGGTGTCGGGCTCGTTGTCGAATCCGGAGTTCAGCGTCGGCGGGCTGATCTGGCGTGCGCTGCTGAACCTGATCGCGAAGGCCGTCACGTCGCCGTTCTCGCTGCTCGCGCATGCGTTCGGCGGTGGCGGCGAGGATCTCGGCTACGTCGAATTCGCGCCGGGCTCGGCACAGCTCGGCGACGCGCAGCAGAAGAAGCTCGACACCGTCGTGAAGATGCTGACCGAGAAGCCGTCGATCCGCGTCGACCTGATCGGCCGCGTCGATCCGGCGAAGGACATGCCGGGGCTGCGCGACGCGTACGTCGATCGGCTGGTTCGTCAGCAGAAGCTGAAGGACGTGATCGGGCAGGGCGAGAGCGTCGATCCGACGTCGGTGAAGGTCGATGCCGCCGAGTACGGCAAGTATCTGACGCGCGCGTACAAGGCCGCCGACTTCAAGAAGCCGCGCAACCTGTTCGGCTTTCAGAAGACGCTGCCCGACGACGACATGAAGAAGGCGCTCGCCGATCACGCGCCGGCCGACGACAACGCGCTGCGCGCGCTCGCGCAGCAGCGTGCGCAGGCCGTGCGCCAGTACCTCGACGGCAAGATCGATTCGAGCCGCATCTACATCGTCGCGCCGAAGCTCGATGCGAAGGGCATCGACGACAAGGGCGCGACCACGCGCGTCGATTTCGGGCTGAAATAAGCCGCCGCTCGCTGCCGCCGCTGCGCGTTCGTTCGCGCGCGGCGGCGTTTTTTCAGCGCGCGGCGATCGCCGGTTCGCGCTTGTCGAGTTCCTTTCTCGCGGCGAGCGGCAGGCGCGGATCGTCCCACTGCGCGAGCCACTCGACTTCCTTCGCGGTGAACACCTGTCCGTAATTGCGCAATGCGTACTGCAGCGCGTCGACGACGTGATGACGAATGATCTCGGGGGTGCGTGCGTCGTCCAGCACGAACCGGAAGGCTTCCAGGGTCGACATTCTCGTGCTCCGGGTCAGGGGAAACCCTTTATCACACGCCAATAGTCGCGCGCCAACTGCGAAAAAAATCCGCCGGCGCATGCTGGACGTGCCGCCGTCGGTGCGCCGCTTTACGATCGATTGCGTTTGATAGAGAACCGAAAGCCGCCGCTCGTCGGACCGCGGCACGATTCATAGGGTCATGAAGCGCATGTGAGCCGTGCCGCGGGCGGCACGTGGCATCGTTCGGCGTGAGCTGCGGTCATTCACAGGAAAGGCCGGACGGCCGTCTCGCATCGAGCGGCCGCCCGGCGCACTTCATTTCACCGCGAACAGCGTCAGATTCATGAAGATCTTGAACGCGTAGCCGAGCGTGACGGCGCCAATCACGCCGCCGGCCCACAACACGACGAACCACATCCAGCCGCGCATCCGCGGCCGCGGCGCGCCGGGCCGGCGCTCGGCGGGATCAGTGGTGGTAGTAATGCTGGTCTTCATGGCGCACCTTGCCTCGGAATACCCAGTAACCCATCGTCGTGTACGCGATGATGATCGGAAGGATAACCGCTGCGCCGACCAGCGTGAAGGTCTGGCTCGAGCGCGGCGCGGCCGCTTCCCAGATCGTCATCGTCTGCGGAATCGCGTACGGGAACAGCGACACGAGCAGGCCGACGTAGCCGAGCAGCACCAGCGCCAGCGCGAGCACGAACGGCGTCATGTCGTGCCGGTCGCGCACCGCGCGGCGCATCCACACCGCGCAGCCGGCGACCAGGAACGGCACCGGCAGCAGCCGCCAGAACAGCCCCGAGTCGAACCAGCGCTGCGCAATCGCCGGATCCTGCAGCGGCGTCCACAGGCTGACGAGCGCGATGAAGCCGAGCAGCACGACGGTCAGCGGCCAGACCACGCGATGCAGCCGGCGCTGCAGGTCGCCTTCCGTCTTCGCGACCAGCCAGCAGCAGCCGAGCAGCGCGTACGTGACGATCAGGCCGAGCCCGGTGAGCAGGCTGAACGGCGTGAGCCAGTCGAACGCGTCGCCGACGAACACGCCGTCCTTGACCGCGATCCCCTGCAGAAACGCGCCGAGCGCGATCCCCTGGAACAGCGTCGCGCCGGCCGAGCCGCCGATGAACGCGAGATCCCACAGATGCTTCGTGCGCCGCGCCTTCGCGCGGATCTCGAACGACACGCCGCGAAAGATCAGGCAGATCAGCATGAAGATCAGCGGCAGGTACAGCGCCGACAGCACGGTCGAATAGACGACCGGAAACACCGCGAACAGCCCGGCGCCGCCAAGCACGAGCCACGTCTCGTTGCCGTCCCACACGGGCGCGACCGTGTTCATCATCAGGTCGCGCTCCTTCTCGTCCGGAAAGAACGGGAAGACGATGCCGATGCCGAGGTCGAAGCCGTCGAGCACGACGTACATGAAGAGCCCCAATGCGATGATCGCGGCCCAGATTACGGTGACGTCCATAGGTTTTCTCGTATGCGGATCAAGGAAGGGGCGCTTACGCGGTTTCGATCAGCTCGTCGGCGGCCGACATCGGGCGGCGCGCGGTGTGATCGGCGCGCGCGTCGCGCGTGTGGTCGTGCTTGTCGTCCGGCAGCGCGGGGCCGGCCTTCATCAGCTTCAGCATGTAGTAGACGCCGGTGCCGAACACGAGGAAGTACACGATCACGAACGTCATCATCGACAGGCTCACCTGCTGCACCGACAGCGGCGACACGGCCTGCGCGGTGCGCATCACGCCGTACACGATCCACGGCTGGCGGCCCGCTTCGGTCGTCACCCAGCCGGCGAGCAGCGACACGAAGCCGGTCGGCCCCATGACGAGCGCGAAGCGCTGGAACGCCTTCGATTCGTACAGCCTGCCGCGGCGGCGCAGCAGCCACGCGAGCGCGGCGAGGCCGATCATCGCGAAGCCGAGGCCGACCATGATCCGGAAGCTCCAGAACACGACCGTCGAGTTCGGCCGGTCTTCCGGCGGGAATGCCTTCAGTCCGCGGATTTCGCCGTCCCAGCTGTGCGTGAGGATCAGGCTGCCGAGGTGCGGCACCTTCACCGCGTAGTGCGTGGTTTCCGCCTTCATGTCCGGGATGCCGAACAGGTTGAGCGGCGTGCCGCCCTTCTCGGTTTCCCACAGCCCTTCGATCGCGGCGATCTTCGCGGGCTGATGTTTCAGCGTGTTCAGCCCGTGCTGATCGCCGATCACCGCCTGCAGCGGCGCGAGCACGAGCAGCAGCCACAGCGCCATCGAGAACATCTTCTTCACGCTCTTGTCGCGGCGGCCCTTCAGCAGATGCCACGCGCCCGTCGCCGCGACCACCAGCGCCGCGACGATGAACGCGGCGACCGCCATGTGCAGCAGCCGGTACGGGAACGACGGGTTGAAGACGATCGCGAACCAGTCGGTCGGCACGACGCGGCCGTCGACGATCTCGAAGCCTTGCGGCGTCTGCATCCAGCTGTTGGACGCGAGAATCCAGAACGTCGAGATCAGCGTGCCGATCGCGACCATCAGCGTCGCACCGAAGTGTGCGCGCGGGCTCACGCGGTTCCAGCCGAACAGCATGATGCCGAGGAAGCCGGCTTCGAGGAAGAACGCGGTCATCACCTCGTACATCAGCAGCGGGCCCGTGACGGAACCGGCGAAGCTCGAGAAGCCCGACCAGTTCGTGCCGAACTGATAGCTCATCACGACGCCGGACACGACACCCATCCCGAACGCGACCGCGAAGATCTTCGACCAGAACAGGCACAGCGTCTTGTAGTACGGCTTGCCGGTGCGCAGCCACCGATATTCGAGCACGGCGATGAAGCTTGCGAGGCCGATGCTCAGCGCCGGAAAGACGATGTGAAAGGAGACGGTGAACGCGAATTGCAGGCGGGCCAGATCGAGGGCCGAAAATGCGGTGTCCATACCAGTTGACCGAAGCTGACGATACCCGCCGGCGGGTGCCGGCGGACCCCGGCCGACGGCGTCGGGGTTGGCTGGAGTATGAAATGCGATGTTGCGCCGCGAAATGCGCCAACTCGTCGCAGATGTCCAGCGCGTCGCGCGCGGGTTCCCGATAAATCGTTGATTCGTATCAAGAACGCGCGTCGCTGTCGGTGCGGCGCCGGCGTGGCGGTCTGCCGCATGTGCGTCAATATGGCGCGTCGCGTCATGGGAACGATGCGGCGCCGGACGGTCGCATCGCGTCGCGCCTGCGGTGACGACCGTCGGCACGCGATGCGCGAATTGCGTACACTCTGGTCTCGTTTTCGGCAGGGCCGGGCGCGTCGGTTCCGGCTCGCAACCATTCAGGGCACAGCGATGATCGATTTACGCAGCGATACCGTGACACGTCCGAGCCAGGCGATGCTGGCCGCGATGACAGCCGCCGAAGTCGGCGACGACGTATGGGGCGACGACCCGACCGTGCTGCGGCTGCAGGCGGTCACGGCCGAGCGGGCGGGCAAGGAGGCCGGCCTGTTCTTCCCGAGCGGCACGCAGAGCAATCTCGCCGCGCTGATGGCGCATTGCGAGCGCGGCGACGAATACATCGTCGGCCAGCTCGCGCATACCTACAAGTACGAAGGCGGCGGCGCGGCGGTGCTCGGCAGCATCCAGCCGCAGCCGATCGAGAACGCGCCGGACGGCACGCTGCCGATCGCGAAGATCGCCGCGGCGATCAAGCCGATCGACAACCACTTCGCGCGCACGCGGCTGCTCGCGCTCGAGAACACGATCGGCGGCCAGGTGCTGCCGGAAGGCTACGTGCAGGAAGCCGTCGCGTTCGCACGCAGCCGCGGGCTGTCCGCGCACCTGGACGGCGCGCGCGTGTGCAACGCGGCGGTCGCGTCGGGCCGCACGATCGCGGAACTGAGCGCACCGTTCGACACGGTGTCGATCTGCTTCTCCAAAGGCCTCGGCGCGCCGGTCGGCTCGGTGCTGGTCGGCAGCCGCGCGCTGATCGAGCGCGCGCAGCGCTGGCGCAAGGTGCTCGGCGGCGGGATGCGGCAATCGGGCATTCTCGCGGCTGCGTGCCTGTATGCGCTCGACCACAACGTCGAGCGGCTCGCCGACGATCACGCGAACGCCGCGCGTCTCGCGGAAGGCCTCGCGCGCATCGAGCCGGTGAAGGTGCTGTCCCACGCGACGAACATGGTATTCGCGCAGTTCCCCGAAGCCGACTGCGCGCCGCTCGAGGCGTGGCTCAAGGCGCGCGGAATCCTCACGCAGATGCTGTACGCGTCGCGCTTCGTCACGCACTGCGACGTGTCGCGCGCGGACGTCGATACGTTCGTCGATGCAGTCGGCGCGTATTTCGCGCAGCGGCGCGCGTAAAGCGAGTGCGCCGGCCGGCGGGGTGCCGGCGCGGCGTGGTGCGAAGCGGGGAATGGTGGGGCGGCGCGACGCTGCGATTCGTGCGTCGACGTCGGTCGTGCAGGCGGATTACGCTTGGGGCCGCGTGTCGACGGGCGGCGTGCCGTCGCGGAAGAGCGTTTTAAGCTGCGTACGCAGCTCGGCGCTGTCGGTATGCTGGTGCACCGAGACCGCATGCTGGACCGCGGCCTCCAGCAGTTCGTCGTCGGAGTCGGCGGAAATCGCGACCGAGCAATTCATCGCGCTGGGAAACTCGCGGCAATCGATATAGCGGCGGGACATGATGTTCTCCTCACAGGAAAGGGAACGGCCGGAACTGCATGATCGGCCGCGCCGCGCGTTCGCGAGGCCGATGGAAAAAGTATAGGCGGCGCGGTGCGCGCAGCTCGCCGCGTCGCGTGCCGCGTTCGCGGTACGGATCATCGGCCGCTTATCGGTTCCACCGACCGCAGCGAATCGGCGCGCGATGCGAGCAGCTCGACGCGAATCGGACGGGCCGGCCGATTCCTCCAGTTGAAGAACGTCCGCGGGAGCTTTCTCAGCTTCCGGAACGGTTTCACGCACAGCCGGTAGCCGAGCGATTGCCGCCCGGCGAGCGGTCCGATCGTGGACGCGAAATTGCCGTCGGCGACAAATTCGGGCGATGTGATGTATAGCCTGAGTTTGTGTTTCCAGTTCTGATCGATGGTGTCGTCGATCGGATGCGTGATTTTTTCGCTGTGCGCGAGCATCCGCTGCGCCGCGGCGCGCGTGATCACGTAGCACTGCGTGCCGAGAGGATGCACGTCCATCCACATGAGCCGGGTGCCGCTCGGCAGCGCTGCGTATTCGATCTGCGGATTCTTGAAGATCCCGTACAGCCGCACGATGTCCCAGTGTTCGCGGCACGCCGCGAGTTCGCGCGTCGCAGCGGTGAAGCCGGGCAGCAACACGATGTCGTCTTCCATCACGCACCATGCGTCGTCGCCCGACGACAGGAGTTGCTTCCATACTTCGCGATGGCTGAGGTAGCAGCCGATCTCGCCGCGGGTGAGCGGCTTGCCGTACAGAAATGTCCGCGCGCGCGCGTTGTAGTGATGAACGCTCTGGCCGTCGCCTTCCGGTTCGATCGCGTCGAAGAATCGGCCGTCGATGCCGTGATTCGCGAATTGGGCGGTCATGTTTTGCCGCCGATCTGTCGATTTTTTCAGCGAAATGCAGACGTACTGCACGTTTTTCCCCCGTCGCTTTTTCGTATAGGGCCATGCCGATGTTTCGGCGCCCGTCGGGCTTCGATGCCGCGGCCGAAGTATAGACGAATGAACCTGCCGACCCTCCGCACGCGACCATGCCAAAACGCGGATGTCCGACATGCGTGCCGGACCTTGAAGCAGCCGGAGCGTTTCGCGCAGTGCCCGGCGGTCGAGCCGGCGCGACCGAACCGTTGCGTCCGCCGTTTGCAGTCCGGCATCGTCGGCCGTCTGCGCCGTTTCCGCGAGCGTACGATCAGCGGATACGATGCCGGACGCGCCCCCGCGTTTTTCGCCTACGCTATAGGGACCTCCGAAGCCCTCTGCAGCGCGTTCCGCGTACACGTCAGCGTGCGCGGCACGCAAATCGCAGCGGGCCCGCACCGCCAGCCCGCGCCGTGCCGATCTCGACGGCGGCCGCGGCACGACCCGCATGAACCCGCGATGGAGCGACTTCGCAATGATCTTCCGGCAACTTTTCGATCCGCAATCGTCGACGTATACGTATCTGCTCGCCGACCGCGCGTCGCGCGAAGCGGTGCTGATCGACCCTGTATTCGAGCAGGTGCGCCGCGATGCGGCGCTCGTCGACGAACTCGGGCTGCGGCTCGTCGCGACGATCGACACGCATGTGCACGCGGACCACGTGACCGGCGCGTGGCTGCTCAAGCAGCGCACGGGCAGCGCGATCGCGATCTCGGCCGCGAGCGGCGCGCACGGCGCCGACCGCTATCTGAACGACGGCGACCGCTGCGCATTCGGCTCGCGCTATCTGACCGTGCACGCGACGCCCGGCCATACGAGCGGCTGCATCAGCCTCGTGCTCGACGACGAATCGATCGCGTTTACCGGCGACTGCCTGCTGATCCGCGGCACGGGCCGCACCGACTTTCAGCAGGGCGACCCGCGCGCGCTGTATCGCGCGGTGCACGGCCGGCTCTTCACGCTGCCGGCCGATTGTCTGCTGTATCCGGCGCACGACTATCGCGGACTGACGGTGACGAGCGTCGGCGAGGAGCGGCGCTTCAACCCGCGCCTCGGCGGCGATCTCAGCGAAGACGACTTCGCCGGCTACATGCGCAATCTGGGGCTCGCGCATCCTCGGCAGATCGACGTCGCGGTGCCCGCGAACCTGCAGTGCGGCGTCGCCGCGAACGCGCCCGACACGCAGGCCGCCGCCGACTGGGCGCCGCTCGTCTACACGTTCGCCGGGTTCTGGGAAATCGATCCGCAGTGGCTCGAGGATCATCTGCCGGCCGTGCAGGTCGTCGACGTCCGCGAGCCGGACGAGTTCACGGGCCCGCTCGGCCATCTGCCGGGCGCGACGCCGATTCCGCTCGGCGAACTGGCCGCGCGCATCGGGGAGCTCGCGCGCGAGCGGCCGGTCGTGACCGTATGTCGGGCCGGCGGCCGCTCCGCGCAGGCGACCGTGATTCTGCGCAACGCCGGTTTCGACGCGGTCGCGAACCTCGGCGGCGGGATGTTGCGCTGGCGGGCCGAAGGGCGCGTGGTGACCGACGGCCGCGCATAGCGGCCGCCCCCGGCGCGCGGAAATATCGGCGCGCCGATGTCGAATCGGCCCGCGCTCGCGCGTCGTCACGGTATCCGACCATGCGGCGCCGTAACGATCCGGCGCCGAACCACGACGAGGCCGCGCGATGATCCCGACGCTCTACGCTCACCCTTTTTCGTCCTACTGCCAGAAAGTGCTGACCGCGCTGTACGAGAACGGCACGCCGTTCGACTATCGCGTGCTCGCGCACGACGACCCGCGGCCGATGCAGGAACTGACCGCGCTGTGGCCGATGAAGCGCTTTCCGGTGCTCGTCGATGCCGGGCGCACGGTGGTCGAGGCGACGATCATCATCGAGTATCTCGGGCTGAATCATCCGGGCCCCGTGCGTCTGCTGCCCGACGATCCGCACGCGGCGCTCGACGTGCGGATGATGGATCGCTTCTTCGACAACTACGTGGCCACGCCGCAGCAGAAGATCGTGTTCGACGCGCTGCGGCCGGAAGGCGAGCGCGATGCACGCGGCGTCGCCGATGCGCGGGCGATGCTCGAAACCGCGTACGCGTGGCTGGATGAAAGGATGGCCGAGCGCGAATGGGCGGCCGGCGACCGCTTCAGCCTCGCCGACTGCGGCGCCGCGCCGTTCCTGTTCTACGCGGACTGGACGCACCGGATCGATCCGTCGTTCGCGAACGTGATCGCGTACCGCAAGCGGCTGCTCGCGCGGCCGTCGTTTGCGCGCGCCGTCGACGAGGCGCGGCCTTATCGTCATTTTTTCCCGCTCGGCGCACCCGACCGGGACTGACGCGGGCGCGGGGCGCTGCGCACTCGGCGGCCCGTTCGGCATCCCGCTGCGCGATCGTCATGCGCAAAAAGAAACGGGCGAGCCCGATGGACTCGCCCGCTTCGCGATTGCGTGCCGATGCGGCAGTCGGCAAGCGGAAATCTATCGACGCCACACGCGCACGGCGAGCGCGCCGAGCGACGTCGCGACGGCCAGCACGATTACCGCATTCCAGCCCAGTTGCGCGAGCAACAGACTGCCGATCGCCGCGCCGGCCGCCATCCCGATGAACATGCCGACGAACAGCACCGCATTGAGGCGGCTGCGCGACGCGGGATCGATCCGGTAGACGATCGCCTGGTGCGCGATCAGCGTCGCCTGCACGCCGAGGTCGAAACCGATCGTCGCCGCGGCGAGCAGCGCGAGCTGCGCGTGCGGCATCAGCAGCGGCGCGGCGGCCATCGACGCGAACGACGCCGTCGCGATGCCGATGCCGATCCGCGTGACGCGCTCCGGGCCGTGATGATCGGCGAGGCGGCCGGCGATCGGCGCGGCGAGCGCGCCCGCAGCGCCTGCGAGACCGAATGCGCCGGCGGCCGCGCTGCCGAGGTGGAACGGCGCGCCGTGCAGCATCACCGCGAGCGTCGACCAGAACGCGCTGAAGCCGACCGCGAGCAGCCCTTGCGCGAGCGCGGCACGGCGCAGTGCCGGATGATGGCGCCACAGCTCGACGAGCGAGCCGATCAGCGCGCGATACGGTAGCCGCGTCGTCGGTTCGAAGCGCGGCAGCCCGCGCGCGGCCACGACGCCGATCGCCGCGACGCTGGCGGCCGCGAGCGCGAACATTGCGCGCCAGCCGGCCGTCTCGGCGACGAAGCCGGCGACGACGCGCGACAGCAGGATGCCGAGCAGCAGCCCCGTCATCACGGTGCCGACGATGCGGCCGCGATGCAGGTCGTGCGCGAGCGTCGCGGCGGCCGGCACGACGTCCTGCGCCATCGTCGCGGTCAGGCCGATCGCGAAGCTCGCGGCGAGCAGCAGCCCGAGCGACGGCGCGACGGCCGCGAGCAGCAGCGCGACGACCAGCGCGGCGGCCTTCGTCACGATCACGCGACGGCGATCGAAGCGGTCGCCGAGCGGCGCGAGCAGCAGGATGCCGAGCGCATAGCCGAGCTGCGTGAGCGTCGGCACGAAGCCGATCGCGCGCGCCGACGCGCCGAGATCGGGGCCGAGCGCGCCGAGCATCGGCTGCGCGTAATAGAGCGGCGCGACGCCGAGACCGGCGGCCGCCGCGAGCAGCAGGACCAGCCGGCGCTCGGGCATCAAGGCGGTCGTATGAGCGGGGCCGGCCGCGATACGCGGCGCGGCATCGACACGGGTCGGGGTGGACATGGCGTGCATCCTAGTTCGGGTAATGGAATGGATGCGAGTGTGATGGCGCGCGGGCGGCGACGGTAGTGCCGCGCCGCGCAGATTTGTTATACGCTTCGCGCATGACCGAGAAAACTTCCGCTTCGCCCGCTGCTGGCGGGTCTGCGCGCGTTCAGGCGGTGCCGCTGGACGGCGCCGGCTACCGTTTCGAGCTGATGGAAACCTTCGTGCGCATAGTCGAGGCCGGCAGCCTGTCGGCCGCGGCCGCGCAGTTGCACACGACGCAGCCGACCATCAGCCGCCGGCTGCAGGCGCTCGAACGCTCGCTCGGCATGCGGCTGCTGCAGCGGACGACACATGCGATGCGGCTGACGGTCGACGGCGAGCGCTGCTTCACGCGCGCGAAGGAACTGCTCGCGCACTGGGCGGCGTTCGAGGCCGATCTGCGCGGCGCGCAGGAGGAGCCGGACGGGCTGCTGCGTGTCGCCGTGCCGCATGCGTTCGGGCAGGAGCGCTTCGTCGCGCCGCTCGCGCAGTTTCTGCGCGACTATCCGCGCGTGTCGGTCGAATGGCTGCTGCAGGACGACGTGCGCGATTTCGTCGGCAGCGGGATCGACTGCGCGATCCAGGTCGGCGAGCCGACCGATCCGGGCGTCGTCGCGATCCGGCTGACGAAGGTGCCGCGCTTCGTCGTCGCTGCGCCGTCGGTGCTGAACGGCGCGGACGTGCCGGCCGATCCGGACGCGCTCGCCGCGTTGCCGTGGCTCGCGCTGCGCACGTACTACCGGACCGAGCTGACGCTCACGCACGCCGTCACCGGCGACACGCGGCGCATCGCGATCCGTCCGCGCATCACGACCGCGAACCTGTACGCGCTGCGCAGCGCGGCGCTGCTGGGCGTCGGCGCGTGCGTCGGGTCGTCGTGGATGCTCGCCGATCATCTCGCGCGCGGCGAACTCGTGCATCTCGCGCCGGACTGGCAAGCCGCGCCGCTGCCGGTCTACATCACGTATCCGCACGCGCAGTTCTATCCGTCGCGGCTCGTGCGGTTCGTCGCGATGATGCGCGACGCGGTGCCGGCGCTCGTCGAAGGGCGCGACGTGTAGCGAAGCGGGGCCTGCCCGCAGCCGTGTCGCGCCGCGCCGCTCCACGTCGACGCGTGCGCGGCCGCGGTCAGCCGCGGCGGATGCCTTCCGGAAGCGTGCTGATGCGGCGTACCTCCGGCGAATCGAGCCACGCGCGAGACGTCGCGCAGTCGACGAACATGTCGGTCGCGTCCTCGCCCCAGAACAGATCGCCGTCGAGCTCGAAGGTCGGCACGCCGAACACGCCGTGCGCGATCGCGCGGTCCGTGTTCGCACGCAGCGCGTCCTTCACCGGCTGCGCGTCGACGGCCGTTACGCCTTCGGGAAAGCCGACCGCTTCGCACAGCGCGGCGAAACCGTCCGGCGTCGCGACGTCCTGCCCGTCGCGCCAGATGTGCCGGAAGATCCGCCGGATCGCGTCCATCGAGCCGCCCATCGCGATCGCGAGCCGCAGCGGCCGGATCGGATTGAACGGATGCGCGGGCGGCATCCGGAACGGAATGCCGAGCTTGTCCGCGCGGTATTGCGCGTGACGATAGGTGAAGACGCGCTTCGCGGCGATCTCGGCCGGCGCCTTCTGCCCCCAGTGCGCGAGCAGCGCGCCGAGCACGATCGGCGCCGGCTCGAAGGCCGCGGCCGGCGGCAGCCGGTCGAACCGTTCCTGCTGCAGATACGCGAACGGCGAAACGAAATCGAAGTACCACGTTGCGGTGCGCGCGGCGTTCATCGCGATGTCCCCTCGTGCATGTCCGGTTGAATGGCGGCGGCGCTGCGTCGTGCGACGCGACGCGCGGTGCGTGCGACGGCGGCCAGTGTCGCATGCAGGCGCGTTTGCGCTGGCGCGAGCCGGCTGCTGCGCAGGCTGCGACACGGCCGCGACGCTCGACAGGGGCGCGTCGCCCGTTCGACCGGCACGACTTCCGCCCGCGGCTGCGAGTCGCTTCCGTGACGCGCGTTATTCCAGATCGGCCGGCGTTCAGCCGGCCTCCGATTCGACCAGCGCCGCCAGTTTCGCAAGCGCCATGCGCCAGCCGTTCTCGTTGTCCGCGGCCGGCACACCGGGCGGCACGCCGTCGTGCACCGCATCGACGCGCGTGCCGCCCGCTTCGTCGGACAGCGTGATCGTGACCGTCATCGCGCCGCGCAGCATCGGATCGTCGGTCTCGAACACGTCGATCTCGACGATCCGCTCGTTCGGCACGAGCGTCACGAAGCGGCCATGGTACGTATCGGTGTGCGTGGTGGTCTTGCCGGTGCCGGCCGACGGCTCGTCGTAGCTCAGCGACACGCGCAGCGCGCCGCCTTCGCGCGCATCGAGCGCATGTACGCGGCACGTCATGCCGTCAGGCACCTTCCATCGCTCGACCGCGTGCGGATCGAGCAGCGCGCGGTAGACGCGCGAACGCGGCGCGTTCAGGTGCCGGCTGACGCGGGTCGAATGCGTGTGCATGTGCAGCATGGTCGCCTCCTGCGCAGTGCGCGCGGCGGCGGCGCCGGATGCCGGCGCGCCGTCGCGGTCCGTTCAGGAATCGTAGGCGCGGCGGCCGGCGCATGCAACGTGCGGCCGCGGTCAGCGCAGCGTCGCGGCCAAGTCGTCGAGCTGCGTGATGCAGATGTTCCAGCCGTCGAAGAAGCCGAGCGCCTCGTGCCGCTCGCGCGTCGCGGCGTCCGGATGCATTACGCGTGCCTCGTAGCGGCAGCCGGCTTCGTCGTCGGCCATCGTGACGATCGCCGTGAAGCCGAGCCACGGCACCTGCGGCCGCCATCCGCCGCCGAGCATCGACGTAAACGCGATGCGCGACTCCGGCACGATTTCGAGAAAGCAGCCGGGATTGTCGCTCGTGCCGCCGTCCGGGCCGCGCATGAACGTGTGGAACGCGCCGCCCGCGCGCAGCTCGAACGCGCGCACTTCGGTCGTCCACGGCTTCGGGCACCACCATTCCTTCAGCAGCTGCGGGTCGGTCCACGCGCGCCACAGCGCGGAGCGCGGTGCGCGCAGCGTGCGCGTGATGACGAGATCGTCGGCTTCAGCGGGTTCGACGTGGCTTGCTGACATGCGCTTGCTCCTCCAGGTGACGGCGTTCGACGAATTCGACGAGACGATCGGACCGCGCTTCCCACAGCGCGCGCTGCGCGGCGAGCCACTGCTCGGCCTCGGTCAGGCGGCTGCCGACCAGCTCGCAGGTGCGCGAGCGGCCGGCTTTGCGTGTGCGCACGAGACCGCTGCGCTCCAGCACGGCGACATGCTTCATGAACGACGGCAGCGCCATATCGAACGGCGCGGCCAGCGCGGACACGGTGCGCTCGCCGCTGCCGAGCGCGCTGACAATTGCGCAGCGCGTCGGATCGGCCAGCGCGTGGAAAACGTCGGTGATGCCGGGTTGAAAGTTAGCCATGCGGCTAAGTATAGGCGATGCAGCGGGAATTTTCATCGCGTAGCATGAGGGCGGCTGCACGCGCCGGCCGCCGTTGCGCATGCAACGGCGATGCATCGGCGTGCTGTCCGAAGCGCGCGCGTCGAGCGAACGCGCGCTGCACGACCGATCCGGATGGAGACCGCATGACCGAACCCGTTACCGTGCGCCGCGTCGACGCGAGCGAAGCGATGCACTGCGTCGACGCGCTGGCCGACGTGCTGATCGACTGCGTCGAGGGCGGCGCGTCCGTCAGTTTCATGTTGCCGATCGAGCGGTCGACCGCCGTCGCGTTCTGGACGCGCGTCGCCGAAGGCGTCGCGAACCGCGAGCGCATCCTGCTGGTGGTCGAAGACGCCGCGGGGCGGATCGTCGGCACCGTGCAGGTCGTGACCGCGCAGCCGGAAAACCAGCCGCATCGCGCGGACATCGCGAAGATGCTCGTGTCGCGGCATGCGCGCCGGCAGGGAATCGCGGCGCGGTTGATGGCCGCGGCCGACGCGGCCGCGCGCGATGCCGGCAAGACGGTGCTGGTGCTCGACACGGTGACGGGCGGCGACGCCGAACGGCTTTACGAGCGCGCGGGATGGCAGCGCGTCGGCGTCGTGCCGAACTACGCGCTGATGCCCGACGGCACGCTGTGCGCGACGACGTTTTTTCACAAGCAGCTTGCGTAGGCGGTGCTGCGCTTTCTGCACGACCGGCCTGCGCGCGGACCGGCATCGGCGGTGCGTCGGCCGGACGGTTCGCCGATGCGACGTCGTTCGCCCGTCCGTACGCGTGTCGCGCTGACCTGCGCCGGCGTGCTGATCGCGCTGCCGACCGTGGCGTATGGGGTCGTCAAGCCGCTGCGCGTCGTTGCGCCTGCGCTGGTTCCCGACGTCACGTGCCCGCGCGCCGGCATCTGCATCGACGATTCGACGAAGCTCGACGCCGCGCAGCGGCTGTACCGCGACGGCTATGCGCGCGCGGCTGCGGCCGTCGGTCCGTTTCACGCGGCGCCGCACGTCGTGTTCTGCTCGACGCGCACATGTGCGGACGCGTTCGGCCTCGGCGAACGCGCGGCGCTGACGCTCGGGAATGTCGGCGTCGCGATCGCGCCGCGCGGATGGCACACGTATTTCGTCGTGCACGAGCTGATTCATCACCGGCAGGCGGAAGTGCTCGGCAACGTCGCCGTGATGACGAAGCCGCGATGGCTGATCGAAGGAATGGCGTATTCGCTGAGCGACGATCCGCGCGAGCCGCTGAAGGAGCCGTTCGAGTCGTGGCGAGCGCGCTTCGCCGGATGGCGGGCGGCGCTCGGCGCGCAGCCGCTGTGGGATGCGGCACGCGCGGTGGAGTAGCCGCGCGGCGATCGCGTCGTTCGTGCGTTGCGGCTGGGTCAGGCGGCCGCGTCAGCAGCCCGCTGCGTCCCGTCCGCCCACTCGACTGCCGCCGCAGCCGGCACAGACACCGATGTTCGCGTGATGCCGCCTACGCCTGCGCCGACGCAGCCGGATCGCCGATCCCGTCGACGAGCGCGTGCCGCGCCGCGTCGAGAATCTCGTCGGCCAGCGCTGCATCGGTGCCGGCGATCGCGCGCGACAGCACGAGCGCACCGACCATCTGGCTGAATACCGCGATCGTGTCGCGACGTGCATCCGCATGCGCGGTGCCGTCCGCGGCGACCAGACGTTCGAGCCGCTCGAGATACGCGGCCAGCCCGCGCGCGTAGCACGCGCGCGCCGCGTCGGTGAGCCGCGGCGCATCGCCCGCGAAGCCGGACAGCGGGCAGCCGCCCGCGACGTTGTCGCGATGCGTCGGCGACAGGTAAGCGGCCACTTGCTTGTCGAGACGGTCGGCGGCCGGCGAGTCGGTGCGGTCCTGCATCGCCTTCTCCATCACCGCCGCGACCAGCGCATCCTTCGATTTGAAGTGGTTGTAGAAGCCGCCCTGCGTGAAGCCGGCTTCCTTCATCAGCTCCGTCAGCCCGACGGCATCGACGCCGCGCGCGCGGAACAGCCGTTCCGCGGCCGCGACGATCGCGCTGCGGTTCTCGGCAGCCTGCTGTCTCGATACGCCCATCGATTCCTCCCTCATTCCGGCAATCGCGTCGATTGGAAAACACAATGGCGATCACCATTGACGTGCGCATGTCGCACTGACACAATGCGCGGCAAAGACGATGGTGATCGACATTGAGATCAAGTGTAGCCGACTTCGCGCGTCGCGCGAAGCGGCCGGCACGACGACACCGTGGAAATCGACCGGCGTCTTCGGCGCCGCGGGCGAGCCGACAACCGGCAACGGAAGGCTGGCCGGCGGTGCAACGGTTCGGTACGCAGTTGCAGCGAGTTTTTCCACCGGATCAGGTGCGCGCGACGAGCCGGCGCGCACGCGATTCATCATGCGAAAGGAACGATCATGAAGATCGAAGGTGCTGTCGTTTTCATCACGGGTGCGAACCGCGGGCTGGGCCTCGAATTCGCGAAGCAGGCGCTCGAAAGGGGCGCGCGGAAGGTCTATGCGGGCGCGCGCGATCCGGCCGCCGTCACGCTGCCGGGCGTCGTGCCGGTGAAGCTCGACGTGACCGACCCGGCGGCCGTTGCCGCGGCGGCCGACGCGGCGCGCGACGTGACGCTGCTGATCAACAATGCGGGCATCGCGCGGCTCGGCAGCCTGACCGACGACGGCGCGCCCGACGCATTGCGCGACCACCTCGAAACCAACGTGTTCGGCATGCTCGCGATGTCGCGCGCATTCGCGCCGGCGCTCGGCCGCCACGGCGGCGGCGCGATCCTGAACGTGCTGTCCGTCGCGAGCTGGGTGAACCGGCCGATTCTGTCCGCGTACGGCGTGTCGAAATCGGCCGCGTGGGCATTGACCAACGGGCTGCGTCACTCGCTGCGCGAGCAGCGCACGCAGGTCGTCGGGCTGCATGCCGGCTTCATCGACACCGACCTGACGCGCGGGCTCGACGTGCCGAAGGCGACGCCGGCCGACGTGGTGCGCCAGGCATACGATGCGATCGAAGCGGGTGCGGAGGAAGTGTCGACCGACGAATTCACGCGGCAGGTGAAGGCCGCGCTGTCGGCGAGCGTCTATCTGAACGAGGCGGCGCCGCTCTGACGGCGCGCGAGCCGCGGGCCCGCCGCAGCGTGCGGGCCCGCGCGACGGCCGGCGCCGTCAGGCCGTCGTGTCGATGATCCCCGGGATCTGAACGTCCGGGTTCACGTCCGCGTCGTAGTCGACACCGGCGATCTCGAAGCCGAACAGCCGCAGGAAGTCGGTCTTGTAGCCGGCGAAGTCGGTCAGCTCGTACAGGTTGTCGTTCGTCACCTGATCCCACAGTTCGACGACCTTCTTCTGCACCTGCGGATCGAGTTCCTTGTAGTCCGCGCGCAGGCGGCCTTCGTCGTCGACGTGCGGTGCGGCGCCGTACAGGCTGTCCTTGAACAATCCGTACACCTGCTCGATGCAGCCTTCGTGCGTGCCGGTTTCCTTCATCACCTTGAACAGCAGCGACAGGTACAGCGGCATCATCGGAATCGCGGAGCTCGCTTGCGTGACGACCGCCTTCAGCACCGACACGCGCGCATCGCCGCCGTGCGCGGCCAGCTTGTCGCGGATCGACAGCACCTTCCTGTCGAGATCCTTCTTCGCTTCGCCGATCGAGCCGTTCCAGTAGATGTCGTGCGTGATCTGCTCGCCGAGATACGTGAACGCGGTCGTCTTCGCGCCGTCGGCCAGCACGCCGGCCGCGTCGAGCGCGTCGATCCACATCTGCCAGTCCTCGCCGCCCATCACCGCGACGGTGCCGTCGATTTCTTCCTGCGTCGCCGGCTCGAGCACCGTTTCGCGGATCACTTCCTTGTCGGTGTCGATGCCGCGGAACGACACGGTCTTGCCGATCGGCTTGAGCGTCGAGCTGAGGGTTTCACCCGTCTTCGGATGCGTGCGGCGCGGTGCCGCGAGGCTGTAGACAACGAGATCGACCTTGCCGAGATCCTGCTTGATCGTGTCGATCGTGACCTGCTTGACCTTGTCGGAGAACGCGTCGCCGTTGATGCTGCGCGCGTAGAGCCCTTTTTCCTTCGCGAATTTCTCGAACGCCGCGCTGTTGTACCAGCCGGCGGTGCCCGGCTTCGATTCGCTGCCGGCGCGCTCGAAGAACACGCCGAGCGTGTCGGCGCCGCAGCCGAATGCGGCCGAGATCCGGGCGGCGAGGCCGTAGCCGGTCGACGCGCCGATCACGAGCACCTTTTTCGGGCCGTTGGCGATCGGGCCGTGCGAAGTCACGTAGTCGATCTGTTCCTTGACGTTGGCCTCGCAGCCGACGGGATGAGTCGTCACGCAGATGAAGCCACGCACGCGCGGTTTGATGATCATGGGAACCTCTTGTCTGAAAGGCGGAGACGGCCTGAAAACGGAAAAATCCCGCGCATTGTAAAGGAAGCGGGCGACGGCGGCGGCGATCGCAGGCCGTCCGCCGTCCGCCGCGCGGCGGACGGCGTTTCGTCGGCGCGCCGCGTTCGGCGGTCCTGTCGTTTGCCGCGCGCTCGTGTATAAATTCGCGTGAGCGCGTTCGGGCGCATCGTGCGGCCGGACGCTCCGCATCCCGACCCGCAAGGAGCCCGCATGCTGCAGATTCTCGGCAAGATCCCGTCCATCAACGTGCGCAAGGTGCTGTGGCTGTGCACCGAACTGAACCTGCCGTTCGAACGCGAAGACTGGGGCGCGGGCTTCCGGGCGACGAACGACCCGGCCTATCTCGCGCTGAATCCGAACGGGCTCGTGCCCGTCATCAAGGACGGCGACTTCGTGCTGTGGGAATCCAACACGATCATCCGCTATCTCGCGAACCGCTACGGCGGCGATGCGCTGTATCCGGCCGAGCCGCAGGCGCGCGCACGCGTCGACCAGTGGATCGACTGGCAGGCGTCCGACCTGAACCGCGCGTGGATCGGCGCGTTCCTCGGCCTCGTGCGGAAATCGCCCGATCATCAGGATCCGGCGGCGATCGCGCGATCGATTGCGGAATGGACGAAGCACATGCGCGTGCTGAACGCGCAACTCGATGCGACCGGCGCGTTCGTGGCCGGCGACACCTTCACGCTCGCCGACATCCCGATCGGCCTGTCGGTGAACCGCTGGTTCGGCACGCCGTTCGAGCGGCCCGATCTTCCGGCGGTCGCGCGCTATGCGCAGCGTCTCGCGACGCGCGACGGCTTCAACACGTACGGCGGCAGCGCGAACCCGTGATGCGGCACGCGCGGCGACGCGCGATTCCGCGCTCGGCGCTGCTGCTGCCGACGTCGGTCACATACCTTCGCGCGCGCCGGCCGCGGGCGCCGCCGGCACCGCATCGAGCACGCGGGCGAGGAACGCGTCGTGATTCCACGCGGATTCCGGCCGCGACAGCCCGAGCCGCACGACCACCAGCTCGCGGCTCGGTATCACGCTGACGAACTGGCCTTCGTGGCCGACCGCATGAAACGCATCGGCCGGCAGTGCGCGTGCGTGCGGATCGCGATCGTCGAACGGCGCCGGCACCTTGACCCACAGATGCGCGCCGAATTCGCCGCGCGGCGCTTCGGGCGTCGCGCGCGTCAGATAGCGCACCCAGCCTTCCGGCAGCAGCCGCTGCCCGTTCCATACGCCGTCCTGCAGCAGAAGCTGCCCGAAGCGCGCCCAATCGCGCGCGCTCGCATACATGAACGATGCGCTGCCGAGCGTACCCGATGCATCGGGCTCGAACACCGCGCTGCGCATCTCGAGCGGCGCGAACAGCGCGCGGCGCGGAAACGCCAGATAGTCGGCTTCGCTGCCGCCCATCGCTTCGCGCATCACGCGCGCGACGATCGCGCTCGTGCCGCTCGAATACGACCACAGCGTGCCGGGCGCCGCCACGAGCGGCTTCGCCGACGCGAACCGCGCGGTATCGGGCTGCGTGAACAGCATCACGGTGACGTCCGACAGCGGGTCGTCGTAGTCCTCGTTGAATTGCAGGCCGCTCGTCATGCGCAGCAGCTCGTCGAGCGTGATCGCCGCACGGCGGTCGCCGGTGCCGCGCCATTCGGGCAGCAGCGACGACGCGTCGGGCGACAGCTTGTGCTGCGCGACGAGCACGCCGGCGAGCGCGGCCGTCACGGTCTTCGTCATCGACCAGCCCGGCAGCGGCGTGTCGGCCGTGAAGCCGCTCGCATAGCGTTCGGCGATCACCCGACCGCGCCACATCACGACGACGGCGCGCGTGCGTCGCGGCCGCGCGGGGTCGGGCTCGTCGAATGCACGGTCGAGTGCGGTTTGCAATTTGCGTGCGTCGATGTCGGCGGGCGGTGCAGCGGGCGGATCGGCCGGCGGACGAGCCGGAGACCGGGCCGGCGGATCGGTCGGCGAAACGGCCGGCGGATCGGCCGGTGAAGGAGCCGGAGACCCGGCCGGCGAATCGGTCGGCGAAACGGCCGGTGAAGCGGGGAACGGCGGCAGCGCGGCCGGCAGCACGCCGTCTGTCGGCGCGAGCGCCAGCGTGCAGCCGAGGCCGGGCCGGAAGTCGGCTTCGCGTCGCGCGAAGCCGGCGAAGGTGGCCACCGCGCGACGATGCTCGGGATCGATCGCCGGACGCACCAGGTTCAGCAGCGGATGCACGCCGGCCATGATGTCGACGTCGATGACCGACGCCGGCGGCCGCCGCGACACGAACACGCCGGAACACAGCGCCTTCGCCGCATAGCCGGTGGCGATCGGCGCGAGCCGCGACAGCATGTAGCCGGCGTATCCGATCGCGCCGACGAGCGCGACTGCTACGCCGTAGCGGATCAACGGTCTGAGCGGGAGCGTCATGCGCGGGCATCCTGTGGCGTGCCGGTCGGCAACGATGCGGCAGTGTCGCAGGTTCGGGCGATGCGCTGCAATCGCGCCGGCGTGACGGGTGGCGGCCATCGATCGCGGTGTCGCGCTGTGGGCGCCGACACGGCGACACGCTGACACGCCGACACGGCGATACGGCGATCCGCGCATCCCACGCACCCCCGCACGAGTTGAAATCGTGCGCGCCGTCGGCCGATAATCGTCCGGCATCGATGTTCCCGCCCACCCGATACCGGAAAACCTCATGCCCTACGACGACAACAACCCGTTCGCGAAGATCCTGCGCGGCGAACTGCCGTGCGTGAAAGTCGCGGAAGACGACGCGACGATCGCGATCATGGATCTGATGCCGCAGGCCGACGGCCACGTGCTCGTGATTCCGAAGGAGCCGGCCGCGCAGATCTTCGAGCTGTCCGGCGATGCCGCTGCCGCCGCGATCCGCATGACGCAGCGCGTCGCCGCGGCCGTGCGCTCGGCGCTGGAGCCGGACGGCCTGTTCATCGGCCAGTTCAACGGCGCGGCCGCCGGGCAGACGGTCGCGCACGTGCACTTCCACGTGATCCCGCGCTGGGAGGGCGTCGAGCTGCGGATGCATGCGCGCGACGTGGCCGATGCGGCGACGCTCGAATCGGTCGCGCAGCGCATTCGCGCTCGTTTCGTCTGATCGTCCGATGTGATGCGAACGGCGCGCGCGGCATGACGCGCGCCAGCGCAACGGCGGCGGCCGCCGCCGCTGCACAGTGCCGTCGAAACCGGCCGTTTCACCGTTCACGTCGCGTAACACGTGTAACGGCCGCCGAAACGCGCGGCGCAAAACGCGGCGCTAGACTCCGCACATTGCTTCATCGAGCGACAGGAAAGGGCGGACGCCTCTGCCTCTTCGTGCCGGCCGCCGCGATCTTCGGCGGCGCGGCCTTCGCAAGGTGCCCTGGTCTTTCGCGCCGCAAATCGACCCATGTCCAGACTTCTCGTCACGTTCGCGCTGATCGGCGGCCTGTCCGGCTGCTACGTCGCACCGCCTTACGGCTATTACGCGCCCGCGCCGGTCTATTACGGCTATGCGCCCGCGTATTACGCGCCGCCGGTCAGCGTCGGAATCGGCGGCCACTTCCACATCCGCTGATCCGGCCGCCGTCGAATCGCGTCCGTCGGCCGCGCGTTGCCACCTGCGTTCCTATACTTCACGGGAAAACGCATCCGGTGAGGCAGCCATGTCCATCGCGCCCAAGGTCGCGGTCCTGTCGATCGTCTCGACGCTCGTCTATCTCGCGCTTGCCGTGCTCGGCAGCGGCGGATTCGCCGCGTTTTTCTCGCATCCGCCGCTGACCGTCGTCGCGCTCGCGACGCTCGCGATGGCGGTCGTCGCGTTGTTCACCGAAGGCAATCTGAGCGCCGGCGAGCGCGAGGACCGCGGCAACCGCTGGGTGCTCGCCGCGTTCGCGGTGCTCGGCTTCCTGCTCGCGTATCTGCCGGCGCTGACCGACCGCGTCGATGTCGGCACGTTCGGCGGCGACAGGGTGCGATGGCTCGGCGTCGCGCTGTACGTGGCCGGCGGCGCGCTGCGCATCTGGCCGGTGTTCGTGCTCGGCCGCCGCTTCAGCGGGCTCGTTGCGATCCAGCCGGGACACACGCTCGTCACCGACGGCATCTATCGCCGCGTCCGCAATCCGAGCTATCTCGGGTTGATCGTCGGTTCGGTGGGCTGGGCGCTCGCGTTCCGGTCGATCGTCGGCGTGCTGCTGGTCGCGCTGATGCTCGTGCCGCTCATCGTGCGTATCCGCTCGGAGGAGGCGCTGCTGCGTGCGCAGTTCGGCGCCGAATACGACGCTTACTGCGCACGTAGCTGGCGGCTGCTTCCCGGCGTGTACTGACCCCGCTCGTTGCGTGCAAGCCGCCGCTCGGCGACGCGCTGCGGCGACTGTGCCGATGTGTTGCCGCGTGTGTCGCGATCGCGCGATACCGGCCGCTGCCGATGCACGGTTCCGGAGCGGCCGGATTCGCGCGGGAGGCCGTGCCGACGCGGCTTTCCGGCCGTTCTCCCGGACCAGTTTCCGCATCGTTTTCCGTAAACAACTTGTTACCAGAATGTCGACGGCAAGGACGCGGGACCGGTGCTATTCTTCGCCGCAAGCTCATTGAAATGAATTGGTCCAGGATTCGGCACAATCCCCGAATCGGCATCGACCGATTCAGATCGCGATAGCGAGCGGACCTTCGATAACCAGATTGCGAACAAGGAAGATACGGGAATGTGGAAGAAAATCGCACCCGCTCTCGTCGTCGCCGCGGTGACCGGCGCGACTGCGCTGCCGGCACTGGCCGGTGACATGAACAATGCGCTCGGCGGCGCGCTCGGCGGGGTAGCCGGCGCAGCGGTCGGCGGTGCGCTCGGCGGCAGCACGGGCTCGGTGATCGGCGGGGCGATCGGCGGCGGGGCCGGCGGCGCGGTGACGTCGAACCGTCGCGAGCGTACCGGCGCGATCATCGGCGGCGCACTCGGCGGCGGCGCAGGCACTGCGGCCGGCAACGCGATGGGCGGCCGTACGGGCGGCCTGCTCGGTGCGGCGGTCGGCGGCGGCGCCGGCGCGGCGCTCGGCGGCAACCTGTCGCGCAACTCGTACGATCGCGGCGACCGCGGCTATCGCCACCGCAAGCATCGCCATCATCATCGCGACTGGGACTGATCGCCGCGTGCGCGGCACGGTGCGCGAGCCGCGCACCGGCGCGCATCGCGTCCGCACTTGACGCGACGGTCGGCCCGCCAGTCTGAGCCGGGCCGATATCGACATCCGTTCGGCAACGCCCACGCTTCTTTTCGGCTTCGGCCTTTCTCGCCGACGTTCGGCAGTCCAGCGACGCGCTCGGATGAGCCCGTATCTGTCTCCGGTCGTTTCTCTTTCCCCGATCGACACCGACTTGATCCGCGCTGCCGGATCGGCGTTCTGACGTCATCGGCGGACATCGCCGCGCGCGTTCGGCGATGTACGATCCGTTCGCTTCTTCGCTTCTTCGCTTCTTCGCTTCTTCGCTTCTTCGCTTCTTCGCTTCTTCGCTCCTCGTTTCCTTGCTTATCCACGTGTCGGCGATCCGCGCTCGACTGAAACGAATCGCCGCACGAGATTCGATTGCCGCGCAGCCGCGTATCGGCTGTCGAGAGCCGCGCGCTCGCGCAGTGCGAAATCGAATGGAGCGCATCGCAACATTTAATTGGCCGATTGGAATCGGCTTCGCTATCGTCAACTGCCCGCGTACGGAACCGGACCGCGCCGCCGGGCGCGTATCGGTCGACGGCCGCATGTGTCGCCACTCGGTCCGCGCACGCAGCGAGGTCGACAGCGTCGAGCGGTGAACCGGATCGGTCCGCCGCGAAACCGGCCGATCGAACGAACGCCCGAGCACGTTCGAGCTCCCCGTGACGACGACGTTCGCCGCAGCACGCGTACATCGCCCGCTCGCTCGCTCGCGCGTCGCGAATGCCGTTTGCGTCGGGTCAAGCCCAACTCATTGCCTGGATGCCTTATGTCTGACAGAAAGTACTACGCGCCGCATGGCGGCCATCCGCCGCAGACCGATCTGCTGACCGATCGCGCGATGTTCACCGAGGCGTACGCGGTCATTCCGAAGGGAGTGATGCGCGACATCGTCACGAGCTGGCTGCCGTTCTGGACGCACACGCGCCTGTGGGTGATCGCGCGCCCGTTGTCGGGTTTCGCCGAAACGTTCTCGCAGTACATCGTCGAAGTGAACCCGGGCGGCGGCAGCGACAAGCCCGAGCAGGACAAGAACGCGGAAGCCGTGCTGTTCGTCGTCGAAGGCGAAGCCGAGCTGACGCTGCAGGGCAGCAAGCATACGCTGACGCCGGGCGGCTACGCGTTCATTCCGCCGGGCGCCGACTGGACGCTGCACAACGTCAGCGACGCGGCCGTGCGCTTCCACTGGATCCGCAAGCACTACCAGGCCGTCGACGGCATTCCGCTGCCCGAAGCGTTCGTGACCAACGAGCAGGACATCGAGCCGATCCCGATGCCGGGCACCAACGGCGCATGGGTGACGACGCGCTTCGTCGACATGAGCGACATGCGCCACGACATGCACGTGAACATCGTGACGTTCGAGCCCGGCGGCGTGATTCCGTTTGCCGAGACGCACGTGATGGAACACGGGCTGTACGTGCTCGAAGGCAAGGCCGTCTATCGGCTGAACCAGGACTGGGTCGAGGTGGAAGCCGGCGACTTCATGTGGCTGCGCGCGTTCTGCCCGCAGGCGTGCTACTCGGGCGGCCCTGGCCGCTTCCGTTATCTGCTGTACAAGGACGTGAACCGTCACATGAACCTGACGCTGAACCCGGCACGCTGAGCGCCGGGCAGTCGGCTACCGAAAACCGCCGGTCGTTGCCGGCGGTTTTTTTCGTCTTGTCGTTCGTTGAAGCGTGCGACGCGATGCGCGTCGTTACAGGCCGAGCGCGTGCGCGGCCAATGCGGCGACCTGCATGCGCGTGTCGGGCGGCAGATCGTCTTCGATCAGCCACACCGCCGACAGGCCCGACCATGCGACGATCCAGCGCAGCAGCGTGTGCCGGTCGAGCTTCGCCGCATCGGCGACGACGTCGACGCGTCGCTCGAACCGCGCAGGATCGACTGCGATGTCGTGCGTCGGATTGCAGAACAGGTTCGCGTAGTCGAATGCGCGTGCGCCGCGCAGACCTTTCGGATCGATCGCACGCCAGCCGCGGTCGCCGAAATAGAGAACGTTGCCGTGATGGATGTCGCCGTGCAGCACGACTTCATCGACGAGCGGCCCGGCCAGCAGTTGCCGTGCGATCGCGGCTGCGTGCGCCAGCATGCGGTCCTTCGACGCGTACGACAGCAGCGCGCCGAACCAGTCGCGCAGCGGCACGAGCGCAGGCGGCGCCGGCGCGCGATACGCATGCAGTCGCGCGACGACGTCGCACGCGATTCGCAGCGCATCGTCATCGTGGCCCGATGCGGAATAGTCGGCGAGCGTCGGCGCCGGCTGCGCGCGTTCGAGCAGGATCGCATCGCTGTCGTGCAGCCAGACCTGTGCGGCGCCATGCCCGTTCCACCACGTCATCAGCGCGTTGCCGCGACGCTCTTCGTCGCACGTCGCGATCTTCAGCATCGCGGGCCGCGCGTGCCAGACGACGGGCAATACGCCGCCGCTCGCGGTCAGGATCGGACCGCCGTCGGGCACGAGGTTCCACAGGCGGATGTGTGTGTCGAACATGCGGAGATGGTACAGGGATCGGCGCGCCCGCAGGCGGGACGTCGCCGGCTATCCGGTCATCGCGGCCGATCGATACGGTTGCGGGCGAATCGGAGCGGACGGCTTGGTCTCCTGAACCGGCGGGATCGCGCCGAACGAGCCGAATCACCGCGCCGGCGTCGGGAAGATCCGCGATCCCGCCGGCCATGCGCGACGCGCCCGCAGCTGCACCTCCACTATGCCGGCACCATGACCGGCGCCGAACCGTCACCGGTGTCCACCATCTTCACCGCGAATTCGTAGCAGCGCGCGATATGGCCGGGCGTCATCACGTCGCGCGGCGCGCCGTGCGCGAAGATCGTGCCGTCCGCGAGCATCGCGATCGTGTCCGCGTACCGCGCCGCGAGGTTCGGGTCGTGGACGATCGCGAGCACGCCGATCTGCCATTCGCGTGCGATCGAGCGCACCGTGTCGAGCAGCCGATGCTGATGCGCGAGATCGAGCGCGGCGGTCGGTTCGTCGAGCAGCAAGTAACGCGCACTGCGCGCGGTGCCTTCATCGTCCGGCCACAGCTGCGCGAGCACGCGCGCGAACTGCACGCGCGCGAGTTCGCCGCCGGACAGCGTCGTGACGTCGCGGCCCACCAGCGCGGCGGCACGCGCGCGCTCGAGTGCGCGCCACGCGATGTCGCGATCGCGATGCGACGCCGTATCGCCGCGCCGCCGATGCGGATAGCGGCCGAGCAGGACGATTTCGTCGACACTGAACGGAAAGGCCGGCTGCGCGGCCTGCGGCAGCACGGCGCGCAGGCATGCGAGCCGCCGCGCATCGATGTGCGCGAGCGGTTCGCCGTTCAGCGTCACGTCGCCGCTCACACGCACGCCGCCGGGCGCCGAACGGCCGGTCAATTCGCCGGCAAACGCCTTCAGCAGCGTGCTCTTGCCCGCACCGTTGCGGCCGAGCAAGGCAGTCACGCGCCCCGGTTCGATCGACAGCGACAGATTGCGGAGAACGACGGTGTGCCGGCGCGCGACGTCGAGATGGTGGGCAGTGAGCATGATGGTCGTGACGAATCGTTATCCGCCGACGGCGGCGCGGCTCTTCCACAGCAGTGCGAGAAAGAACGGCGCGCCGAGCAGCGCGGTCAGCACGCCGAGCGGAATGTCGGCGGGTGCCGCCACGGTGCGGGCGGCGAGATCGGCGCTCAGCGTCAGCAGCGCGCCGAGCAGCGCCGCGCCGGGCAGCACGACGCGCTGGTCGGGGCCGCATGCGAGGCGCACGCAGTGCGGCGCGACGAGCCCGATGAAGCCGATGATGCCGGCGCACGACACGAGCGCGCCGACGGTCAGCGCGACGGCGACGAGCACGCGCCGCTTCAGTTGCTGCACGGGCACGCCGAGATGCAGCGCTTCGGTCTCGCCGAGTTGCAGCGCATTGAGCGCGTCGCGTTCCCGCGCGAGCACCAGACAGCCGATCGCGACGCACGGCGCGACGGCCGCGAGCGCGGGCCACTGCGCGCCGCCGAGGCTGCCGAGGCTCCAGAACGTCAGCGAGCGCAGCTGCGCATCGTCGGCGACGAACGTGAGCAGCCCGATCGCGGCGCCGGCCAGCGCGTTGATCGCGATGCCGGCCAGCAGCAGCAACGGCAGCGCGAGCCGGCCTCGCGATGCGGCGAGCCGGTAGACGAGCGCCGCGACCGCGAGCGCGCCCGCGAATGCGGCGACCGGCAGTGCGGCCGCGTGCAGGTGCGCGGCGAACAGCGCGGGGCCGAGCACGATCGCGGTCGTCGCGCCGAGCGCTGCGCCGCTCGACACGCCGACGAGCCCCGGATCGGCGAGCGGATTGCGGAACAGCGCCTGCATCGCGGCGCCGGCC